>NZ_NXLV01000010.1 GCF_003364205.1 Helicobacter brantae
TTCAACTACAACGATTGGGAATCCCACCCTAACCCTTGATAGCTCAAAAAATCTCAATGTCAATATTGATAGCACTTCTTCTCTCACTCTAGCAAGTGTTAGCACTTCTAGTGGGGCATTCAATGCTAGTGGTGATGGCTCACTTACTGCTACAAATATCACAAGTTCTAGCACTTCAGGAAGCAACACTATCAATGTAGGGACATTGACACTTAGTGGCAACCTTACAGCACAACAAGGCTCAACTAACTCTATCACAGCCAATACTGCAACTTTCTCAGGAGAGATTTCTGCCAACAACAATAATGCATCATCTAGAAATCTTATCACAATCAATGAAAGTGTGACTTTCAATACAAATGCTTCTATCAAAGCAGATAGCAATAACAATAATACAGGCAATATCTTCAAATTGAATGGAGCAGTGAATGGAACAATTACAGAAGTTACTAGCAAACAAGTTAATACCAAAAATATCCTAAGCTTTGATGGGACGACTGCAAATACTCTTACAATTAATGATATCAATAAAACCGATACTCTTAGTTCAAATGCTTCAGGATATGTCTATATTGGCAAAAACCTTACTTCAGGCAGTGGCTCAAGCCTTGCCCTTGCTTCAGGAGTCAATAACAACTGGAATTCAAGTGATTACACAGCCAACCTTAACCTCAAGGTTACAAACAATATCTACTCAAAAAGCAAAGGATTTAACTATATCAATGTAGCTTCTTTAGAAGTAGGCACAACAGGACAAGATAATACTGGAACAATCACAAGTGATGGAGCGACAAACAATATTGCCACTTCAGGGAGATTCAAAGCCAACAAAATTACCTCAGAGTCTGGAGGGGTAATGAATGTTTTCATTGGTGGAAATGGAGAGATAGGCAGTATCAATGCAGGAGGTGGAAGTGGAAGTGGGAATGGAACCAACACAATTACTTTCACTGGTGCAAACACTCAAAGTATAGTCAAGGGTGATATTACTACCACAACAGCTGGAACTGGGACAACAAAAGTCAATAATCTCACCCTCTCAGGCTCAAACGCTACTCTTACCCTTGAGGGCAAGGACGCTAATGGCACAACTCACGCAATCACTACTCTCAATGCAAGTGGAGCAAACACAATACTTGTGCTTGACAACTCAAAGGTTACAAGCGGAGCGATGAGCACAACGATTGGCACACTCAGCAATGGAGCTAACCTCACAGCCACACTCAAAGGGCAAGGAACTGACAAAGAGGTAACTCTAGCTCTCAATGGCGGAACTCTTAAAGCTCTCACACTAGGAGAGACAAGCACAGGAAATATCCTTGATTTGAGCAATGCTACTTCTATGAGTATCACAAACCAAGTCAATGTAGGAAATGGACAAGATCTTACAATCAAGCTCAAAAACACAACTCTAGCCCTCAATGGAGGATTAAGCACTTCAGGGAATGGCTCAAAGATAGAGTTAGTAGGAGATGATACCAATACTTCAAATGCCACACTCACAGGTAGAGCAGTTGCCCTCAGCAATCTTGCTCTAAGTGCGACAACTTCAAATACTCTCACTATCTCTAGCTCTTCAGCTGTGATTGATAGTATTAGTGCAAGTGGAACTACAAGCAATACTATTGCTTTAAGTGGCACACGCACTACAATTACTTCAGCTATCAATGTAAATGATACTAATAACAATAATCCTCTAAGCTTTGAGGTTACTAACTCCACTCTAGTGTTTGGCTCAAGTGATAATACGATTACTTCACTCACTTCAAATGGTGGATTAGTCGATCTCTCTGTGGGAGTGAAACCAGCAGGACAAGATATCTCCACACAAGACGCTATCACAGGACTTACTCCTGCTCTCCTCACAAGAGGACTTGTAAGAGAGGGAGAGGAAAGCGGAGTGGTTACAACTCCTGAAGCTCCTGTAGTTACAGATCCACAAGCTCCTTCTGTGGATTCTCAACCCTCCACTACTCCTAGCACCAATACAGGAAGCAAAGATGCTAGAAACACTCTTACAATCACAAGTGGATTTACAGGAGAAGCGACATTCAAACTCTATGCAAGTTCTAATACAGCAGATAGAGTGGTCTTTACACAAGCCTCAACACTTGATGCAGGTGATGATGCAGACAACTCATCTAATGTAACAGGAAAAGCAATCATTGCTCTCACAGGAAATAGTGATATCTACAATATTACTTTTGACGAGAATGGAAGCGACAATATTATGGTCGCTGATGCAAGTGGTGCAAATGGAAGTGTAGAAGTTGTGGGTGGAGAGAGTATGATAGGGACAAGCACAGCGATTGTCAATCTTGTTACAATAGATGAAAAAACTTATATCGGTGATGTAGTTGAGGGAGAAATCAATCAATCTCTCCAAGCCATAGCAAGTTCAGCCCTAGCTGTCAATTATGATCTCTACCTTGCCAACTTCAACTCTCTAAATAAGAGAATGGGAGAATTGCGAGATAATGATCACAATCAAGGAGTATGGGCTAGAGTCTTTGGTGGAAATATGAGCAATAGCTTTGGAGCAGGAAGTAAGACAGATTATCTCACAGCTCAAGCAGGATATGACTACTCACTTAGTGTAGGAGAGAATGCAAGAAACTATATGGGAATTGCCCTAGCTTATGGAACTTCTAGCACCAAGAGCAACACTCTAGGAATCAATGCGATAGGCACTCCATTTGAGAGCATTGCACTTGATAGAGTAGATTCTAATATGGTAGAAGTAGGACTTTATAACTCCTATGTCGCTGATAGTGGTTGGTATAATGACACAATTCTTAAATTTGATTACATTATGAGTGAATTCTCTTTGAGCAATGATACAAGCGTGATGAGCAAAACCAATAACTTTGCAATGGTGCTCAGTGATGAGTTTGGTTATCGCTATAGCTTTGCAGAAAATGAAAAAGGAAGCTGGTATATTGATCCTCAAGTAGAAGTCGCCTTTGGATACTTCAATCAAAGCGATTTTAATCGTGCAGTGCTTAATAACGACAAAGTTCCTGCTAATCTCAATGCTTCTCAAGATGCTATTCTCACTCTAAGAAGCAGAATTGGAGCAAGTCTAGGGAAGAAATTCACTACTGATAAAGGATTTGCAAGTCTTTATGTAGGAGCTTCTTATGAGTATGACTACATTGAGGGAGGACAATCTGAAGCAAGCACAAGAAGTGGAGGATATATCACCCAACTTGACAAAGTAGAGAGCAATGGAAGAGCAGTGCTAAATGTAGGAAGCAATATTGAGCTAACTAAGGGGGCTAGACTTTATATCGATGTAGAAAAGAGCTTTGGAGATAAGCAAAGAACCTTTATGCAGTTTAATCTTGGAGCAAGATATAGTTTCTAAGACAAGTTAGAAAAGGGAGTGGGAGAAAAGCAAAAAAGAGGGAAAAAAGGAAAAGGGGAGTGGAGAGAAAGAGGTAGGGAAACCCCTCTCTCTTAACCTCTCTCACAAATCTTTTAAGAGGATAGAAAATCTCTTTATCTAGCTCTCTCATCAAAAAAATCTATCCATAGATAGATAGATAGATAGATAGATAGTAGTCTTGCTGATACCTCTACTCTAAGATAGAGGTATCACAGAGCCTATTTTTTCTTTGTTGAGAATTTTGATTTTTAAGGCTCTGTTTTTGTTTTTTTCTCATTTTTGAGTGGGCTTTGCCCCACTCTAGCAAAGATTTGCTGATACTTCTTTAGCTTAAGCAAGGAAGTATCACAAAGTTTTTCCCCTAGCCTATTGCAAGAGGGTATAAAAGCCCTCTTTGAGATGGTGGAGGAGTATTACAGAGTTTAAGAGTAGAAAAGGTTTCTCTCTTGGATAAGATTTGATGATACCTCTTATCTCTAAGATTTTTTAGAGATTGTTTTAGAGTAAGAGGTATCATAGAGTTTTATGCTTTTTATGAAGAGTTTTTTAGTCTCCTCATAAAAGTTTTATTTCTAGGGGTTTTTCCTTTGTAAGTTGTTATATCCTAGAGATAAAACCTCCTTATCCCCCCCCCCCCAAGGAGTGCAAAAACTCTTGTTCTTGGTAGTTTTTTCATTATTTGGAGTGGGCTTTGGCTCACTCTACTCTTCACTAACTCTGCAAAATACCAAAATCGTTTTGTGCTTAAAATATAGAGATGATAAAATGGGAGATAAAGTGGTGTCCCCAGAGAGGTTTGAACTCCCGACCTTACGATTAGGAATCGTATGCTCTATCCAGCTGAGCTATGAGGACAAGCCCCCAAGAAGGGGGAGAGATTACTTAGCAGCTGCTACGCTATCTTTAAGACCTTTTCCAGGCTTGAATTTAGGAACAAATTTATCAGCAGTCTTGTAAGTTTTATTGCTTCCAGGAACTTTTCCTTCTTTTCCTTTTTGCATTGCAACCTCAAATTTACCAAAACCAACAAGCTCAATGCTCTCTTTTTTGATTAGAGCTTTCTCAACTCCTGCAACAAAAGCATTGATTGCTCTCTCTGCATCCTTCTTAGTTTCAAACTCACCAACTTCTTTTACAAGTTCTACAAATTCTGACTTATTCATCAGAAACCTCCATATAGAAATAATATTGCATCTTTGAGAGAACCAAAGATTGAGGCATTCTACAAAGTTTTTTTTAAATAATCAAGAATAATCAAGCAAATAAGGGGAGTTTTGAGCTTTATTGCAACTTTTTGACACTTTTTTTCCTCTTTTTTTCTAGCATAAGATAGAATCTAGCTCATACTATCTCATTACTATAAGGAGTCCTTATGCCAAAAGTAGGTATCAATGGAAGTGGTCGTATTGGACTTTGCACTGCAAGAATTATTGCAAACCGAAAAGATTTAGAGCTTGGAGCTATCAATACCACAGCAGATATTGATACCCTCATTCATCTTTTGCGTTATGACTCCATTCATCGTGGATTTGAAGTGCGAAAAATAGATGACAACACTATTGCGATGGGAAATTCTAAGAATATCAAAGTCTTAAGCAATCGAGAGATTACAAAGATTGGCTTTGAAAAATACGATATTGAGGGCGTGATAGAATGCACAGGGGCTTTCAATTCTCTTGAGAAATCCACCCCTCATCTTCATCACAGCATTCAAAAAGTCATCATCTCTGCCCCTGCTGAAAATACCCCTACTTTTGTCTATGGGGTTAATCACACAGCCTATAATGGAGAAAGTATCATCTCCAATGCAAGTTGCACTACAAACTGCCTAGCCCCACTTGTCAAAGTCCTAGATGAGAGATACACTATCATTGATGGCTTAATGACGACAATCCATAGCTATACCAATGATCAAAACCTCCTAGATGTCAAACATAGTGATATTAGAAGAGCAAGGGCAGCAGGAGTGAATATGATTCCTACCAAAACTGGGGCTGCCAAAGCCATAGGACTTGTCCTCCCTCATCTTCAGGGCAAACTCAATGGTTTTGCAATCCGAGTGCCAACCCCTGATGTGAGCTTGATTGATCTAAGTGTCAATCTCAAAGAGAAGACTTCTATTCAAGAGATAAATACTCTATTCAAAGAAGCTTCACTAGGAGAGATGAGGGGGATTATTGAAGTTGATGAAGAAAAAAGAGTTTCAAGCGATTTTATCGGCTCAAATGCAAGTGCGATTTTTATCCCTGACAAAACAACACTTCTTAATGATACTCACGCCAAAATCTTAGCGTGGTATGATAATGAAATGGGTTATTGTCATCGCCTTGTGGATATGAGTGTCTATGCCCTCACACATTAAGTCAAAGGATTGAAATATGGTTGTTTTTGAGAATTTTTTGGAAAATACAGGATCCAAATCCACTCCTCACCCAAGTGCCAATGCACTAGATAACCTCTATGATCTTATAGTCAAAGAAAAAGTGGCTGATCATAGTGGATACTATCGTTTGCCTTTTGAGGATAAAGGACCAAAGGATTGCCAAGAGTATATCCAAACTCACAAAGAACTTCTCTCAACCCTAAAAAATCTCATTGTCATTGGCGTGGGGGGTAGCTCTTTGGGGACGAAAGCTATCGATACAATGCTCTGTCATCTCCCTCATCGTAAAAATATTGCTCTCAAATTCCTAGAGCATACCGATCCTATTGAGATCACCAAAGCTCTGCAAGGTGTGGAGGTAGAAAACTCACTTTTTTTAGTCATCTCCAAATCTGGCACAACCATTGAAACCTCCTCTCTTGCAAAATATGTCCTCTCTCACTACAATCTCCTCTCTCACAAATCTCATCTTGCCATCATCACCGATGAAGGCTCTCCACTGCAAAAATGGGCTATGGAGAATGAAGTTGCTTGTATTGATATAGCCAAAAATGTAGGGGGGAGATTTTCAGTGCTAAGCTCTGTGGGGCTTTTGCCTTTGATGATTTTAGGATATGATATCCCCTCACTTCTTGAGGGAGCAAAAAAGTTTATGATGAGCTTTTTGTATCGCAAAGAAGATCATATCTTGAGAAAAGCAATCTTCCTAGCAAAAAGTCGTGATCGCTACCCTATCAATGTCCTGTTTTCTTACTCAAGCTCTTTTAAAGATTTCAATGCGTGGTATGTGCAACTTTGGGCTGAGAGTTTGGGGAAAATTGACACCTATGGCAAAAAAGTGGGGCTTACTCCTATTGCTCTAATTGGAAGCATTGATCAGCATTCATTTTTGCAACTCATTACTCAAGGGGTTATGGATAAAACCATTACTTTCCTTAATATCAATCGCCGAAATTACTCTGAACCCAAAATCCCTGATTTTAAAATGCAATATCTTGAAAGCACAGATTTTGTCAATAATACTTCCTTTGCCAAACTCTTAAGCTATCAGCAAATTGCCACAATGCAGACAATCCAAAATGAGGGAATCCCCACAGATGAAATCAAAGTAGATATGCTTTGTGAAGAGAGTGTGGGAACTTTGATTTTCTACTTTGAGCTTCTCACCTCTTGTGTAGGTAAAATTTTGGATATCAACACCTATGATCAACCCGGTGTGGAATTTGGAAAAATTCGGCTTAGAGAGATGTTTTAATTACCCTAAACTTGCTACAATTAGCAATATTTCAAAAATGGAGAAGACAATGCTAGAAGTTGCTGGAATTGAGTTAATGCAAAAAGTCAAAACAATCCGAGATATTGATGTGGCAGGAAAACGCGTTTTAATCCGTGTAGATTTCAATGTGCCAATGGATAGAGAGTTTAATATCTCTGATGATACTCGCATTAGAGAAGCACTCCCCACGATCAACTACTGCATTGATCATCAAGCAAAAAATATCATTCTAGTCAGCCATCTTGGACGCCCAAGTGGCAAAAATGCTGAACTTTCTCTCAAGCACATCATCAAACGCCTTGAGCGACTTTTGGGAAGAAGCGTTGTGTTTGCCGATGATATTGATAGTGCCAAAAGCATTCAAGCCACACTCAAAAACAACGCAATCATCTTGCTAGAAAATATCCGATTCTACAAAGGCGAAGAACAAAACGATGACAAACTCAGCAAAGAGTTAGCAAGTCTATGTGATGTCTATGTCAATGATGCATTTGGCACAAGCCACAGAGCTCACGCAAGCACTCACGGCACTGCTAAATACACTCAAGAGAAAGTCGCAGGACTACTCCTAAAAAAAGAAATCGATTCTTTTGCCAAAGCGTTTTCAAACCCACTCAAACCCGTTTTGCTCATCATTGGAGGAAGCAAAGTCAGCTCCAAACTTGCCTTACTCAACAATATCTTAGGACTTGTAGATAAAATCATCATCGGTGGAGCGATGAGCAATACATTTCTACAAGCTCTAGGCAATGATATGCAAAAATCTCTTGTAGAAAAAGATCTTATCACTCAAGCCAAAGCTATTCTAGATCACGCCAAAGAAAAAGGAGTAAAAATCTATCTCCCTGTTGATGTAGTCAGCACTGATTCGCTTCAATCTCCAAGTGAGATCAAAATCTCTCCAGTCCAAGATGTCCCTAGCAACTTTATGGCTGTAGATGTTGGACCTGCAAGCACAAAGCTATTCAACCAAGTAATCCGCGATAGCCAAACAATCGTTTGGAATGGACCACTAGGAGTTTATGAGATGACACAATTCTCACGAGGGACTTTTAGTGTCGCTCATAGTATCGCTGATACTTATGCTTTCAGTCTTATTGGTGGAGGAGATACAGCAGATGCTGTGGATAAGGCAGGAGAGAGAGATAATATGAGCTTCATCTCCACAGGTGGAGGAGCTTCTTTGGAGCTACTAGAGGGCAAAGTCCTCCCTGCATTTGAAGTCTTGGATAAGAGAAACTAAAATGTATATTTTTCTCAAAGAAGGTCAAAAACAAATCAAAAAAGAGGAGATTCACAATCCCTCTCACCAAAATATCATTTGGATTGATTTGTTTAAACCCATCCATGAAGAAATCTCTTATATCTCTCAAACCTACAATATCAATATCCCAACCAAAGAAGAGCAAGAAGAGATTGAGGAGAGTGCAAGATATTGGGAAGATGATCAAGCAATCACAATCAATACCTACTTTCTTATCCCTATGAGAGAAGAGAAAAGGATAGGCAATCAAAGTGTTACCTTTATTCTCTCTGAAAATATCCTTTTCACCGTGCGATATGAAGAGTTTCGTGTCTTTGATGAAGTGCAAAAGATTATCCTAGCCAATCCCAAGCATTTCAATAATGGTTTTGATCTCATCAGCAAAATCTTTGAAATCCGAGTAGAAAAAGATGCTGATATGCTAGAGGGCTTTGCACGCTCTACAAGGGCGTTGAGAAAAAAGGTATTTGACAAAGATATAGGCGATGATGTTTTGCAACAACTCTCCCACCTCCAAGAGTTTAATATGACGGTGCGAGATTCACTCTTTGATAAAAGGAGAGCGATTGCAGCAATGCTCAAAAGCCTTCAACCTCATATTGATGTGAAGAAAAATCTAGGCATTATCCTCAAAGATATCAACTCTTTGATTGAGTTTGCAAATACAAGTATGAATGCACTTGATAATGTTCAAAGTCTTCTAACCAACCAAATCAATATCGAGCAAAACAAAATCATCAAAATCTTCACCGTTGCCACAGTGGCAATGATGCCCCCTACCCTCATAGGCACAATCTATGGAATGAACTTTAAGCATATGCCTGAGTTAGAGTGGAGTTATGGCTATCCCATTGCTGTGGGCTTAATGGTAATTTTTACATTTTTGCCTATCCTTTATTTCAAAAAACGAGGATGGCTTCACTAAAAAAGCTTACCCAACTAAGATACAATACACGCTTTTGAAAATTCACAAGGAGAAAAAATGTTTGAATGGTTAGCTCAACCTGAAGCGTGGGTAACGCTTATTACCCTCACTGCCCTAGAAATCGTTTTGGGGATTGATAATATTATTTTTATTGCTATTCTTGTCAATAAACTTCCTCAAAACCAAAGGGACAAAGCAAGATTTTTTGGATTATCTCTTGCAATGCTGACTAGAATCGCACTTCTAGCCTCACTCTTTTGGATAATGAAGCTTACAAAACCGCTCTTCTCTATCGGTAATCTTGGGATTTCAGGTAGGGATTTGATTTTGATTGTGGGGGGGATTTTTTTGCTTTATAAGAGTGTCAAAGAGATTTATGAGCAGACTCAAACTCATCATCAAGATACCCAATCAAACTTCCATGGTGGCTTTTTCTCCACTTTAGTTCAGATTGCGATTTTGGATATTGTTTTTTCACTTGATTCAGTGATTACGGCTGTGGGTATGGCAAATCAACTAGAGATTATGATTATTGCCATTATTTTGGCTGTGGGAGTGATGATGTTTGCTTCCAAAGGGATTGCTCACTTTGTCGATACTCACCCCACTATCAAAACCCTAGCTTTGGCATTTTTAGCAATGGTAGGAGTCGTGCTTATCCTAGATGGATTCAAAATCCATATCCCCAAAGCCTATATTTATGTCGCTATGGGCTTCTCCCTAGTTGTGGAGCTTTTAAATATCTACATTAGGAAAAAAACTCACTCTTAAGATTTTTTCTTCTTACTCTCTACTCTTTTGTAGGGGGGGGGGGCAGAGCACTTTTAGAAAGTGATTTTCTAAGATTTTTTTCTCTTTAAGCTCACATAAAAAACTAGCAATTTGAGCCCTTTTGATAAAAATTGGCTCATCATCATTTTTTGCACCAATCACCCCTACAAGTCGCCCCTCTCTTGTATAATAAGCCTTGCCATAAGGATACTTATATCCTGCAAAATTGCTTGTTTGTGTATGTGCCAAATCCTCCAAACTCCCCTCTATGGGTGTAGCTTTTGTCAAAAACGAATTGATAGCACTAATGGTGGCAGAGTAAAGCACTCCATATTTTTCACTATCACCAAAATTGCTAAAGACATCAACCCAATTTTTTGCATAGATTCTGTCGTGATAAAAACTCTTCTCTCTCACATTACAATATGCATCAGTATATTCTGCAGTTTCTAGCACAGCCAATCCTCTTTGCAAGTCCAAAGCCTTGATAGAAAGCTTAGCCACACACAAAAAAGGAGGAGTGCTATCATCTTGCATCATTGCATAACTTGCCCTTGCATAGACATTTTGATTATAAACCATATTGGCTGAAGTGAGATACATTCCATCTCTAAGCAAGATTCCATAACTTCTTTTGATACTTCCATCTAAAAATGTCGTTGTGATGACTGCTGTGCCATAAATCCAGTCTTGATTGATGACGATTTTTTCTTCACTAGCTTTCTTTTTTTTCTCCTCTGCACTCATTCCTGCATAGGGATCATCAAGCTCTAAAGAGCCTTTGATATGCTCTTGTTTATGGGTTTTGGATTTTTTTTGTTTTTGGGCTTCTTGTAAAATCTTTAACTCTTCAGGAGTAAGAGAGGTTGGATCTTTAAGATAGCGTCGCATCAAAGCGTCTTCAGAGCCAAAGCAAAACAAACAAACACAAAGAAATACGATAATTTTTTTCACATTTTTTCCTTACATATCAACTCAGCAAAATAAAATCGGTAAAATACCCAAAATCTAAATCCAAAGGATATACAAAATGGCATTAAAAGTCTATGAAATTTCACCCAGTGAGTTGAGTGAAGCAAAATATGCGACAATCATTACTAACAAAGGAGCAATGCACTTTGAGCTATTTGGCTCTGAAGCCCCCCAAAATGTGATAAATTTTGCAACTTTAGCAAAAGAGGGATTTTATAAAGGGCTAACCTTTCATCGTGTGATTCCAAACTTTGTCGCTCAAGGAGGTTGTCCTATCGGCAATGGATGTGGAGGACCGGGATATAGTATCAAATGTGAAGTAGAGAACAATCCTCACAAGCATATCAAAGGGGCTTTATCTATGGCACACGCAGGAAGAGATACAGGAGGAAGTCAATTTTTTATCTGTTTTGCTTCCTTGCCTCATTTAGATGGAGAACACACGGTGTTTGGACAAATCATTGATGAGCAAAGCCTTGAAGTGCTTGATAATATCAGAGGAAATGATGTGATTGAGGATATTATCATCAGTGCAGAAAAACCTCAATAACACCCCCTTTGAGGGGATTACTTTGTAGGAATTGTGCTTAGCACTTCTTGCATACTAGGCTTATTTGCCAATAATGGAGCGATTTGCTCCTCGCTGACTTTCTTCCAAGTCAAAGTTTTTCCAATCCCCCAAACTGTGGCTTTGACTTTGAGTGTATCACCCTCAAGCTTGGCACTTGCACTATAAGTTTTACCATTAGAAGTATTATAAATCTTCCCATTATCCCACTCATCTCCATCTTTCTCCAAGCCCCACATAAACACCACACCTCTAAGTGGGCGTCCTTTGAGCTTGTCATCACGATTATTTACATCTTGACTATAAGTGCCATCACTATTGATAATCCCATAGGCATAATACTTGCCATCTTTTTCAAAAATCTCAGCAACAGCCTCTTTGCCCTCATCGTTTTTCTCTAGTAGATAATATCCACAAATTCCCTCAGCCATTGCAAAGGTAGTGAATAATAAAGTTGCAAGAATTTTCTTCATCTCTTTACTCCTTATCAAAAATAAAGCTTGAATGATACCCAAATTTACTCATGTCTTAGTGCATCAATGGGATTGAGTTTTGAAGCTCTCCTTGCAGGGAGATAACCAAAGAGTATCCCAATAAACACAGAAAATGCCAAAGCATAAAGCACAATCTCAAAATCAAACACAAAAGGCATATCAAAGTATTTGATAAGTCCCAAACTCACTCCCACAGCAAATAAGACCCCCAAAACTCCACCCAAAAAGCTCAATACCACAGCTTCAACTAAAAATTGCAAAAGCACCTCTCCTCCTGTGGCACCAATGGCGATTCTTATCCCTATCTCTTTGGTTCTCTCTGTAACTGAAACAAGCATAATATTCATAATCCCAATCCCACCTACAAGCAAAGAGATTCCTGCAATGGCAGTGATAAAGATTGTCATCATTTGATTGGTAGAACTAATGGTTTTTAAGATTTCTTTAGTGTCCATTACCTCAAAAGGATCTTTTTGTCCTCCCTGAACATTTCTTATCTCTCTCAAAGCTTCAGTAATCTTGCTGACTACATTTGTAGAATCCACTCCATCTTTGAGAGAAACAAAAATTCGTTTAATGTTATTAAGTGAAGCATTGGAATTGATTTGAGAATTAAAAGTCTTGATTGGCACTAATACAACATCATCTTGATCTTGCCCCATTGCCCCCTGTCCTTTTGGCTTTAGCACACCCACAACCTCGCAGATAAAATTGCCAACCTTAAGATTGCTTCCAAGTGGATTTTGCTCTTTATAAAGCTCTTTTCTCACACTCTCTCCAATCAGACAAATACGACTGATAGAGTGAAACTCGCCACTTTCAAACTCTCTCCCTTCTTGGACTTGAGAGTTTGTAGCATTAAGATATTCTTCCCCTATACCATTGATTGTCGTCATCACATTTTTGCTTCCATATTGCACCAAAGCATTTGTAGATGAAAGTGGGGAGAGATAAGCAATATCTCCTTGAATGCGTGAGCGTAAAAAATCCACCTCTTTTTGAGAAAATTGCTTTTTGCCTATACTTACCCCCCTACTATCCAATGCTCTTGAGGGCATTACAATAAGCAAATTACTTCCAAGAGCAGAAATGTTTTTGGTAATATTAAGCGTAGTGGCTTTTCCAAAATTAACCATACTTACCACAGAAGCTACACCGATGATAATCCCTAGCATTGTTAAAATTGAGCGTAAAAAGTTTCGGCTAATCTGCCTAAAAGCGATAACAAAAGCATTCCAAATCATCTTTTTACCTCTCTTTGAATCTTGCCATCAAGAAAATGAATTTCCCTACTTGCATAACTTGCCATATCACTCTCGTGCGTTACCATAAGGATAGTAATCCCCTCATTTTGATTTAGTCCTTGCAAAATCTCCATAATCTCAATACTTCTTTGAGTGTCAAGATTCCCCGTAGGCTCATCAGCAATCAAAAATACAGGAGAAATCGCCAAAGCCCTAGCGATAGCCACTCTTTGCTGTTGCCCTCCACTTAGCTCAGCACTGCTGTGATTTGCCCATCTCTCTAGCCCCACTTTTTGCAGTGCTATCATTGCAAGCTCTCTTCTTTCTTTTTTCTTTAATCCCTTATAGATAAGGGGCAATTCGACATTTTCTAGTGCTGTGGTTTTGGAGAGGAGATTGAAGCTTTGGAAAATAAAGCCAAAATAGTTTCTCCTAAGCCTTGCTTTCTCTCCAAAACTCAAATCACATACATTCACACCACAAAAATCATATACCCCGCTATCTGCATCATCTAAACAACCCAAAATATTTGAGAGTGTAGATTTACCTGAACCACTAGGACCCATTAGAGCGATAAAATCCCCTTTTTGTATATCCAAATCCACTCCCTTAAGCACTACAAAAGCATTTTCTCCCTTGCCATAGGTTTTTTTAATCCCTCTCAAACTCACAAAGCTCATTGCTCTTCTCTCATTCCCACTATCACTTGAGTGCCTTCCCCTATCCCCTCAATCTCCACACTTTTTCCATCTGAGATTCCCACTTTTACCCTTTGAGGCACAGGCACACCACCTTGCAAAACCCAAATCTGCTTCTCTTCTCCTGCATTTGTCTTTTGATCTTTGGGTTTGGCTGTGTTTTTGTGTCTTGGAGGCATAGGAGGAGAGAAGAAAGAGCCTGATTTTTTCTTGCTTTGAGTTTGTTGCTTGGTAGGATCAAAAAACAAAGCAGACACAGGAAGCAATAAGACATTTTTTTGCTCTGCCACTACAATATCGGCTGTGGCACTCATTCCAGGGCGAAGCAATAAGTCTTTGTTTGCTACATTGATTGTTACCTCATAGCTTACGATATTGTCTGTGGTAGTAGAACCAAAATTGACTTTATCCACTTTGGCAGAAAATTTGCGATTGGGATAGGCATCGACACTGAAAAGCAAGGGCTGATTGATTGCGATTTTACCCACATCACTCTCTGCAATTTGCACGACAAGTTTCATCTCCTCAAGATTTTGAGCAACATTAAATAGCTCAGGAGCAGAGAAACTTGCTGCCACAGTTTGCCCCACATCGACACTACGAGTTAGCACCACGCCATCGATTGGAGAAGTGATAATCGTGTTGTCAAAATCAATCTTTACCCCCTTGATATTTGCTTCAATCTCAGCAATATTGCCCTTTTTGCTCTCAATCTCAGCTTGTGCGACTTCATAAGCCACTTGAGCAGTTTGCACATCGGCAAATGAAGGGTATTTTCCTTTGCTTTGTTTATAGAGCTTTTGCAATCTTTCATATTGCCATTTTTTGTCTTTGAGAGTAGATTGCAATGAGCTAAGTTGGGCTTTGGCACTTTGAAGTTGAGCTTCATAGCGACTAAGCTCTTGGAGAATCTTTGAATCATCAATCTTGGCTAAAACCTGCCCTTTTTTGACTAAATCATTGGTATCTACATAGATTGAAGAGATGATTCCTGAAACTTGTGAGCCGATTTGAACTTCATTGAGAGGGTTGAGTGTGCCTGTGGCTGAAATGATTGCTGAGATATCCCCTCTCTTTGGCGTTACCACATCATAAACGATTTTGACTTCTTTTGGCTGAAGATAATAATACACTCCTCCCCCACACATTGCTCCTATAATTGCCAAAATGCCAAAAATTTTCCATAGTTTTTTGCGAGGTTTGACAACCCCCATAATCTCATCTTTTTGCATTCCCTATCCTTTGAATATAAATGCCAAAAGTTTAAAAAAGAAATATAAAGCCAAAGTAAAATAGACTAATTTTTGCAAAAACCTTTTAAAAAGATTGTAATCTCTTCTAATCTCTTATCCAAATCCTCAAGATTTTCGCACCCATCAAGCAAAGAAAAAAACTCTTCCCTCACCCACTCAAGCTTCTCAAATACCTCTATCGCTCTCTCCCCCTCCAATCTCAAAGAAGTTCCACCCCCACCAACCCCTCCATTGCTACTCTCTATCAAAGGCACACCTGAGAGTTCATTGATTTGATTGAGATTATCCCAAGCAGCTTTATAGCTCATATGCATTTTTTTGGCTGCTTTTGAGATAGAGCCTTCTTTTTGGATATGTTTCAAAAGCTCGATTCTCCCCTGCCCCAGATAGCTTTTCCCGTCTTTTTGTATCCAAATTCTTGATTGTATTCTCATCAACTATTCAACCATACAGCCCCAATCACACCGATAAGAATGAGGGGGATATTATAGACGATAAAAGTTGGCACACAAGTATCCCAAATGTGATTATGTCCTCCATCAGCATTGAGTCCTGAGGTGGGACCCAAAGTGCTATCACTTGCAGGAGAGCCACTATCTCCCAAAGCCCCAGCTATCCCTACAAGCAAGATAATAGAGGGGATAGAGAAGTTTAGAGCCAAAGCCAAAGGACAATAAATAGCAGCAATGATTGGAATCGTTCCAAAAGAAGTGCCAATCCCCATCGTGATAAGCAAACCCACTAAAAGCATTACAAGGGCTGAAAGTGCGTATCCTCCCATCATCGCTGAAGCCTCTCCTACAAGCAAATTGATTGCCCCACTCTCTTTAAGAACCGCTCCAAACCCTGAAGCCACAAGCATTACAAAGGCAATAAAAGCCATCATAGATAATCCCCCCTCCATCACCTTATCTACATCACTATATCGTATCCCACGCACGATAACCATCACGACAAGCCCACACAATGCCCCCAAAGGAAGCGAGGAAGTGAAGATTTGGATAGCAAAAGTTACAACTACCCCCAAAAGCACGCCATAGTCTTTAGGAGTCATTTTAGGCTCTTCTTCTACAAGCTCTTTTTTCTCTAGGCGAGTTTGCACATAATCTCTTGGTCTTGAATAAAGGATAAAGATTGCGATAAAAAGTCCTATAAGCATCGCAACTCCACCTATCCACATCACAGAAGTTACATCTGCAAGAGAAACCTTTACTCCATTTTGAATAAGATTGTCTTTGATAATATTTTGGAAAATCAACCCAAAACCAATAGGCAAAGCAATATATGGAGCTTGAAGTCCAAAAGAGAGGGCACAAGCAACTGCCCTGCGATCAAGTCGCATTTTATTCATCAGAGCCAAAAGTGGGGGGATAAGGATTGGGATAAAGGCAATATGCACAGGAATTAGGTTTTGAGAAAAACAAGCAATAAAGGCAATAAAAAGGCAAAAAAGTATCTTTTTGTTACCGACAAATTTAGACACCCAATGGATCAAAAATCTTGTGAGATTGCTTTGAGCAATCGCATAAGCAATCCCTCCAAGCAAAATATAACTCAATGCTGTTTCTATATTTCCACTCATTCCTTGAATGAAAATATTCATACTCTCCTCAACCCCCAAACCACTTAGCACCCCTGCAACAAGAGCAGAGATGACAATAGAGAGGAGGATATTAAAACGCAAAAGGCACAAAAGCGACATCAAAACAATAGATACCACCACAGGATTAGTCAAAACCACAATATCCTCCTAAAATACTTTTATCCATTCTAACAAAAGCTATTGGGTTTTTATCTTAAATATTTTAAAACTTCTTTAAATGAGAGAATTTTGATTGGAAGAAGAGGAGTGAGGAAGTCCCCCTAGCCAAGAGCTAGGGGTAAAGATTACTTCGCACCTTTTGGAGGAGTGAAGGCTTTAAGCTTTGGAGCTTTACCTTTGTATTTTTCAATATTTGCCAACGCTGTGTTTGCAATGTTTGCATCTGCAAGCTCAGAAGTTGGGATATCAATTGTCAATACATTGGCATTACCATTTACACAAAGTGTGTTTTCTTTTGCAGGATTCTCAGGATCATACCAAGCACCCTCATATACTCTAATCACACCTTTTGGAACAATATCACTTACCACTGCACCTGTAAGGATCTGTCCTCTTTTGTTGAATACTCTTACGATATCGCCATTTTTGATCCCCTTAGCTTTGGCATCAGCAGGGTTGATCCAAATTGGCTCACGATCAGCAACAGCATATTGATTTCTCAAACTTGTGTTGTTGAGTTGAGAGTGAAGTCTTAGGCTTGGGTGTGGGCTAACAAGTGCAAATTCAGCAGGTTTGTTTTTCATACCCATCCACTCAATTGGCTCAAACCATTGTGGATATGCACCACAATCTTTATATCCCATTTTTGCAATTGTCTCAGAGTAGATTTCAATCTTACCACTTGGTGTTCCTAGAGGATTGAGGATTGGATCTTCTCTAAACTCTCCATATCTTACAAAGTTTAGCCCTTCTTCTGTTGGAGCGAATGTAAGAGGTCTATTTGCATTCCAGAATGTTGTAAAGTCAGGCATTGGCTCACCATCAGCCATCAATGCTCCTGATTTTTGAGCTTGATTGTAGGCGACATTATAGAACTCTTCAAGCCATTGCATCTCGCTCTTGCCTTCTGTGAATTGTGCTTCAAATCCTGCAACTTTTGCTAGATCTGCAAATACCTCATAGTCGTGTTTGCTCTTTGGCATTCTCTTGACTACTTGTTTCATTGGATTGATATTGAGATTACTATAATCCCCACTCATTGTAAGGTCGTTTCTCTCATAAGGAGTTGTGATTGGGAATACGATATCTCCCATTTTTGCTGTTGGAGTCCAATACATATCATGGACAATGATTGTGCTAGGTTTCTTCCAAGCTTTTACAAGTAGGTTTGTATCTTGGTGATGAACAAATGGGTTACCACCTACCCAATACACTAGATCAATCTCAGGATAAGTAATCTTTCTACCATTGTAGTCAATTGTTTTTCCAGGATTGAGCAAACAATCAGCAATTCTTGCCACAGGGATAGAGAGTGATGATCCATCATTGAGCCACTCTTGTCCTCCACCACTTGCTTTACCCACAGTGATACCACCAATTACAGGGGCATTTGTTGTAGGACTTCCACCATTTGCATAGTGATAGCTGATACCAAATCCACCACCAGGGAGTCCGATTTGTCCGATTGCACTTGCAAGAGCCACAGTCATCCAATGCACTTGCTCTCCGTGGTGCTGTCTTTGCATATTGTAACCTGTCATAAGCATTGTTCTATTAGCAAAGAATAGATCTGCAAGTTCTTTGATTTTACTCTCACTTACTCCACAGATATTTGAAGCCCATTTTGCACTCTTTGGAGTTTTATCAGCAGTTTTGCCCATAACATAATCTGCAAACTTATCAAATCCTTCTGTATAAGTTTCGATAAATTCTTTGTCATATTTTCCAGTTGAGAGCATTGTGTGGATAATTCCTAGCATCATTGCCACATCGGTGTTTGGCTTAGGAGCGATATGCTCTGCTTTGTTGCCATAGAATGCAACTGTATTGCTCTTGATTGGATCAATGATGATGATTTTTTTGCCACTATTTTTGAGCTTTGTGAAATACTCTAGTCCTACACCATCGTTTGAACTCCAAGCGATTCTGAGTGTATCCATTGGGTTTGCTCCCCAGATTACTACCACTTTAGAGTGTTCCATAATCAAAGGCCAAGAAGTTTGTTGCTCATAAGTCTCTAGTGTTCCCATAACATGAGGCATAATCACTTGAGCCGCACCTGCTGAGTAATCCCCCAATCCTCCTACAAATCCACCACCCATAGTGAGGTATCTGTGAAGCAATGTTCTTGCATTGTGCAAGTTTCCACTTGATTTCCATCCATAAGATCCACCATAGATTCCATTTGCACCTTTTTCTTTTCTTACTCTTGCTACTTCATCAGCAACAAGTTTGATTGCTTGCTCATAGCTTACCTCTACCCACTCATCAGCTCCTCTAAGCTCACGATTGTTTTTCTTTTTCTCAAGGTAACTTTTTCTTACCATTGGAGCTTTGATTCTATTGGTGTATTTTCCATCTACCAAATCCGCTGTAACGCTTTGAAGTGGGTTATAAACCATTCCATCAAAAGCATTCACGCTCTTTACAATCTTTCCATTTTTTACACTGACTTTCATCGCTCCCCAGTGTGCTGCTGTATAAACATCACCATTGAGAACCAAATCTGTGCTGAATTTATTTGCACCTGCTGCTAGAAGTGTGCTTTTATCCACCAATTGGCTAACAAATGGGATAGAAGCAAAAAGTCCTGCGTATTTAAGGATATTTCTTCTGTTTGTATCGATTGTTTTCATGCATTCCTCCTTATTGCATATCTTTTGCATTTTTTTGTAGGTATTCAATCACAAGTTGATAGTCATTTTTATCAATTCCTGTTCGACCTGCCATTGATTTGAACATACTTGGCCATTGATTTGCACTAAACTCTTTTTCAGGGTGAAGTCCGTGACACATAGAGCAGTTTTGAGAGAATAAATCTTTTGCCTTAGCATAAAGAGGTGCTACATCTGAAGTCAAATTGGACTTATCTGTCCAAGCTGTCGCACTGACCTTATCATAAGTAACACCATTCACTACAACTGAGCCGAGTTTTTTAAACTCTACTCCTGCTTTTCCATCAAAACCTGCATTGAGGATTCTTTTCCCTGCTACAAAGTAGATTGCAGGTTTTCCTGCATCTTGATACCCACTGATAGAAACCAATACACGATTTCCCTCTTCTTTGAGAACCTCTACTTCTGCCGTAGGAAGAAGCTTCCCTATCACTTTTCCACTTGTTGCATCTGCATAAAGTGGCTTAACTACTTCAGCATATTGGGCTGCAAATACTGAAGCACACAATAAAGCTGATACTGCAAAAACTCTAGCCAACATAGACTTTGCTCCTAATGTAATGATTTTAGACTTTTTGAGAAAGTCCATGGCAATCATTTTACTTCAGTGCATTTACAAAAGCTTCAAATGGGTTATATATATTTTTATACAACGATAAAAAATACTTACAAAAATAAATAAAACTATACTTTCTTTAAAATCAAATGATTTGAAATCCCCCACCTATCGCTATTTGAGAAAAAGTGTTACTTTTGGAAAACATTCTAAAATTTTTATATTTCCCCCTTATGAAAAATCAAACCCTAAGAGATAAAAAGCTTTTTCAAGATATAATTACACCCCTATATCTAATCAATAAGGACTTTCTATTAAATATTTATTTTTAGCATTTTGTGCAATTTTTGCCTTTTTTGAACTTATGATTGTTTTTGGTGGATTTGATCTTATGGGCGTTTTTGGCAAAAGGTTTTGGGAAATCAATTTTAAATTTTTTGGAATCTTTGCCTATCTCTATCCTATCGTTTTGGTGTATTTTGGCTACTTGCTTTACCAAAAAAAAGGCACAAGGTTTAGAAGAATTGAGGTGGGAGCATCAAGCTCTTTGCTTTTTTTGCTCCTTTTGGTTTTGCAATATGCTTTGATTGACTATGGAGCGATTGGGGAGGCGATTGTAGGTGTGCTAAAACCCTATCTTGGGACATTTGGAGTGATTAGCACTTCTATGCTTTTGAGTGGTTTTTGTCTGCTTAGTTTGAGAGATGAAGATATTTTTACCTATATCAAAAAAATCAATCTCTCAAAAACAAAAACCTATCTCTCAAACTCTCTATGGACTTTCAAAACAAAAGTTGCTACCCCTCTCAAAGAGTTGCTTCAAACTCGCAAAGCCTCACAAGAAAAAATCCCTACCCCTGCAATAGAGCTAGATTTGATTGAACCCCAAATAGAAGAAGAATCACAAGAGGAGATAGAACAATCTCCACCCTTGCCTATCCCACAAATTTTACCTAAGGAGGAAACATTGTCATTACCTAAGATTCTTGAAAACACAGGATTTAGAGAAGAAGATATTGAGATTCAAGAATACTTCATCTCTCAACCCAAAGCTTCAAAAAAACACCATATTGGGTTTGCAGAACAAGATGAGATACAGCCCAAAAAAAGCCCCAATCCCTTTTCTCGTGAAGAGCTTTTGGCACTAAGCTCTTCACATATTAGCTCTAGTGCAGAGCTTCTTCAAAAGATTCGTCAAGATGATTGCAAAAATCAACCCACACAATCTACCCAACAAGCTCCACGCCCTCTCTCTCCTAAAAAAACACAACAATCTCAACCCTCTCAAATCCCAACACCTAAAGAAATGCCAAAGATTTTGCAATCCACCCCTTTGGATAAACCCAAAATCAATCAAGAGATTGAAAATATACAAGAAGAGAGTTATCAAGAGGATAGGATAGATGAGTTCCTCCAAGAGCAGATTTGGGAAGAAGAGAGCGTGAGTGAGGCTCAAGAGATGAGTGAAGAGAGAGAAAAGAAAGAGAGCTTTGAAGAGGTGCAAGAAGAGAGAGAAGAGATTGTATCTAGCTTAGAGATAAGAGAGAGTGATGAAGAGGAATTGCCCCCTACAATGCCCAAAGACTTTGAAGAGCAAAGCCCACAAGAGCTTCACACTCTCTCTATCCAATCTGCTCCCAAAAAATATTCCTCTGCTTTTGATCTCCCCCCTCAAATCCCTCAAACTCGCACTTCCAAAGTCAGCTCTCTAGCTGAAAATGAAGCATTGCTAAGTGAGATTGACAAAGGAGAGAGGGAGATTCCCAAAGACTATGCCCTCCCCCCACTCTCTCTTCTCTCTCCTGCTCCACAACAAGAAAATACAGAACTCAATGAAGAAGAGATTGATGAGAAAATTGAAAGTTTGCTAGAAAAACTTGCAGTATTCAAAATCGATGGAGATGTAACACGCACTTATTCAGGGCCAATCATCACCACCCTTGAGTTTCGCCCTGCTCCCAATGTCAAAGTCAGCCGAATCCAAAGCTTAGAAAATGATATCGCTATGGCATTGGAGGCAAAATCTATCCGTATCCAAGCCCCAATCCCTGGGAAAAATGTCGTAGGGATTGAAATCCCAAACACAACCATTCAAACTATTTATTTAAGAGAAATTTTTGAATCTGAAATCTTCAAAAATTCCTCTTCTCCCCTCACCCTTGCACTTGGAAAAGATGTCGTGGGTAATCCTTTTGTAACCGATCTCAAAAAACTTCCCCACCTCCTCATCGCAGGAACGACAGGGAGTGGAAAGAGCGTGGGAGTGAATGCGATGATTCTCTCCCTCCTCTATCGCAACTCTCCTGATGACCTAAAGCTAATGATGGTAGATCCCAAAATGGTAGAGTTTATGCCCTACACCGATCTCCCTCATCTCATCACTCCAATCATCACAGACCCCAAAAAGGCAGTGATTGGACTTGCTAATGCAGTAAGAGAAATGGAGCGACGCTATACATTGATGAGTCAATCTCGCACCAAAGAGATTGTCAGCTACAACCAAAAGGCTGAAGAGCTAGGGCTAGAGAAATTTCCCTACTTTGTCATCATCATCGATGAATTAGCCGATCTAATGATGACAGCAGGAAAAGAAGTAGAATACTCTATGGCAAGAATTGCCCAAATGGGAAGAGCTTCAGGAATGCACCTCATCGTCGCTACTCAAAGCCCAAGAGCAGAAGTGCTTACAGGACTTATCAAAACAAACCTCCCTGCCCACCTCAGCTACAAAGTGGGGACAAAAATTGATGCAAGTATCATCGGTTGTGCAGGGGCTGAGACATTGCTAGGAAGAGGAGATATGCTATTCACTCCCCCTGGAGTGAGTGGGCTAGTGCGACTGCATGCTCCTTGGAGTAGTGAAGATGAAGTCAATGAGATTGTCAGCTATATCAAAGATCAAAGAGAAGTGATGTATAACCCACTCTTCTCTCCTGAAGAAAAAGAAAGCTTAGGGGCGATGGATAGTGAAGAGCTAGATAGTGAGAGTGCTGAACTTATTGCTAGGGCAAAAGATGAGATCTTACAAAGTGGCAAAACCTCTATTAGCTATATTCAAAGACGCTTGGGGGTGGGATTTAATAAGGCTTCAGATATTATGGAGAAACTAGAGCAAATGGGATTTGTATCTGCTCCAAACTCAAAAGGAGCTAGAGAGATTTTGGGAGATTAAGAATCAAATTTTCTCCTTGTAATCTAATGAGTTTTTTTAAAATGCTATTCTTTGAAAAAATTTTGAAGGAAAAACAATGAAAAAACATATCCACGCTCTACTTCTCCCCCTCTACCTCTTTGGGGCAGAAGAAGTGATTATCGAGCAAGAAGTCGTGCAAACTCCTGAGATGCAACCTCGCCAAGAAGTCATACTTGAGCCTATGCCTGAAGTGTTTTATGAGATGAGAAAGAGTGGTTTTCTTTTGGGGGTTGATTTGAGTTTGGGAGAGTTCAATACAAATACAATGTTTCCCCTTGCATCTTTTTCTGAAAATGCCAAAAGCCTCTCTACAATGTTTGGAATCTTTGGGGGCTATCAATACTATTTTGATGAAAACTTTGGACTAAGAACGACGCTTCATCTCTCAAGTGGGACTTTGAGTGATGCCCAATACTCTATTGATGGAGATGAATTGCAAAACACCTCTACTCCTCTTTGGCTTGGACTTAGAGTGAATGCATTATGGGATTTTTGGCAATTTGGCACACACGCTTTGGGAATGAGTGCAGGGATAGGATACAACGCAGAGTTTTATCTCAACCACCAATACAGCGTCAATGAGGACTCTTATAATGGCTCAAACCTAATCCAGCACAACCTCTATCCGATTCTAGGAATCCACTACTATTATAGGAATCATCAATTTGAGCTAACCTATCGCTTCAGTGGTTCGCTCAATTACTCTTCTTTGGCAAATGACAATGGCTTTGAATCCCTTATCAAATACAATAACTTTTTTGGACTCTCTTATTCTTTCAGATTCTAAGAATCTTGCTTAAACACCATTTTGCCTATGGGGGCTTTAAGCACCCCACTTACAACAGGGCATTTAATCTTGCATAAGAAAAACACCCTCTTATCCCCCTTGCCCTCCATACACTCAAAGTTTCCCATCCCCTTAGCCACTATCACATCGCAACTCAAAAATATCTCTCTAGCCTTTGGCAATGCCTCTTCACACACAAACCCTGCACTCCCCACTCCACTATCCACCACCTCTGCTACTTCAAACATTCCACTGCATTGTGGAAAGTGCAAAATATCAGCATAAGTAAGATCGTTGATGATAGGTTTGCCTCGTGTGAAATAATAGATTTTGAGGTGGGGATATTCTCTCTTTAGCACCTTTGCCAAAACCTCATCAAAGAGATTTTCCCCTGCATTATCTCCTAAAATCGCTAGACTTTTAGCACTCTGTAATCTAGTCAAAAAGCTCTCAAACTCAAAATAAGCAAACTCTAGCCCCTCCCTCTCCCTCTCAAAGTCAAACGCCTCTATCTCAAATGATGACGCACTCCCATAATCTATCACATTGCCTAGCACACTTACTTTGAGGGCATCTTGCAAAGAGAGTGTAGAGCAATCAAGGCAGGAGAGAATCTGATAAGCTTTCAAAATACATTCTTGCTTGATTTCTCTATACAAATCTTCCACCCCTCTCTCTTTGGCGATTTTGCCATAGAGGGTTTGAGCGATTTGTGGAGGGCAGAGATGAGCTGAAGCCCCATTGCTATCTTTGGGGAGCAAGGAGAGAAAAGTTTCATATTCTTCTATATCTTCTATCCATACTCTAGCTTGATTGCTCAAGCATTCAAAGCATTCACTTTGAGCTTTCATTTTTGCTGACTTTATCCCACATCAAGCGATATTTTCTCTTCATCGCCTCAATCTCTTCACGATTTTTCTCCAACTCTTGGCGTAAAAACTCAATCAGTTGTTTTTCTTGTTTGTAGGTTTCTTGCATTGAGGCAATGGTGTTTTTGAGAAATTCATTTTCACTCTTATAGGCTGAAATCACCTCATCTTTGGCGATAGTGAGTTTGGAGTGGATTTCTAAAATCTTTTGGATACTCTCTTGAAACATTTGCTCCTCACCACTAGGCACAGGGGGAGTCGCTACCACTCTTAAATACAGCTCTCCTTTGACATTCTTTGCCTCAATCTCTTTGCTTTTGACAAGCTTAGCAATTTGAGATTTGCTATATTGTGTCTGCTCTATAAACTCATTGAGCTCTAGCCATTCTTTCCCACTCACTGCACTCTTACCTCAATCTCACTAGAATCAAGCTCCACCTTTTTGGCTTTCATCACACGATCTTCAAGGAGTTTGCCAAAAAGCTCTTTGTTTTTGAGTGCCATAATCTGCATCGCAAAATACGCACTATTCACAGCCCCTGCTTTGCCCACACTCATCGTCGCCACAGGCATTGCTGAGGGCATCTGCACGGTGGAGAGCAAAGCATCAACCCCATCAAGCACCCCACCACTCAAAGGCACACCAATCACAGGGCGAGAAGTCATCGAGGCAATCGCTCCTGCCAAGTGGGCTGCCATCCCTGCTGCACCGATGAAGACTTGAGCTCCTCTTGATTCTGCATCTTTGATATACTCTTTTGTCCTCTCAGGGCTTCTATGGGCTGAAGTGATTAGCACCTCATAGGGCACATCAAACTTCTTAAACACCTCTACACAATGGCTCATCACTTCCCAATCGCTCTTACTCCCCATCATCACTGCTACAAAATCCATACTTCCTCCTTAGACGCTAGCTTTTTTGTTTTCTTTTACGATTTGCAGATTCTTTCATAATATCAGCATGTGCTATTTTTGCTTCATTGGGCCAATCAGCTCCTTGCTCTTGAAGATTCCATTCAGGATACTTGCCCTTTTCTCTCTCCAAATAATCCTCCAAACAACATTCTTCAATCAATTTAGGATTAAGACTAGCAATCTTTTTCTTTTTGCCAAAAAGTCCTTTAACATACGCATCAAAATTATCCTGATAAATCATATAGAACTCAATTTTCTTCCCTTGAAGAATTGTATGATATAGAAAATACCAAACTCCATAACTTCGAATACTTGGCCTACCTTTAACTCCACCGTCTTGATAGATTTGCAAAGTGTTTTTCATCCCACCCTTAGAACCTGAAGCTCCAATCTTTTTAATCACGCCATCTACAACAATCAGATACACCCTAGAAACATCAGCCGTTAGAATCTTTTTTGGCAACTCCTTGCCATTTTCATCTATGAGCTTAGACACATAATTGAATTTAAGCTTCGTTTGTCCCTCTACAAACTCAACATCTACAATTTTAAAAGCTGTTTTTACTTCTGTGATTTTCACTCCTACTCCTTTACTATCAGCAACTCATGAGATTGCTTTATGTTTGTAAAATCCCCTCTATCAATACGATTTTTTCCAATCCTTGTTTCCCCTTGTCCCATTGTGTATTGCCATGATACATCAATGAGTTTAAAATCTTTGTATGTCTCTCTCACCCATTGACAATCATTATAACTCAAGACAAATTTCCCCTTATGATTTTTCAATAGTTCAGCCAGTTTATCATGAGGGAAATTATTGTGATGAATAGGAAAATTCCTTTGTGGATATATCCCTCTAAACATTTTAGAATCTCCTTCTAAAAAATATGGAGGATCAAGATAAAAGAAATCGTTAGGATAGTCTTCAAGCACTTTCTCAAAACTACTGCACTCTACGCTTAGATTTTCTCCATTAAAATTTCTTATTTTTTCTATCATATTCAGATAGCGTTGTGGAGATTCATAAATCTTACTCATCCACCCTAAAAATCCTGGACCATAGCTAAGGTTAAAATTGAAATAATAATCTCGTGCCAATGTTCTGCTATCCAAAACAATTTCTTTTTTCCAATGTTTTTTTAACTCTTCTTTAATTTCAGCGTATTGTTCTTTTGTAGGGAGAAGTTGAATCAGGTCATCATAAAGAGTTTTAGAATCTTGAATCAAGAATTGCCAAAAATTAACAAGAATATCAAATATATCAAAACCCACTACTTTCACTCCAAGCTCTGAAGCACAAGCAATTTCTACGCTTCCACCTCCAAAAAATGGAGAAATAACCCTATTTATATCTTTAGGAAAATACTCAAGTATGATTCCTACAGCCAATGACTTTCCACCTGGATATCTCAAGGGGCTTTTGGTGTATCTTTTATAGGCTAAACGCTGTCCTCTTAAAGAGTGCAAAAAAGTTACTCTTCTCTCTTCAAGAGAATAGATTTCATCAGAAAACAAGCTTTGAGTATTGCTAAACAATCTATATCTCCTCCCTAAAGAAACTAAAACTAGGCAATCTCACAGGAAGCTTTACACGATTGACATTTCCACTATGGATTTCACTTAGCTCTTTTCCATTTTCTAGCTCAAGTTTTTTGAAGCTAATGAGATATTTTCCATTATGCTCCACAATCACGCCAAGCTCATTATTGACACAAGGGATTATCTCGCCTTTGGGAGCGATGATTTCTTTATACTCCCCCACTCTTATGGTATGGCGACACACACACCACTCTCCACACTCACTCACCTCTGCATTGACTTGATAGCTCCCCTCACTTATAGCTGTTTTGTGGTTTTGGGTATTGAGTTTTTCGTGAGGGCGGTGGATAATATAGCCATCAGTAAATCCTCGATTTTTAAGAGTATTTAGCTCTTCTTGGTATTTTGGAGCTCTATATCTGCCCTCATAGTAGTCGTCTATGGCTTCACGATAGGTGCGTGCAGTGATTCCTGCATAGTAATTACTTTTTGTCCTTCCCTCGATCTTAAGTGCATCAATAGCTCCACTTTTTAGAATCTCATCTAAATGAGAGGCAAGATTTAAATCTTTGGCATTGAAAATATGTGTGCCTACCCCCTCTTCTTCGTGCAACCTCATCATCACGCCATTATCAGGGTTTCGCACATAGTATTCATAATCAAACCGACAATCATTCGCACAGCTCCCACGATTGGGGACTCTTCCGTTTTGGAGTGCTGAGATTAGACAACGCCCTGAGAATGCAAAGCACATACTCCCATGCACAAAAATCTCTAGCTCCAAATCAGGCAGATGCTTTTTGATTTCCACCGCATCACTTAAGCTTAGCTCCCTAGCTGCTACAATCCTCTTCACACCTAGCTCATAGAACACTTCAGCATCTAAGACATTTAAGACATTGGCTTGAGTGGAGAGGTGGATTGGGATTTGAGGGGCTAGTTTTCTAGCAAGTCGCACCACCCCTGGGGTAGCGATAATGAAAGCATCAGGCTCTAGCTCTGCCATTTTTAAGATATGAGATTCTAGAAGTTTGAGCTGAGAGTTGAAAGGAAATCCATTAATTGTGGCATACACCTTCTTCCCCCTCTCATGAGCGTAATCTATCCCCTCTTTGAAGCTCTCTAGGGTAAATTCTTTCCCTGCTCGATTTCTCAAAGAAAAATGCGATACTCCTCCATAGACTGCATCAGCCCCATAACTGATAGCGATTTTGAGTTTTGTAAGATTCCCTGCGGGGGAGAGAAGTTGTGCTTTTTTCATAATTAACCTTTATTCAAAAAATGATTTGAGAGATTTTGCAAACTTTGTGAATCAATGTTTTGATTGTCTGCATTTTGATTGCTTGTCGTGGTTTGGATAAAGTCTTTGATTTTCTCACCTAGCAACATATCCAAACACCCTATCACGCTTTTGAGTAATACCCCTGCTTTGGCAATCCCCTCTTGCTCCTCACTTGTATTGGCACTCACCTCTAATATCTCTAGCCCCCTCTCACTTAGCTGAGAGAGTGCAAGGGAGTGGGTAAGGGCTTCTTGTATTTGATCTTTTGAGGTTTTAAAGATTTCATATTCAGGATTTTGCTCACTTAGGATATTCATCACTTGGGCTTGTTCTTTTAGGCATTGTTGCACGAAAGTATTTCTACCTTGCACTTGAGTGAGAAGTGAGCAAAGCTTCTCAATCCTCTCTAGCATTTCCACACTATAAGTCTTGGCCTCTTTGATAAGCTCTAGGGCTTCTTGTATTTGAGGGAGTTGTGAGCTCATTGCACTGCTCCACTGACCAATACCCCCTCAATCATCTCATCTAAATCCCCATCCAAAATCGCCTCAACATTGCTAAAAGCTTGATTGCTTCTTGAATCTTTGACTTGCTGATAGGGGGCTAGGACATAGCTTCGGATTTGATGACCCCACCCAATCTCACTTTTCTCTTGGTTTGAGGCTGAGGCGTTTTGCTTTTCTCTCTCTAGCTCATAGAGTTTGCTCTTTAGCATTTTTAGAGCTGTGGCTTTGTTTTTGTGCTGACTTCTGTCATTTTGGCATTGCACGACAATCCCTGTGGGAAGGTGGGTGATTCGGATAGCCGATTCGGTTTTATTGACATGTTGCCCTCCTGCCCCACTTGCCCTATAAGTATCTATCCTTATATCTTTATCTTCAATGACTATATCAATATCATCATCAAGCTCAGGACTGACTTGCACACTAGAGAAACTTGTATGTCGCTTCGCATTGGCATCAAAGGGAGAGATTCTCACCAAACGATGAACGCCATTCTCACTTTTCATATATCCATAAGCATTCTCTCCTTTGATGATAAATGCCACACCTTTTATCCCTGCCTCCTCGCCATCTTGATAATCTAGTAGCTCCACTTTAAACCCCCTTCTCTCAGCCCATCTAAGATACATTCGATAAAGGATGCTTCCCCAATCTTGACTTTCCGTCCCCCCTGCTCCAGGTTGAATAGTAATGATTGCGTTTGCTCCATCGTGCTCCCCACTAAGCATTACTTCAATCTCCACCTTTTTGATCACACCCTCAAGCTTAGCACTTTCAGAAAACAACTGCTCTTTTAATCCCTCATCTTCTTGAGCGATTTCAAAAAGCTCTTTGGCATCATCTAGCATTCCTCTAGCATTGTTGTATGTTTCTAGCAATCGATTGAGGCGTGATTTTTCTTTGCCCACTTCCCCTGCTCTTTTTGCATCATTCCAAAAGTTTGGATCTTGCTGAATAGCTTCAATCTCATCAAGTTGAGATTTGATTTCATCAGGTTTGATGATTTTTGCAATGTTGTTGCATTTGTTGTCAAGTTCTTTTAGAAGTTCAGAGTATTCATAATTATCCATAGAATTCCTAGCTAATTAAATTTTAGGGAATTCTAGCAAAAGATAAAGATTCTTAAAAGCTCTCCACCCCCTTTTGTGAATCTTTTAGATAAACTCTCCTCTAATTTGCTCTACCCACGCTTTCACTCTCCCCTCTGTAAGCTCACTTTGATTCTCCTCATCAATAGCTAGTCCCAAAAACTCCTCCCCATCAACTGCCATACTCTCCTCAAAGATATACCCCTCTTTACTCACTCTCCCTACAACTTTGGCACTTTTGACAACTTGATAAAGATGATAAATACTCTCTACAAATGTATCTCCATAGCTATCGCCATCTCCTACACCCACCAATGCCACGACTTTTGAGCTAAAATCACTCTCGTTTAGGTTTTTTAATGCCTTCTCCCAATCATCTTGCAAATCCCCACTTCCATAAGTCGCACTTGCAAAGATAAGGTTTTCAAATCCCAAAATTGTGTCTTTATCTACTTTGGCAATGTCAAAGATTTCAGCACTATCGCCTAGCTCACTAGCAATCTTTTTGCAAACTTCTTGAGTGTTTCCACTTTCGCTTCCATAAAAAATTCCTACTTTTTTCATTTGTTTTCCTTTATAATGGTTTTGACAAAAGGCATATACCTAACTTATGATTTATTTTTTGTTTATTTCAAGGATTGCGTATGGAAATTTTCACTCAAACTCGTGGAGGAGATAACACCCCTCATTTCACACTCAAAGAAAGTATTCTCTCGCCCAAAGCTAGTTTTGGAGGGCTATATACTCTAAACTCACTTCCCACTATCCCCTCTCTTCAAGCCCTGCTCCATCTAAACTACTCTGAGCTTACTCAACACATTTTCTCACTTTTACACATTGAGAGCCAAGAGCTTAGTGTGGCATTGGAGAGTTATAAGAGTTTTGATAATCCACTCAATCCTGCTCCCACCCACAAAATCGCTCCAAACCTCTATCTTCAAGAGCTTTTTCACGGACCTTCAAGAGCATTTAAAGATATGGCACTTCAGCCATTGGGGCAATTGTTTTCTCTTTTTGCAGGGGAGCAAAAATATCTTTTGCTTACTGCTACAAGTGGAGATACAGGCCCAGCAACTTTGGAGAGCTTTAAAAATATAGATAATATCCAAGTCGTTTGCCTCTATCCTGCCAAAGGGACAAGCGATGTGCAACGATTGCAAATGAGCACCCAAGATGCACCCAATCTCAAAGTCATTCCACTCATTGGAGATTTTGATGACGCTCAGCACACACTAAAATCCCTCCTCAATGATGAAGAGTTTTTACAAACTTTAAGAGAGAGAGGGGTGCAAACCTCTGTGGCAAACTCTGTCAATTTTGGACGCATTGCCTTTCAAATCATCTATCATATTTGGGGATATTTGAGCCTTGTGAGAAGTGGAGAGATTACACTAGGGGAGAGCGTGGAGTTTGCAATCCCTAGTGGAAACTTTGGCAATGCTTTGGGAGCGTTTTATGCCAAGCTTATGGGTGTGCCAATCAGCAAAATCATCATCGCAAGTAATCCAAACAATATCTTAAGCGACTTTATCCAAAGCGGAATCTATGATATCTCTCATCGCCACTTGCTCCCTAGCTACTCCCCTGCAATGGATATCCTCAAAAGCTCCAATATCGAGCGAGTGCTGTTTACTCTCTTTGGAGCAAATCGCACAAAGGAGCTAATGGCAAATCTTGATGCCCACAAACGCTATACCCTTACAAGTGAGGAGCTAGAAGTCTTGCAAGAGCATTTTATGGCAGGGTATTGCACTGATAAAGAATGTTTGCAAACTATTAGAGAATTAGCCAAAGATAATATCATCATCGATCCCCACACAGCCAACGCCTACTTTATCGCCCAAAAACTCTCCACTCAAAAAACGCTAATTTGCTCTACTGCTGAGTGGAGTAAATTTAGCCCCACAATCGCCTATGCAATCAATGGCGAAAAATATAGCGATAAAAAAGCACTAGAGTGGATAGCACAAAATTATCATCTCTCTATCCCCTCCTCTATCTGTGCTTTGTTTGAAAAAGAAGAGAGGGTTTGCTCCCCTATCTCTCCTCAAGAAGTGAGAGGGAAAATCTTGGAGTGGGTGAAATAATTTGCTTTTTTGTAACTAAATTGACACAATCCCCAAAAAAGCTCTCATTTTTTTCAACTTCTTGAAGTTTTTGAGATAAAATGAGTTAATTTTTTGTCATCAAAATTTATCAAAGTGAGGAAAATATGGAAGGACGAGTTTTTACCTTTGCAGGACTAATCAACTCAAATCACGATTTCATCATTGGATTTTATACAATCCTTGTGGCATTGCTTGTTTTACTCTTTGCCAAACTTGCCACACGCAATATGCAAATCATTCCCACAGGGCTTCAAAATGTCTATGAGTTCTTTATCAGTGGGATTATCAATGTCGCAAGTGATGTGGCAGGAAGAGAAATAGCACTCAAATATCTTCCACTTGCTGGAACGATTGCATTTTTTGTATTTTTCTCCAATGCCATTGGGATTATCCCTGGCTTTGAATCCCCTACTTCAAGCTGGAGCTTTACTCTTGTTTTGGCGTTGGTTGTGTTTTTCTACTATCACTATGAGGGAATCAAAGCAAAAGGATTCTTCCACTATTTTGGACACTTTCTTGGACCTGTCAAAGTTTTGGCTCCATTAATGCTCCCTATTGAAATCATTTCACATTTTTCAAGAATCATCTCTCTCTCATTCCGTTTGTTTGGAAATATCAAGGGAGATGATATGTTTTTGCTTGTAATGCTTATGCTTGCTCCTTGGCTTGCACCCCTTCCTGCATTTGCAATCCTAACTCTTATGGCATTTCTTCAAGCCTTTGTTTTTATGATTCTCACTTATGTGTATATTGCAGGTGCTGTAATGGAAGAAGATCACTAAGATCTTCTCCAATCCTCTATTATCTCTTGTATTGCCCCCTCTTTTTGATTATCGACAACCTTTGAAGCTTGAGCTTGATATAGCTTCTCTCTTTGGATATAGAGAGTTTTTATCTCTTTTGATAGAGGGCGTTTGACACTCTCCTCTCCCACAGATAGCCTTCTCTCTATCTCATCTAATCCCACTTGAAGATAATACACTCTCCCAAGCCTTCTCACATCATTTTGCAATACAAATCCTCCCCCACAATCAATGATATAGCTCTCCTCAAACTCAAAAATCCTCTCAAATGCTCTTTTTTCCCATTCTCTAAACTCTCTCTCTCCATAAAGAGAGAAAATCTCAGCAATGCTTATCCCACACTGCTTACTAATCCAAGTATCACTAGAGAAGATAGGGAGTGAGAGGGAGTGGGAGAGGGAAGAGGCAAGTGTGCTTTTTCCACTTGCCATAAAGCCAATCAAAACAAGGTGTTTCATTTCAAGACAATGATATAGCCCTTTTCATCTTGTTCGATATTGTAACCATATTGCCCATCAAGAGTGAGGGTTACACGATAGAAGTCTTGGTGAGTCCCCAAAGAGATATTGCTAAAAAATCTACCTTTGAGATTGAAAACTTGATTGATATTTTTCTCACTACGATTGAGATCTAAGATGATTCTAAAAGGCTTGGGTAAAACAAAGTTTTGCACCAATCTAAAAGGAGAGTAGATACGAATCGTTTTGGCTTTGATGATAAACTCAAATTCCCCTACCTTATAGCTCACAGGCTTTTTCTCTTCAATCACAGATTCATCGCCAATTTGAGAGATTGTGATAGGATAGTGCCAATCTATATCGCTATTGATTGGCACACTTTTTTCCTCAATTGAGCCATCAATCTTTTGATAGACAAACTTCACTTCTTTTAAAATCCTTGTTGTGCTTGGCAAACTCACATCAAGACTTTCAAGAGGCTTGCTTATCTCTCCCTCCACACTATGAGGGCTTCCTTTGGGTGTCATCTTTAGCTCAAAAGGATCTTCTCTCCCTACAAGCAAAGAGAGTAATAATCCCACAATAAATAATTTTTTCATTTTTTCTCCTCAAGATTAGGCTCAAGTCCTCTAAGTTCAAAAATTACTTTTTGCAATTCTACATTTTCATTTTGCAAACTCAAAACCTGATTTTCAATTTGTCGTTTTTCTTTAACAAGTTTTGAATACACCATAATGGAATTGTCTCCATAAAATAGAAAATACACATAAATCCCCAAAGCCAATACAAAACCTATAATCCAACCCTTTTTGAGAAACTTTTTTAAAGGCTTCTCCTCTTCTTGAGTAAAAAGTTCTTCTAAATCTTCTTTCATCTATCCAAATATCTTCCATCCCAAATATTCTCCCCCTCTTAACTCTTGCTCAATCTGAAGCAACCGATTGTATTTTGCCATTCTCTCACTTCTTGCTGTTGAGCCTGTTTTGATTTCCCCTGTATTAAGTGCCACAGCAAAGTCTGCAATAAAAGTATCCTCACTCTCTCCACTTCTATGACTCATCACACTGCGATAACGATGATGAAGTGCTAGGCGAATGGCTTTCATTGTCTGAGAGATTGTGCCAATTTGATTGGGTTTAATCAAAATTGCATTACCAATCCCCTGACTTATGCCCTCTTGCAAAATCTTATGATTGGTTACAAACAAATCATCTCCCACCAATTGCACCCTCTTTCCAAGCTTCTCTGTCAAGAGTTGCCACCCACTCCAATCATCTTCACTCAATCCATCTTCAATGGATACGATTGGATAGGAATTGATAAGCTTTTGATAATACTCCACCAATTCCTCAGAGCCCAGAACTCTTCCCTCGCCTTTGAGATGATAAGCTCCACCCTCTCCTACTAGCTCACTGCTTGCCACATCAAGAGCGATAGAGATTTGCTCCCCTGCTCTATATCCTGATTTTTCAATCGCTTGTAAAATCACCTCAATTGGCTCTTGGTTATTTGCAAAGTTTGGAGCAAATCCCCCCTCATCGCCAATGGCTGTAATCTCTCCCCTATCATTAAGAATCTTTTTGAGATTTTGATACACTTCAGCTGAAGCCCTCAAGGCTTCAGAAAAACTATCAAACCCTAAGGGCATAATCATATATTCTTGAAAATCCACATTGTTATCTGCGTGGCTTCCTCCATTGATGATATTAAGCATTGGCACAGGCAAAACATTTGCATTCGCACCACCTAAATATCGATAAAGAGGGAGATTGAGGGATTTTGCACTTGCTCTTGAGTATGCCATACTCACGCCCAAAGTCGCATTTGCTCCAAGATTGGAGAAATTATCTGTCCCATCAAGCTCTTCTAATAATCCATCAATCTTTCCTTGATCATTTGCCTCAAGCCCCACTAGATTGTCTTTGATTAAAGTATTGACATTCTCACACGCCTTTAGCACCCCCTTACCCAAATAACGCTCTTTGTCTTGATCGCGTAATTCTAGTGCTTCCCTTTTGCCTGTGCTTGCCCCACTTGGCACGATTGCCTCCCCACTGCTCCCCTCATCAAGCAAAACCTCAACTCTCAAAGTGGGATTCCCACGACTATCTAATACTTCAAACGCTCTAATGTCTGCTATTTTTGGCATTTTGTCTCCTTTTATGGGATTGACTTATATCTCCTCAGGCTCATCAGGCAAAGGCATAATCTCATCTTGAACGCCAATTTGCTCTTTGATTTTTGCCACAATCTCCTCACGCACTTCTTTATTTTCTTTGAGGAAGAGCTTTGCATTCTCTCTTCCCTGCCCTAGCTTAGTCGCTCCATAGCTAAGCCAAGAGCCACTTTTGTCAATTATGTCAAGCTTCACTCCATAATCAATAATCTCTCCCTCAAAAGAGATACCTTCTCCAAACATAATGTCAAACTCAGCCTCTCTGAAAGGTGGAGCGACTTTGTTTTTGACAACTTTAGCTTTGGCTCTATTTCCAATTTGTTGCTCGTTTTGTTTGAGGGTGGCAATGCGTCTGATATCAATTCTCACACTTGCATAGAATTTGAGTGCATTTCCACCTGTGGTTGTCTCAGGGCTTCCATATCCCATCATTCCAATCTTCATACGAATTTGGTTGATGAAAATTAGTGTTGTATTCATTTTGTGAAGCACACCTGTAATCTTACGCAACGCATGACTCATAAGCCTTGCTTGAAGTCCCACATGCTGATCTCCCATATCTCCTTCAATCTCGGCTTTGGGAGTAAGGGCAGCCACCGAGTCGATAACCACCAAATCCACAGCCCCACTGCGTGTAAGAGTTTCTAAAATCTCTAAAGCCTGTTCTCCATTGTCAGGTTGAGAAACCAAAAGATTTTCAATATCCACTCCAAGCTTTTTTGCATAATACACATCAAGTGCGTGTTCAGCGTCAATAAAGGCACAAATCCCACCATTTTTCTGACACTCTGCAATGATTTGCAAACTCAAAGTCGTCTTTCCTGAACTCTCAGGTCCATAGATTTCTACAATCCTTCCCTTAGGAATCCCACCAATTCCTAGAGCCATATCAAGCCCTAGTGATCCTGTGGAAATGGCATCAATTTTTTCAACCTGCTTATCACCCAATCGCACCAAAGCCCCCTTACCAAAGGCTTTATCCACTTGTTTGAGTGCAAGTTCTATGGCTTTTTTCTTTTGCTCATCAATACTCATTGAATCCTCTCTATCTAAAAAATGTATTTTTGGTTATTCTATCTTAGAGTCTGAATATTTTTTTCACTTTTGGATAAAATCTCAAAATTATCACAAATTAAGGTTTTGAAATGAAAAAAATTATTGTCGCTCACAGCCCTGATGCTGATGATTTATTTATGTATTATGCGATTGTTTTTGGCTGGATTACACCTCCTACACCTTTTGAAAATGTCGCACTTGATATCCAAACACTCAATGCTTTGGCTCTGCAAAAAACCTATCCCATCACAGCCATATCTTTCGCCCTCTATCCTCTTATTGCAAAAGATTATGCACTTCTTAGGACAGGGGTGAGCTTTGGAGAGGGCTATGGCCCAAAACTCATCAAGAAAAAAGGTGCAGTTCTCAAAAAAAACTTCAAAGTCGCTTTGAGTGGGGAGCATACAAGCAATGCAATGCTTTTCCGCCTCTATTATCCCAATGCTAGGATTATCTACAAAAACTTCCTAGAGATAGAAAAAGCCGTTTTAGAGGGAGAAGTCGATGCTGGAGTGCTAATCCACGAATCGATTCTAAACTTTGATGAGAGTTTGGAAGTAGAGGCACATTTGTGGGATATTTGGCTTGATTTGTGCAAAGATGAGTTGCCCTTGCCTCTAGGAGGTATGGCACTCTCTCGCTCAATCCCCCTTATCCAAGCCATAGAGTATGAAAAAACTCTGATTAATGCTGTAAGGATTGCCACTCATCAAAAACCACTGCTTTCCAAAATGCTTCTAGAGCGTGGGCTAATCCGAGTAAATGCAGAGGAGCTAGACACTTACCTCAATCTCTATGCCAACAATCACTCCATATCTTTGAGTGAGATTCAATACAAAGCCATTGACAAACTCTTTGAGCTAGGCTATAACGCAGGATTTTATCCGCAAAAAATCCTCTCACAAGACTACACTATCCCTCAAGAATATGAAGCAATCAGATTTAACTAAGGAGATTTTATGCGATTAGAAGCTTTTTTTAAATATACACTTTTTGCATTTGTGCTGTTTATCGGTATTACAGGAAGGTGGTTGCATCGTAGTTTTGGAACAATCACATACGATCAATTGAGATTTCATACAAAAATCTCTTTTTTGTTTGAGGGGTTAGAGCCTACTTTTTATTATGATTTTTTCAACCATTGTATTTTCCCTTTTGTTACCTTCCTTTTGATTTATTATTTATTGAGGCGTTTTTTCTTTTTGAAAAACAAAAAGAGAAGGGTTTATGAAAATGTCTTTTTTGTCATTTTGATTGCCTCTTTTTCTGTGGCAGCACAAAAATTTTGGCATTTTGACAATCTCTATGCACAATCTAAACTTACACAGGTTTATGGAGATTTTTATGAAAAGCATTATGAATTTCCCAAGCAGGAAAACATTGTTTTCCCAAAAGAAAAGAGAAATCTTATTGTCATTTTTGCAGAATCAATGGAATCAACCTTTCTTCCTAACACACTTTCTCTTGCTAATACTCAAGAAGAAGATTTTTCTCCTTTTGGGAATCTTGCTTCCAATCTTGGAGATATTGCATCTCAAAATATCGTTTTTAGCGATACAGAAAGTATAGGAGGGGCAGAACAAGCCTTTGGAGTAACTTGGACTATTGCAGGATTGGTGGCTTACAATTGTGGGATTCCCCTCACAATGCCTATTGATACAAATCAATTTGGAAGAATTGGTGGGAATTTTTTAGGTGGTGCAGTCTGTCTTGGCAATATGTTGGATAAAGAAGGATATAAACAAACTTTTCTTGTCCCTCACCCTAAAAATTTTTCAGGAGTTGGTCCATTCTTAAAGGATCACAAAATTGCAGTAAAAGATGTTGATACCTACAAAAAACTCAATGAGCTTCCACAAGATTATCAAGGTTTTTGGGGAATGAAAGATTCTCTCACTTTAGACAAAGCCAAAAAGGAGCTAACCAATCTTAAAAAAGATACGCCCTTTGCTCTCTATATTCTCACGATTGACACTCACGCTTCAACAGGATATACAGACTTGCAAAAATGCACCCAAAAATATGGAGAGCAAACCCCCACCCAAAAATATAAAAATGCTATCTCTTGCTCTGATTCTCTTATTGGAGAATTTGTAGAATGGGCTAAAACGCAAGATTTTTACAAAAATACAACAATTGTGATCTTAGGAGATCATCTCTCAATGAATGCAGGATTTTTCCCAAGCAATGCACATCGCAGAATCTACAATGCTTTTATCAATGCAAAATTTTTCAATCCAATTCAAGCAGACAAGATTTATAATCGCAGATTTTCACATTTTGATATCTTACCTACAATTCTTGATTCTCTTGATGTGGAAGTCAGGGGTGGAAGACTTGGGCTAGGTTCAGATCTTTTAAGCAATCAGCCCACGCTTTTAGAACTCTATAATGGTGGGGGGGGGGGATACAGCAAGAAATATTCAAAAAGTCCAAAATTTATGAAGACTTCCTATATCAAAACAAGGCAGATTACTAATGAAAAAAACTCAATTTAATCTCTATATCCTCAGCAACACCTTGCTCTTTGCCCTACTCTTTTTGGGTGTGGGGGTAGTGGCAAGATATATGATGATAAGCTCATTTCTCCCTCACGACTTGCCTCAAGAAGCTCATCAAAGCCTAGTGAGATTGTGGAAAGTGGGATTACTCTATGATGGCAGGATTGTTTGTAGTGCCCTCATTCCCTTCTATCTCTTTGGGCTTCTCCTCACACCTTTTAGTCAAAAACTCTCCCCACTCTTTTGCAAACTCTCTAGCTATTTTTTGGGACTTTTGGGGTTTTTATTCCCTCTAGTGTGGCTAGTGAATTACTACTATTTCAAAACCTATCATACTCAAATTGATATTTTTATCTTTGGACTAGCCGATGATGATACTTGGGCGATTGCTCAAATCATTTTCAAAGACTATCCCGTGTTTCCTATCCTCTTTGGCTCTTTGGCTTGTGGATACCTCACTTACAAGCTCTCTGCCAAAAAGCCTTTTTCTACTCTATCTTTGCCAAAAGCCCTACTTATCCTCTCCAACCTCATCTTCTTGCCCCTCTTTGTCTGTGGAGTGAGAGGCTCTGTGATTTCCACCCCACTGCTTAGGGCTCAAAGCACGGTTTCAAACAACCCCACTATCAATCACCTTGTTCCCAACCCTATCATTGCTTTGAGTTGGGCAGTGAGTGATTATAAGAAAAATGCTTCATTTTTTCCTGTCTCTCAAAGTGAGGGGGAAAGACTAGCCACTCTTGCTCTTGGCTCACCTCAAGCCCTATATGCCACCACACCCACAAACGACTTTCTCTCCCAAAACCCTCCTCATATCATTCTCAACCTTATGGAGAGTTTTGGAATCAATCTTTTGAGCTTTGATAATCCCAAAGATTTTGATTTGCTTGGAGAGTTTAGAGGGCATTATAAGAGTGATTTAGTTTTTGAGCGATTCCTCTCTAGTGGCAATGGCACAGCCTCAAGCTTCTCTTCTCTCTATCTCAACTCCCCCACAGCCACGATTTCTCTAAGCTCGGTTAAGAGGGTGAAGCCCACAAACAATGCCTTTGAGCCTTTCATAAAAGCAGGGTATGAAGTGGTTTTTATCACTGGAGGGAGTGAGAGTTGGCACGAGTATGGGGACTATTTACGCACTTTGGGGATATCTCAAGTATATGATATGAACTCAATCATCGACTTCTTCCCACAAGCCAAAGCTTTTCAAAGTGCCTATGGAATCCCTGATGAATATCTCTATAAAACCATAGAAAGACTTCTCCCCACTTTCAAAAACCCCACACTCATCATCACTCTCACCACTTCAAACCACCCACCTGAAATCATCCCCACTCACTACAAAGCCTATCCAATAGAGAACTCCACAGCCCTTAAAGGCTATTTGGAAGATAAGCACTTCCCCCTAGTGCCTTTGGCTTTCCAATACAGCAATGATAGTTTTGGCAAATTCCTCACTTGGCTCAAGCACTCCACCTTTGCAGATAACACAATCGTTGTAGCCACAGGGGATCATAGAATGCGTAGCCTCTCAAGTCTTGGAGTGCAAAAGAGCTTTATGGACTTTGCAACACCCTTTTATCTCTATGTCCCCAAGCCCTATCTCACCCACACCCAAGCCCATTTCAATCCCCAAACCCTAGGCTCACACAAAGATATTTTCCCTACCCTTTTTGCCCTCTCACTCTCAAATGCAAAATATCTAGCCAATGGTGGGGTAAGCCTATTGCACTCAAACACCCATTGCAATTTTGCCTACAATGAATCTCTACAAGCTGATTGTTTGGGCGTCTATGTGGGGGGGGGGGTTATGCACAAATGGATAGCACCTCTGCAAATCTCAACCACTCCAATCCCTGCACCCAAAGAGAAAAAAGAAAAATTTGAGAGTTACAAAGATTTACAATGGTGGCAGATTAGAGCAAGGACTAAGGGAGTGGTGAATCCTTAGTCTTTGAGGGGAGAAGACAGAGCAAAAAAGGAAAAAGCATAGGAAGTTGAAAATAACTCATAGGCAATGAATACAGCATTAAAATATACAAAAACCAATCAAATCCATATATTTCAGGATATTTTGTATAAGCAATAAAAATGGGGGTTAATTCAGCAAAAATAGCAAGAAAATACCACTGACTACTAAAACCTGCATCTCTTAAACGCCCAATAATCAAAGCAATCAGGTGTATCCAAAAGCATAAAAAACAAAAGCCTAAAAAGAATAAAGCATAAATCAATGCTTGATTTGTTCTAATGAAATAATCAAGAAAATTCAAACTATAAAGTCCCAATACGATAAAAGAAACATAGATAATAAACACTATCACTAAAGAAGCCCAAAAATCCCTCCTGCTAACCTTTGCTTGTATATTAAAAGACCAAAACCCCTTAAATAAACTCCAAACTTTCTTCATCTCTCCCTCCTTTTGATAATAAACTATATTACCTTAGTTTCTTGTTTTGCAAAAAAGAAGTTTGAGAAATGATAAGAATAGAATAAAGTTTGTTTGATAGAATCAAAGTCGCACAGGGGTGGTAAGTCTCTGTGCTTTTAGATGTAGTTTCAGCGGTTATCGTTTTCTCAAAAAATCCCTTATCTCTTCTCGAAAGAGCGTAACAAGGATAGAGATAACCGCGATAAATATCATAAGAGTATCCATCTTGGACTCCCAATGTGGAATCCTCCCACACAACCCAACCAAATAGCCAAAAAAAAAAGCCTAAGCCCCCACAAAAAGGACTTAGGCTAACCACATTGGACTACATCCAAAATAACCATCTACCAAATGGCTATAAGCATTCTAACTCAAAAACAATAATAATCCAAACCCAAAATCTCAATAGATAAACAAGGCTTTTTCAATATTTTGAAATCCCTTTACTCCTCCTCCCCCTCAATCGCCCTCTGCTCTTTTCTCCCTCTAGCACTGATAAGAATTGGTGTGCCTGAAAAGTCAAAACTATCTCTCAAGAAATTCACCAAATATCTACGATAGCTGAAGTGCAAGGCTTTGGGGCGATTCATCACTAGGGCAATCTGTGGAGGACAAGTCTCATACTGAGTAGCATAATAAATCCTCACAATCTTTCCATGATCGCTTGGAAGCTGGTGGCGTTTGGTGGCTTCTGCGATACAATCATTGAGTCTTGAAGTGGGGATACGGAAAGAGTAGTTTGCATACACTTCCAAAATCTTTTTCTTAATCTCTTCAATATGTCGCCCATTTTTGGCACTCACGCTCAAAAATGGTGCATACTCTAAGAATCTAAACTTCCTCTTTAGCTCACTGCGAATCGCCTCAAACTCACCTGCCCTTATATCCCACTTGTTTAACACGATAATCACACCCAAAGAGTATTTATCCACAAGTGAGCTAATGCGTTCATCAAGCTCGACAAACCCCTCACTCACATCAAGCACCAATAGAGCAATATCGCTTTGCTCTAGCACTTTTTTGGTGCGATCTAGGGCAAATCGCTCGATTCCCTCAATCTTGCTCCTTCTTCTAATCCCTGCGGTATCTACAAACTTAATCACCTGCCCCTCATACTCCATTTCCTCATCGACAGGATCGATTGTCGTCCCTGCCACAGAGCTAACCACACTTCTCTCGCTTCCCAAAAGTGCATTGAGCAAAGAGCTTTTTCCCACATTCACACGACCGATGATTCCTACATTGATACTTTTTCTCTCCTCGCTTACCTCTTCTTCTTGAGATAAAAACTCTTCCAAACTCTCATCTTCATCTACCTGCAAACTTGCCTTAGAGCTTAGCCCCAAAGCGTGGAGGATATGAGCTTTGAGAGCCAAAATCCCACGATTATGACTTGCTGAAATCATAAAGCTCTCTTTTGCTCCAAAACTTGCAAACTCCCACCCTCTTTGCTTCTCTTTATCATTATCAATCTTGTTGATGACTAGAACGCATTGCTTTGCCTTCTTGCTGATTGCATAAAACAACGCCCTATCTTCTTCTTGTGGCAGAAGCTTTCCATCGACCATATAAAGCACCAAATCAGCCTGCTGGCTTGCCTTGATACTTAGCTCTTTGACTTTTGAGAATAGCTCACTGCTCTCATCTATCCCTCCAGTATCTAGCACCTCAATAGCATTGCCATCAAAATCCATAATACTTGCATTGACATCTCGTGTCGTTCCTGCCACATCTGAAGTAATCGCCTTTCTTTGCTTCAAAAAGCGATTAAAAAGTGAGCTTTTCCCTACATTGGGCTTTCCTAAAATTGCAATTTTTTTCATTGTCCTATCTTTGTATGAGAATCATTATAAAAAGGTATAATATTCAAAACTTGCTTAAAAAAGGTTTGATTGTGCATTATTGGCTAGTATTTTTATCATTTTTTTCTTTTGGCTTTTGTGAGATTCAGCGTGCAAAAATCTCTCAAACTTACGCCTATGAGGCATCTGCACAGGATTTTTCACAGCAAAAACAAAACGATGAGATTTTTATCCAGATTCTCTCCACCTCACTCCTAGAGTTTATGGAATCCAACCACCCCCAAGCCAAAATCGACACCCAATCTGTCAGACTCAATGGCACATTTACCGAGTTTCAAACTTCCAATAAAAACTTACGCACCTATTCCAACTCCTCAAACAATGGCTATCACTTCAAGTTTAATTTTGGGGATATTGTCTTTGAGTTAGAAAAGATTGATGAGAAAACCTATCGCCTCAAACACGCCACAGAACTCATCAATACCACTCAATGCAAATTTATCCTACAAAAGGATCTCACAAGCATTGTAGATGGGAGCAAGGACTTTGTCATCAACCTTGACAATCAATATTATTTCAGCAAAGTTTTGGCAACTCATCGCTATATTCAATGCAAGAAATAAAATTGGAACACCATTTGCTATATACCCTCACATCAAATCAAAATAAAGGATGAGACAAATGAGAGTTAAATTAACTTACTCAGCAATGATTAGCACGGCGGCTTTAAGTTTGGTAGGATGTGGAGCATTTACAGATGGTGTAAGTGATACAGCCCTTATCCCACCTTCAGCAAATTATCAGGCAAACTATGTGCCACTTCAACCCCCAACACCAATGTATGGGAATATGGGAAATATGATGCCTCAACCACAGATGAGTGCTCCTGTAACAATTGTAGAGGATACAACTCCTAGAGTTCAGAGAGTCAATAATATGGTAGTTGATAAAATTGAAGTAGCAAATCTTCCAGAGCCTGTTGCTCCAGCACCTTCAGTTGAAACACAAATGGCAAAGCCATCTCAAAACCAAGAAATGGGAGAGCCTTTGATTCCAAACTCTCCTATGCTAACTCCTAGCAATATCATTGAACTCAATGCAGTGGGTATGGGTGTAGCACCTGAAACTTCAGTTTCCCCCTCTCAAGCTCTAGCACTTGCCAAAAGAGCGGCAATCGTTGATGCTTACAGACAGATTGGGGAAAAAATGTATGGAATCAGAGTAAATGGTCAAGATACCGTCAAAGATATGATGCTCCAAAACTCTGTTGTCAAAACAAAGGTTCAAGCATTGATTAGAAACGCTGAAATTACTGAAACGGTGTATAAAGATGGTTTGTGTCAAGTGAGTATGGAACTCAAACTTGATGGTAAAATTTGGCACAAAGTCCTATCAGGAAATCTATAATTAAAGGATAAGCAATGAAGACATATATCACAAAACTATTTTTTGGGATATGTGTTGCCTTGTTTTTAAGTGCGTGTTCCTCAACTTCAGAGGGGTGGAACAACTTCCTCTCAATGTTTGACAAATCTCAGCCAGTCGATCCCAATTCTTTGGAATCCCTAGCCCATGTGTCAGGAACAAAACTTTTGCTTATCAATACTCCTGCCATCAAATTCTATGATTTGGCTGTGATAAGGTTTTCTTATTATGCAATTCATGTTGATCTCTTCCAAATGGGGACTCCAATCGGAGCCCTTGAAATCAGCAAAAATGAAGTCTGCTTTCAAGGAGAATGTGCTCCAAAGTCTTTGGCAGCAAGGAAGATTTTTGGTGAAGTGAGTTATGGAGATCTTTTTGATGATATTTTCTTCTCTGCTGATATTTTCGGAGGAAAAGGACTAAGAATCACCAAAGAGGGAGTGCTAACTCAACGCTTCTTACTCAATAACCAAGAGATTTTGTATGAGAGAACAAATGAATACACCCTTTTCAAAAATCTCACCAAAGGGATTGTGATTTCTATCCAAAATTACTCATTTCCCAATATGAATCCCCCCAATCCAAGACAGCGATAAGCACACAAAGGAGAGAGAATGAAGCACTTTTTAAGCCTTAAAGACTTTAGCAAAAATGAGATTTTAGAGATTATCACCCTAGCCCAGCAAATCAAAAAAGACTTCAAAAACAATATTCCCACCCCACTAATGCCTCAAAAAATCCTAGCAATGATTTTTGAGAAAAACTCCACTCGCACAAGAGTGAGCTTTGAATCAGGGATTTATCAGCTTGGAGGAGTGGGATTGTTTCTTTCAAGCAATGACATTCAACTCAGCCGTGGAGAGCCTATCAAAGACACAGCAAGGGTGATTAGCTCAATGGTGGATATGATTATGATTCGCACTTTTGAGCATTCACGCCTTGAGGAGTTTGCCTCTTACTCTAGTGTGCCTGTTATCAATGGATTAAGCGATAGCTATCACCCTGTTCAGCTTTTGGCAGATTATCTCACGATGCTTGAGTGTGGCATAAGCCTTGAGGGAGAGAAACCTATCGCTACCTATATTGGAGATGGCAACAATATGGCTCACTCTTGGCTGATGCTTGCCTCAAAGCTTGGATTTGATCTAAGGATTGCTACACCCAAAGGCTATGAGGTTGATAGCGAGATTCTCTCCCTAGCCCTTAGCTTTGCCAAAGAAAGTGGAGCTTCAATCCTCACAACACACAACCCCAAAGAAGCCATAGAGGGGTGCAATGTGGTAACTACTGATACTTGGATTTCTATGGGGCAAGAGAGTGAAAAAGAGAAAAAAATCAAAGCTTTTGAGGGCTTTGAAGTCAATGAGGAGTTAATGAGCTTGGCTCAAAGTAATGCTATCTTTTTGCACTGCCTCCCTGCTTATCGAGGATATGAGGTGAGTGAGGGAGTGCTAGAGGGAGCTCAAAGCCGAGTTTTCCTAGAAGCTGAAAATCGATTGCACGCACAAAAGGGAATAATGGTATATTTGCACCAACAAAAGGAGAGAAAATGTTAGATTTAAATCAACACATCGCAAGTGGCAATCTCAAGCAAATTGATGAAACCCACCTAAGTGTCGAGCTAAGTGAGGGAAAGCTTAGCGACTCAAAACCTTGCTTTGTCTGTGATGAGAGTGGAGAGGAGTATGTCATCATCTCCTCAAAGATTCTCAAAAATCTCTTAGAGAGTATGAAAAAGGCACAAGAAGAGCGATTTGCTATCTCTTTGGAAAAAGACATCGCCAACCTTATGCCCCTAGACTTTGAAGATGTGCTAAGCGTGGCAAAAAGCAAACTCACAGAGCTTAACCTTGACATCTCCCAAGTCAATACACTAGAACTCATCAAAGAAATCAAAAAAGAACACCCCAATCTTTTTTTCAATCTTGATGACTACCTAAGGAAATAAAATGATAGATTTTGAAAAATTTGCCAAATACTCCAAAGCAGGGCCACGATACACAAGCTATCCCACAGCCAATGAGTTTCACTCCAACTTCACTCATCTTGACTATCAAAAAGCTTTAGTTCAATCCAATTCTAGTAATCTCCCTCTCTCACTCTATCTCCACCTTCCATTCTGTCGAAGTGCGTGTTATTTTTGTGGGTGCAATGTGATTTATACAAGCAAAGAAGAGAACAAAACCCTCTATATCCCCTATTTACGCAAAGAGCTTGAAATCCTTAAGCAGTTTTTGGATACCAAACGAGAGGTGATTCAGCTTCATTTTGGTGGAGGGACTCCGACATTTTTCAATGCCAATGAGTTAAAAGAAGTGATTGCTTTACTCAAAGAAACTTTCCCCAACTTCTCAAGCCAAGCAGAAGTCAGCTGTGAGATTGATCCTAGATTTTTTACAGAGGAGCAAATGCAAGTGCTAAAAGAAGGGGGATTTAATCGTGTGAGCTTTGGGGTGCAAGACTTTGATCCCCAAGTGCAAAAAGCAATCCACAGAATCCAAAGCGTTGAGCTAGTGCAAAACGCTGTAAAAATCGCTAGAAGTTTTGCAATCAACTCAATCAACTTTGATTTGATTTATGGCTTGCCCTATCAAGACCTCCAAACCTTTAGTCAAACACTCCAAAAAGTGCTAACTCTCTCTCCTGATAGATTGGCAATCTTTAATTACGCTCACGTGCCTTGGATGAAAAAGACGATGAGAAAGATTGATGAAACCACACTTCCCTCTCCCAAAGAGAAGTTAAAAATCCTAGAGTTTATGATCTCATTCCTCTCAAACAATGGCTATGAGCTAATCGGAATGGATCACTTTGCTAAGAGAAATGATGAACTTTACCTTGCCAAAGAGAGAGGAGAGCTAAGACGCAATTTCCAAGGATATACCACCAAAGGATTCTCTCAAACCGTGGGAATTGGACTAACTAGCATTAGTGAAGGGCTAGATTATTATGCACAAAATCACAAAGACTTATGCGAATACCAAAAAGCCCTAGATGAGGGGATATTGCCTACAAGCAAAGGGATTTGGCTAAGTGAGGAAGATAGACTAAGAAAAGAAGTGATTATGCAGATTATGAATAATCTCTATCTGGATTTTTCAATGATACAGAAGCGTTTTGCAATCGATTTCAAATCTCATTTCTCCCACGCTCTCTCAGCCCTCAAACCCTATGAAGAAGCAGGATTGCTAGAGCTAGGAGAGAACTACCTCAAAGCCACACCTACAGGAGGAATGCTTATCCGAAATATTGCAATGGAGTTTGATGGCTTTCTTCAAAACACCCCTATTGGAGAAAACAAATTTAGCAAAACCCTCTAAGGAGAAGAAGTGGAGCAAGTGTGTATCAAATGTGCCAAGTGCAACCCCATCTGCCCTACTTTTATCTCTAGTGGAGATGAAACCTACTCTCCTAGAGGTTATCTCCACCTCTGCTCTCTCCCACCCTTTCCAAATACCTCTGCTATCCTCTCCACTTGCACACTTTGTGGTGAGTGTGAAAAACTCTGCCCACTCAATCTCCCTATTACAAAAATAATAAAAGAGAAGAGAATGTCTATAAAGCCCCAAATCTAGTGGCTTTAAGGCTATTTAATCACAAAGATTATAAATCCTTCCCCCCCCCCCACCTAGAGAAAATCTCTTGCAAAAGATTAAAAAATCTGATAGAATATTAGCTTTACTTTCAATCCAAATTTAACACAAAGGAAAAATAATGACTAAAAAGAATAAAACTCTAGGGGGGGGGGGGCAGAGTAAAAAACTAGCCCTTTCAGTATCTAAAGGCTTCAGACCTCTTGTAGCCACTTCTTTGGCTTTGGCTTTGGGTGTGAGTGTGGCAGTAGCAAATCCTACAACTACCATAGACAGCAGTAGCAATACCAATATCACTTGGACAACTACCGACAATATCAGCACTACAACATATGAAACGCTTACATTTAAAAATGGCGTTAGCTCTTCTACAAGTGGAACAAATCAAATCATCGGCTTTACTAGTTCAGCACAAGTCGATGGCAATGGCAATAGTCTTCAAATGGGTAGCAGTGGCACTGGAACAATAGAGTTTAGATATGCAAATGGAAGCAATATCACTACAAGCCTTAATCTAGGCAATATCACCACAACAACAAACTATGCCCTATATGGAAATATCTATGTTGGAACAGGAGGTAATGCAAACAACCGATTTACAGGGGATTTTGGTGGTAAAGGAGTGAAGGGCAACATCACTCTTGATGGGAGCAATGGAATTTCTACACTCATTTTTAGTGGTAGCGATAGTGAAATCTTAGGCAACCTTACACTTCAGGGTAATGGAACAAAAGAAATCAATATGAAAGGTAACACCTCATCAATCGGCATACAAAATACAAGTTGGTGGACAATCTCCTCTACAGGTGGAGCAACCACAATCAACTTCAGCAATGCTACAACAGAGAACTCCACCAATACTGCAAACTCAACAATCTATGGGGGGATAAAATCCACAGGAAGTGGTTCTCTTACCCTCAATGCAAACTCTCTCACCATCACCGATCACCTATTTTCTCAAGGCAATGCCAAAAACTATATCAACACAGCATCAAATCTGACAATCAATGGTTTTATACGAACTTTTAAGAATGGAAGCACGGGAGGAAACTACATTGTTGTTGATAGTGATATGTCAGTCAATGGAATTGATGCCTACGATCAAAATCCCACAGATAGCAACACACAATTTCACTCCAATCTCTTATGGATAGGTGGGAAACTCACTCTTACCACAAACAATTCACTCAATGCCAATTGGGGGAATGGTTTTAATGGCAATACCCAAACTGGAAGACCGACAGAAAACTGGGGGTTTAAAACCTTAAGTGCTTTTGGAGGCGTAACTAATGTTGTCATTGCTGGTGAGATTGATTTCTCAGCCTATCAAAATGCAAGCTCTCAAACTTATCTTTTTGCCAAAGAAGATGGTGGACAAAACACTGGACAAAATCACTTGATTCTCACAGACAGCACAAAAACTTTCAATTTTGTAAGTGCTGGTAACTTTGTAGCTGATTTAACAGTGCAAAATGGTGGAAATGGATTAAGTCTTGCAGGAACAAACAATATCGGGAGTGAGACAAGCAGAGTTACAATATATGCTGATAACTCCCTAAGTAGTGGAACAGGGACCTCTACTTTTAATCGTTTGCAATTTGGAGAAAACTCTGTCAATACTCTCTATCTTGATAATTTAAAGGTATATGGAAAGATAGGAGCAGGTGAAGGAGGAACTCACAATATTTTGAGCTTTGATAATACAAGTGGAGAATCTACAATTGATATAAACAATCTAATCGCAGAATCTTCAGGGCAAAACTATATAGGAAAAAATCTTATCACTTTTGATTCTTCTAAGACAACTAATGATAATCGCGATACACAAAAAAAGGGATTATTGCCCAATACGACATATTTCAACTCAAGCTCTGATAAAAGATTTTCTCTCAAAAGTGCTGATGGGATTATGGTAGAAGATACGAAAGCCAATGTAGCAAAAATCACAGTCAATACAGAACTTTCAGCCAAAAGTAGTGGGCAAAACTACATCAATATCACAGGAGATCTTGATGTGAAAGCAGGTGGATTGTCTTCAGCAGGGACAAACTATATCATCGCAAACAATATCAGTATTGTTGGAAATATCAATGCAAATGGAGGGACAAATAAAACTTCAGCACTTGGAACAACGACACTTGCAGGAAGTATTAGTGCAAGTGGAGGGGGAAACAACTCAATAACAACCAATACTTTTAGTGGAAGTGCAACCTCAATTACAGCCAACAATGCTACAAATACGATACACTCCACAGGTGAGGGAAATCTTGTAATCACTCAAGGAATTTCTACTTCAACATACACTAATAGTCAAAAAGGAAACACTATCACCCTTGCCAATGGTGATTTAAGCATTGGAGCTTTTAATTCTGGAAATACCGATGGCTCATCTCTGTATGCTTGGAATGGTGGCAATAGCAACACTATCAATCTAGCAAAAGATGGAGCGATTCTGACTTTAGGTGGGGCTATCACTTCAGGAGGTGGAAGTCAAAATGGCAACACCATCAATTTCAATGGAACTAGTGGTATCTTAAAGTCTAGCAGTGGAGATTCTATCTCTGCAAGTGGAATTACAAATATCGATGCAACTTCACTCACAATCCAAGATAATGACTCAGGCACTGGAACTCTTACTACTTCAGGTGGGACAACAAATCTCACTTTTAAAGACAGCACCGATGGTAGTCTAAATGGAAATATCACAACCACAGGTGGGACAACAAATCTTGTGCTAAAAGATAGTCAGTCTTATAGTATTGTAGGAACTCTCTCTACTTCAGGAGGAGGAAAAAATATTATTGATCTTACAAGCAAAAGTGCAACGATTAGCACAGACCTCAATTTCTCAGGAAGCGAGAGTATTTCTAGTGGTGCAGGAAATATTATCAATATTGGAAGTGGCAAAACTCTAACGTTTAGTGATAGTAGTGGCACTCCTAGCACAAAACAAATCTCTACCACAGCAGGAGCAACCACGCTTAACTTCAATGGAGCTAATGCAGGATTGAGTGGTAATGTTTCTACAAGTGGTGGAACTACAAATATCAATTTCAAAAACACTTCTAGTATCACAGGAACACTTGCTACTTCAGATAATGGAACTACAAACATTGCAGTAACTGATGGAATGAATGGAACAATCAGTGGAGCAGTAACAGCAGGTGGAGAAGCTATGAATATCAACTTCTTGGCTGGAAGTGAGGCAACAACTCTCACACTTGGAAGCAGTGGTAATGGAACTCTCTCTACCACAGCAGGAACTACTGCAATCAACTTCAATGGAAGCAATGGTGTTCTTAGTGGTTTGGTTAATACCAATGGAAGTAATGCCATTACAACAATTACTATCGCAGATAATAGTGGTGGGACAATCAGTGGAGCTGTAAGCACAAATACCACTAATGGAACTACAAATATCAGCTTTGCTAGTGGAACTAATGCAAAATCCCTTACTCTCAATGGAAATGCAAACACAATCACAAGCATCAATCTAGGAAGTGAATCCACTCCCACTTCCACAAACAATACGCTTATTCTCTCCACAGGAAACACTACAATTAGCACACCCACAAGCATTGCAAACAATCAAGCTCTAACATTTGATTTGAAAGATGGTGTCAATCTTACAAACAATATTGCCAATGCAGGGACTACAAATCTTGAATTCAATGGAAGTGATGGAATCCTAACAGGGACAATCAGCACCACAGCAGGGACTACAACCATCAAGATTGCAGAGGGCAAAAGTGGGACAATCACAGGAGTCACCTCTTTGAGTGGTGGAGCAAATAATGTAACTATTGGCAATGGTGGAACTCTCACCTTGCAAGGTGCGACAAATGCCCTTACAAGTGTTAGCTCTACTACAAGTGGGACACTTAGTCTTGATGGTGCTTCAAATGATAATGGAGTTAGTGCTAGTGTGGCAAATGCGATTGAAAACAATACCACTACTCTCAACTTCAATGGTGCAAGTGGCAAAAAAGCAGAGATGACTCTAGCTAGTGGTGGTAATGAACTCAAAGCAATCACTTTAGGAAGTGGTGCAGTAGAGAATAAACTTATCCTCTCTGCAGGAAGCACAAGCATTCAATCAGCCCTAGCCATTGCAGAAAATCAAGCTCTCACTTTTAGTCTATCAGGAGATGCAGAACTTTCTACTTCAGGTATCACTACCACACAAGGAAGCTCTACAATCTCTGTGAGCGGAACTAATATAATCAGTGGAAGTGGAAATATTGGCATCACAAATCTTGTGATGGAAGCTCAGCCCTCCAATACAGCTTCACTGACTTTCAAAAACGCACAAAGCACATTTGACACTCTTTCAACCACCATAAATGATAGCAACTCCCAAACCTATAATCTCACTTTGGACAATGGCTCAACACTTCTTAAGTTTGGCACAACAAATGGAGAAGCCACACTCAATGAAGTTACCTTCAGTGGAACAGGACAAACCCTAGAGTTTGCTGGAGGAGAGACAACAATCTCTGCTATCACTACAAGCACTGATTCTACCCTCAAGCTTTCATCAGGAACGGGTGAGACAAACTCTCCTTTAAACAACACAAGAGTAAAAGTCAACAATTCTGGAAGCAATCTTAAAGTTGCCTTTGAAGGTGGAAAAGCAAACGATCAGCTTCACCACTCAACACTTGTTCTCACAAATTCTTCCAACACTCTAGAGTCAGTAGTAAGTAACGCCAAGAATGCTGTAATTTCACTAAGTGATAGTGCAGGAGCGACAATTACCTCCACTACAATCCAAACAAATTCCTCTCTTACTTTTGCTTTCACAGGAAGTGGAACATCAAATATTGTACTTACAGGTGGAGTCAGCGTAGGAAGTGGCTCTACCTTTGGTATCTCTTTGGGTGGAAGTGATGAGAAAACAATCACAGGAGATATCACCTTTGCAGAACACTCAACACTTTTGATTGATTTTCAAAATGGAAATACTGCTAATGCCACAATTAGCACCAAAAATAGTGGGGATAGTTCAGCCAACACAAATGGCATCACTATTGGAACAAATAGAAATTCTATCATCAACTTCCATGGAAGCAATAGTGGACAGCTCAATGGTAGTGGTATTGTCATTGATGGTGGAAATAGTGAAATCAACTTCATTGGAACAGCTACAATGGATGGTGTAACACTTACTAGTGGAATTAACACTTTCAATGTCTATGGATCAGAAGATAGTGAGAGTGCAATTACAGGGACAATCAAAGATGCAAGTGCAAATCTAGGAGGCATAGAAAACACTATCAATCTTGCAGACTATGCAATCCTTAAGATTGGAGAAGGTGGGAGTAGTTCACTTACGACAAACTCAAGCAATACTATCAACTTCAATGGAATTGAAGGAACGATACAAGGTGGGCTTATCACAAATGCCAATGCCTCAACGACTCTTAACTTCGGCTCTGATATAAACGATGATTCTGGCTCTATCACTGCCACAATCACAGGAACTATCACAAATTCAGATGACACTCAAGAGCAATACAATGGAGGGGAAAACCTCTTTAATATCAAAGCCAAAAATGTAACATTTAAGAATGGGGATAGTGGTTTGGTATTTGCAAATGGGTTAAACATTATTAATTTTAAGAATATTTCCACAAATGGTGCGACACTCACTTGGCAAGATAACACTCAAGCAATAAAAACCACAGGTGGAAACACAGAAATCAACTTCACAAATAGTGGGACAATTAGTGGAGGAGTTAGCACGAGTGGAGGAATTACACAAATCAATATTGAAAATAGCAAAATTGCAAATATTTCTGCTCTAAACACAAGTGATAAGGGAGCAACATTTATCAATTTCAATGGAAACACAGGAACTCTAAAAAGTGCCATCACTACAAGTGGAGGAAAAACAACACTAGAGCTTACAGATGGACAAACAGCAACTATCACGGGTTCTATGACTACAAGTGGAGGAATTACAGAAATCTCTTTTGCTGGGGTTTCTAAACTCTCTATAAGCGGTGATATCTCTACCACAGATTCAGGAACTACAAATATCAACATTGCCGATAATACTTATGGCGTGATTAATGGAGAGATTAATCAAATCAAAACTAATGGATATGCTCTTAAAGGGATATCTCCTAGAGGGGTAGAAACAACAACGACAAATACAGGCACAAATGTAAAATTCACAGGAAGCAGTGGTGCTTTGATTCTCACAGGACAAAGCAACTCCATAAGCAATGTTACTTTGGGAGATGGAAACTATGCTCTATCGCTAACAGAAGCCACAAGCAAGGGAGGAGAAGAATCAAGAAGCACTAGAAGAAGCCTTACAATTGACACTCTTGACACTGGTTCTGGAAGTGGCTCCTTCATTCTTGGGACACAGGCGACTGCCACAGAGGCTGACACTTTTGTCATCAATGCTGCAACAGGAAGCAAACAGGGGACTTATCATTTCGGTATTGTTCTTGACAAAGATACTCAAATGCAAGATGTTGGAGTTCAAAATGGGGTTAAATTGGCAAGCGTGGCCACATCTGCTGGCATTGACTTTGAACTAAAATCTAAGGTTATTCAGGATTTTACAACAGGTGATGCAGAAATCAACACAATCACAAGCAATGGCTACACAAGCTACTATATTGGAAAAATTGACAATCTTGAAGTCATCGCAGCCGAGCAAGAAATCACAGCCACAGCCTTCACTCTCAATTATGATTTGTATATGGCAAATCTCAACTCTTTGAATAAAAGAATGGGAGAATTGCGTGAGAATAATCATAG
>NZ_NXLV01000011.1 GCF_003364205.1 Helicobacter brantae
CTCTCACAAATCTTTTAAGAGGATAGAAAATCTCTTTATCTAGCTCTCTCATCAAAAAAATCTATCCATAGATAGATAGTAGTCTTGCTGATACCTCTAGTTTCTAGAGGTATCACAGAGCCTACTCCTTTGTTGAGAATTTTGATTTTTAAGGCTCTGTTTTTGTTTTTTTCTCATTTTTGAGTGGGCTTTGCCCCACTCTAGCAAAGATTTGCTGATACTTCTTTAGCTTAATCAAGGAAGTATCACAGAGTTTTTCCCCTAGCCTATTGCAAGAGGGTATAAAAGCCCTCTTAACCCACTCGCTCAAAAACTTCTAATACCTTTATTTGTGAGTTTTAATCTATAATCACAGATTTAATCCCCAATCTTTTGGAGCAATAAATGACAGAATACATCACAATCACAGGTGCGAAAGAAAACAATCTCAAAAATATCAACCTCACTCTTCCCAAAAACAAACTAATCGTCTTCACAGGACTTAGTGGAAGTGGCAAAAGCACCCTAGCATTTGACACCCTCTATGCTGAAGGACAAAGACGCTATATCGAATCCCTCTCAAGCTATGCAAGACAATTCTTGGATAAAGTGGGCAAACCCAATGTCGATAAGATTGAGGGGCTAACCCCTGCGATTGCGATCGATCAAAAAACCACTTCCAAAAACCCTCGCTCCACCGTGGGGACGATTACAGAAATTTATGACTATTTAAGACTTTTGTATGCAAGGGTGGGCAAACAGCATTGTCATCTCTGTGGCAAACCTATCTCTCATATGATACAAACTGATATTATCAATCAAGTGCTATCTCTCCCCCAAGAGAGCAAACTTATCATTCTCTCCCCTATCATCAAAGAAAAAAAAGGAAGCTTTGCTGATAAGCTTGAATCTTTACGCCAAAAGGGATATGTAAGAGCCTATATCGATGGGGTAATGGTGCGACTTGATGAAGAGATTACACTAAGCAAAACCAAAAAACACACAATCAAAGTCGTGATTGATAGAGTGGTTTTAAATGAAGAAAACCACACAAGAATCGCTCAAGGAGTAGAAAAAGCCCTTAAAGAATCTTATGGGGAAGTCGAGCTTGAAATCTTGGGAGAAGAAGGCTCTAAATTTTTGCATTACTCTGAGCATTTTGCTTGTTTTGATTGCAAGGTGAGTTTTGAGCCACTAGAACCTCTAAGCTTCTCATTCAACTCTCCAAAAGGAGCGTGTGAGGATTGTGGGGGATTGGGAATGAAATACAGCATTGATATCAAAAAGATTCTCAATCGCTCTCTTCCCCTCAATCAAGGAGCAATCAAATTCATCTTTGGCTTCAATCGTGGGTATTACAATCTTCTTTTTGAAGGGTTTTGTGAGGCCAATAAAATCGATATGAAAAAATGCTTTGATGAGCTTGAGTCTGTGGAGCAAAACGCCCTGCTTTATGGCAATAGTGTAGAAGTGGAGCTAAACTGGAGAGGAAGCAAACTCAAACGCCCTTGGCAAGGGATTATGCAAATTGCCTATGATTTATTCAAAGATGAAAAAGATTTGGCTGATTTTATGAGCGAGAAGACTTGCCCAAGCTGTCAAGGACATAGGCTAAAGCCCCAATCTTTGGCTGTCAAAGTCGCTGATAAGGGGATCGCTGAAGTGCTAGATATGCCCTTGCAAGAGTGCTATGAGTTTTTTGCAAATGAAGATAATTTCTCCTATCTCACAGCCCAAGAGCACCTTATCGCCTCTCCTATCTTCAAAGAGATTAGAGAGCGATTGTTTTTTCTCTATGATGTGGGGCTTGGATACCTCACACTTGGAAGAGATGCAAGGACGATTAGTGGAGGGGAAAGTCAGAGGATTAGAATCGCCTCTCAAATCGGAAGTGGTTTGACAGGAGTGATGTATGTGTTAGATGAGCCAAGTATCGGACTTCACGAGAGGGATACCCTCAAACTCATTCGCACCCTAAGAAGTTTGCAAGAGAAAGGCAACACCGTGATTGTGGTAGAGCACGACAAAGAAACAATTTTGCAAGCAGACTTCATCGTGGATATTGGTCCAAGAGCAGGGGTAAATGGAGGAGAAGTGATTTTCTCAGGAAGTGTGAAAGAACTTTTGAAGCAAAACACCCTTACAGCCCAATATATCAATGGAGAGAAGCAAATTTTCTATCCTCACAACAGACCTCAAGAAAAATTTATCGAGATTCAAAATGTCAATATCAACAACATTAAAAACCTCAATGTCAAAATCCCACTTTCAAACTTTGTGTGTATCACAGGAGTGAGTGGAAGTGGAAAAAGCTCTTTGATCCTCCAAACCCTCCTCCCAGTGGCTCAAGAACTCCTCAACCATAGCAAAAAGATTCAAAAATGCGATGGGGTGAGTATCATCGGATTAGAGCAACTTGATAAAGTCATCTACCTAGATCAAAGCCCTATTGGGCGAACTCCACGCTCCAATCCTGCCACCTATACAGGGGTAATGGACGATATAAGGGCACTCTTTGCTGAAGTGAAAGAGGCTAAGATTCGAGGCTACAATGTAGGGAGATTTAGCTTCAATGTCAAAGGTGGGCGATGTGAGAAGTGTCAAGGCGAGGGAGAGATAAAAATCGAAATGCACTTCTTGCCTGATGTAATGGTAAAGTGTGATAGCTGTAATGGTAGCCGATACAACTCCCAAACGCTTGAAATCCTCTACAAAGACAAGTCAATCGCTGATGTTCTCAATATGAGTGTTGATGAAGCCCTACCTTTCTTCTCCAAACTCCCCAAAATCGCCCAAAAGCTCCAAACCCTCCAAGATGTGGGGCTTGGCTATATCACACTAGGGCAAAATGCCACAACCCTTAGTGGTGGGGAAGCTCAAAGAATCAAACTTGCCAAAGAGCTTTCACGCAAAGACACAGGCAAAACGCTCTATATCCTTGATGAGCCTACGACGGGATTGCATTTTGCTGATGTGGATCGATTGACAAAAGTATTGCACCATTTAGTCAGTTTGGGGAATTCTGCGATAGTGATTGAACATAATCTTGATATGATTAAGAATGCTGATTATATCATCGACATTGGACCTGAAGGTGGAGATAAAGGAGGAAAAATCGTGGATATGGGAAGTGTAGAGCATATTGCCAAAAATGCCAAAAAAAGTGGAAGCTATACAGGAGCATTCCTAGCCAAAGAGTTGCAATGCTAAAGAGTTGTCTAGTTTTGGGGGTTTTGAGTGTCTTGCTTTTTGGAGCTGAAAGCCCAAACCCCTATATAGAGGCCTCTAAGAAAAAAAAAGATCCCCATGTAACCTCAACTCACGGCAAACCCGTCCCTCGCTATCAACTCCTCCCACCCGTAACTGCCAAAAAACCCAAGCCCAAACCAAAGCCCAAACCCAAAATCATCATCGATGAAAATGGCAAAGAAGTAGTTGTGCAAGAAGAAGAGGTCAAGCTCAGCCCTCAAGAGCTAGAGCTAAAAGAGGCAAAAATGAAATGTATTGATGATGATGGGGCGTGGTGCTGGAAGGTGGGAATCTACTATCTTGAGGGAAAAATCGTGGAGCAAGACTATGATGAAGCCCTCAAAGCTTTTGAGGCAGGATGTGCCAAAAAAAGTGGAGGAGCGTGTTATAACGCAGGATACCTCTATGAGTTTGGGCGAGGAGATATCCCCTATGATCACGCAAAAGCCCTAGATTACTTCCTCAAATCTTGCAACTATGGATATGATAGAGGGTGTGGAGCGTGGAGGGATATGAAGTAATCCCCCTACTCTTCTCTCCTCAAAAAACCAAAATCTCAAAAACCCTTCTCTGTATTCTTCAAAAAAGTGTTACAAAATGTAAAAAAATATCAAAATTGAAAAAAATTTTCAATTTTTTTCAATTTTTAAGCTTCTTTTAAGGGGGGGGGGGTAGAATGCGATTTTTCATTTTTATTACAAGGAGAAAAATATGAAAAAAGCATTAGCTTTTTTATTTGCGTGTGCTTTGGTATTTGCAGTAGATCCAGAGCTTGAAGAAGAGATTGCAGGACTTGAGGAAACAAAGGCCTCTATTGAAGAGCAACTCAAGGCAGATGATGCCAATACTGCTGTTTTGAATTTGGAGCTAGAAGCTCTTGAGGCACAGATTGAAAAACTCAAAAATGAGCCTTCAAGAGATGATTTCCGAACAGGTTGGTTTGCTGGTGCAGGTGTTGGAATCCTTAGCACAAATTGGGATTGGACTGCTGGAAGCGAAACACTTTATAAATCAAGTGATAATCTATTTACTATTGATGCACAAGGTGGTGGTATCACAATGTTTAATCGCTATTTTGGGATTCAATACTATGGAGATGTTGAAATAGGCATTCCTAGCACAAGCAGTAATTTAGATGGTATCCTTCTTGCCACTGCAACTGCAAATGTTGATTTGATTGTGAATTTTTATAATACACGAAAATTTGGAATCGGTGTATTTGCAGGTATTGGTGGAGGGACAGAAATTGTCTTTGGTGAATATAGTAGAGATTACTCTTATAACTATCAAACAGGAAATGTTGAGGTTACAAGAAATTATGCTCCATCTCGCTATGGTTGGGTTGGAAGAGCCAATGTAGGTATGAGAATGACATTTGGTAAATATGGAGTGGATTTTGTAGCAAAGATTCCCTTTACAGACTCAATCATTATGGATTCTGTGAATGCACCTACATACCTTCAAGGATCTGAGGTAAAACTCAAAGACAAAATTGCTTTTAGCGTTCGATTTGTCGCAGGACAATTCTAACCCCACTCAATAGAGGATTTTTCCTCTATTGTTAAAAAATACAAAACTTATCCTTCATCTAATTGCATTTCCATCTCTTTGTGATATAATCTTTGCCTTATCAATCTCAAAATGAAAGGAAAAAATATGAAAAGACTCGTTTTTTCATCATTGATTGCTTCTTCATATCTTTTTGCAATAGATATGACATTAGAAGAATTACAACAAGAAAACCAAAGATTGCAACTCCAAATCCAAAATGCACAAATGAAGCAACAACTTCAAAGTATGACACAAGAGAATACAACTACTCCCCCCCCCCCAACAAGTAGAAAAACACGATAAACACGAGCCTGAAAGCTCCAAAATTTCACAATCCCAAGACAAAACTCCACCTCAAGAACAATCAGAGCAAACACAAGAGGAAACTATCATTTCCAAAGATGAGTATAGAAAAGGGATTTTATGGGGAATTGGACTTGGTGGGGTGCTTTCTGAATATCAAACACCCTCTGCCATTTTTGGCTCAAGTCTTTTGAGCAATGAATCTATCTCGTTTTTCTCTCTTCAATCACAGCTTGGACAGATTTTGATGTTTAATCGATATTTTGGCTTACAACATTATGCTAATTTAGAGCTTGATTTTGGTGGAAACTCAATGTGGAGTAATATCTATGCAGATGTTACTTACAATCTTGATTTGCTACTCAACACTTACAATAGCGACTCTTTTGGAAGTGGATTGATTCTAGGTGTGGGTGCAGGACTTAAAATCTCCTCCTTCAAACTTGCATTAGAAGATCAATCCACAAAAATGGCTGATTTTATAGCCAAAGTCAATGTAGGGGCAAGACTGATTTTTGGACGCTCTTTTGCACTTGATGTCATTATGAGAATCCCCTTGCTTGAAACTCAAACAGGCTATTATCGCACTACCTCATCAGGAGATAAAGAATTTTTGAAATACAAAGACTATTTTTCTGTGGCTGTAAATCTCACACTTGGCACTTTTTAATCCAAGATGATATACTCTGCTCCTCTTGTAGATACACCACTCCCCCCAAAGCTTGGATTTGGAGGGGTTGTAATCTTCTCACCAAAGATAAATCTCACGCCTACATTGAGATTGAATACGGGTTGAATGTATCCCAAAAACTTAGAATCTGCTTCAAAATACATTCTGACTCTATCTTCAAAAATGATATTTCCCCCTACTCCTACTTTGAGATTGAACAATCCTTTGCTATTGAGGGTAACCTCATTGACAGGGCTTGAAATCAAAACATTGCCCTTGCTAAATGCTGTATATTCTCCCCCAAAAGTTGCAAAAATATCTCCAAGCACTCTAGGGCTATCAAATCGCTTCCCAAAATCCACACCTGCCCTCATCTGCAATGGAGTGGAAGAAGAGAGAGTGGAGTTGAGGGCATACCCTCCAATATGGCTAAACTCCACGCTCTGCCCTGATAGCACCCCCAATGCCACTCCCACTTCAGGCTTGAGATAGAAAAACCCTCTTTGAAAATCTTGTGTAAAAATAGGAAGTCTAAATTTTTTACCCACCTCAACTGAAGCGATGAAGCCGTGAGTGGAGAGCTTGGGAGCATTATTGACTAACTCTTCTACCCCCATAACAAACTCACTACTTGCATAAAAATACTTCAGCACGCTATCGATATAAAGTCCATTGTGAAACAAAAAAGTATCATACACACTCACCCCAAAGCTCATCGCACTGCCCTCATAAGCTTTGGAAACCCCCTCAAACTCTCCACCCCAATCTTGATAAAAACTCACATCAAATCCACCCCCTAAGAAGTTTCTCCCATAGGGGGTATAAAAGCTATAATCAGCCCCAAAAGAAAGCGTAGTATTCATCTGCTTAGAGGAGATAAACTCGCTCCCCTCCTCTCCTAGCATAATTCCATATTTAATCTTGCTCCATACATTGGTAGGGGTGGTGAGATTCCTTAAATCCCCTAAGCGTGAATGGAGATTTTCGACTTGAAAACTCCAAATTTTGTATTGTGAGGATAAAAGGGTGTTAATCACTTTGGCAGGGGTGGAGAGCGTGGGTGTGGGGAGTGTGATTGTGGGAGGTGTAGGGGGCGTGGGTGTGGGAGTTTCAGGCTCAGGCTCAGGTGTGGGTTCAGGGTCAGGTTCAGGTTCAGGTTCAGGATCTATGGGTGGTTCAGGAGTAGGCTCTACATATTCCCCCAAAATCCACTCATACCCCACGACATTATCATTTTCATCTTTTTTCTCTACCTTTGTAAGCTTAGTATCATACTCATACACTCCAAAGCTACTCTTTGCTCCCACAAACTCTCCCCCTCCATTAGTGCTAGTTTGCTCTGCGACAACAATATGCTCATCATAGAGATTGGTTTGAAGCAATGATTTATCAAGCTTGTTGAGATCCCAAAAGATTTTGATATTGTGAGTGCCTTGCAAGGTGGTAGTAGAGATTTTATCTGTGGCAATTTTCCCTCCCTTGGCATCTACTCCCCACGCAGTGCGATTGAGAATCCCATACAGAGAAAAAGTCCCACCATTTCCTGTGATGGTGTGGGCTTGTAAGAGTAGGCGATTACCCTCATTGATATTTATCAAACTTCTTGCTTGGGTTATGTCAAACCCTGATGTTGTAAAATCCACATTTGAAGCACTATTGAAAGTCAAAGTATTGACCTTGCTACTTGCTTGGATATACCAACTGGCATTGTTGCCCATTGTCATTTGGATATAATCTGTTGTATCTTGCATAATATTTCCCAAAAAAATCGCGTTATCAAGATTGACTTGGGATTTTGTAGGGGATGAGTTTGCAGATAGCTCAATGATTGCTTTTGAGGTTGAGTTTCCTTGAAGCTGAAGGGTAAAGCTTGGAGTAGAAGAGAGGGTAATATGGGAAGAAAAATTTGAGGAACTATCAATCGTGATTTGAGCTTGAGAAGCCCCACCTAGCGAAATCCTCCCCTCATAGGTAGAATTTTGTGTGAGAGAGAAGCCTGATGTGGCATTCTCAATCAAAGAAAGGCTGAAACTCCCTGTGCTTTGAGAAGAGATAGAAGTCTCAAATGCACTCCCTCCACTTGCACTCACACTTCCCTCAATCCTTGAAGCACTAGAGTTGAGTCTATATCCTGCACTGCCTCCTAGAGCGATTCTCCCATTATAAAGCGAGGTTTGATTAAGCTCTAGGCTGTGATTGCTTTGGCTATCTGCGATGATATTACCACGCCAAGTCCCACCTGTGAGGTTGGAAGTGCTTTGAGAATTGCCCAAAGCAGTCATATCTACAATGAAGCTAGAGTTGTTGATTGTGAGATTTGCTCTTGTGCTATCTGCTAGATTAAGTATGCCACTGATTTGGGATTGATTATCTGCAATGAGACTCATCTCTGAATTATTTGCCAAATCAAATACGCTATTGACTGCCCTTGCTTGAGAATCAAACTTGAAATTTGTATTTGAGCTATCCCTCAAAGCCACCCTGCCTTCAAGCAATGAGCGACTTGTGATGAAATTTGCCACTAGAGTGCCTGAAGAGAAGATGTCTCCCTTGAGGACAATATCATTATTTTTGAGATTGGGATTGACATAGATTGAGCCTTGTGATATATCAAAGATGGGTTTTAAAGCCCCTATACTCCCACTAGGAGTAAGCCTACCGACTGCACTCGATACATCAACATTGAGGGCTTTCTCAAAAGTAATTGAGCTATTTGCTCCTGCACGAAAAACAGAGAAAAGCCACTGCCTCTTTGTAATACTCACACTTGTATAAACATCAATAAGAATATTGCCACCACTATCTGCGTCAAAAAGACTCTTGGCTTGTTGAGTTCCTGAGATAAACAATGCCATTGTCCCATCTCCACTAATGTTTGTGGTTTTCCCCTTGGTGTGGTTTTTGTAAATTGTGCTTTGCAAAGCAGAACCTTGAGCATTATCCACTGCTAAAACATTGGCATTGATGACTAGATTGTGATTGCCATTGATTGTAATATCTCCACTATAAGCCCCACTATTTTTGATGAAAGCAGAATCTATTGTGAGATTGAGTGTGCTATCTTCAAAGACATTGATATTTGTAGGATTAGGCGTGGGATTCTGATTGAGTTCATACCACTGATTTGCAGTTTTTGCCTCAAGTATCCCATAGAACAATGCAAAACACAAAAGCCCTGTTTCTTTTTTCAATGCCTAATCCATTTATCCTAAATCTATTTCTAACTCTATCATTTTTACCCCATAGATTCAAATCTACTTAATCCTTGTTTTAGCTATAATCTAGCAAACACTAAAATAAGGAAAAGCAAATGCTATACTCAAATAAAATCCTCACACTTGAAGAATCCAACACTCTCGCTATCAGTGCTTTGGCTCAAAGTCTCAAAAAAGAAGGCAAAGAGATTATCAATCTCTCCACAGGAGAACCTGACTTTGACACACCACAAGCTATCAAGGAGAGTGCGATTAAGGCCATCAATGAGGGATTTAGCAAATATACAGCAGTCAGTGGGATTGCAGAGCTAAAGAGTGCGATTTGCCAAAAGCTACTAAGGGATAACTCCCTCTCCTACTCTCCTAGTGAAATCATTGTCAGCAATGGGGCTAAGCATTCGCTTTTCAATGCTTTTGGGGCTGTGCTAAATGCAGGAGATGAAGTGCTGATTCCCTCACCTTATTGGGTAAGCTATCCTGAAATTGCAAAATACAATCAAGCCACGCCTATTTTCCTCCCCACCACTCAAGAAAACAACTTCAAAATCACACCCCAACAGCTCAAAAATGCACTTACCCCTCACACCAAGCTCCTTATCCTCAACTCTCCAAGCAACCCCACAGGCTCACTCTATAGCAAAGAGGAGTTAGAAGCACTAGGGGAAGTGCTAAGGGGAAGCAATGTGTGGGTTATCAGTGATGAGATTTATGAGAAGCTTACTTATAGCGAGGGTTTTACTTCTTTGGCTTCACTCTCAGATGACTTGCTCTCTCGCACCATTACAATCAATGGCTTAAGCAAATCCACAGCAATGACAGGCTGGAGAATGGGCTATCTAGCAAGTAAAGACAAGACTCTTATTAAAGCTATTGATAATCTTCAAGGCAATAGCACAAGCAATATCAACTCTTTCACTCAAATGGCTTCAATCACTGCCCTCTCCCCTGCACTTGAGAGGGAGATTGCGATGATGAGAGAGAAGTTTAGAGAAAGAAGAGATTTTGCCTACTCTCAATGCTCTTCTATTCAAGGACTAAGCCTCAATCTCCCTGATGGAGCGTTCTATCTCTTTATCAATATTCAAGAAGCCAAAAGATTTGGTGGAGATAGTATGAGCTTCTGCAAAGCCCTATTAGAAGAGCAAGGTGTCGCACTTGTGCCGGGTGTGGCTTTTGGTGTTGATGGATATGTGAGAATGAGCTTTGCCACCTCTCTTGAAGTGCTAAAGAGAGGATTTGAGAAAATTGCAAAGTTTTTAGAGTAATGCAAAAGCCTCTAAGTGTCAATGAACTCAACCTTCAAATCAAAGGGATTTTGGAAGAAACCTTTCTTTCTGTGTATGTGGAGGGGGAGATTAGCAATCTTGTGATTCACACAAGTGGGCATATTTATTTCACACTCAAAGATGCTCAAAGCTCAATAAAATGTGTGCTTTTTAGAGGCAATGCACAATTTTTGGACTTCAAACCTCAAAATGGGCAAAAAATCATCGTTCTTGGTGGGCTAAGTGTCTATCCTCCTAGAGGGGATTATCAAATCTTATGTAAAAAACTCATCTCTAGCTCTATGGGAGATTTGTTCCAAGCCTATGAGGAGTTGAAAAGAAAGCTAGAATCCAAAGGATATTTTGGCAAAAATGCTCCACTCCCACCCTTTCCCAAAACAATCGCTCTAGTTACCTCTAGCACAGGGGCAGCTCTGCAAGATATGCTAAGAGTGGCTTCCAAACGCTGGAAGCTTAGCAAACTCAAAGTCATCAATACTTTGGTGCAAGGGGAGAATGCCAAAGAATCTATCGCTCAAAATATCGCTTATGCTGATAGTTTGGGGGTGGATTTGATCATTCTGGCTCGTGGAGGTGGGAACAAAGAGGATTTGTGGGCATTCAATGAAGAAATAGTCGCTAATGCTATCTATCAAGCCAAAACCCCCATCATCTCAGCCATAGGGCATGAGAGCGATGTGCTTATTAGTGATTTTGTGGCTGATTTGAGAGCCCCTACACCTTCAGCAAGTATGGAAATGGCATTGCCCGATCAAGTAGAGTGGCTTTATAGACTCCAAGATTTAAGAGAAGCACTCTCTCAAACTTTTCTCTATCATCTCAAAGGCAAAAAACAGCTCTTGGAATTTTTGAGTGAAAAATATCAACTTGCCTCATTTGAGGGCAAACTCAATACTCAAAGCAAACAGCTTGAGGATTTAAGAAAAATGCTTCATATCAAGCTCTCTTTAATTTTGCAACACAAACAAAGCTCACTCACTCTCCCTTTGATGCTCAAAAATCTCAATCCCCTTAGCCACTTTGAAAAACTTCTGGATAATCTCCAAGAGATTTACAAACTCCAAAATCCACAAAGCAAATGCCAAAATGGCTACGCACAAATCACACAAAATGGGGAGATTAAACAGCTTGAAGAATTGAGAGAGGGAGAGGTTTTTGAGCTTAGTAATCCCAAAACCTCACTTCTAGCCCAAGTGCTACCAAAGGTTTAGTTGCACAGGCTTTTCATTATCATAGCTCTTTGCAGAGCCATCAATCATATACTCAATGGCAAGTCCATAAGTAATCGTGCTTTTTCCATTGTTTTCGATTTTGAAAGATTGATAGATTGAAGTAGGAAGCTTGATTGTCCCAATATTGGGGACTTTTGAGTTTGGAGCGATATTTTTCTCCACTGAAAGCTCTCCGACTAAATCTCCATTGAAATACACTGCAATTTGAGTCACTTTCATAAATTTCTTTGTCTTATTGGCTACTCCAATGCTTACAACACTTTTACCAAGCAAAAATGATTGAGCTGAGATAATCAAATCAGGACTATCAAAGCTTACTGAGGGCATTGATTTTTGAGAGAGGATATAGCGTGCAGGGGTATCTCCTCGCTTATTTTTGATATACATATCTGCCCCATTATCAAGCAAAAGCTTAATCATCGCAGAATTTTTATTGAGGATTGCAAGATAAAGAGGTGTATTGCCATTTGCATCTTTGGCATTGACATCAGCATCGTTGTTGATAAGAATCCTTGCAAGATTGACATCATTGACTTTTCTACCTGCAACTTTGAGAAGTGGAGTTTCCCCATAGCTCTCTGCATCTACATCAGCTCCCTTTTTTATCATCAACTCCACCACATCGCCCCACCCACTTCTACACGCATTATAAAGGGGTGTCATTCCCCTCCATCGCACATTGAGATCTGCCCCCATACTGATTCCTTTTCTCACTGCTGTGTAATCATCGCTAAAAAGATAGGCATTCCAACGATCATCAGCACCAAAAAGCACACCAAAAATCAAGAAAAAACCAAAAACTATCTTTCTCATCTTTCCTCCTTAGAAATATTTGCGTGAAAGTTCTTGTATTGTATTGAAAATTTCTTCAAAATCACACCCATAAATGCGACCCTCAGCAATTGAAGTCATAAAATTGGTATCTCTTTGAAATCTTGGAACTAAATGCCAATGCAGATGATTGGGTATCCCTGCTCCCCCTGCTTGTTTGATATTGATTCCTGTATTGATCCCCTCTGCTCCAAACTCATAGAGCATTTCAATTCCACATAAAACCTTGCCTGAGAGATGAAGCCATTCGCTCTCGCTTAAGAGATGAGGAGAATCAATGTGCTTATGAGGGATAATCATAAAATGAGCAGGATTATAAGGATAAGCATTCATCACACCATAGCAAATCTCATCTTTGTAAAACACCCACTCTTGCCCCACCTCAACACTAGAGAGATGACAGAAGATACATTCACAATCTTGTTTTTTCTCTTGCAAGTATGCACTTCTCCAAGGAGAATAAAGGTGTTGCATTTTCCCTCCTAGATATAGCTTGGGGCGTCATTGGCAAAGAGGATTAGATCTCCATCTTTAACTGAAGCCTTAAGAGTATTCTCTAGCATTCCTTTCTCTTTGAGAAGGATTTTTTTGCTTTTGTGGATATTGTCTGAGAGGATTTTGGAGTTTAGCTCTCCTGTGATGATAGCGATTTCAAAGACTTCATCTATGGCTTTGGCAAGTTCGATATTTGCCTCTTCTGTGCTTTCTACAATACCAGGGGTTACGATAATTTTGCGTCCTTGATGCTCTGAGGAGATTCTAATCGCCTCTTTCATTCCCTCAAGATTACCATTGAAGCTATCATCTAAAATCACTCTGCTATTGACATCACTTCGGTGCAATCGATGTTCTACACCATTGAGTTTTTTTACTTTTGCACTAATCTCAGCCAAACTTAGCCCCACTCTCTTTGCCATAAGGATTGCTAGGGCGATATTGTAGGCATTAAATGTGCCAAGCACAGGGGTTTGGAAAGTATGCCAATTCCCATCAATCTCTAGCTCAAAACTTGTGCCTTTTAGCGTTGCGACTACATTTCTAATCCCTTGAGGGGCTTTTTGGACTTTGTTTTGTGCGTATTGGGGGATAGGATTGCTTGATTCTGTGAATGCATATCTTAAGCGATTGCTTTGCAAGGCTTCGTATTTGGTTTCTACAATATTCTCAAAGCTTTTGAAATACTCTAGGTGCTGTTCTCCAAGTTTGCCGATGATGACATATTGGGGGTTGAGAAATTGAGTGATTTGAGCTATATCACCCTTTTGTCTAGCCCCAGCCTCCACCACATAAAACTCATTTCTCACATCAAGCTCGGTATTGATATCAGCAATGATTCCTACCAAAGTATTGACACTTCTAGGGGTAGAATGCACCATATAGCGAGTTTTGAGAATTTGGGTTAGATAGTTTTTGATACTTGTTTTGCCATAACTTGCAGTGATAAGAATGATTTTGCAATGCGACATTGAAGCGATTTTTTCAGTGGCGATTTTTTTGTAGCGATTGAGAAGAAAATATTCAAAGAGATTAGAAACCACCACAGAGAAAGCCAAAGCCACAAAATAAGAAAAATAGTTATCTCCATAAGCGATTTGCAACCCCATATCAGAGAGAATAAAAAGCAGATAAATCCCAAAAAAGCGATAGACTCGCCCTGTCCATTTGAGGCGTTTGTCTAGCTTCTTTGCCCAAAAAAAGAGCGAGGGAATGTAGGCAAATAAAAAGTAGAAATAAAAAATATTCCCCCATTCTAAGGCATTGAGCAAGATAAAAAGTGTGATAGGCAAAACAAAATAGAGTAAATGCCAACGCCATTTGTGGTGCTTGGTAAGCACTCTAAAGATACTGTAATTATACCATTGTAGATTTGTTGCAAGATAGTAGCCCAAAGTCAGCAAAAAAGCGATATTCAATCCATCAAGCAACATTTTATTCTCTATCATTCTCTCCACTCCAAAAATCTTTCCTCAATCTCTTTGCTTCTCTTGATGAAAAAGAAGTGATCGCCCTCCATTGCATAGAGTTTGCTATCTTTAAGCAGTGAAGCGATTTTCTCTCCACTGCTTAGAGGTGTGGCAGTATCCTCTTTGCCCCAAAACAGCAAGGCCTTTGAAGTGCAAGAAGAAAAATGAGAGGAAAAATCCTCATCTACAACTCTCTTAAACACCTCATACATCACCTCACTCATTCCATTGACATCTTGACTTCTTAGCATTGAGCTTGAGATTTTAAATTTTTTGAAAATCTTAGCACAGATAATCTTGATTCTCACACTTAAGGGCTTAGGACATACAATTCCTGCACTACTTAGCAAGACCAATTCTTTGGGATTAAGCAAAGTTGCCACTTTCCCCCCAAAACTATGTCCAAACACCACGCTAGGGGTAACTCCTAGCTCTTGCAAGAAAATTGAGAGGATTTGAGCATAATCTTGTGTATCAATCACTTCAGTATTGGAGCTTTTCCCAAAACCAGGGAGATCGACATAGAGATGAGTAAATCCCTCAAATCTCCCTCCAAAAGAGCCTTTCATTATCTCTTTGTTACTCCCCCATCCGTGCAAAAATAAAATATATTCTTTTGTTTGATTACCCAATATCTCATAGGCAATCTCAAAATTTTTCCCTTTGTATTTTAAAAATTTTTTTGCCAAGTTATGCTTTTCCTTTGGCTCTTTGGATTTTTCCAATATAGCGATAATCTATATTGATCATTCTTGGGCTTGGCATCATCACTTCCTCTATGGCTTTAGAGAAATCAGGGAAGAGATAGTTTGCCATTGAACCTGGGATTGGGTTAATCTCATTGAGATAGACCCTGTCTTCAATCACAAAGAAATCACATCGGATAATCGCTCCCTCAAAGCAATTTTTATAAAGCTTGACAAACGCTTCTCTTAGTGCATTTTCTAGCTCTTGGCTGATTTGGGCTTTGCAAACTTGCTCTGTGCGTGAAAAATCCAAATATTTGTTTTCAAAGTTTAAAAAATCGCTTTTTTTAGGCTCTTCAACGATAGAGAAGACAAAATCTCCCTCTAAATTGCGATAACCTGCAAGGTTGTATTCTTTTACCCCTGAGATAAATGGCTCTACAAGAATGCACTCATCATACTCAAATGCCTCATCAAGTGCGTAAGCCAAATCATTTTCACTCTCTATCACGCTCACACCAATAGAACTTCCAAGTCTTAAGGGCTTGATAATGCTAGGATATTTACCCAAACTTTTGGGAGGATTTGCAATCTCAAAAAGCTCAAAAGGCAAAACCTCTACCCCCCTATCTTTGGCATAAAGCTTTGTGAGGTGCTTATCAAAACTCACCACACAAGCCTTAGTGCGTGGAGCAATAAAAGGGATTGAGTAAAACTCTAGCATTGAAGAAATAATCCCATCTTCTCCATCTCCACCATGAATCACGCTCAAAAGCTTTCTCACACCCAAAGCCTTATCACCCAAAAAACTTGAATGATAAAAATCTCTTCCTTTGATTGTTAGTTTTTTGCACTGCTTGTATTCTCCTGAACTAAATGTGCTAGATTTCATCTTTTCTTGAGGGATAAGATAAAACTGATGTTCGCAATCCAAGAAAATAAAATGCTCTATTTTCATAATCTTGCCAAGAGAAATCGCACTTACGATACTGATCTCATGCTCATAACTCTTGCCACCAAATAAAATACTAATTGCCATACTTTCTCCTACTTCAATAAAAATAAAATTGTTTTTGGGCTTACCCCTTCTCTGCACTCCACACAAACCTCTTCAATCACGCCATCACGATCGCTTAGGATTTCATTTTCCATCTTCATCGCTTCCACAACCCCTAGCACATCTCCCTTTTTGATACTTTGTCCGATTGAGACAAACACTTTGCTTAGCACTCCACTCATTGGAGAGTAAATCGCATTTTCTAGGACTTGTGAGCTTCCCTCTTGTGTGGAGCAAGAGATTTTAACCTCTCTTTCTTCATCATCGATTTTTACCCTCACACTCTCTTGAGAGATTTCTAAAATTTCAACTTTGTAATTTTGCCCCAAAATCTCTGCATCAAAGAAATTTCCTAAATCTTTTTTACTTTCAGTTTTGATTTGAGATTTTGCCTCGCCTTTGAGGAATGCCTTTGCCACATCGCCAAAGAGGGCATAAGAGATGATATCTGTGGGGGTTTTGGCAAAGTCTTTGCTCTCCTCTCTTGCCTTCTCTAGCTCATTTTGTGGTTTTTGGGGTGCTTCTTGGTGCGAGAGCTTTTGTCTAAGATTTTCACAAATGGGTGCAGGGGTTTTGCCATAAAGTCCCAAAATGAGATTTTTTGATTCTGTGGTGAGGGTTTTATACCTTTCGTTTTGCAATACATTTAGCACTGCTTGAGTCCCTACAATTTGGCTAGTGGGCGTAACTAGAGGGATATAGCCAAAGTCTTTTCTCACTTCAATTATCTCTCTAGCCACCTCTTGCATTTTATCTAGTGCGTTTTGTTCTTTGAGCTGAGAAGCAAGGTTTGAGATCATTCCCCCTGGGATTTGAGAAAGCAAGATTTCTGTATCAACAAAATTGTAGCGCGATTCAAACTCTGAGTATTTCTCCCTCACCTCTCTTAAAAGCTTTGAGGCTACTTCCATTGGCTCTAGGCTTAGTCCTGTATCCCATTGAGTGCCTTGAAGTGTAGCTACCATTGCTTGAGTGCAGGGATGAGAAGTCCCACCACTTAGGGCTGAGTTGCTTAAATCTAGCACATCAGCTCCTGCTTCTATCGCTTTGAGCATAGAGCCAAAGGCAAAGCCTGTGGTAGCGTGGATATGCACACTCAAAGGCACTCCTAGCTCTTCTTTGATTGCTTTGACTAACTCATAGGCTTCATATGGACGCAAAAGCCCTGCCATATCTTTGATAGCTAGACTTTGGCAACCCATAGAAACTAACTCTTTGGCATAGGAGACAAAAAAGCCCAACTGATGCACAGGAGAAGTCGTGTAGCATATCGCTCCTTGAGCCTCTGCCCCATTTTTCCTCACTTCTTCAATACTAAGTTTGAGGTTTGAGCTATCATTGAGGGCATCAAAGATTCTAAAAATATTGATTCCTCCTTGAGTGCTTAGAGCGATAAACTCCTTTAGCACATCATCAGCATAATGGCGATAACCCACAAGGTTTTGTCCTCTAAGGAGCATTTGAAGTGGAGTGGTTTTAAAAATCTCTTTGAAAACCCTCAATCGCTCAAATGGATCTTCATTGAGGTATCTCAAACACGCATCATAAGTCGCCCCACCCCACACCTCAACGCTATGAAATCCGATACTTTCAAAAATCTTAGCAACCTCTAGCATATCTTGTGTGCTTACACGCGTGGCTAGGAGGGATTGCACTCCATCTCTTAGTGAATTTTCGGTGATTTTTATGCTTTTCATTCTCTTCCCTTAGATTTCATAAAAACACAATTCTATCAAACCTTAGAGGATACAAAAAGTTAAAGTGGTGCAATTTTTTGAATTTTTGATCCCCTCACTTTGGATTCCATACTCTCTCACCCTCTCTTCAATCCCCTCAAAACCCCTATTTAGTGCCAACTCTCTTAGCACAATCCCACGATAGTATTTCCCAAAATGACTAACTTTTTTGCCATTTTTGTAAAACTCCATTGAGTAGTGATGAGATTTTGGCATATAGAGTTTTTTGTAAAACTCTGCCCTCAAATCTAGCACAAACTCCCCCTCCAAACTCTCATCAATCTCACTCTCTTGCTTTTGATAGACTTCTTTTGTGCTAAAGGAGGCAAACCCCTCTCCTTGCTTAAGCTTGTAAAATGGCAACAACTCCTCTGCACTCACTGCTCCAAAAAGATTGCTAAAGATTAGGGTGTTTTTGCTTAGCCATTGCTTGGAGTCTTGAGGGAGTGAGGGGAAATCTAGTGCATCATAAGCCACTCCACTATATAGCTCTATGGCTTTGCCTAGCTTTGGCTCTTGGGTGATATGGCTTAGGGCTTGGGCGACTTCTGAGAGCTTAGAATACCCCATCGCTTTGGCAATCTCCCCCTCACTTGCACTAGAGATAAACTCAAAATATCTCTGATAAATCCCCTCCACTCTCTCACTCATCACTCCCCTTTGGCTAGGGAAAATCTTGCCCTCAGAGGGGGAAAATAGGATTTTCATTGCTATCTCCCCAAATCCTCATATATCACGCCCAAAAGCACACACACTTGCATCTCTCCATTATCACACGCTTTTTGAAAGTATTGCATTGCTTTGGGTTTGCTCTTTTTCACCCCTTCACCCTTATCATACATTACTGCAAGATTGAAACACGCCTTTGCATTCCCCTCATTGCAAGACTTCTCAAAAAGCTCAAACGCACTCTTAAAATCCCCTCTCTCATAAGAGCTTTTTCCTTGCTCTAAAGCATTGAGGGTGCTATTTGCAAACACAAAACTTATCAGCCAAAACAAAATTATATTTCTCATCAAAAACTCCTTTTATCCCAAATCATAACAAGTATAGATAAAACTCTATACACAAAAAATCTATTTTTTGCTACATTACGCAATATTTTTGATTTAAGGATTATTTATGAGTTTAGAGAAAATGCTTATTGTGATAGTTTTGGGGTGTTTGATGCAAGTTTCTGTGTATTTTGGGCTTTTGCGACCAGCTTTTGGAATCTCATACAAATGGGTTGCTCTATCCCTCTCTTCTTTGCTCTCCCTTTGCTCGATTGCCTATATTATTTTTATCCACAATGCCAACTCTTTCACGCAAAATTTTTCCCTAGCTTTGGGGATACTTTTTATTTTCTTTAGTTATTCTCTTATCTCTTGGCTTGTCTTTGGGATTTGCAAGTTCTTTTTGCCCAATGCTTTGGAGTTTCAAAGGCTTTGGGCGATAGGTTTAAGTCTTTTGGCGTGTGTGAGCATTGTTTTTGCTCTCTTTCAAGCCTTGCAACCCCCCAAAATCTACACTCAAAATCTCCACCTCAACAATCTTTCCACCCCCCTAAGAGTCTTGCAACTGAGTGATTTGCATATTGGTGGAAGCTATCTGACAAGCAAAAAACTTGAAAAAATCATCGCCCAAAGCAACGCACTCAAGCCTGATTTGATCTTGCTTACAGGAGATATCATTGATGCTCCAAGTCAAAAAGTGCTTCCTCAAATCCATCTCCTAAGCCAACTCAAAGCAAAATATGGGGTATTTTATGCTCTAGGGAATCACGAATATTTTTATGATACAGACAATATCTTAAAAGAAATCCAAAAGATGGGGATAAAAACTCTAGTCAATGAAAACTTTGTCTTAGAGGTGGATTCAAAGCCTATTCTCAATCTTGCAGGGGTTGCTGACTTTAATGCCAAAAAATATCAAAAAAACTTTCCAAACAAGCATTTCATCTATCCTGATTTGGAGAAAACAATCAAAGAGTTAAATCCCTCTCTGCCAAGTATTTTGCTCTCTCATCAACCCAAAGTGATTGAGTTTTTGCCCTCTCCCTCGCCTTTTTCTCTCATCCTTAGTGGGCATACGCACGGAGGACAAATCTTTCCTTTTAACTTCCTTGTCAAGATTGAGCAACCTTTTGTCAAAGGGCTTTATCAAGAAAAAGATAGCTATATTTATATCAATCAAGGCACAGCGTTTTGGGGGATTCCGATGAGATTGGGAAGTGAGTGTGAAATCACACTTTTTGAGTTAAATTAATCTTTTTTTCCAAAGCAAAATACTTTGCTCTCATAGTGTTTGTAATCAAAATCATTAAAAGTGGTTTTAAAGTTTTGGGTTTGCCCAGCTTTTAAAGAAGTGTCAAACTCATAGCGATAAGTGTGAAGTGAAGAAAAGAAGTTTAAAATCTTATTTTTGGGATAGATAGGATTGCGAATCGCATTGAGGACATAAACACACTTGCCAATCTCTCTTTTGCCTATATTCTTAACATCTGCATCGACAAAATACGCAGGAGCATATTCTAAAGATTTGTTCATACGATAATTTACTTGAGTTTTATAAAAAAACTCTTGGGAAACATAATACATCCCCACAGGAGTTGCAAAAAATACCAAAAAAGCTAGGAGTTTAAAGAATTGAGGGATAAAAAACCTCACTCTTGCAAGTAAGCACCCTATCATATACAAACAGACAAAAACTATAAAGCAAATCAAAAAAATCAAGAAATCAAAAGGTGTGAGGATAGAGAGAATGCTAAGGAAAAAATCCTTAGCCAAAAATATGTATTCTCTAATTATTTCGATGAAATGCACTTAGTTACCTGCACTCATTGATTTTTGGCGACTTTTTGAATCTACCCAAAGGTTTGGAACTACACCATTGGGGGTAAGGAAAATTTGAGCATCTTTATTGACTTTGAGAGCTTCATTGAATTTGCCTTGCACCTCAATCTGTCGTAATTCCAAAAGTCGATTTGTCAAACTATCAGCAATTGTCTTGTTTGCCTTGCTTTGAGCATTTGCCTCGATCAAAATTGCATCTGCTACACCTTGAGCCTTCACACGATTTGCCTCTGCCTCTCCTCTAGCAAGTGCAGCGACTTTCTCAGCTTCTTGCTTGGCTTTATCCACTTCATATCTCACTCGCTCAGATTCTTGTCGTGCGATTTGCACTTTTTCAATCTGCTCTCTGATATTTGTAGGCAAAACAATCTCTCTAAGCTGGACTGAATCAAGCTTGACAGGGGAGTTTGGAAGCCTTGAGATTTCATCTTGAATATTGGTGCTAATGAGTTGAGCAATTTCATTTCGCTTGATTGGAAGCTCTTCAGCTGGATAGCGTCCTACCACGCTTCGCACTACATCACGCACCACAGGATTGATAATCTTTTGCTCCCAAGAAAGCCCATAAGTAGCGATAGTTTGAGGGACTTGAGAGGGGTTGAGAGAGTATTGAACGGTAAGCTCAATAGAGACTGAAAGCCCTCTTGAATCCATTACAGAAATCGCATCATTTCGGATAATCCCTTGATTTCTCCCCACTACTCCCATATCTTCGGTGCGTGAGAAGTTGATGATCCTTACTCGCGTATCTACTACAATCACATCTTGCAAGATTGGGACAAAGAAGTGAAATCCTGGTTGCAATGGAGTATTATCATACTTTCCTGCTGTAACCTTAATCCCCACTTCTCCTGAGTTGATTACCACAAAAGGACGCATAACAATAAGCAAGAGCAAAAGCACTCCTGCGACAATCAATCCTACAAGCTTCTTCCCACCAAAACCACTTATTTGAGGGCTGTTTTCCTTCTTTGGTTGAGGGCTTCTCCCCTCATCTCCTCCTAGATTTTTCTTCCTTAAGTGTTCATTTAAATCAATTGGCATTTTTACTCCTTAATATAAGTTAGATAATCACAAAAGCGTTCATCTTCGCCTCTTACCATAGAGAAAAATTTCTCTTGTAAGAAATGTGTGAGGGGTTTGCTCTCCCCAATTTTTCGGAAATCTAGCTCATTGATTGGCACAATCTCAGCAGCAGTTCCCACAAAAAATGCTTCATCAGCACTATACACTTCATCTCGTGTAATATGGCGTTGCACTACTTCAATCCCCTCAATTCTAGCTAAAGCAATGACACTCTCTTGAGTGATTGATTTGAGAGTGTTATCCCAAGGTGGGGTAATCAAAGTCTTATCTTTGACGATAAACACGCACTCCCCACTCCCCTCAGCCACCATTCCATTCTCATCTAGCAATAAGCATTCTTGAAATCCACATTTGTGAGCCTCATACCTTGCCATTTGAGAGTTGAGATAATTAGCTGCTACTTTGGCTTTGGAGAGAGAAGAGTTAGCTGAATTGCGTCTAAAAGAGCTAGTTTTGACTTTGATTCCTTTGCTCAAACTTTCTTCTCCCAAATAATTGCCCCACTCCCAACACGCCACGATCGTATGCACAGGGGCATTCCAATGAGCAATCCCCATACTTCCATAACCTAGATAAATCAATGGGCGAAGATAGACACTCTCCTTGCCACTAAAAGCATTGGCTCTAAGAATATCTATCTGAGCCTTGCATAACTCCTCATAGCCAAAAGGACAATCAATCGCAACAATTTTGGCAGAATCAAGCAATCTTTTTGTATGAGCTTCAAGCCTAAAAATTGCCAATCCCCTCTTTGTCGGATAGGCTCTCACACCCTCAAACACAGAGTTTCCATAATGCAAAGTATGACTTAGTACATGCGTTGTAGCATCTTTCCAAGCAACCAAATCACCATCTTTCCATATCCATTGAGACTCATTCATATCATCTCCTTAGTTTTAAGAAGCTCTAATTCTAGCAAAACTCATACAACTCTTATTTTTTATTTTTATTTTTCTATCGCTTCTTTTAACTTCTCCAATACTTTTACCATCGCCAAAGTATCAAGGTAGCAATACTTCAGTAGTGCTTCTCTATATGCTTCTCGCTCCTTTTGAGGCAGTAGATGAAGCGAAGCATACGCACTCATCGCCTCTCCCCCATCGTGGATAAGCTCCAAATCCTTATAAGCATTTTGCATTTCAGGGACAAGGGCAGGAAGAACCTTTTTGATCGAATAGCTCCCCTTCATTGCAGGGTGATAGCAATCTTTGTCAGCAAAAGGAGTCATCAAATCGACAATATTTGAAGCAAGGTTTTTTAGCTCTTGGGAATACTTCCCAAAAGCCCTAGAGAGCTTGTGAATCACCCCTCTCTCAAAACTTGCATTATAAGCCATTAGCATTGCATTTTGAGGAATATCTTGCAATAAAGATTTAACTAACTCTTCTCTTGGATCGCTCCCCTCTTGAGCCAAAAACTCCCTATGCTCCAGCCTACCATCGCCATAATCAATATGCAAAGAATACTGAAAAGGGATTTGCTCATAGGGAGAAATGCCCTTCCATTGGGGAATGCTTTGCTGAAAGGTTTCAAAATCAAGATGATAGATTGGGTATTTAAGAGTAGAGAGAAAGGATTGGATTTTGTCTTTTTTGATGACAATCTGAGGATTTTTCTCTGAGAGAATTTGTAGCTTTTGCCCCTCATTAAAAGGAGACAAATCCTCTATTTCTTCAAGTTTGGTTATCCCTGAGTGATAAAGCTCAAATCGTTTTTCCCATTTAAGCTTTGCAATATCAAAAACGCTATAACTTGGAATCCCCCTTTGCTCCTCCCAACAATACTCACACGCATCACACTCATAGGGGTTGAGACAATGCATTCCTATCTCCACATTTGGCTCTTCGCCCTTTAGCATTTCTCTAAAATCTTGCAATCTTGAGGGAATATCTTTTTGCTTTTCTTTAACAATCTCACTTATATCTTCTATGGCAAAAAACTTCTCTAGCTCCAAACTCTCCCCACGCACATAATCACTATTGATATGCACCACATTGGCACTGCCTATCTCATAGCCAAGCCCATTGAGGACATAATATTGTATAGCTACATCATTTTTATAAATTTCTTTGACTGAAGTGGAGCTTTTAACCTCATAAATATGAGCCCTGCCCTCTTTGAAGACCAAAATATCCACCATTACAAGCACATCATCATATTTAAAAGTTGCCTCATAAATCACGCTCTTCCCCTGCTCTATCCACTCTTTACTCTGCTTGATTTTCTCATCAAAACTACTTCCCTCAAACACAATCTCTTTGCCATTGGGGAAAAGTGCGTGAGCCAAGCTCCCCACATCATCACCATTGCTAAAAATCGCCTCTCTTGAGCTATCTGGAGGTGTGATAACACTTGGTTTGCGTTTTTTAAGCCATAGAGATTTGGGACATTGCAATCCGCGTGTATAAAGTGATTTTGAGAACATTTTGATTCCTTTCTTAGAAATTTGAAGCAAAGCCTATGGTTTTGCTCTCTTCTTGATTTTTGATTTTTGCTTTTTTAAGAAGTCTTTGATAAAAATCCAAACCATCAATGATGGGTGAAAATCTCGCTTGGCGTGTGATTGTAGCAAAATCTCCTGCTGAAATGTTTGAAAGAGCTTCTACTTTTTCTTTGAGACTTTTATCCACTTTTAAGCCCAAAATCTCACACTCTTTAGAAAACAATCCCCAAACTTGAGAACTTTTGAGATATTTGAATTCTGCTTTGAGATCAAATCTCCTCAAAGAGGCCTTGTCAAGGTTGTTGATGAGATTGGTTGTAGCGATAAATATCCCATCAAAACTTTCCATTTGAACAAGCATTTCATTGACTTGCGTTATCTCCCAATTCCTCACTGCCCCACTTCTATCTTGCAAGAAACTATCCACTTCATCAAAGATTAAAACTGCATTGTTTGCTTTAGCTTCCTCAAAGGCTTGGGCGATATTTTGCTCTGTGCCACCCACATATTTATCTAGCAAATCACTTCCCTTTTTGAGAATGCAAGGTAGGTTTAGACTCTGAGCCAAATAGCGTCCATAGGCACTTTTTCCACTTCCTGCTACGCCATAGAGGCAAATCCTTGCATTAGGGTTTTGATGCAATCCCTTGAGGATTGAGTTTGCGTCAATATCGGCATTGATAAACCTTAAATCATAGCTTTGAGGGAGATTTGAGGATATTTTTTCTCTCTTATATCCCATTGCTTGAAGTGAGTTATCAATGTATTTAGCAAAAAGCTTTGAGCTGTTTTTTGTATTTGAAATCTCTACAAGCCTACTTGCTCTTTGCACCAAAGCAGGAGAGATTTTTTCATTGAAAGAAATATCTTCTATTATATTTCTATCAATGAGTTTAGAGCAATATTTTTGAAGCAATTCTTTTCTTTTGCTCTTAGGAGGGATAGGCAATTCAAGAATATAATCAAATCTTCTAATAATCGCTTCATCGATTTTGGAAATCTTATTGGTAATCCAAAAAGTAGGAATCTTATTGCACTCTAGTGAGCGATTGATCCACGCCTTGCCTTTTTGCAAAAATCTCTCATCGCCATAGAAAATATCTTCTGCCTCATCATACATCAAAAGTTTTTTGCCTCTAAGGAGATTTTGGGCGATTCTATAAGCTCCCATCCTTGATCTTCCCTCGATAAAATCCCCATCTTCATCGGTATAACTCACCTCATAAAGTGAGGCTTTGAGAGTTTGAGCAAGGGTCTTGACAAGCTCGGTTTTCCCTGTCCCTGCCTTGCCATAGAGCAAGATATTAACTCCCTCAATCTTTTTACTTAAAGCATTTTTAAGATAATTATAGATATTGCTCACATCTTCTTGAATATGATTGTAGTCTTTGAGGGTAAGCTCACTTTTGGAGCAAGGTTTGATGATCGCCTCAAAAAGCTCTTCAATCTTTGAGATTTTTCCAAACATTTTGAAGACAAAGCGTTTGTCGCTAATTTCAATCTCTCCATAGCGATCTATTTCAATTATGGCAGTTTTGCATAAGGTAGATCTAGGAGAAAATATCGTTTCAACCTCACTTCTAGAGATTTCTAACAAGCGTGAGAAATTTGTAATGAGATTGGGTAGATTTTGCTCTCTTGGCAACAAATCCATTGCTTCATCTAAAATCTTATATTGCTTTAAACAAAGCAAAAACTCTAGGATTTTAACCTCATTTTTTGAGAGATGAAAAAAGCTTTTGAGTTTGGCTAGATTGTCCTCCAAAGCCTTGTTCCCGCCAATCTTTAAATCTTGCATTTTCTGATATTTCTCTCTCAAAGCTCTAAGCAACTCTTGAGGATTGACTCCACGCCCAGAACTCTCAACCCCCTCTAAATCCAAGAAATGAAGTATCGTGTGATTAGAAATATACCCATCAATATCACAAAATCTTCTCAACCCATCTAATTCCAAAAGAATTTTTAGAATCCAAAACTTAAGCCTATCTTGCACTTCAGTCTCACACAAAAAACTTTCTACTCTTCTATGATGTCGTCGCATTTTCACTCCTTGTTTTTAAATATGAAAAGAAGTGTAATCAAACTTATTGGACATTTTATGTCTTAATATTTTATTTTTGAGTTTTTGTGATAGAATCAAGTCAAAAACAAAGGCAAAAAGTGATGAAAGTCCCTCCATACACAATCACCTCAAAGATTCTTACTCTCTCCACTCTGATTGCCCAAGAGCTTACAAAACTTGAACTAAAATCTTCGCACAAACCCTCACTTAAGCTTCGCAAAGAGAATAAAATCAAAACTCTAGCAGGGACTTTGGCGATTGAGGGAAATCATATTGGGGCAGAAAAAATTACAGCAATTTTAGAGGGGAAAAGGGTGCTTGGCACTCCAAAAGAACTTGCAGAAGTGCAAGGAGCAATCAAGGCTTATGAGAATTTATCTAATTTTAGATTTGATAGCTTAGAGGATTTGCTTATGGCTCATTCTATCCTTATGGGTGATATTTTAAATAATGCAGGGAAGTTTAGAGATGTTAATGTGGGAGTTGGCTCACACATTGCACCTCCTCCCAATTTGATTGAGGAATTGATGAAAAATCTCTTTGTATGGCTCAAAGAGAGCAAAGAGCATTGGCTTTTGAAATCGTGTATTTTTCATTATGAATTTGAGTTTATCCACCCCTTTGTCGATGGAAATGGGAGATTGGGGAGATTATGGCAAAGCGTGATTTTGAATGCTTACAATCCTATTTTCTCTTTTTTGCCTCTAGAAGCGTCTATCAGCGATTTTCAAACACAATACTATCAGGCTATTGAAGACTCAACTGCACTTGGGGAAAGCACACCTTTTATTGAATTTATGCTAGATTTGATTCTAAAAACATTGAAAAATGCCCAAAAAAGTAGCCAAAAAAGTAGCCAAAAAAGTAGCCAAAAAATCCTCTCCCTTATCGCCTCAAACCCCCATATCACAATCCTTGAAATCGCTAATACCCTCAATCTAAGCCCCTCGGGGGTAAAAAAGATTCTCAAATCTCTCAAAGACACCCAAAAACTCAAACGAATTGGAAGCCACAAAGGAGGGGTTTGGGAAGTGCGTTAGGGTTATTTATCGCGATAGTGAGAGCCACATTGCACAATTTGTATCATCTCATCTTTGATACGATAAACAATGCGATTACACTCATCAATTCTTCTACTCCAATAGCTTGATAAATCCCCTTTTAGTGGTTCAGGTTTGCCAATACCACTATAACCATTTCTCTCTATGTCTTTAAGAAGTGTCAAAATCTTTTTTAGAGTCTTTTTATCATTCTTTACCCAAAACTCAAAATCCTCCCAAGCCTCATCACTCCAAGCTTTGATCAAACTCTACCTCTCTGATTGTCCCACCTGTTGATTCCATTTGCTCAATAGATTTCTTCAATCTCTCCATATTGGCTTGAGAATAAAATGGATCGGCACAAATCTCAAAAGGAATGCGTCGCTCTCTTGCCACTTTTTTTGCAAAAATTGAAAAAGCCGAACTCATTGACAACCCCATATCCACACACGCCTGTTCCATAGCCTTTTTTACTTCAATATCAAGTTTAAAATTTACATTCACATTTTGTCCCATACAAAACTCCTTTTAAAATACTCCATTGTAAATCATTTTTCTTTATTTTTTATTTACGCTGTATCCCCTTTATCTCAAAAAACTTCTCCACTTGAGAATATTCACACCCCTCAAACATCCCTTCCACATTCTCCACGCCACTCATATCCCAACTCTCTATCCCACAAAACTCCCAATCCTGCCTACCACACTCAGCAAAAAGATAGCTCATATCCTTCACACCACTCACATCGATGGCATAGAGTGGGATTGATTTGTCTTTGATGATGAGTTTTAGCACGCTTTTGGTTTTGGGGGTGTAGATCTTAGGATAACTCGCAAAATCAAAAGGATAACTATGAGGGCAATCATCAATAAGACTTATTAGAGTATAGCCCTTTGGCACAAGATGATTGAGTGGATAGGTATAAGGAGTATCCAAAAACATATAAGAGTTTTGCACCATAGGGCAAATCTTCCAAGAAAACAAGGGTTGGTTGAAAGAAGAGTTTGCAAACATATATTCCATATATCTGACATTTGACACATTCCAAGAATCTATGGGCTGATTAAAATCACTGCCCTCAAACATCCCCTCCATACTCCACACTTCCCCCACATCCCATAAATCCAAGGGCTGATTAAAAGAAGAGCAATAAAACATACAACTCATATCTTTGACATTGCTGACATTCCAAGAGTTTATGGGGTGGTTAAAAACACTTTCCATAAACATCCGCTCCATACTCTCTACCTTCCCTACATCCCATAAATCCAAGGGTTGGTTAAAAGAAGAGTCGCAAAACATATAGCTCATATCTTTGACATTGCTGACATCCCAAGAATCTATGGGGTGGTTGAAAGAAGTTCGTGCAAACATATCTCTCATATTTACCACATTGCTGACATCCCAACTCTCAATCCCACTGAAATCATCTCGACTCACCCCACAAAACAAACCACTCATATCTGTGATGAGGGAAGTGTCAATATCGCCTAGATGGATATTTTTGTTGCAGATAAGTTTTAGCAATTCTTCTTTATCTTTGGGGTGATAGAGATGAGATGAGGGTTTTTGGATTGAGGGTTTGGTGGGGGTTATAAGGGATTGTTTTTGATACTTGGCGATGAGCTTCCATTTTTTCTTGCTCTCTCCTCTGCCCCAAGCACCAACCAACCCTTTGGCTCTACAAAACATTGTTTTGTATTTCTGAACTTTATCAAGATTCCACGATGAGAGAGAGTGGGTAAAAAAAGTGTAGGCAAACATATAATCCATATCTTCCACACACCCCACATCCCAAGAGGAGAGAGGATGGTTGAAAGGAGAGTTTCTAAACATCATTTTCATTGTCTTGACTTTGGAGACATCCCAAGACTCTAAGGAATAGTCAAACAAAGAATCACAAAACATATAGCTCATATCTTCCACATTGCTTACATTCCAAGAGTCTAGGGGGTGGTTAAATGGAGAGCTATAAAACATTTCGCTCATATTTTTGCACCCACTCACATCCCAAGAGTTTAGAGGTTGATTAAAGAGGGCGTATGCAAACATCCTCTGCATATCTTCTACCTTGCTGACATCCCAAGAAGAAAGAGGTTGATTAAAAAGAGAGCCACAAAACATATCCCTCATACTCTCCACATTCCCCACATCCCAAGAATCTATGGGCTGATTGAAAGCTGAATAATGAAACATTCCAAGCATATTTTTGCACTTGCTGACATTCCAAGAATCTATGGGCTGGTTGAATGATGAAGCCTCAAACATATGGCTCATATCCTCTACATTACTCACATCCCAATTCTCTATCCCTGAAAAGTCTCTGCGATGTGAGCAATCAAATAATCTACTCATATCTGTAATAAGTGAGGTATCAATATCTCCTAGATAGATATTTTCATCATAGCAAAGAGCTTGTAGCTCTTCTTTGATAGTGGGTTTGTATTTCATCCTTACTCCTCCATAAAAAATATTATGGAGAAAGTATAAGGATTTAGTGGGACATTATATGTCTTATTTGAATGGATTTTTATCTCCCCAACTCTCTAGCGAGTGAGAATAATCACAATCTGCAAAAATGCCTTCCATATGCTCCACACCACTCACATCCCAAGAGTCTAGGGGTTGATTGAAAGAGGAGCAAGAGAACATATGACTCATATCCTCTACATTTGCTACATTCCAAGAATCTAAGGGCTGATTGAAGGCTGATTCATAAAACATCCCACTCATACTCTTGACTTTCCCCACATTCCACGAAGAAAGAAGGTGGTTATACTTGCTTACAAAAAACATATATGAGAGATTCTCCACATTTGACACATTCCAAGAGTTTAGGGGGTAGTTGAATGATGAGGCCTCAAACATATGGCTCATATCTTTCACGTTAGCGACATTCCATCGATCTAGGGGTTGATTGAAAAGAGAGATATGAAACATATAACGCATATTTTCACACCCACTCACATCCCAAGAGTTAATGCATTGATTGAAACAAGAGAAGCTAAACATCCCCTCCATATTTTTTACCTTAGACACATTCCATAGGATTAGGGGATGATTGAAGCTAGAGTTGGCAAACATATAGCTCATATCCTCCACATTACTCACATCCCATTTTTCTATCCCCAAAAACCTTCTTCTCTTTGAATCTGCAAACAACCCACTCATATCTGTGATTTTTGAAGTGTCTATCTTGCCTAGATAAACGCTCTCATCTTCACATAGGACTTTTAGCTCTTCTTTGGTGGTGGGCTGATATACCTCTTCACTTATAAATCTAAAATTAAAATAAAGATTGTGATAGAGATATGCTGAAATCCCCTGCTCTAATGAGCCTTTGGCGTATTGATAGAACCAATTCTTGATGATTTTCAATCCACAAAAATACTCATACCCTGCAATACACATCCTCATACACTCCAAGCCCCTTCTTCCACTTGTTTTATTGATAAGCTCTGATAGCCAAGATTCACCACGCTCATATGGGATTGCGAGTCGAATGTATTTTTTGCTTTTTTTGTTGTATCTTTTTTCTTTTCTGACAAAGTCGTGCCAAATCCCTTCATTTACCTCTTTTGAGGCTAGATAAACCCCTATCAAAAAGAGCACTATCATGCGTTGTCTTCCATCAATGATACTATGCCTCCCACCCTCTCTACACACAATCATATCGCCTAGACAAAAGGAGGGGTTACCCTCTTCTTTGGACTTTTTTATACTCTCCAAAAGAGCTAGGATTTGCTCTTTGTTGCATTTGTATTTGCTCTCACTACTAGGGATTCTCAACAAAAACCCTTCATTTATAAGTCGTGGGATTGTGTATCTTTTGCTTTGATTTGGTGTATCTTGCATACTTCCTCCTTGTGTTTAGAAGGAAGTATAAAGATTTAGTAAGACTTTTTATGTCCTGATTTGAGGGGATTTATCTCATTCTCTCTTTCTGTATTCCCCAACCTCTGAAAAAGCCCCAATGAGCGAAATACTTGCTTGAATGACAATATCGCTTTTTGGGATAGCAGTAAGCATATAGATTCCCTTTTTGCTAAACACTTTGGGAAGAGTTCTGACTTTGGAATAATTTGTGGTCGTTTTTTTCGACAGCAAATCTTCAAACTCATATACAAGGCAAAAAAGCCTTATGGTTTTTCTATGGTTTCAATATATTTTTTTACTTCCTTAACTATTTTTTCCCTCATCTTCTCTTCAAGCTCTAAAATTTTTGAGTGAAAGTCTTCTGTGTTCTCTTTATCAAGCCATTGAAGTGGGAAAGAGAAGATAAGGATTTTTCCCTTTTTTTCATTATCGATTATAGCCTCTTCACAGCCACACTCTCCATTTTCTGCATTAGGGGTTATGAAGATTCCAAGATGACAATCATAGCGATACATATAGCTCATCATCTGATAGCGATCTTCTCGTGATATTTCTTTGATTTTACTGACATTTTTGTATTTGGCATCTATGATTGCTACAAGTTCATTTCCTTGCATAAGCTTGAAATCAGGACGCATCTCACCCAACGCATCTTCATCTCTAAAGATTTTATCGTCCCCATCAAGATTGCAATTTCTCACTTCAAATCCTTCAAATTTGGAGAGGATTTTGTTGTAGAGATAGGATTCCCACACCTCACTCATATCTAGGAAAAACCCTTGCCCCATAGATGAAGTTTGCAAAGTGGTGTTTGACTGCCCTTTTTGAGAGATGATGATTTTAGAGAGTTCAATAACTTTTTGATAAGCACGATTGAGGGGTGTGTAAGTGATATTTTCAATCTCTCTCATACTGATTTCATCTCTCACTCCAAAATCACTAAGCATTGAGAAATGCCCCTGAATGCTTGAGGAAAAAAGAGGAGAATCTGTCTTTTTGAGTATTTTATACACCTTACACAATGTGCGATTGATAGGTGTATCATAAGTGAGTTTGGGGTATTGACAATACATCTTGTGGGGAGTTGTGAGGTTGTGTATGATTTGCTTCCCCACATCTAATCGCCCTTTGAAATATGCAAGATTTTTACTCTCTCTGATATAGGTTTTGGGGATATGAGCTTGAGTGATTGCACTCTCCAATGCCCCAACCCACAAAAGAGCCAAAAACCATTGATTGTGAAACTTGTCTTGTGAGATTGAAGTAGTAGAATCTGTGAGATATACCCCCAAAGCATTAGCATAGAGGTAGTTTGAAACTTTTTCTCCAAAGCGTGGAATGATTGTGAGGGAGATTTGTTTCCCCTCAATGGCTGTGTTATAAAACCCGACATAGTGGGAAGTGAAGAACTTATAATTATCCTGATTGCTTCCCTCATAATAAACAATATCAAAGGCTTTTACTTCTGCCAAATTATCATTTTTATTTTTTTTCAAAAAAGAGTAAAAATGTCCTCTACGATAGTTTTCATAAAAATGAGTAATCATCTTAGACACATCTGTAATTAGAGGTCTATTTTTGATTTTATACCACTCCACCCCCTCCAAACGAGATTCTTCTAAGACTAAATTATTCACTAAATTGCCTTGATCCAAAAAATCTTCAGATAGTCTAATTTATCTGACACTTCTTTGCTATTCATAGAAAATCCAATATACTCTTCAATCAAAGGCTGAAGATGATAAATCCATAGCTTTTCCAAATGTGGAACTTTGATTATTTTTTCTTCTTTTCCTAAAAAGTCTCTGATTTTTGCAAAATATGCCTGTCCGATTTTACAATGAGACTCTAGCCCAAGCACCCACTCCCTTTTTAATCTTTCTTTATCCTCTTCTTCTATTTCTCCACTAATAAGAGCATTTAAGTCTTGACATCTTCCAATATAGGCATCAAGATTACCTATTCCTTTGCTCTTTAATATCTCCCCAATCACATCACAATCCACCCCAACTTCATAGAATCCAAACCTTCTCCTCAATGCCAAATCAAAGGTTGCAAGACTTTTATCCACATTATTCATCGTTCCGATGATATAGACATTGCTAGGGATGACAAAAGGCTCTTTAAAGTTTGGGATAGTTATCCCCTCGTCTCGATACTCTAGAGCATAAAGCAACTCACCCAAAACTTCAGAGAGATTTGCTCGATTTATCTCATCAATGATAAAGACAAAAGGTGTTTGTGAATTTGCACTTGCATATTCACAAAACTTCTTAAACTTACCACTCTCTACCTCATAAGTCAGACTTTTATATTTTTCTCCTGTTTTTGGGATGATTCCACCGATGAAGTCTTGATATGTGGTGTTTGGATGAAATTGCATAATATCCCATACAATAGGAGCTCCTGCAATTTTTTCACAAATCTCATAATCTAATTCTATACAATCTCCTCCCTTCTTTTCTTTTGCAATCTCACCAAATTGCCAATCCTTCAAATCGTCTTCTTTGTTTGACTCTTCCTGAGTAGGATGGAATGCTTCTTTGCTCCATTTTCTAATCAACTCTTTTGCACTATGGGTTTTTCCTGTCCCTGGCACACCATAGAGGATAACTTGTTTATGGGTTTTCAAAAGCTCATCAATGTTTGTCATATCTGTTTCTCCTAAAGTTAAAAGTGAGATAAGTAACGAAAGATGATGAATATTATCCTTGCTTAGTTGAAGTTTTTCCATAATCTTGTCGCTCACTTTTTTCCAAATTTCAGGAAAGTATTCAATCTTAGCATTAGTGATTTTCTCTGCATAACCTGATGTCTGCTCTCCCAATTTGAATTCTTTTTCTTTGTTTTTGTCATATAGAAGTTCTTTTAAATCATTCTTCTTGCTCTCAAAAATTTCACTCATAAATTCACTATCAAGAAAACTTCTAAACGCTCTTAAACTTAGGGGATGAATTACTTCATCTTTTTTTGCCCACATCCAAAGAAACTTAAGAGGAAAACGATAGGGAAGAATTTGTTGTTGAATATCGCCTTGTTTTTTTAAATATTCTTCTCCCATATTTGTTGGTGGATTGCTATCCCCCCTTGATGGATAATGAAGTGCCATACGAGAAATATATTTATATAAATTCTTATCCCATTCTTCCTTAGTATTTTTTGCCACTTTTACAAAATCCACATACTCCATCACATAAGTATTGTCAGTAAAATGAGAGTTGATCCCTGCATTCAATCCAAGCTCTAATCCCCCACTATAATCCTTATCCTTTGAATTGTTGCTTAACAACCTATAATCCTCAACTGCAGTAAAGCGATAATTTCTTTCTTTTAAATCCTGTATGGTTTTAAAATCATAAAACTTAAAGCCACCCATCATTGATAGAAATTTGATAACAAATTCTTTTTTTTCAGGAAAATTGTCATTTTTACAAACTGCTTCTGCCTGCTTAAAAACACCATAAAATCTTGTGCTATCAGTCCATTCTTCTCGACAAGGCAAAAAGATTTTTCTCTCTATTCCTTCAATTCCTTTAATATCATTGCTTCCTATAAAATCAAAAATTTTATTAACATCATCAAATCTCCCTTCAATCTCTCTCTTCTGCTTACGCAACGCCTCAAATTTTTCAGAAAGATACTCTTCCATCACGCTCTTATCAATATACATCTTCACTCCTCATTTTTATATTTTCAATTCACAATTATATCCACCCCCACCTTAAAACCCCCTTATCTCACTCCCACCTCCTCTTTTTTGCTTAAGGTTTTCTCTCCTAGCTCATATCTCATCCCAAAATTCACTTGATAATTCACATTAAGTTTCCCACCGAAGTTTTTCTCAAAGTTAAGATAGAGCGATAGAGAATCTTTGAGCTTGAAGTTTGAGCCGATATTGAGGGCAAATCTCATATCTTTATTGTGAAACTCTTGCCTTTGACTTAGGCTCTGTCTATCCCACATCACGCTATCCCCTCCACTAAAATAATCATAGACAAAGTAAGTCCCCACATAGATATTTGCCCTATTTCCTTTCATAAGACTTGAAAAATCATACCCCCAGCTCACTCCCACACGATTTCGCACTACCACTAAGCCCTCTTGTGTGATTTCAATCTCGCTTAGATTCATCTTCCCACTAGAGAAATACGCCACACTCCCCTCATATTGTGGCGTGATACTCACTCCTGCAATCTCATAGCTATATCCCACCTCACTAGAGAGTGCAAGGGCGTAGTTTTGCATTGATGAATCTTCTTGAGTGGGGGCATAAGTGGTATCTGTGAGATAGAAAGAGGCTTTGAGGATACTATCATTATACCACCCACCCTCTTGGATAAAGCTATTATATACCCCCACTTCCACAGCGTTGTTTTGCACCTTTTCAAACCCATTAGATTCGCCCACTCCATAGCTATAAGAGAGATATGCTCCTGTGAAATTTTTCGCCCCCTCACTCATATAGCTCACATAGTCATACCCTGCTTGAATCGTGGCATAAGCGATACTCTCCCCCTGCAAAAACTCCCCTCCAAACACTCTCCCCCACACGCCACTCTCACTCTCTCCACCCCACCTAAGCTCTCCCATACGCTTAGAGAGGGAGTTGAGATTGACAAGATAGAGTGAGCTTGGGGCTAGAAGGGTTTGCTGAGAGGATTTGGCAAAGTCCTCTTGTATCTCTTTCTCCACCATTGATTCCCCCACATAATAGCTATCCCCATTATAGTCATAGCGTGTGATTTTGGTTTGGGTGGAGAAGATTTTGGATTTGCTCTCTCCTTGCGTGTAGATACTCTCGCCATTTTTTAGCCCATTAAACATCACTTTGTCCTCATACTCCACTTCCATACTAGGCAAAAGCACTTCTTGAGTAGAATCTTTGACATAGGCTAGAAGTGTTTTATCTCCTTGTCTAGAGTTTGCTGAAGTGTTTTGGATACTTAGAACTCCTTCAATTGGAGAGAGGGCTTGTCCTTGATGGGTATAGATTAGGAGCATATCGCTTCTTTGCACCAACCCCTCAGCGATTTGCACCCCTTCCACATCGCCATCATACCTCATCACAAACTCATATTTCCCCACTCCAAGTCCCCTCTCTCCCTCTCTTCCAATCTCTAAGAGTTTGAAATGCTCTCTTGAAGAGCTATCAAAATCCACTTTGATTCTATCCATTGCCCCCACCCCTTCTAGTGAGGCAAGATTGCCTAGAGTATAAAGCTCTTCTACTAGTGGCTTTCCACTCACTCCCCAAAACAACTCACTGCCATCACTTGCAATCATTCTAATCACACCACTCCCTCCTATGCCCCCTGTTTGGGTTGAGCTTTGAAATCTTAGAGTTCCATCAAGTTTGATTCTCTCATAGGCTTGAGCGTAGAGGGCATAGTCTTTGTTTGAGCTATCAAAGTGGGTTTCTCTCCCCAAAGAGAGTGTAGAGTTTTCAAACATTCCTATACTTGCACTCACACCCTTTGCATTCTCCCCTATGTTGAGCTGATAAGTATTGAAATCTACTGCCACATCCTCTATGGCAATCACCTCACGATCATAGCCTAGCCCACCTTCTCCTGAATAAATTGCATCTATCACTCCCCCTCCCTCAAAGCTCACGCTCCCACTCCCACCAAACCTCATCAAATGTTGCAATCCTCCACCATTGATAAAGCTCGTGCCATTGCCATCTGGAGTAGTGCCATTAGGACAATAATCTATATAAAGAGAGTTTCCAACATTGAGATACAAACTCTCTCCATTCATCTCAATATCAATCAAAGCATTAGCTCTATCTTTGCCATAGACAAGGCTAGAGTGATAGAAACTTAGTTTTGAGTTTGGGTTGTAGAGAAGATAGTTTTTGTAGCTAGGCTGATAGAAGTTTTGAAACTTAAGATCTGTTCGCATAATGCTTAGCTCTCCCTCACTCCCTTGAGTGTATATCCCATAAAGCTCTCCATCTTTTGGGGTAAGCAAGATTTTTGTATTCTCACTTCCTTGAGAGAAAATCTCTTTATCTGTCGTGATTAACATCTCTGAATTATTAACATATTTCCCCTCTATGATGATTTTTGAAGTGCTTTGGAAAAATATCCCTGCACTCTTTTGTGAGCGATGAAAGTCTTCATATCCCTCTCCAAGATAGAGATTTGTATTCTCAAACCTTAGTGAAATATGAGGGCTAGAGAGTGTATGAGCAGAAGAATCAGAGTTTTTGAAGACAAAAGAGCCATTAGAGAAATGCAAAGTAGAAGTAGTATCAAATACACCATATTCTACTTTGATTCCCTCATTGTCTTGAAGGATAAACCAACTCTCTTCCCCCATAGCAAAGTGAGGATTTGCATTCTCTCCTAGCACGATTGCTCTAGCCTTTTCCCCTCCACCATCTAGGATAATTTTGGCTTGATTTGAAATCAAAAAGTTTGAATCCCCACCAAAATACAATATCCCTGCATCATAGAAGGCATTGACAAATCTTGTAGTGCTTCCACTTCCAAAAAAATACCTTCCACCCAAATCATCTTGAAGTGTATAGGGTTTTGTAGAGGGCAGAAGCTCTGTGGTGCTATTGATAAGATTGGCTGAGATTGTGAGATTGGCATCTCTATTATAAAAGGTGTAATAATCCTCTGATTGCACTTCTTTGGGAGAGAGAAACACGCTCCCTCCATACAAATCAATATCCCCACCTGTGGCATAGAATGAATAGCTTAGAGGTGCTGAAATTGTGCTTTGGCTTAGGCTATCATAGAGAGCCAACCTCAAAGACTCTCCTTTGGGGTTGAGATAGATTCCATAAGCGATTTCACTCCCTTCTAATGAGAGGTTGTACATCACTCTCCCCTCTCTTCTACTCCCATAATCCAAAGATACTGCCTGATATCCTGTGAAATTCACTTCCCCTGCTCCGATACTTAGCCCATATACATCTCTCCCCACAATTTTGCTATCACTTGAAAAGTAGGGCTTAGGTGCCATAAAATCTACAAAAATCTTACCCTCTAGCCTTGCTCCTACCACATCTCCATTGGGATGAGAAAAATTCTTGACTGCAAACTCTTTGGCATTCAAAGAGATAGCGTGAGGGTTTGTGAGAGAGGAGAAGTGCATCAAATAGAGTGTATCGTTTTGGGGTGTAAGTAAGAAGCGAGAATAAGTATTTGCATATCCACTCTCATAAAAACTAGCATCGCTTGTCATAAGAAGCCCACTTGCAAAATCATATTTGAGCCTAAAGCTCTCATCTGCATCGCTTCCAAAGTTTGCATACAACATCGCACGCTTCCCTGAGCTATCAAAGTCTTGATAGTCCCCATAGTATATCCTCACCATCCTGCTCTCTATCTTCCCACCAAGTGCCAACATCACATAGCTTCCATAAGGCTCTACTCCCACATTTTGATTCACTCCTCTCATCTTATCAATGCTGACAATCCCCCATCCACTAAAACCTATATAGCTTCCTTGTGCGTTTTGCTCTATCCCCATTCCTATACTCATAGAGCCCAAGCTTCCAATCGTGCCAAAAGAGAGGGTAGAATCCACAAGAGAAAAATACACTCTATTGTTTCTGTTGTGAGTGGTTTCATCATTGCTGATATAAATCCCAAAAGATTGCTTATCTCCTATAATGCTATCAAACCTCACACTAGAGCCTATCAAATCAAATGCCAAATCCCCCTCTCTCCCTGCTCCCAAGCCTATGGCGTATTTGGAGTTGCTAATGTCTTTGAAATGGATTGTAGAGTTGTTAAGAGTGTAGTTCTGCGATGATTTATCTTCAGATACAAACCCTGTGGCAGAAAATCCTTGCAAGGAATCAAACTCAATTAAAGAGTTGTTTTTGAGGGTGAATGCATTGCTATAACCATTTGCAGATCCAATCCCCCAAACAGAATACGAACTACTAATCTCTCCAAAGCTTAGTGTCCCATTGTTTAGCTCAAACTCTGATTGCCCTATCGTGTATGTGATAGGATCACTCAAAAGCCCTCCATACACCCTTGCCCCCTCAAATCTCATTCTCCCACCCCCTCCGATATAAACTTTCTCACTTTCATAAAAATAAATATATGCCTTAGGAGTTGTGATATAGCCTTGTTCCTTATCAACGATGAAAAGATTTTCAAAAACGACATTCCCTCCAGAGCTATGGAAAAGATAAGAATCAATAGTATTAAACCCCATTAGCCTAAATCCCCCATCACTTGAGCCTACCACGTGGTGATTCCCTCCTGTGATTTTCATCCCCACAACCCCCTCTTCTCTTTGGGGATTTTCCACTCTTAGCTCACCACAAATTTGAGTATCTGTATCTACTCCCAAATCTTTAAAAAGGATTCCCACACCATTATAAACTTCTCTATACTCCCCACTTGAGGTGATTTTCCCTTTGGGAATATCCACCACCAAAGTCGCCTCATCTTTTGTGCTCTCTTGGACAATCTCTACATATTCATCACTCTCACTTCCATAAAGCACACAAGCCAAAGCAAGCGAGCAAAAGCATAATCTTTTCATTTTTTACTCCAAAAATAGTTTTTGACTATCTTAGGAAGAGAGTGAGACAAAAAGTGTCCCCTCAATCTAAAAAATTTCAAAAATTTTATTTTAAATTAGACATAAATTGTCCCAAAGTCAAAGATACAATTCTCTCAAAAAACTAAGGAGGAAATATGCAATACCCCAAAAACAAAAAATATTCAAGGATTGAGGAGATTTATCATCTCCTAGAGCAAAACCCACAAGGGTTAAATATCAAAGAGATAGCAAGTGAGTTTAGTGTCAGCCAAAAAACCATTCAAAGAGATCTCTACAATGAGCTTATCCCACTAGGGGCTTACAAAGAAGGGCGATATTGGAAGATCAGCCCTGCCAAACGTCACAGCCTCCTAGAAGTGGAGCAAAAAAACATTTTGGGGGTTTTAGATAGTTTTGCTAAAAATATGGGGGAGAGTTTTGAGTGCAAAGCCCACAAACTCCTCTCCACCCTCTCCCCCACGCTCCCCACTCATCTCTATACCCACCTTGCTTCTCAAAAGCTTGAAGATTCAATGCTTGAGAAAATCCAAAGTTTGCAAAGACATATCTCAAACTCCAAAGAAGTAAGCTTCACATACAAGGGCAAAAACTATCAACTCAAACCCCTCAAAGTCGTATCCTTTGAAGGGTATTGGTATTTGCTAGGATTGGATTGCAAAGAAGGGGATAAATTCAAAAAATTCATTCTCTCTGAAATCAATTATCTAATTGAACTTCCACAAACTTTTCAAACCGAGATTGACATCAACCACGCACTTAATCAAGCCCATAGCATTTGGTTTGAGCCAAATCAAAACTATCAAGCAAGATTAAAAATTTCTCCTTGCTACAAACACTATCTTCAAAGACAGCCCCTCAAAACCCAAAAGATTCTAGGAGAGTTTGAAGATGGCTCTATGGAGATAGAAATCAGCTTTAGCCACGATATGGAGCTTTCAAGTATCTTTATGAAACACTTCCCTCACATCTCTATCCTCTCCCCTAGCTCTTTGCAAACCTCAATCCTTGACGAGATAAATGAGAGTTGCCAAACCCTCCTGCCCTAAGTGGAGGGGTGCTTTCATCACTTTTGCATTTTGATCAAGCAATCCTCTTTTTAAAGATTAAAAATACAAAAGAGAATCCTCTAGGATTTTTATCATTTTGTTTTGGTGTTCCTCTGCCATCTGCAAGCTCCACACTTCCTCAATCTCTGCATACGCTAATACCATTTTCAAACTCTCTACTTTGCCCTCTTTGATTTGCTTGATGATTTGCCTTTTCTTCTCTTTGACGCTCTTGGCATTGAGGGAAGAGTTGAAGTTTTGAGAGATGAGGGCAAGATTGCCAAATATATTTTTGCTTTTTTTGCTCCAATCCCCCTCACTTGCCCTGCTTTGGGGTTGAATATGCTCTATGGAATTAAGTCTTCTAAACTCATAGCTCTCTGCAATCTCTGCAAAACTCTTCTCACCTATCCTAATATCCCTATATCTCTCTCTATTTTTGTAAAGATAGTAATCAAGCCGATAAAACCAATAGTGCAAAACCTCTACTCCACGATTTAAAAATCCCCATTCTTTGTGTTTTTTACATCTCAAATTATCAAGCCTCTCAAGATAGGGGATCAAGTCCTCTTTGGGTGGGGATTGCTCTATGACAAAGGCTAAAAACTCTTTTAAAATCCTTCCCCAACTTTTTTTGCTTCTTGCTATGGCAAGATAGGAGAACAGCTTGATATATTCCCCCCTCCATTTCTCTTCCAACTCCTCTCCTAGCCTCTCTTCCAACTTCTCTTCTAACCCCCACACTCCCTCACTATCCCTTCTTGGAAGATACAGGCTCACTTCCTCTAATCTCTCAAAAAATGCTTCTATCTCCTCTGCACTTCTTCCCTCAAATGCCTCTAATAATCCCTTCCCCTCTATCTTATCTCCAAAATTACAAAGCTCCAAAGCGATAAGCAATAGCCACGAGAAACCCACCACACCTCTATCACACACCCTCTTGCATTTTTGCCATATCTTTGCTTGTCGGCTATTATTAAATTTTCTTAAAAATCTTGCTTTGAGAATATCTATATCTTCAAAAGCCTTTTTTGTATTTTGCACTCTAAGGAGTGTTTGGTAGAGATTGCTTTGAGATTTTAGTTGTGTGAGAGAAAAGCTTAATTTTTCTTTGAAAAATCTTTCAAAATCACTTTTGTTTCCTATCTTTGCTATTTTTGATTTAAGGATTGCTAAGGCTTGTTTGCTTCTTTCATTTTCACTCCAATCCCTCTCACTGCCCTCAAGCAAATCCAAAATCATTTTACATATCACTATCCTTTGCCACCCATCAAGGATTTTATACACCCCCTCTTCCTCATACACTAGCACATTACCCAAAAACATTTTCCTATCTTTTGAAAATGCGTTTTGTATCTGCAAGAAAAAGTCTTCAACCCTCTCACTCTCCCACACAAACCCACGCAAGAAGGGAGAGGGAGCAAACCCCTCAATCTCCCTAAGAGCACAAAGCGACACACTTTGGATACTCATTGCTCCCCTCCAAATTTGGGGATATGGTATTGCTCTCTTTCTTTGGTTTTGATTGTATAAAGCTCTTTATTTTTTAGCTTTTCTTTTTTCTTATTAGATTCTATTTTTTTAGAAAGTCTAAAAATCGCCTCTCTTTCGCTCCCACTATGATAGAGGATTGCCAAAAGTTCCTTACCCCAATCTCTTGCACTGCTTCTTGTGATTTTTTGTTGCAAGGGCAATGAATACACACAGCGAAAAATCCACAAATGTGCTATGGCAAGATTGCTTTCTCTAAACTTATCAAGATAGACTAACATCATTAGCTCATAGATAAATCGCAAGTATTTTGAGTGCTTTTTGAGTTCTCTCCATATTGACATCTCCTCCACTTTATCAAGCAAAGAATCAAAATAAAACAGATATTCAAAAAACCCTCTCCCCTCGCCAAAATCTCTCAAAATCCCCATATCTTGATATGAAACTGCTCTAAACCTCTCAAACTCTTTGCCAATGTTAGGGCAAAACTCTTGATACACCCATTCACTAAACCCCTCATCTCCCCTCACTCTCTCACTGCTTTTATCTCTTATCCAAACTCTCCCAAGACTTAAAAGCTCATAAAAAAGTTTTCTTCCTCTCCTGCCATCTGCTCTTTGCACGATTTCATCAAACTTTTTTGAATAATTCTCTATTTCCCCCTCATTTTTTTCTATCATTTTGCCAAGATGATAGATTTTGATTCTCTCATAGGCTTCTTGCTCCTTTGATTGCTTTTTGTCAAAAGAAGGACATTCATCATCACTATCATAAAACACACAGCAAAACTCAAGGTTTTTCATAATGCACTCTCCAATCCCCACTTTTTCTCTCAATTTTTCACTGATAAATTTTTTGATTTTTTCCTCTTCCACTCCAAGCTCACCAAAGCCACTTTCTATCCCAAGAGTTTTTAGGATCAAAGATAAAGTGCCAAGCCTTTGCAATCCATCGATAATCTCACACCCATCTTCACATTTCAAAAATTCCAAACTCCCCATATACATTTTGCCCTCAAATCCACTGAAAATATCCTCTAGCAACTCCTTGCATACTTTCTCCCTCCACACATAATCCTGCTTATAGGGTGGGATAAAAATCTTCAATTCAAAAATCTCTCTCAAACTCAATGCTTCAACTCTCATATATATACCTTTAAGTTTTTTATCTAAACTATTCTATCGATTTCTAGGTGTGATACCCAATACACATTTTTCACTCTTTATCTCCAAGTCAAATTTTTCTCAAAACTTTTTCTTTAATATCTTGATTTTTGCCACCTAAATTAGGATTTCACACTCACTATACCCAAACATCTCTTTCACCAAAACCCCTTCTCCTGCATTCTAGCTCTTAAGATTTTTCTAACCTCACTTGCTTGATAAAACATTGCTCTCATCTTCACACAACGCTCTAAACTTTTTTATCCATAGATTGATATTTCTTCATCTTTTTCTCCGATTTTTTTGTGGAGTTTTAGCAAGTTATTCAAGACATCTTATGTCTTATTTTTATCTTTTAATGCTACAATCACTCAAATCTTCATCAAAGGACAAAATATGCTAGGACTTGAAAATTCCAAAACAAAAAGGATTAACTACATTTATGAAAAACTTCTCCAATCCCCTCTAGGGCTGAGTATCGGCGAACTTGCCAAAGAGTTAGGAGTCAGCACCAAAACCATTCAAAGAGATTTTTATGGGACTTTGGGGGATTATGGGATTGTCAAAGAGGGGAGAAAGTGGAGAATCGACTTTGAATCTCTCAAAGAGCTAGGAGATGAAGATGAAAGGATTGTCGCCTCAATCCTAGATGAACTTGCCAAAAACTCAGGCAACGCTCTCTACTCCAAAGCCCAGTCTCTCCTCACTCGCACGCTTCATCGCATAGAACACCCTATCTTTGCAAATTTTCAAAGTGAAAAGTTAGATGAAAAAGATCTTAGAAAATTCAAAATCCTAGAGAGAGCCATCAAATCCAAAAATGAAGTAAGCTTCACTTATGAGGGCAAATATTTTGAAGCAAAGCCCCTCAAACTCGCCTTTTTTGATGGGTTTTGGTATCTGCTTGTCTTTGATAGCAAACAAGAAGACACATTCAAAAAGTTTCACCTCAAAACAATCAAAAATCCCAAAATCGAGTCTTATAAATTTGAAGTGCCTTTTAGTATTGAAGAAAAACTCAAAAATGCAAACTCAATTTGGTTTAGCTTAAGCGATGCGTTTAATGTCGTGCTTCATATCAGTGCCAATGTCAAAAAATACTTTTTACGCAAACCTTTTGTAGGACAAAAATTTTTGGGAGAAGAAAATGATGGCTCTATCACCATAGAAGTGCCTGTTACCAACGATATGGAAGTTTTGCCAATCGTGTATAGCTATATCCCCCATATCAAAGTCATCTCCCCTGAATGGTTACGCAAAAAGACAAAGAGAGTGGTAAGGGAATATGCAAAAGAGCTATAAACTCTAAAAGTTTTGGATTCTACTCACTTTGTTTTCTACAAGTTTGGGTATCCACAAAACATTCCCATTCACACCAATATCTGCTGGACCTTTCATTGACTCAAGGTTAAGAGGAGTGATTTTCCCCTCTCTGCTAATACGATAAATTTTCCCTTGATATTTCTCTCCCCAATCACTTACAATGAAATTTTTATCTTTATCAAAAGCTATACCATCAAGTGATCCAATAGGTTGAGTTTGAAATATCATTTTTTTATCTTTCAAACTATAACCAAGCAATGAGCCTTTGATTTTCTTTGCAGGAGCGAAAGTAACGACAAAGAGTGTATCAGCCTCTCTATCCACCAATACTCCATTTGGCCCTCCAAATTTAGAATCTACTTCAAGGAAAAGCTCATATTTTTTCTTTGCAATATCTATCTTGTAAATCACTCCCTTACGATTATCACTCACAAAAATATATTTTCCATCTAAAATCGTAATATCATTAAGAGAGATTGCATCTTTGATTAATATTTCAAAAACTTGATTTTTATTAGCTAAATCAAATCCTTTAATCTTATCTATATCTGCCACATACAAAACACTCCCTACTCTTCCCATCCCTTTGGGTGCATTCAATCCTTTGATAAAATATCTCTCTAATACTTCTCCACTCTCTGAAAGTTTAGAAATATAACCATCACCATCCTTTGCCAATGCCTCTCTTTTCTCTCCAATATTGCTGACATACACTTCACTCCCTGCCAAAACGCTTTCAGGGTGAGAAAACCCATCAATCTCTAATGCCATAAGATTGCATACTATCAAAACTAAAAACAAGCATATATTTTTCATCTAATTCCCTTTCAAAAAGTATTTATAAATTTTAACAAATCTCGATAAACACAGAGATGGACTTAGAGAGCTAAATCTTCTCCTCTAAGATTATAGGAGGGATTTCTACTTCTTGAGGGGCTTCTTGCTGAGGGGCTATGACTTTGAGGGCTTCTTCTTTGGGGGAAGTGATTTTCTCATACGCCCAATAAATCCCCAAACATAGCAATACTATCAACCCTAGTGGCAAAATCACACGGACAAAAATTACCCACAAAGTGCTAAAAATAATCAATACAAGAAAAAGAGCAAAAAGAAAAGATATCAGCCCACCGATTGCAACACCCATTGAAACTCCTAGAATTTTTTCAGATTCTAACATACCCTAGCGACAGGGTGTGTCGCAAGATTTTGAACAACACTCTAGGGCAAAACCATTTTAGACAAATACTCTTTATCTGTAAAATATTGAAAAATATTATTTTAATTGCTCTTTGATTTTATCTTTTATTTCATCCCCCACTCCTTGAATCTTTTTTATTAATTCTTGATTTTCTTTTGATGATAACTCTTTTTTGATCCTTTCATCAACTTCACTTTTGTGTTCCATATACCATTGATAACCAAAATAAATGGCTATCAACAAGAATATCGCACTGAGAATTGAAAAGATCATCTTAAAAATCATTTTTCCAACAAAAGTAATCATAAAGACAACACACACAATCCCAATAAGAGCAGACAATCCACTACCAATAATAACTCCCATTCCTTTTCCTTAATATAATATTTATTTTTTAAAATTATAACATAAGATTGACAGACTTTCATCGCCCTATATCTCAGCACTCACACAATGCAATGCCCCACCTCTAGCGATGATTTCTTTGCACTCAATGGGGGATAATAGTTTTGTCTTCAAAAATCTCTTCAAATCTCTCTATAACTCTTTTATCCTCATTGATTCCATAAGTAGGGAGCAAAAGAAGATTTTTAACTTCTACAAAGTTTAGATATGCTCCCCATTTGTATTTGGATAAAAACTCATCTGAATACTTTAGAGAAATTATCTCATATCCCTCTAATGCACGCTCTAGCTTACTATGAAATCCTTTGCCTTCTAGTGAAAAATCATTGACTAAGATTCTCCTCTCATCTATCCAGCGACACATTGCATCGCTATGCCCATAGCGATCATAAGCTACTTTGGGGAGCAAAATCACTCTCTCCACCCCTGCCTTCTCTTCAATCATTGAGATAATCTCACTTTGTGAAAAGCTAGGATTCTCACTCAATATCTTTTCACACATCAAAACTGAATTTTTAAATCTAGCAAAATTTCCCCCATCAAGCACAAGCCCCAAGTCCTTCTCCCCTCGTGGATAAGAGGTGCGTAGATGAGGAGAAGATTTGAGATAATTTGGATTATATTCATAGGAGAGAAAGCTCCCATCTTCCAAAGCCAAAGGCATAAAATCCCTCATCCAAATATCCTTGCACCCCTCAATGAGAGCATACTTCACTCCTCTCTCCTCTAATGCCCCCTCAATCCTCCCCCACACTTTGGGGTGCTTCTGTGCTAGTAATCTTGCAAAAGCTATCATTCTCTCTCCTTACTCAGCCCACGCAGGAATCTTGTCTTCACGCTCTAGCTCGCTATCAAAAAACACTCTCTCCACATTTGCCTCTTTGCTAACTTCCCAATCTGAAATATTTTGATTAAATGGAGTTTCTGCAAATGCTTCATAGAAGTTTTTAACTTTACCCACTTTCCACGCACTCAAATCTGCATTGATTTTTGAACCCATAAACACACGCTCAAGATTTTCAACCCCACTTACATCCCAATATTCAATCCCCCTAAAGTCTTCTACTCTGCTCTCACATTTCTCAATCCTTTTAGAAGAGCAAAACACATAACTCAAATCTTTTATCTCACTCACATCAATCTCAATCAATGGCAAAGCCATATATCGCACTGCCACTCCATTGACTTTGCCATAGCCTACTAGCTCGTTTTGATATTGCTTCAAGATTTTTGCAAGCTCATCTTTGGTTTTGGGGCGAAATGTGGGATTTTTCTTTGCAAACTCCACATACCAAAGAGGGTATTTCTCAATATTGCTCCCCACAAAAAGGGCTTTCATATTTTTAACCCCTCTAGGATTCCACGCTTTTATCACTTCTAGCCCTCTGCCACTAAATCCCTCAAACATTCCCTCAAGACTCTCAGCCCCACTCATATCCCAAAACTCAATCCCCAAAAGATCCCTGCGAGAGTTTTTAAAGAGATAACTAAAGTCTTGAATCTTAGCCACATCAATCTCTGCAAGATTAACCCTACCATCTCTCAAAATCTGCTCTAGCTCCTCACGACTTTGTGGAGTGTAGGTGGGGTGCTTAAGGATAAATTCGATATACCACTTAGGAAGCTTAGCGATAGAAGAGGAAGAAAACATAAAGCTCATCTTCTTAGCCCTCACATCCCAATCCTCAATCCCACTCAAATCACTTCTGCCATAATCCTCATCAAAGAGATAGCTCATATCTTTGATTTGGCTTACATCAATATTTTGAAGTGGTATCTTTGGTTTTCTTAGAAGTGCTATTAGCTCCTTTTTACTCTGAGGGGTATAAGTCTGATTGGCCTGATAGCTATTCCTCTGTTCCTCTCTCATTCGCCTCTCTTCTCTAGCCCTCTCACGCTCGATTCTGCGTTGTTCTCTTATCATCTCTTGGGTGTTGTCTTTTTTGATAAACAAATCAAACACACCTGAAGCCAAACTCAAATTTGCCCATAAAAAAAGCATAAGTATCCCTATTGCGATTTTTTTCATTTTTATTTTCCTTTAAGCCCCCCCCCCCCCCAACAAATGAAAAATTAAAATACCATTTTGTCCAATCCTGTATTTTTTATTGCATTTCTCCACTTTTCCAATTTGCTCTGAAAATTCCCAGAATTCATCGGAGAAGGTGAGGTAAGTTTTCGAATCTTTACAGACTTTTTCCCCTCTTTAAATCTATAAAAAACCCCTCCCTCAACAGACGTGGGTTTCTCCCCTTTTCTATTTAATGGCAAGTTATCTCTATTGATTCTCAAGTACTCTTTTTTTGCAATCTGCTCCACCCAAGAACTCGTAAAGAAAATTGTTGTGATATCATCATATCTATCTAAATAATAAGTAAGATCTACAATTTCGATTGGAAAAATGTTTGAATCAGAAGAAAGATTGTCATAACGTTTAATTGTTTGAAATAAATCCAAAAAAGCAATACCTCTATTTTCGCAAAAAATTTTTCTCTCTTCTTTTGTGGCCAAAACTTTCCCTTGACATCCCAAGGCACATTGGAGTAAGCCATCCACTCCACCTTTCCCCCAAAAATCATTATCCTTACTTCCATAAAACCAATCAACATCATTCTTATTCAGTTGCTTATGTTTTATAGAAAACCTATATGGGGGAAAACTTCCTACAATCAAATATCTTGCCCCTGCAAGGTCATCAGGATTGTTAAATGGGTGATTTTCAACCCCAATCCCTTTAGAGGTTGTTATCACATTATGCTCTAACTTTTCACACATGCTCAGCTCCTTACTTCAAAAATTTTTCGGCATTATTGCAAAACAAAGCTTAAGCAGAGTTTAATTTATCTTATAATAAACTTAAATAAATATTCTATCCCTACAAGCTAATGATTCCTCCCATATATCATAGTTTGCAAGGATAGAATCCGATATTCCCCCCTATTCTCCTTTGGCAATCTGTGTAAGTCCTCTCACTTTCTCTCTCCCCTCCTCTGCCACCTCCACCTCTTGAAGCAGTTGTCCTTGTGTGCTAAACTCAAAGATTTTTCCATACATTTTGATTTTATACCCCAAGATTTTGCCCCATATCCTAAGCTCCCCATCATTCCTCACAAAATGCCACTTAATTTTCTCCCCCAAAATCCTTAGCACTTCCTCACGCGTTTTTTGGCGAAACTCACGCCGATCAAGGTGGATTTGCCTCATTTCATTGAAGATTCCCACCCCATAATCAGAGGTGAATTCCACAAGCTCCTTGCCCCTCCTCTGCGTGATGACAAAAATCACTCCATCAAACCTCTCACATCGCCTTGAGATATTGCGATATTTCTTTGCCACCTCCATCGCCTCTTCCCTCTCATCAAACAACACATCACTTAACCCCACAAAAAACTCACTTGCCCTCACACCTAGAGCATAAAACCCCCTGCCAATCCACTCTTCCAAACTCTCACACTCACTCAAAATCTCAGCCCCTTTTTTGAATCTCCAAAAATCCACAAACCCCATTTTCTCAGCAAGTCCATTATGGCTACTCTTTTGCACCCTCTCTCTCACACGCAAAAAGAGATCTTCTCTGCTCTCTTCACACAACGACTTCCTTAGCACTCTCACAAACCTCCCCTCCACATCAAGCCGACACACTTTCCCTAGTATCTCCACACGATAGCCTAGTATCTCCCCACACTTCTCTAATTTGCCTTCATTTGCCTTGTAATGCTCTTGAGCTATCACGCCACACTCACTCAATATTTCATTGAGCGTTTTTCTCTCAAATCGCTCTTTGAAGCCAGAGAGTATGATGAGCTTTTTCATCTTTGCATCAAGTGCTTGATAGTGTTTTACAAATGCAGTATTCAAAGAATCCATTTTTGAGCGAGTATAGCTAGGGATAATTTGAGTTTCTGCATACAAGATATTACAAATGATTTTCTCCCCATCAAGCAACTCTCTGCACTCACCAAACTCACTCTCTACCTCATCCCAATCAAACCCAAACCACCTCAACGCCTTAGCATAAAACTCAAAAGCATTGTGCCTTCTATCCTCATACCCACTTTCTAGCCAATCCCTTAGGCACTCATATTTCTCTATCTCACTCACAGCTTGGATAAACCACCCTTGCTCGGCATATCCCATCGCCTTGCAAGTGGCTTCATCGTGGGCTTTAAGCACTAGTTTTGCTTTAATACTAGAAAACATTTTCTCTCCTTAATTTTAAGATGAGAAAAGTCTAGCCAAATGTTTAGGACAAAAAATGTCCTATAAGCAAAAGATTTGAAATTTTGATAGTCCCACCTCCATTTTCCTCTATTTTAGTCTTTACAAGATTCGCCCTTTTTGAAGACTTTGCCAAAGTCGTTTTTGGCATCAGGCTTACTCATTCCATTAGGTGCTCCTAGCTGGATAGGCAAGCTCTCATCCATTTGCCACGCATTCCACCCTCCATCATAGACTTTTGCATTTTTCCATCCTGCCATTTGTGTCATAAACCACGATACCCCTGCTCTCCACCCTGTCCCACAATAAAACGCCACATAATCACTTGACTCTACCCCTTGAGATTTCCAAAGCTCAAAAATCTCTAGTGGATTTCTCAAAGTCCCATCAGGATCATAATAATCAGCCATATTTGAAGCATCGCTCCCTGCAAAGCCAAATATCGCTCCCACAGGCTCTCCTGCTCTTGGGATATAGCTATATCCACTAATCTTACCGATATACTCATCCCACGCTCGGTTACTCACTAGCTTTAATCCCTTTTTTTGCTCTTTGATTAAGTCTTTTGGCATTGAGATGATGATTTGAGAATCTTTGGGGATTTTACTTCCAAACTCTTTCTCTGCCTTTGGGATATTGACTTTATCTTCAGTTTCAAACCCTGCATCAATCCAAGTGTCTAAATTGCCATTGAGAACCCTCACATCTTTTACTCCTGCCCATTTAAGTGCCAAAAACACGCGATAGGCTGCAAGTTGGTTGCTTGAGTAAAGAATAATTGTCTTATCTGCCCTAATGCCGTTTTTTAGCAAGTTTGCCTCTACTACTTCAGGAGAAGAGAGATTCCACACGGGAGCATTCTCTATCCAATCGGTGTTAAAATGATATGCTCCTTTGATGTGTCTAGAGTAGTCTTTGGCATCTTTGAGATCTCCCCAAGATACTTCAAATACCATATAAGGAGAGCCATTGTAACTCTCAAGCTTCTCTCCACTCATCAGGGCATTGAGCCAAGAGGGAGAAACACTATAAGAGAAGTTAGGGAAACTCTCTAGGGGATAGTCTGCATTTGCATACTCAATCGCTCCATCATAAGTCTTGACTTTATAGCCCCTAGAGGCAAATTCTGCACTTACTCGCTCCAAGCTCTCAGGATTGCTATCATAGAGGATAAGTGTCTTATCTTTAGTGATCCCCTTTTGCTCTGCAAATCGCTCTAGCTCATTCATATCCATATAATCAAGCCAAGAAGTGCTAAACTGAATCGCCCCCTTGATATGCCCTCCTCTCTTTGCTCCACTCTCTTTAAATCCATTATAAAAGCTATCATCTCTTATATCAATCACGATATTTTGAGGGTTATTGATAGATTTTAGAAATTCTTGAGTTTTTATCTTCTCCACCACTTCCCTATCGCCACAACCTAGCAAAACTAGACTTAATCCCAAAGCCAAAGATTTGATTCTCATTATCTTCTCCTCAATTCACATTGTTTCACTCTAAAAAAGCTTGAAGCCACCACGCACCCCACAATCATCGCTACCATTGCAATCCACCCTTGCCAAGAGAAATACGCACTTGCCACTAGTGCATTTGTCGCTGTGCAACCCCCTGCCCAATAC
>NZ_NXLV01000012.1 GCF_003364205.1 Helicobacter brantae
GGAAGTTAAGCTCCTCATCGCTGATGATACTGCACCTTTCAGGTGTGGGAACGTAGGTCGATGCAGGGTTGGGATTTAATCTTCTTTTTTACTTCAGTAATTTATTTCAGTGTTTTTTAGTGTTGTTTGGTAATGTTGTTTAGATTTATATTCTTGCGTGTCTGTTTTTAGGTTTGGGCTTTTTATCAGTATTAGGGGGTGTTTATATTGGTATTAGAGATTTGATATAGAGAGGATTGTATTTGCTGATAGAATAAGAGTGTGGTAAAAATACAAAAGAGAGGATTGTATTTGGAATAAAGGGGTAGGGAGAGGAAGAGAGTTGTGCAAAAATCACACTTTAAGAGAATAAGGCTTAGTTTAGAGGAGCTTAGAGGTTTGGTTTTTACTTTTAAAACTAAGATTTATTGTCAAGAAGAGCTTTGGAATACTCTAACTTCATTTATCACTCCTTTGGATAATTCAAATGCCAAATTCAGAGAGGGAGAAGTTATCAGCAATAATTCTTTGATGATCTTAAGGACTTCATCTCAAAAGATTCTTGATATTTGGAAGAGTGAGAAAGTAGGTGTTTTATCTTTGCATAACCAATGCGATTTGCCTATTGAGGTTGAAATTCTCTCTTTGACAGATTTTTATTTGTGTCTTGATTTGGAAAATAAAATCTTGGGATTTTTAGTTTATTCTTTGGCAGAAGAAATGCTTGAGTGTTTTGATAGTCAAGAGAATCCAACGCAAAAAGGAAGAGTGATTGAAAAAATGATTGATAGATTGCTTGATGTAAATCTTTTGGTGAATGGAGAGTGAAATGATTTTAGACTATAAGAGTTGTATTTTTTGTAAGAGCAAAGAGAATGATATGGGAAATGGAATCTTTTTTGACATTCAAAAGAAAGATAATGCTCCCGAATTCTTGTGGATATTCTGTTATCACACACACATTCTCCAAGAGTTTGATATTCTTACTTATGGGAATTGGGAATTTTATCCTTCAAAACTAGATACTTCTTTGGATTTTGATGAGATTTATGATTCCTTACTTGCCCCACTTAAAAATCTCTATAAAAACAAAAGGGGTTTGGCAGAGATAAGAGATATGTATTCAGGAGTGGATTTTATAACAAGAGTCGGAGAGTTTGGGGGTGGAAATCACATTAGGTTTTATACAGATGAATCTCACATTAAAACTCTCAAAATGGATATTTGTATCGTTGATAATTTTGATGAAAGATTGCTTTCAGAAGAGGCAAATTACCCTTCTTATTTGCATTACATCAAAAATATTTCAATTGATTTTGAGGTTTTAAAACATATAATCAATAAAATTGAAGCATTTTTTGGTCTAGAAGAGGGGAAAAATCACAATGATTGCAATAGGAATTGATCTTGGTAAAAAAGATGTGAGCAAGTTTGATTGATACAAAGACAACCAAAGTGGGCAAATCATCCATAAAGTAAAGGGTGAAAATAAAGGAGAGCAATGAAGCCAAACTCAATACCATCATACTATTTTGATTTTACTCTTGAGTCCAATGGAGGCAAAGCTTGTTTTGTTGATTTGGAGTGGATAAGTAAAAAAATGGGGCTTCATCCATCTAGCACAAGATTAAAAGGAGAGAAAAATATCATTCTTGAGCAGACAATAGAGGCAAAATTTACTCGATGGAGTAAGCAGTCAAAAGTCTATAAAGATTGGAATATAGATAAAAACTTTGAGAAATTTGTAGATAAGTTCCATAAAAAACAAAAACAGATTCTCCAAATTTTGCAAACCTATCCAGAGATTTCAGCTTTTATCTGCTATATTCCAACCTTTTATGATGACAGCTTTTATATTTGCCAAATCACTCCAACGATTGCTAAGAAATTAGCAGATATGCAAACTTGTTTTATCTCTGATCCACAGATGATTTTAAGCAAGTCAAGGATTAAAGAAATGATTAGTGAGATTTAAAAGAATTTTTGATTTTTCTTTAAAAAACTACAATGATGAAAAAATCACCAAATGAGTATAATGCCAGAGCTTATCTTGGAGAGTTGAGTGGGGGTGGGGAGAGGGAGATTGATGAAAACAAGTTTTAAAATCATTGAAGAAAAAATAGAGAAGTATAGACATCTTGGTAAATTTGATGCTTTGATTGTAGGCTATATTGATTATCTCAATCAAGAGGGGCAAGACGAGGTTTTGTTGCTTGATGCCTTTTTGAGTGAATACTTTCAATCCTATAATGACGATCTGCTCTTTCAGGTTTTGGTCGCCTTATTTGAGAATGAAATAGGTGCAGGAAATGATATGGCAAATGAAAAAGATCCTCTAAAATTTCCCAATAATACTTTTTTTGATCAAGATACTACAGCCTTGCAAAAAGCACAGCTTGTCTATCAGGCATTTAAACAAACACAAATTTTATTTCCTGAAGAAGAAAGACTAGATAATAGAGCAATATTGCAGTTTGGTATTGTTTTGTGGAGCAAAGATGTATTTGAAAAACGCAATCATTAGTGGAGGATTTTTCAGATATACTCTATGATTTGACACACATCTTATAAAACTATTTATTGCAGGATTTGATCTATAAGAAAACCACAGAGGAGAGTGAGGCATCAAAACAAAAGAGTGGAGAGGGTAAGAAATCAATCTAAAAAAAGGAGATGGACAATGATTACAACCCAAAAAATCACTGAAGGAGATATTATCAAGGCTCTTCAAAAAGGAGATGTTGCATTTTTCCAAGCCCATCAGATTGATGGAGATTATCGTATAGTTAATCCTGAATTTGATGGTGATACTTTGTTTCTTTCAAGTCTTGCAGATTCAAACTCTGAGTTGTATTTGTATTTTTTGGAACAAGGAGCAAATCTATTCTCTCCTAACTCTTTGGGGGAGAATGCCTTGCACTCAATTGCCTTTTCCAAAGACTCTCAACGCTTAAAGCATATCCTTAAAGCCAATCTTTCGTGCATAGAAATGCTAAATAATACAGCGATTTCTGGGGAGACTCCCTTGCATTATAGTATTTTGTTTGAGAATATGGGCTACTTTGATGCATTGATTGAGCTTGGGGCAGAGGTGAATTGCACCGATAATGAAGGTTGTTCCCCATTACACCTTGCTTGTATGATAAAACTTGATGATGAAAAAGACAATTTGCACATTGTCAAAACTCTGCTTGAGCGTGGAGCTAACCCATTGCTAAAAACAAAACTAGGAAATTATCCTTTGGCATTGGCAATCAATAATGATTTATATCGCGTAGCAAAGCTTTTATGGGAATATCAAATCGCAAATAAAGATATTTCTCTCAAAGATTCTTAATGCCTAGATTTTGCTTCTTCTCTTTACTCCTTGTTTTATAATGCAGAGATGGAAAACCAAAGGAGAAAAATATGACTGCTGACAAAAATAACTTGCCCAAGCATTATTCTTCTTGGATGCAAGACATTGATAATGCCTACATAACGCAAGAAGCTTGGATGAAGGGTGAGTATTTTGATGAGAATGAAAGAATTAAAATTTACAAACACCCAAAATTGGGTTATATCAAAGTGTATCAGCTTAGTGATGGGAGTATTTTTGGTTATCCTTTTGGCGATATGGGGATAAAAGATTGGGAGTTTGAAAAACTTACACCACCTTCTCTTATTGCTGTGGCTCAAATTTTGAGGAGACAACCCTGTGTCTTTAATTTTGTCTTAGGTAATTTTAGATTATTAAAGTATTGTGAAAATTTTTGGATCTCCTACTTTCAAGATTTTGACATTCACTTTTTGGGAATTTCTGATTTTAATTATTCTACTTGCTGGAGCTTTCTTTCTCAAGATAAGATTAAACTTCAGATTTCTATCATTGCTCCATTTGCAAAAATAGAATTTTGCAATGATTTTCAAAGAATAAAAAGATTTGAAGTGCTATTGAAAAATATGGGATATTTGCTCCTTGATAGAAAACAGCTTGAACTAGAAGTTCCAAATATTCATCTTGAAAATGCTTTATCGCCTGTAAATATCGATATGTGTTTTTTTGAGGAGTATCATAAAGAGAGTAATAAAATCTTAGGCAAGAAAGTATGAGAAGAATGTTTTACAAATCTCACTCTTTTATCAATCCCTAGAGCAATGGGATATAAGCAGAGCAGAATAGAAGTGAGATATTTGAAATAGAGTCTGATTGCAAGGAGTGAAAAAAGTCTTTTGTATTGCATTTTGATATTCAAAAAAGGTGGTATTCCTAAGTTTTGTGTGTATCATATACATATTTCCCAAGAGCTGTATTGAAGAGTTTAAGGGGAGGGGTGTATAGAGAATCTTTAGTCTAGAAGGGAGAGAAAATCACAATGATTGCAACAGGAGTTAATCTTAGCAAAAAAGAAGTTTGCACATTTGAGAAAACTATCGGAAAGTTTTCTTTGTGTGGAGAGCAAATCCCTACTTCTATGGGATTGGTGCATTATGATTTGAATAGTGAATTTTTTGTCATTCCTATGCTCTCTTGCACTTCACCAAACCCCAATGCCTCAAATCTATACGAACGCTATGCTAATGAGGAATTAATCTTTGAGTGGAGAGATTTCAACCCTCATCAAGCAATCTTAGAGTTTTTGGGGATTGGAGGGGATTATTTCTCTCTCACAGGTTGCACTTACCTCAAGCTCAAAGCTAAGCTTCTTTATCAAATTGAGAGTTATTTTTGGGATATGAGTATGAGTGATTGGAGTGATGAGCTATATCAAAGCTATGTGATTAAACCCATAGAGATAATGGGGATAGAGAATAGATTTCAGACTAAAGAGAGTGTGCTAATTGAAGAGATTGGAGCTTCATTGATAGATTTGAAAAGACTTTTTGAGATTCACAATGGCAACAAACCCACAGCAATTTTTGGCAATCAAACCCTTCTTAATCATTCACTATGGAGACTTCAATGAGTAGATATATCACAACAGGGCTAGGCAGTTCTTTAAAGTTTGTCAATTATTTTGACAAGGAGGTTTTGGATTTGTATTGGGGATACAAGACTTCTTTTTCACTCAATCCTCAAGCCACAATCAGCACCAAGAGTAATGGAGATTTTTTGACAACTATGGCTAAGCCACAAACCACTCCAAACCCCAATGCCTCAAATCTATACGAACGCTATGCTAATGAGGAATTAATCTTTGAGTGGAGAGATTTTAATCCTCATCAAGCAATTTTAGAGTTTTTGGGGATTGGAGGGGATTATTTCTCTCTCACAGGTTGCACTTACCTCAAACTCAAAGCTAGACTTCTTTATCAAATTGAGAGTTATTTTTGGGATATGAGTATGAGCGATTGGAGTGATGAGCTGTATCAAAGCTATGTGATTAAACCCATAGAGATAATGGGGATAAAAAGCAAGTTTATAGAGAGTATCAAAGATGAGGATATTGCTTATGTTTTAAATTTGTTGGATTTGCAGATTACTCAAACTCCAAGACTTTTTGAGATCTATAATGTAAATCTCCCCACTTATGTGAATGAAGAGGTGATGGGGGAAAACTTTTTTTGATCACCCCAATTGTCTTTTTGCTTCTCCTATAAGAAAATAGAACGCTATATAAAAAATCCTTATAGAAAAATCCAATCTAATTCTTGTAAGTTTTTTCCAATAAAAAAAGTAAAATGATATAAATCAGCCTATGGAGGAAGAGATGAAAAGACACAACTCCTCAACAAAGCAAGAGCTCAAAAAACTTTGTCAAGACTCTAGTGTCTTGCTAGGTGGTATTGGTGTTAGCAATGCGAGAGATATGAGTGGGATATTTGAGTGTGTGGGATTATTTAATCAATCATTAGGGAATTGAGGTTGGAGGAATGCCCAATGGACAGCCATAAATTGGAACAATGTGTTTGCCTTGAAGAGATTTTATCACTTGCAGACTTTGAGCGACAAGTTGTGAAACTTATCTCAATGCAAATGCAAAATTTAGACATATTTGAAAGCTACAAAAAGGGAAAAATATCAAGTCGAGAAATCAATTTGTGTGGTTATTACTGCAATCTAGAAACATTGATAATCACTCCATATTCTGGCGTTATTGGAAATGTTGATTTGTATCTGAAAGAAGAATGCGTAGGTGGAAGTTTGCTATTTTTTGAGAGTGGAATTTTAAAATTCATTGAAGCTTATTTTTGGGAAGAAAATGATTTTTTCTTACACTTCAAGGACAATGAAATAATGAAAAGCCCCCATAAAAACTTTATAAAATCTGATAATCCATTACCATCAATAAGAGAAACAAAATGAGGCTATGGGAGGAAGAGATGAAAAGACACAACCCCTCAACAAAACAAGAACTCAAAAAACTCTGTCAAGACTCTAGCATCTCACTAGGTGATATTGATGTCAGCAAAATTACAGATATGAGTTTTTTGTTTGCAGATACTCAAAGAAGCAATGATGAATTTATAGGCATTGAGAGTTGGGATGTTAGTAATGTAAAGTCTATGAAGGGAATGTTTTATTTTGCCGAATCTTTCAATCGCTCTTTAGAAGATTGGGATGTGGGTAATGTTGAAAATATGAGTGAAATGTTTTATAAAGCAAGTGCTTTTAATCAATCCTTGCAAAAGTGGAATGTCAGTAAAGTGAGGGATATGAGCAAGATGTTTTGCTCTGCTAAGTCTTTCAATCAACCCATAGAGAATTGGGATGTAAGTAGTGTTAAGTCAATGAAAGAAATGTTTTGTTGGGCAGAATCTTTTAACCAACCTCTAGGGAATTGGAATGTGGGTGGTGTCAAAGATATGAGCGAAATGTTTTATGGTGCTAAGTCTTTCAATCAACCCCTAGATTTTTGGAATGTTGGCAAAGTTAAAGATATGAGAGGGATGTTTTGCTCTGCATATTCATTCACTCACCCCTTGAAAAGCTGGAATGTGAGTAGCGTGAGAGATATGCAAAGAATGTTTGAGAGTGCTGTATCTTTTAATCAATCTTTGGATTCTTGGGATGTCAGCAATGTCAAAACTATGAAAGAAATGTTTTGTTGGGCAGAATCTTTTAACCAACCTCTAGGGAATTGGAATGTCTCTAGGGTTATCAATATGGATTCAATGTTTTGTTCTGCTAAGTCTTTCAATCAACCTCTAGAGTCTTGGGATGTTTCAAAAGTAGAGGATATGAGTGGAATGTTTGCACACACAATGGAATTTAATCAACCTTTACAGAAATGGAATGTCTCAAGCGTAAAAAATATGAAGAGAATGTTTGCCTATACAAAAATATTCAATCAACCCCTAGATTCTTGGAATGTAGGCAATGTAGAAGATATGGGTGGAATGTTTTTTTATGCTAAAGCATTCAATCAACCACTAGAGAAATGGAATGTCTCAAGCGTAAAAAATATGAGTGGAATGTTTGGCTATACACAAGAGTTTAATCAGCCCCTAGAAGCTTGGAATGTGGGCAGTGTGAAATATATGGATGAGATGTTTCACAAAGCAAAAAGCTTCAATCAGCCTTTGCAGGGGTGGAATGTCTCAAATGTGGAAAGTATGCACAGAATGTTTTATTGGACTAAAGCTTTCAATCAGCCCCTAGAACAATGGGATGTGAGAAATGTAGAGAATATGAATAGGATGTTTTGTTGGGCAGAGTCTTTCAATCAACCTTTGGGAGCTTGGAATGTAGGCAAGGTTAGAGATATGAGCGAAATGTTTTTCAAAGCAACAAGTTTTAATCAGACTCTAGATTCTTGGGATGTTTCCAAAGTAGAAAATATGAGATCTATGTTTTCTCACGCAGAATTATTTAACCACCCTTTAGAGTCTTGGAATGTTTCAAATGTAGTGAATATGAAAGAAATGTTTTATAAGGCAAAAAACTTCAATCAGCCTTTGGAAAAGTGGAATGTAGGAAGAGTGGAGAATATGAGTGGAATGTTTGGCTATGCAAAATCATTCAACCAGCCCTTAGATTCTTGGAATGTGGGCAATGTGGAAGATATGAGTGAAATGTTTTATAAAGCAAGTGCTTTTAATCAGTCTCTAAAGAGTTGGAATATCTCAAAAGTGGAAAATATGAGAAGAATGTTTTATAAAGCTCATTCCCTCAAGCAATCCCTAGAGCAATGGGATATAAGCAGAGTAGAAGATAGAAGTGAGATGTTTGGGAGAGAGGATGATTGAGAGAATATAAAAAGATTTTCTATGATGTGTGAAGAACCAATGGATAATGTTTTAGATTTTATAGCTCTTGCGATGAAAGGGGGTGTAGCCTAGGGTTTTAATCTTTTGTATATGCTCTTTGGTGCAGTATCCACTATGAGAGGGGAAGTCATAGTCAGGGAAAAGAGCGTGAATCTCTTGACACTCCAAGTCTTTGGAGTATTTGGCTAGGATTGAGGCTGAAGAGATTTGATGAATGAGAGAATCACCCTTGATGAGGGTTTGAAGTGGGATAAAAAGTGGAGCTTGGGCTTTGAAAGTGGAGTTGCCATCATAGATAAATTTTGTGATTTCACATCGCTTTATCATCTCTTCCATTATCTCTTCTAATCCCTCTCTTAGACATAGACTTAGCCCCTTTTCATCAATCTCTTGAGGAGTTTTTTTGACAATGTGATGAGCTATCTCTTTTGTTTGAAGCACGCTTTTGGCAATCTCTTCTCTAGCTTTAGGAGAGAGCTTTTTGCTGTCTTTGATGGCTAGATGAGAGAGTGAGGGGATAAGCTCCTCACTATAAGCCACACCACAGATAAACAAGCTCCCTCCTACACTCCCTCTCCCTGCTTCATCAATCCCACAAATCATTCTATTTCTCCTAGGCTAAGTTCCAAAAAGTCAAATACCCCATCCATTTCCCAATCTTTTTCTAATGTGATGATTCTAACTTGAGGATAGGGAGATTTTTTGATTTTTTGGGAGATAAATTCTTGGTGAGCAAAAGGGGCGAAGAAAAACACCCCGTGCTTTTGGGTGATAAAAAAGTTTTGATCATCATAACAGAGTGTATCATCATTTTTTTCTAAAAAAATCAAAAGCTCTAGCACAAACATATTCTCTAGCATTTGCAAGATTGTGCTTTGGGGAGAAAGGGCTTTGGGGAGAGAAAAATCATAAAAATAGATTTTTTTGGGCTTGTTTTCTTGGATATGGGGCAGACTTAGCATAATCCCCTCACTCTCTAGTCTATCCCACAGCTCATATAGCCGATCTTTGGAGATTTTTCGCTCTTTTTTGAGCAGTGAGTAGAATTGATTAGTGGTGAGCTTGGAAGAGGCAAATGAGGAGAGTTTGCAAAAGATAGAGAAACTATCTTCTAGGGCGATTTTGAGATTTTCTTGTTTGGTTTTGATTTTTTGGAATTCTGCCAAAAAAGGCATTTGAGGGAGATTGCCATCTTTGATGAAATTTTTTAGCAAGGTTGTAGGTAGGGAGTTTTTGCGATCAAAACTCACATACTCTGCAAAGCTAAGGTTTCTCATTTTTAGGAGTGAGAAAGAGGGGAGAGTATGGGGGAGAGTGGAGATGAGAATGATTGAGGGGAGATTGGGGAGAGTGAAGCTAGGAGAGTAAGAATCAAGGATTAAAAACTCGATTTTTTTCTCCAAAAATAATTTAAGCAATTCACTTTTGGCTTCTTCTAGATTCACTCTTGGATCTTGACAATCAAGATAGGCAATTTTTTTGCTAGGGAGATTGAGTGAGGAAGCAAAATCAAAAGCCAAAGAGGTTTTCCCACTCTTTGGAGCTCCATAGATTAGGGTTTTGGGAGAGGGGAGAGTAAAATCTCTTGGGAGAGTGTTGTAAGATTTTTCATTGTAGTATTGCCAAAAAGGGTGCATCTTTTTCCTTGAAAATTTTCTTCAAAGGGATTGTATCTTAGGTTTCCTTTTTTTAAGGAAACAAATTTGAGAAAGAATACCCAAATTTAGCGTTATTGTATTGACTTATAGTGGTGTGTTTTTATATAATCACAGCTTCCCAAAATAACATCAATGCAAATTGATGAGTTCTTTAAGTGAGGAAAAAATATGGAAAAAATTAGATTAAAGCTCAAGGCTTACGATCATAGAGTGCTTGATAGATCCGTTGTGGCTATCGTAGAAGCAGTGAAGAGAACAGGTTCGGAGATCAAAGGTCCTATCCCTTTGCCTACAAAGAAAAGACGATATACAGTTCTTAGATCTCCACACATCAACAAAGATTCAAGAGAGCAGTTTGAGATCAGAATTCACAGCAGAATTATTGATATTATGTCTGCTACTCCTGATACTGTGGATAGTTTGATGAGCCTAGATTTAGCACCTGAGGTCGATGTAGAAGTCGTATCTATGGGTAAAAATTAAGTGAGAGGTAGTGATTATGGAATTTATCGTTCAAAAAATTGGTATGAGTAGAACAATAGGATCTTCAAGCACTGCTGTAACACTTTTGAAAGTTTTGAATGCAAAAGTTTGTAGTTTGCGTGAAGATGGTAAGGCTTTGGTTGCTTACTCTCAAGGCAAAGAGTTCAATAAAGCGATTGAGGGACAACAAAAAAAATACAGCCTAAGCAAAGAGTTCAATCGATTTGCGACTTTGGCAGTAACCAATCAAGAAATCGGTGATTTGGATACAAGTATTTTGGGTGAAAGCAAAGTAGTAAAAACGACTTTCAAAACAAAAGGTCGTGGATTTAGTGGTGCGATGAAGCGATGGAATTTCCAAGGTGGTCCTGCAGCACACGGAAGCCGATTCCACAGAAGATTGGGATCTATTGGTAATCGTGAGTGGCCTGGTAGAGTTCAACCTGGTAAGAAAATGGCTGGACACTATGGAAATGAGCAAGTCAGTGCAAAAAATGAAATCATCTCTTTTGATAAAGAGAATGGAATCTTGGTTCTTAAGGGTTCTGTTGCAGGTTTCAATAATGCATATGGAAAAATCAAAGTTGTAGGATAAGGTAATGAAAGCATTAGTTTTAGATTCTAAGATGAAACAAACAAGTGAAGTTGCGTTGCCTGAAAGATATAAAGAGATTAAAGAGCACAATCTTTATCTTTATGTCAAGTCTTATCTTGCTTCTTTGCGTGCAAATAGTGCAAGTGCGAAGACAAGAGGAGAAGTGAGTGGTGGAGGCAAGAAACCTTGGGCTCAAAAAGGTGGCGGTCGTGCAAGAGCAGGAAGTATTACTTCTCCTGTATTTGTAGGTGGAGGTGTATCTCACGGACCAAGCAACAACAAAAACTACAATCTCAAAGTCAATAAGAAGCAAAAAAGACTAGCTCTTGAGTTTGCACTTAGACAAAAAGCTGAGATGGGGAAACTCTATGTGGTTGATTCTGTTGCTGTGGCAAGTGGTAAGACAAAAGATGCATTTAATATGTTTAAAAGCCTCAATGAAAGAAGCACACTCTTTGTCGCTCAAATGAGTGATGAGCCTACATTCTTGGCTTATAGAAACCTAAAAAACTGCTATCTTGCAGATAGTAATGAGCTTAATGCTTATCTTGTAGCAGCTTTCCGATCTGTTGTGATTGAAAAAGCAGTTTTTGATGAAATTGTGAAAGAGGGTTAAGGCTATGGCAGATATTACAGATATCAAATCGATTTTATATACAGAGAAGTCTTTGGCACTTCAAGAGAGTGGTGTTTTGGTTGTGCAAACTTCTTCAAAAGTGAGCAAAAATCAACTCAAGCAAGTATTCAAAGAGTATTTTGGATTCACTCCTGAGAGAATCAATTCTTTGAAACAAAATGGAAAAGTCAAGCGATTTAAAGGACGCGAGGGCAAGAGAGCGACTTATAAGAAGTTCTATGTCAAATTGCCCGAGGGTGCAAAAATTGACGCTTTGGCAGTGTAAAGGAGAGTTAAATGGCTATTAAAACTTATAAACCTTATACGCCTTCTAGGCGATTTATGTCAAACCTTAGCTCAAAAGATATTACAGCAAAGCCAAGCGTTCGCTCTTTGCTTGTCAAGCTTCCTGTGAGTGCAGGTAGAAACAATAATGGAAGAATCACAAGTCGTCATAAAGAGGGTGGAGCTAAGAAGCTCTATCGTATCATTGACTTCAAGAGAAATAAGTTCAATATCGAAGGAAAAGTGGCAGCGATTGAGTATGATCCATACAGAAACTGCCGAATTGCTTTGGTTGTTTATCCTGATGGAGAGAAGCGATACATTATTCGCCCTAGTGGATTAAATGTAGGTGATAGCGTCATCTCTGCTGAGAGTGGATTGGATATCAAAGTAGGTTTTGCAATGAAGCTCAAAAGCATTCCTGTGGGAACAATCGTTCATAATATCGAAATGCACCCAGGAGCTGGAGGACAGCTTGCTAGAAGTGCAGGAGCAAGTGCTCAGATTATGGGAAGAGAAGGAAAATATACAACTCTTAGAATGCCAAGTGGTGAGATGAGATATATCCTTGAAGAGTGTATGGCTACAATTGGTGTAGTAGGAAATGAGGACTTTATCAATATCTCTATCGGTAAAGCAGGACGCAATCGACACAGAGGAATCAGACCTCAAACTAGAGGTAGTGCGATGAACCCAGTAGATCACCCACATGGTGGAGGTGAAGGTAAAACAGGTTCAAGCGGACATCCTGTATCTCCATGGGGAACACCTGCTAAGGGTTATAAAACTCGAAGAAAAAAAGCAAGTGATCGATTGATTATCTCAAGAAGAAAGAAATAAGGAAAGAAAATGGCTAGATCAGTAAAAAAAGGTCCTTTTATCGATGAGAGCTTGTTGAAAAAAGTCATTAAAGCAAAAGAGACAAAGGACAGCAAACCTATTAAAACTTGGTCACGCAGAAGTATGATTTTGCCCGATATGATTGGATTGACTTTCAATGTCCATAATGGTCGTGCATTTGTGCCTGTATATGTGACAGAAAATCATGTAGGTTACAAACTTGGTGAGTTTGCTCCTACAAGAACATTTAAAGGACACAAAGGAAGTGTCCAAAAGAAAATCGGTAAGTAAGGAGTGAGTGATGAGTAAAGCATTATTGAGATACATTAGACTTTCTCCTACAAAAGCTCGCCTTGTAGCAAGAGAAGTGCAAGGAATGAATGCAGAAGTGGCAATCGCAAGTCTTGAATTTACTCCTAATAAAGCAGCAAGAGTGATTTCTAAAGTGATTGCTTCAGCAGTTGCAAATGGTGGATATGAGCCACAATCTGTGGTCGTAAAATCTTGTCGTGTTGATGCAGGTCCAGTGTTAAGACGCTTTATGCCAAGAGCAAGAGGTAGAGCAACACCGATTCGCAAACCAACTTCACATATTTTTGTAGAGGTTGCATTGCAATCAGCAGATAAGAAAAAAACCAAGAAAGAGGGCAAGTAAATGGGACAAAAAGTTAATCCAATAGGTTTAAGACTAGGAATCAATAGAAATTGGACTTCAAGATGGTTTCCTGGATCTGCTGTGACTCCAAACAATATCTTGGAAGATCACAAAATCCGAAAATTCCTCAAAAAAGAGCTTTATTATGCAGGAATTAGTGAAATCATTATTGAAAAAGCAGCTAAGAAGCTTAGAGTAACCGTCGTCGCTGCACGCCCCGGACTTATCATTGGTAAGAAAGGTGCAGATATTGAGAAGGTAAAAGAGTCTTTGAAAAAGATTGTTCAAAAAGATGTAGCAATCAATATCAAAGAGGTTAAACGCCCACAGGCTGACGCTCAACTTGCTGCTGAGAGTGTTGCAACTCAACTTGAGCGAAGAGTGGCTTTCAGAAGAGCGATGAAAAAGGTTATGCAATCAGCAATGAAATCAGGTGCGAAAGGAATCAAAGTCAAGGTTTCTGGAAGACTTGCAGGTGCTGAGATGGCAAGAACTGAGTGGTATATGGAGGGAAGAGTTCCACTTCATACACTGAGAGCAAAAATCGATTATGGTTTTGCTGAAGCGATGACAACTTATGGAATCATCGGTGTTAAGGTATGGATTTTCAAAGGTGAAGTTCTTCACAAAGGGATTCAAGCTGAGAAGCGTGAAGAGAGTAGCAAAGAAGATCGCCCAAAATCAAGAAGAGGGAGACAATAAGCTATGTTGATGCCAAAAAGAACAAAATACAGAAAACAACAAAAAGGACGCAATAGAGGAAAATCTTTCAGAGGTGCTTCTTTGGCGTTTGGAAACATTGGGATCAAAGCCCTAGAGCACGGAAGAATTGATTCTAGACAGATCGAGGCTGCAAGGATTGCAATGACTAGACATATCAAGAGAGCAGGTAAGGTTTGGATTCGTGTTTTCCCTGATAAGCCTTTGACAGCTAAACCACTTGAGACAAGAATGGGTAAAGGTAAGGGTGCAGTTGATAAGTGGGTGATGAATATCAAGCCAGGAAGAATCATTTATGAAATGATCGGAATCGATGAGGCAACAGCTAGGGACGCTCTAGCACTTGCACAAAGCAAATTGCCTTTCAAAACTAAAATTGTTACTAGCGAGAGTGAAAATGAAATTTACTGAGTTGAAAGAAAAAGGAATGGAGGAGCTACACGCTCTTCTTAAAGAGAAAAAATCGGCGTTGTTTGAGCTAAAACTCAAACTTAAGACAATGCAATTGACTAATCCTAGTGAAATCCAAAGTGTGAGAAAAGATATCGCTAGAATCAATACTGCGATTAATGCAAAGAAGGATTAAGAGATGAATAAAGAACCACACAAAAGAATTATTCAAGGGAAAGTTGTCAGCAAGGCAGGTGATAAGAGCGTTGTGATTTTGGTTGAGCGAAAGGTTGTTCATCCAAAGTATAGAAAAATCGTTAAGCGATTTAAGAAATACACAATTCACGATGAAAACAATAGTGTTAAAGTAGGTGATGTGATTAGTGCGATTGAGTGCAAACCAATCTCTAAAACAAAAACATTTAACTTGCAAAATATTGTTTCAGTAGGAGTTTAAGTATGATTCAAAGTTTTACACGATTAAATGTTGCAGATAATAGTGGTGCAAAAGAGATTATGTGTATCAAGGTTTTGGGTGGAAGCCATAGAAGATACGCGACAGTAGGTGATGTAATCGTGGCATCTGTCAAAAAGGCGATTCCAAACGGAAAAGTCAAAAAGGGACAAGTTGTCAAAGCAGTTGTTGTAAGAACCAAAAAAGAAATCCAAAGAGAAGATGGATCTCTAGTGCGATTTGATGATAACGCTGCTGTTATCTTGGACGCAAAAAGAGAGCCTATTGGAACGAGGATTTTTGGTCCTGTAAGTAGAGAAGTGCGATATGCGAATTTTATGAAGATTGTATCGTTAGCTCCGGAGGTATTGTAAGTGGCAAAGTTTAAGATTAAAAGAGGTGATAGCGTAAAAGTTATCGCTGGTGATGATAAAGGCAAGGTAGGAAAAGTGCTTTTTGTATATCCAAAAACTGCTCAAGTGGTTGTAGAGGGTTGCAAAATGGTAAAAAAAGCGATTAAACCCACTGAGGAAAATCCTAAGGGTGGATTTATCAACAAAGAAGCTCCAATGAGTATTTCTAATGTGAAAAAGGAGCAGTAAATGTTTGGATTGAAAAGTGTTTATCAAAACGAAATCAAGCAAAAATTGGTGCAAGAGCTAGAGATTAAAAATCCTATGCTTACTCCAAAACTTGAAAAAATCGTTATTAGCGTAGGTGCAGGTGAGTATGCAAAAGATATGAAGATTATGCAAAATATTGCAGATACAATCTCTGTGATTGCAGGACAAAAAGCTGTGATTACCAAAGCTAAAAAATCTGTTGCAGGATTTAAGATGAGAGAAGGAATGCCAATGGGTGTAAAAGTTACATTGCGTGGCAATATGATGTATAACTTCCTTGAAAAACTCATCGTGATTTCTTTGCCTAGAGTGAAAGACTTCAGAGGTGTTTCTCGCAATGGTTTTGATGGGCGTGGAAATTATAGTTTTGGTCTTAATGAGCAGTTGATGTTCCCTGAAGTTGTTTATGATGATATTATGGTAACTCACGGAATGAATATCACGCTTGTAACTTCAACAAATAGCGATAAAGAAGCATTCAAGTTGTTGGAACTTCTTGGTATGCCTTTTGCAAAAGGAAAATAAAATGGCAAAGAAATCAATGATTGCTAAAGCTAGCAGAAAAGCAAAATTCAGTTCAAGAGCATATACAAGATGCCAAGTTTGTGGAAGACCACACTCTGTATATAGAGATTTTGGTTTGTGTAGAGTGTGTCTTAGAAAAATGGGAAATGAGGGACTTATCCCTGGACTTCGCAAGGCAAGTTGGTAAGGAGAGATTATGGTAAATGATATTATTGCAGATTCTCTAACAAGAATTAGAAATGCTTCAATGAGAAGATTGGAATACACAACACTTTATTATGCAAAGATTGTGGTTTCTATCCTTGAGGTATTCAAAACAAAAGGTTTCATCAAAGATTATAAAGTCAATGATAAAGATGGCAAACAATCTATCAGCGTTCAGTTGGCTTATGATGAAAGAGGTTATAGTGTCATTAGTGAAGTCAAGCGAATTAGCAAGCCAGGAAGAAGAGTTTATAAGAGCAGAAATGAGCTTAAGCGATTCAAAAATGGTTATGGGACAATCGTTGTCAGCACTTCTAAGGGTGTCATTGCAAATGAAGACGCTTACAAAGCCAATGTTGGTGGCGAAGCACTTTGCAGTATTTGGTAAGAGGAGAAAGAAATGTCAAGAGTTGGAAAACGACCAATTAGCATTCCTTCAGAGCTAAGCGTTAGCGTTGAGGGGAGCAAAATTGTCTTTAAAAATTCTAAACTTGTTAAAGAATTAGAGACACACAATCGTGTAATCATTGAGTGCAATGATAAAGAGCTAAGCTTTAAGCCTATCAATGATGAAGCTCAATCAAGAGCATATTGGGGGACTTATAGAGCTTTGGCAAACAATATCGTTGTCGGACTTAGCCAAGGATTTAGCAAAATGCTTGAAATCAATGGAGTAGGTTATAAAGCAGGAGTTTCAGGAAAAGTGCTAGAACTTGCTTTGGGATTCTCTCACCCTGTGAAATATGATATTCCTGAGGGTGTTGAAATCAGTGTGGATAAAAACACAATCACAATCAAAGGAAGTGATAAGCAACAAATTGGACAAATTGCTGCTGAGATTAGAGAGTTTAGACCACCAGAGCCTTACAAAGGTAAGGGGATCAAATACAGCGATGAAGTAATCATCAGAAAAGCTGGAAAAACAGCTAAGAAGTAAGGGGTGAGAGATGACAAATAGAGTATTAGAAAAAAAGAAAAAGCTAAGAGCAAAAAGAAAACTTAGAGTAAGAGGAAATATCTTTGGTGTTGCCTCTAAGCCAAGAGTAAGTATCTTTAAATCAAATCGCTATCTTTATGCACAAGCAATTGATGATCAAAAGGGTGTAACTCTAGCGAGTGTTGATGGAAAGAAACTTGGTTTAGGAAACAATAAAGAGAATGCTAAGCAAGTGGCTAAAGCATTTGCTGACAATCTCAAAAAGAGTGGTATCTCTGAAGTTGTTTTCGATCGTAATGGATACATTTATCACGGTGTTGTTGCAAGCTTTGCAGATTCTTTGCGTGAAAATGGCATTACACTATAAAGGATAAGGTTATGGAAATCAATAGAGAAGAATTCAGTGAAGTAGTTGTAAATATTGGGCGTGTTACAAAAGTTGTAAAAGGTGGTAGAAGATTCCGCTTCAACGCCCTTGTAGTTGTTGGAAACAAAAATGGACTTGTAGGATTTGGACTTGGAAAAGCCAAAGAAGTTCCTGATGCAATCAAAAAGGCAATTGATGATGCTTTCAAAAATATCATCTCTGTCAATATCAAAGGGACAACAATCGCTCATGATATCGAGCATAAATACAATGCAAGTAAAATCTTGCTAAAACCTGCTAGTGAGGGAACAGGGGTTATTGCTGGTGGAAGTGCAAGACCAGTAATTGAACTTGCAGGAATCAAAGATATTTTGACAAAGTCTTTGGGATCAAACAATCCTTACAATGTTGTAAGAGCCACAATTGACGCTCTTGCAAAAATCAAAGCTTAAGGAGAAAAAAATGGCATTAGAGCAAATTAAACCTGCCATTGGAAGCACACGCGATATCAAGCGTGTGGGAAGAGGACAAGGTAGTGGTATGGGTAAAACCTCTACTCGTGGAGGAAAAGGACAAACTGCAAGAACAGGTTATAAGGCAAAGAGAGGATTTGAGGGAGGACAACAACCCCTTCAAAGAAGATTGCCTAAAGTTGGTTTTAGATCAAGAGTTGAGAAGCCTTATGTTATCAATGTAGATAAAAGTGAGAGTATCAACAAGGTAGCTGAAATCACTTTGGAATCATTGCGTGAAGTCTATGGTTTCCCTCTTTATATCAAAAGTGTTAAACTCATTGGAAGCAAAGCAAATACTCTAGCTTCTAAAATCAAAGATGAGAGAGTGAAAACCACCAAGGCCAAGTAATGAATAAAAAGATTGTAGATAAGATTTTAATCACCCTTCTTTTTATCTTCTTGTATCGACTTTTGGCATATATTCCTGTGCCAGGAGTAGATCTTCTTGAAATCAAAAGATTCTTAGATCAAAACGCAAACAACGCTCTTGGGCTTTTCAATATGTTTAGTGGAAATGCTGTGGAGCGATTTAGTATCATCTCTTTGGGAGTTATGCCCTATATTACAGCTTCTATCATTATGGAGCTTTTGGCTGCGACTTTCCCAGCTTTGGGCAAACTCAAAAAAGAGCGAGATGGAATCCAAAAATACACCCAAATCATCAAATATGCCACAATTGTTATCACTTTGATTCAGGCTGTGAGTGTAAGTTTTGGTTTGAGGGGACTAAGTGGAAATGGTGCTGTGATTATTGATATGACTCACTTTGTGTTTATCTCAGCTTTCTCAATGCTTGCAGGGACAATGCTTTTGCTATGGATTGGAGAGCAAATCACTCAAAAAGGTGTGGGAAATGGAGTGAGTTTGATTATCTTTGCAGGAATTGTTTCAGCTATCCCTTCCTCAATTGCCAAAACATTTGAGCTTGTCAATGCAGGAGAGCTCAATATCCTCAAACTTGCCGTGATTGTTGTATTGATTTTGGCGACGGTTTTTGTGATTTTGTATATGGAGCTTTCAGAGAGAAGAATCCCTGTTTCTTATGCAAGAAAAGTGATGATGCAAAACCAAAACAAAAGGGTTGTCAATTACATTCCTATCAAAGTCAATTTGAGTGGTGTGATTCCCTCAATCTTTGCATCAGCTCTTCTTGTATTCCCCTCAACTGTGCTTCAAAGCTCAAGCAATCCTTATTTGCTAAAGATTGCAGATTGGATCAACCCTAGTGGTTATCTCTACAATGTCTTAATGTTTGTCTTTATTATCTTCTTTGCATATTTTTATGCTTCGATTGTATTCAACTCTAAAGACATTGCAGAAAACCTCAAAAAGCAAGGTGGATTTATCCCCGGACTTCGCCCAGGTGAGGGAACTGTGGGGTATCTCAATCAAGTAGCAAGCAATCTCACTCTTTGGGGTGCGTTGTATCTAGCTGTGATTTCTACTCTCCCTTGGATTTTACTCAAAGGAATGGGAGTGCCTTTTTACTTCGGTGGAACGGCAGTGCTTATTGTGGTGCAAGTCGCGATTGATACGATGAGAAAGATTGAAGCCCAAGTGTATATGAGCAAATACAAAATGCTTAGTGCAACAGGACTTTAATGGCAATTGCAATCCGAAATTCACGCGAGATTGATTCTCTGCGTGTTTCCTCTCAAATCGTTGCCAAAGCCCTTTCTTTGGCAAAGCAATCTCTCAAGGTGGGTGTAAGCCTACTAGAGATTGATGCGATGGTTGAGGATTTTATCCGATCTAGTGGAGCTAGACCTGCATTTAAGGGTCTTTATGGCTTCCCCAACTCTGCTTGTCTTTCACTCAATTCTGTTATCATTCATGGAATCCCCACAGATTACAAACTCCAAGAGGGCGATATTTTGGGAATTGATATTGGAGTGGAGAAAGATGGGTGGTTTGGTGATGGGGCAATCACAGCAGGGGTAGGAAAAATCTCTTCTCAAGATAAGGCTTTGATTGATTGCTCACGCAATGTTTTGCTAGAGGGGATTGAGAGTATTAAGGCTGGAATGCATTTCAAAGAGTTGAGTTTGATTCTGCAAGAATTGATTGTGGGGTATGGTTATGTGCCATTGGAGGATTTTTGCGGACACGGGATTGGGAGAAAGCCTCACGAAGAGCCACAAATCCCCAATTATCTTAAGCACGGAAAAGCCAAGAGTGGAGAAAAAATCAAAGAGGGAATGGTGTTTTGTATTGAGCCTATGATTTGCCAAAAAAGTGGAAAACCCAAAATTTTGAGCGATCAGTGGTCAGTGGTTTCAGAAGATGGATTAAGAACAAGTCATTATGAGCATACTGTTGCCATTATTGGTGGCAGGGCAGAAATTTTGTCAAAGGAGGAATAAGGTGGCAAAAGATGATGTAATTGAAATTGATGGAAAAGTAGTGGAGGTTTTGCCCAATGCAACCTTTAGAGTCGAGCTTGACAATGGACATATTGTGCTATGCCATATTGCAGGAAAAATGAGAATGCACTATATCAAAATCCTGCTTGGCGATCGTGTCAAAATCGAGCTTACACCTTATAGTCTTGATAAGGGGCGAATTACTTTCAGATACAAATAACCCCAAGTTTTCTTGGGGCAAAAGGGGTTTTTATGAATCTACTTCTCAAATCATCAGCATTTGGATTGTTTATCTTCATTCTTTGCTTTCTTTTAAGGGTGGCTTTTGTCTTGTATTTGGGGATTGGACATAATGCACTTACAAGTGATGGGGCAAATACTTATGGACTAAGCTCTCAACTTGCTCAAGCATTTTTCAATGGGTTTTTATATGATAGTCGCTTGATTGCTGTATGTATGATTTTGTATTTTGTTTTTGGCTTATTGGATTTGGCACTCAATAAGATAAGAGGAAGGGACAACTTCATTTTGGCTCAAGGCTGTGCGTATGTTCTTTTTGCACTTTTGCTATTTGTCAATATTGCCAATATGACTTACTACACAATCTATAAAGATGTATTTAATATCATCTTGCTTGGAATCTTCTTTGATGATCAGAGGGCGATTTTAGAAGATGGGCTAAGTGGAAAGTATTTTTTGAGTGTGAAATTTTTGTGCTTCTTTCTCTCTTTGGGACTTTGCATTTGGCTATACAAAAAACTCATTGCTCCCCTCTCATTTAAAAAACACTATCCTATTTTGATGAGTGTAGGGAGCTTTATCCCTTTTGCACTCTGTGTAACTTTTTTGTTTAACTCTGCTTTTTCTCTCAAAGAAATTAGCCTAGATCAAGAAGTTCAACCTGTGAAAAATCTCTTTTTGCAAAAAATTACACCCTCTCCATTTAGAAGTCTTTATGGGGTATATGAGGGATATAAAGCAGGAGAAAATTCTAGCTTTGCTTCTTTTATCTCTTCCACTCCTTATGAGAGTGCACTAGATTTCTTTGCTACTACCCCCCCCCCCATGGAGAAATTGATTTAAAAGATTTACTCTCTCAAACTTCTACCAAAGCCCCACAAACCCCACCTATTAGACATATTTTCTACATTGTTGCTGAATCTCTTGGGAGTTTTGCCTTTGATAAAAAATATGATGAGATTGGGCTAGTTTCAGGAATGAAGAGTTTGATTGACAATCAAAAGGGCTTTATGATTCCTCACTTTTTTGAAAATGCTCATGGCACGATTTGGAGTATTGAAACTCAAATTGCAGGGCTGTATTATACAGGGGTGCGTTTGAGCTTTCAATCTGCAAGACTCAAAGAGCTTCCCACAGCTATAGCTTCAAATATGAAGAGAGCAGGGTATAGGACAGAGTTTTATTATGGAGGCTCACAAAGTTGGCAAAATATAGGCAATTATGCACGATCCCAAGGATTTGAAAAGGTTAATGGTTTGGGAGTCTTAGAGGATTTTGCTTTGAGAGAAAAATATCCCCTTCCTTACAAAAATGTATGGGGTGTTTGGGATGGAATCTTGCTTGATTTTGTGGCAGAAAACAATGCCAGTATCAAAGAGCCAAGTTTTCATATGATTCTTACCACTAGCTTTCATGGTCCAATGAACTTGCCTTGGGAATATATCCAAGCAATGGGGGGCAAAAAAGAGGAGTTTGAAAACTTTGCTTCCAAAATCTCTTCTCCAAAATGGGAGGCTTTGGAGCTTGGAACTTTGTGGTGGATTGATAAAAAGATTACAAGCTTTATCCACAAGGTTTCAAAACAATATCCTGATTCTTTGTTTGTCATCACAGGAGATCATACCCACTATGGCTATACTCAAGGAGTGCTTTCCAATAGAGAAGTGCCAATGATTATCTACTCTCCAAGCCTAAAGATTTATCCTCTAAGCACAGCAGGTTCTCAGCTAGATATTGCTCCCACTTTGCTTAACCTCTCCACACCCAAAGGGTTTGTGTATTATAGTTTTGGAAAACCGCTTTTCTCCACCACTCCTAGCAAAATGCCAAAAGAGAGGATTTATAATGCTTTTGAGCTAGTGGGGAGTGAGGGTGTGGTTTATACTCAACACAAGGAGTGTATCAGCTTGCCCCAAAAACAAATTTCTCAAGCTCAAGATGAAACTTTTACCCCCTTTCTCAAACGCCTCAAAGAGGGCAGGGCATTGAGTTGGTATCTATTTTCTAAGGGGTGCAAAATCAAAAAGTGATATTTTTGCAAAAAAGTGTAGAGTTTTGCCAAAATTTTGGATAGAATCCAAAGTTTATATTGCTTAAATTCTAGGCTCTATAAAAATCACTTTTTGCATCACAAAAACAAAGGAGGATGTAAATGAAAGTTAGACCATCGGTCAAAAAAATGTGCGATAAGTGCAAAATTATCAAGCGAAAAGGTGTGATTAGAGTAATCTGTGTAACACCTAAACATAAACAAAGACAAGGATAAGACATGGCGAGAATTGCTGGTGTAGATTTGCCAAAAAAGAAAAGAGTGGAGTATGCTCTCACTTACATTTATGGTATTGGGCTTAAGAGTTCCAGAGATATTTTGAATTCCGTAAATATTTCTTTTGATAAGCGAGTTAATGATCTCAGCGAAGATGAAGTTTCTTCAATTGCTAAAAAAATTCAAGAAAGCTACATGGTTGAGGGTGATTTGCGTAAAAAAGTGACTATGGACATCAAAGCATTGATGGATTTAGGAAATTATAGAGGTCTTAGACACAGAAAAGGCTTACCTGTTCGTGGGCAAACAACAAAAAATAATGCTCGAACAAGAAAAGGTAAGAGAAAAACTGTAGGTAGCAAGTAAAGGATAGTGCAATGGCAAAAAGAAGCGTAACAAAGAAAAAAGTTGTCAAAAAAAATATTGCTAGAGGTGTTGTGTATATCTCTGCAACATTCAACAATACAAATGTCACGGTTACTGATGAAGTTGGAAATGTAATTTGCTGGGCTACTGCAGGTGGGCTAGGATTTAAAGGTTCTAAGAAATCTACTCCTTATGCAGCACAACAAGCTGTTGAGAGTGCAATGGCAAAAGCTAAAGAGCACGGAATCAAAGAAGTAGGAATCAAGGTTCAAGGACCTGGAAGCGGACGAGAAACTGCTGTGAAGAGTGTAGGAGCAATTGAGGGAATCAAAGTATTGTGGTTCAAAGATATCACTCCACTTCCTCACAATGGTTGCCGACCACCTAAAAGAAGAAGAGTATAAGGAGTAGCAAATGGCAAGATATAGAGGACCTGTTGAGAAAATTGAAAGAAGATTTGGTGTTTCTTTGGCACTCAAAGGAGAGCGAAGACTTGCAGGAAAAAGTGCATTGGATAAGCGACCTTATGGACCAGGACAACACGGACAAAGAAGAGGTAAAATCTCTGAGTATGGTATGCAATTGCGTGAGAAGCAAAAAGCTAAGATGATGTATGGAGTAAGTGAGAAGCAATTTAGAAGTCTTTTCAAAGAAGCCAACAGAATCGAGGGAAATACAGGAGCAAATCTAATCCGATTGATTGAGCAAAGATTGGATAATGTTGTGTATCGTATGGGATTTGCAACGACTAGAAGATTTGCACGTCAGCTTGTAACTCACGGACATATCCTAGTCAATGGCAAGAGAGTGGATATCCCCTCTTATATGGTTCAACCTGGACAAAAAGTAGAGATTAGAGAAAAGAGCAAAAATAATGTTCAAATCAATCGTGCTATTGAGCTTTCTAACCAAGTTGTGGCTGTGCCTTGGATTGATGTGGATAAAGATAAGAAATTTGGAATTTTCACAAGATATCCAATTCGTGAAGAAGTGGTAATCCCAATTGAAGAGCGATTGATCGTTGAGTTGTATTCAAAATAATCTAAGGTGGTGTGAATGAAAACGATAAAAACTACTCCTTATGTCCCCACAGATATTTCTGTGGAGGAAGTGGGTCAAAACCACATCAAGATTACGACCTATCCTTTTGAATCAGGATATGCAATCACTTTTGCTCATCCTATCAGAAGACTTTTGATGTCAAGTTCAGTAGGATTTGCTCCTATTGGGGTTCAGATTGAGGGTGTAGCACACGAGTTTGATTCTATTCGTGGGATTGTTGAAGATGTTTCTCAGCTTATCGTTAATCTCAAAAATATTCTTTTCTTTGCCCCTGAAAAAGAGGGTGATGAGCCTTTGAAGCTTACTTATAGTTTCAAGGGAGCAAAAAACCTCAAAGCAGGAGATTTCGCACTTGAGAATGTTGAGATTAAAAATCCTGAATTGCATATCGCAACAATCAATGAGGGATCAGAGCTTAACCTTACAATTTTGGTTCAAAATGGTATTGGTTATGTGCCAAGTGAAGACATTAGAGGAATCTTGCCTGAAGGATTTATCCCTCTTGATGCATTCTTTACTCCCGTCAATAAGGTAACTTATGAGATTCAAAGTGTTTTGGTTGAGGATAATCCAAACTATGAGAAAATCGTATTTGATATTCAAACCAATGGACAAATTGATCCAATGCAAGCTTTTAGAAATGCAATCACTATTATGCATGCTCAAATGTCAGTCTTTGGTGCTGATTTATCATTGGCTGCTCCAGCATTCTCATCAAAGAGCTTAGCTGAAGATAGTGCAGAGCTAAAAACATTGATGATTCGCATTGATTCTCTAAACCTTAGTGCAAGATGCTTTAATTGTCTAGATCGTGCAAACATTAGACATATTGGTGAGCTTGTGATGATGGAAGAGAGTGAGCTTAAAAAAATCAAAAATCTTGGTAAGAAATCTTATGATGAGATTGCTGAGAAAATGGAAGAGCTTGGCTACCCTGTGGGAACAAGGCTATCAGATAATATGATTGCTCTTTTTGAAAAGAAAGTCAATAAAAAATAAGGAGAAAAGATGAGACATAAGCACGGATATAGAAAGCTTGGAAGAACTTCTTCTCATAGAAAAGCTTTGCTAAAAAATCTTTCTATTGCTTTGATTACACACGAGAAAATCGAAACAGGAGTTTTCAAAGCAAAAGAATTGCAGTCTTATATTGAGAAGCTTGTAACAACTGCAAGAAACGCAGATTTCAACACTCACAGAGCGATTTTTGCACATTTACAAGATAAGGTTGCGACAAAAAAACTTATCAGTGAAATTGCTCCAAGATACAATGGACGCAATGGTGGATACACAAAAATCCACAGAACACGCATTAGAAGAGGCGATGCTTCTATGATGGCAGTAATTGAGTTTGTGTAATCAAACTCTTTAGAGGGGTTTCCCTCTCTTTAAATGATTCTCTATCTTCATATCCCTTTTTGCACAAGCAAATGTGGTTATTGTGCTTTTAATTCAAGTAGTGATTTTTTTCATCTTCAAGATTCTTATCTTTTAGCACTATTGCAAGATCTAAAAAGAGAGCTAGAGGGCAAAAAGCATCTTCTCACAAGCATTTATATCGGTGGAGGCACACCCAATACCCTGTCCTCAAATGCTTATGAGAAAATATTTGAGCTTATCACTCAGTTTGCTACACTCACTCAAGATTGTGAAATCACACTAGAGTGCAATCCCTCTCTTATCACTTCATCGTGGTGTGAAGATTTAAGAAGTTTGGGAGCAAATCGCCTAAGCGTTGGAGTGCAGAGTTTTTTTGATGATAAGCTAGATTTCTTGCAAAGGGATCATCAAGGCAGAGATATTGCAAAAGTCTTGCAAAAAGCTTGTAGTGCAGGATTTGAAAATCTTAGTATTGATTTGATTTATGGCACTCCACTTGATAATCAAGTGCGACTAAAACAAGAGATCGCTCTTGCCTCTTCTCTTCCACTCACACACCTCTCAGCTTATTCTTTGAGTATTGATAAAGGCTCAAAGTTTTACTGCTCTCCTCCTACTTTGCCTTTGGAAGATATGGGAGAGATTGTGCGTTTGGAGTTAGAGAGCAGAGGATTTAGACAATATGAAGTATCTAATTTTTGCAAACCTTATAAATCTTTGCATAATCTCTCTTATTGGAAGGGAGAGGAGTATATCGGCTGTGGTGCAGGAGCTGTGGGCTATCAAGAGGGAGTGAGATACACTAAGCTCAAACATATCCCCTCCTATATCAAAAACCCTCATCAAAGAAGTATTGAGGTTTTAAAAGAAGAAGAGAGGCTTTTGGAGAGGCTATTTTTGGGGTTGAGATGTGAGGTGGGTGTGCCTCTCTCTTTGCTTGATGCAAATAAAGTCAAAACTCTCATTGAAGAAGATAAGGCTTATATCCAAGAAGAGAGATTGAAGGCTAGAGATTTCTTCTTGGCTGATGAGATTGCTTTGTATCTAAGCTAATCTCTCCCATTTGAGCTTTGCTCCCCCTAAAAGGTGGAAGTGCAAATGTGGCACTTCTTGCCCGCCATTTTCGCCCACATTTGTAATAAGGCGATAGCCTTTTTCTTCTAGTCCTAGAGTTTTAACCACTTGATGAGTAAATTCAAGCAATTCACTCATTGTCTGACAATCAAGAGAGCTAAAATCTTTGATTTCTTTTTTGGGAATGATAAGCACATGGATTGGAGCTTGAGGATTGATGTCATAAAAGGCAAGACATTTCTCATTTTCTAGCACTTTTTTGCAAGAAATCTCTCCATCGATGATTTTTTTAAAGATTGAACTCATATTTTTTCCTTTGTTTTTAGGGAATTATAGTGCGTATTCTTTATTTGTTTGATTACAATTCCCATTTATATTTTTTATGGGCAGGAAACAATGCAAGGGATATTAGAGAAAATCAAAAACGCCAAAAGCTCCCAAGAGCTTGAAGCACTTAAGGTTGAAGTTACAGGAAAGAGGGGAGTGATTACCCTTGCTTTTGGTGAGTTAAAAAACCTCAATGGTGAGGAAAAAAAGCAAAAAGCTCAAGAGTTAAACCTCTTTAAGCAAGAATACGAGAGGGTTTTTGAGGAGAAAAAGAGTGAAATTGAGCAAAAAGAATTATTAGAAAAATTACAAAAAGAAAAAATCGATGTCTCACTTCTAGCTCAAAACCACTTTGGCAAACCTCATTATGTCAATTTGATGATTGAAAAAATCATTGATTATTTTTCACTTTTAAACTTTGAAGTCTGTGAGGGGAGTTTGGTAGAAGATGATTTTCATAACTTTGAAGCACTCAATATCCCCAAATTCCACCCTGCAAGAGATATGCAAGACACATTTTATACCAAAGATCAAAAACTTTTGAGAACCCATACTTCTCCTGTGCAGATTCACACAATGCAGGGCAAAAAGCCACCCCTAAGGATGATTGCCCCTGGAGCTGTGTTTAGAAGAGATTATGATCTTACCCACTCTCCAATGTTTCATCAAGTGGAGGGGTTAATGGTTGATGAGAAGGGGAAAATCTCTTTTGCAAATCTCAAATTTATTTTAGAAGATTTTCTCAAATACATTTTTGGAGAAGTCAAAGTAAGATTTCGCTCTAGCTTCTTTCCTTTCACCGAGCCAAGTGCGGAAGTGGATATTAGCTGTGTGTTTTGCAAAGGTGAGGGGTGTAGGGTATGCTCTCATACAGGTTGGCTTGAAGTGCTAGGCTGTGGAATGGTTAATGACAATGTGTTTAGTGCTGTGGGATATGAAAATGTCAGTGGCTATGCCTTTGGACTAGGTGTAGAGCGATTTGCAATGCTTTATTATGGGGTAGGGGATTTGAGAAGTTTCTTTGAAGTTGATTTGAGAGGTTAGGGTTATGATCGTTACCAAGCATTTATTAGAACAATTTGTGAGTTTATCAGGAGTTGAGAGTGAGCAAATTATCTCTGAGCTTAGCAAGATTGGCTTAGAGGTAGAATCTTTTACTCCTATTAGAGTGCCTGATTTGGTTGTGGTGGGCTATGTCGTGGAGAAATCCCCTCATCCTGATGCAGACAAGCTTAGTATTTGCAAAGTTGATGTAGGAGGGAAAACTTTGCAGATTGTTTGTGGGGCTTCCAATGTGCAAAGCGATCAATATGTCGCTGTCGCTCTTGAGGGAGCAAGGCTTGATACTCCAAAAGGTGAGCTTCTCATCAAGCCCACGACTTTGAGGGGAGTGGAGAGCTGTGGAATGCTTTGCTCTAGCACTGAGTTAGGATTCCCTAAAATCAATGAGGGGATTATGCTTTTGGATAGCAGTATTGGGCATTTAGAGGTGGGGACTCCACTCAATTCTTATCCTTTGTTTGATAATTTTATCCTTGAAGTGGGGCTTACGCCCAATCGTGGGGATTGTCTCAGTGTGTTAGGAGTGGCTAGGGATTTGAGTGTTGCACTCAATCTCACATTGAGCTTGAAAAACTACAAAGATGAAAATGTGCCCTTAGGGATTGGAAGAGTGTTGCAAGTGGTTAATGAAGGGAAATTTGATAGCTCAATGCTCTATAAAGTCATCAAAATCGCTTCCATACAAACTCCACTAGAGCTCAAACTCTCCCTTGCTCTGTGTGGTTTGCAATCTCACTCTCCTATCCAAGATTTTTTAAGCTATGCTATGCATAATATTGGAGTGATTTTAAGAGGTTATGCGTTTTCTCATTTTGAAAAAAGCAATCTTGCCAATAATGTTGAGGGACAGATTCTTCTTAGGCAAAATGAGCAAGGGCTTGATTGTGTCTGTGGTAAAGACTGCTCTTGGATTGTAAGCATTAGTCCTACTCCTATTGAGCCTTCTCACGAAATGCTTGTGCTAGAGGCAAGTTATATTGCCCCTCAAATTGTTGCAGAAGCCCTCTATCAATACCCTCAAATCCAAAAAGACACCACCCTCACTTATAAAACCACAAGAGGGAGCAATCCTGATTTGCTTCTAGGAATGCAGTATTTATGCAATCTTTTCATCTCTTATACTCGCTCTGAAGTGTATTCGGGCAATCACAAACTCACTCAAAAAGAAGAGAGTCAAAGTATCAAAACGACTTTTGATTGTATTGCCAAGATTTTGGGGACTGAGATTTGCAAAGAAGAAATCGCAATCATTCTCAAAAAGCTAGGATTCAAAATCGAGGCTAGTTTTGATGAAAGCTTTTTTATGGCAACTCCACCCCCCTATCGCCACGATATTCACACCTATCAAGATATCGCTGAAGAAGTGCTAAGAATCTATCGGATTGACAGATTGGTTGCCAAGCCTTTAGAGATTGTTGAGCAAAGCAGAAAAGACAATGACAAATATTTTGCATTCAAAGCCCAAAGAGCCCTGATACAAAGGGCTGTGGCAAAAGGATTTTATGAGAGTATTCATTATGTGTTTGATGATAGAGCTAGACTGCAAAAGCTAGGCATTGAGGGGATAGATGAGAGCCTTGATGTGCTAAATCCTATCACAAATGAGCTTAATACTCTAAGGGTGAGTTTGCTCCCTGCAATGATTGAGAGCATTCAAAGAAATGAAAATTTTGGAATCAAAAAAATCGCATTTGCTGAGATTGGGGTGTGTTATACAAAAGAGAGAAAAGAAGTCAAAAAACTTGCATTTGCCACAAATCTTTGCAAAAGTGATGAGAAGTTTCCATTCCCCAAAGGAGAGGAGTGGGATTTTTATTCTTTTGCCTCAAGCATTATGGACATCATCGGCTCTTTTGAGGTGCGTGAGCTAGAGAGTATTCCTTTTGGCACTTCCTCTTCACTTCTCCACCCCTATCAAAGAGCTTTGGTGATTAAAGAGGGGAGAGAACTTGGCTTTATTGCCAAACTCAACCCCACAATTGCCAAAGGATTTGTATGTGAGCTAGATTTGCAATCTTTGATCTCCCCTGTGAAAATTTCTCATAGCAGTGGATCAAAATTTCAAGCAAGTTTGAGAGATTTGACTTTGATGATTGACAAAGAGATTGCATTTTCAGACATAAAAGAAGCACTTTTAGGGGAAAACATAGAATTTTTAGACAATCTCTATCCACTTGATCTCTATACTCAAGAGGATTTTGGAAGTGAAGTGGCACTTAGCATTCGCTTTGTATGGCAGTCTATGGAGAAAACCTTGCAAGAAGATGAGATCGCTCAAGGAATGCAAAAAGTGCTAGAGGTATTGCAAGAGAAGTTTGGGGCAAGATTGCGATAATGATTCTCTCCCCCAAAGCCAATCCTCCCAAGCTGATAGAGTGGGGGGAGATTTCCTCTGACAAATCTCTCTCTCATCGTGGAGTGATTTTCTCATTTTTGGCTCAAGGAGAGTGTGAGATAGAGCATTTTTTACGCTCACAAGACACTCTAGCCACACTCCAAATCGCTAAAAATTTGGGAGCTAGAGTGATAGAAGATTCCCAAAAAATCCTTATAACTCCCCCCAAACAAATTGCCCCAAAGGCTCAAATCCCTTCTCAAAACTCAGGCACAGCGATGAGGTTGTATGCAGGATTGCTTAGTGGAGTAAGAGGGAGATATAGCTTTAGTGGAGATGAGAGTCTAAGCCTTCGCCCAATGCAGAGGATTAAAACTCCACTAGAGCTAATGGGTGCAAAGATGAGTTCTTCTTATGCCCCTTTTGAGCTAGTAGGGAGTGAGAATCTAAGGGGGATAAAATACACAAGTCCAATCTCTTCAGCACAAGTTAAAAGTGCATTTATTCTAGCCTCACTCTTTGCCAAAACCCCCTCAGAGTTTAGTGAGCCTTTTTTGAGCAGAGATCATAGTGAGCGATTTTTGAGATTCCTTAATGCACCCATAGAGATTGAGAAAGAGAGGATTAAAATCTCTCCACTCTCCCACCCTCTCAAAAATTTTTCTATCCAAATCCCCAATGATCCCTCAAGTCTTATCTTTTTTGTCGTTGCGTGTTTGATTGCAGACAATCAAGAGATGAGTTTTGGCAATGTTTTACTCAATCCCACACGCATTGAGGCTTTTGAGGTGCTTAAGAGAATGGGAGCAAGGCTAGAGTATAAAATCACACAAGAAGGATTTGAGCCTATTGGGGAAGTGAGGGTAAGCTCTTCTAGGCTTGTAGGAGTAGAGGTGAGTGAGAAAATCTCTTGGCTTATTGATGAGCTTCCTGCTCTTAGCATTGCCTTTGCGTGTGCAAGTGGAGAGAGCAAGGTAAGTGGAGCAAAAGAGCTAAGAAGCAAAGAGTGTGATCGAATCAAAGCTGTTGTAGAGAATTTAAAAACTTTAGGCATACAAGCCTATGAGCTAGATGATGGCTTTAGGGTGGTAGGGGGTGAGTTTATTGAGGGGAGAGTGCCAAGCTTTGGAGATCATCGCATTGCAATGAGTTTCTCGCTTGTAGGAGTGAGAAAAAGAGTGGAGATTGTGGAGAGTGAGTGTGTGGATATATCTTTCCCACGCTTTTATGAGTTTTTAGCAAAAATAGTTGAGGTAGAGAGATGAAAGTAAAATTAGCCAAAAGTTTTGGGTTTTGTTTTGGAGTAAAACGAGCGATAAAGATTGCTGAGCAAAATCAAGGAGGAGCAACGCTTGGAGCATTGATCCACAATCAAAAAGAAATCGATCGCCTAAGGGAAGATTATGGGGTAAGACTTGCAAAAAGCATTGAAGAGATTGCTCCAAATGATAGAGTTATTGTGCGAACACACGGCATTCCCAAAAATGAATTAGCCTCTTTGAAAAGCCAAGATATTTCTGTAACTGATGCGACTTGTCCTTATGTAACCAAGCCTCAAAAGATTGTAGAGCAAATGAGTGAAGAGGGCTATCAAGTAGTTATCTTTGGGGATATTACACACCCTGAAGTTAAAAGCGTGATGAGTTATGCCAAAGAACCTGCGTGGGTGGTTGGCTCAATTCAAGAGCTAGAAGAATACAAGATTCCCAAAAAAGTAGCCCTTGTTTCTCAAACTACTAAGCAAAGAGAAAAATTCTTTCAAATCGCCCAATATCTAATGCACCACAGCTATGAGGCAAGAATCTTCAATACCATTTGCAATGCAACTTTTCAAAATCAAGATAGTGCCAAAGAATTGGCTCAAGAGGTGGATATTATGATTGTTGTAGGAGGTTTGACTTCCTCAAATACTAAGCAACTCTTTGAGATTTGCAAACGATTTTGTCCTGATAGCTATTTGATTGAAGATGAAAAAGGCTTGGAGCTAGAATGGTTTGCAGACAAGGAGATTTGTGGCATTACAGCAGGGGCTTCTACACCTGATTGGATTATCCAAAAAGTCAAGTCAAGCATAGAAGCGATATAAAAAAGTGCAAAATGTTGTTGTATTAAGGTAGAATTCATATTATTGACTTTAATTAAGCGAGGATAGTTATGAGAATAAACCCAGAACAAATCGAACGCTCTGCGATTGATGAAGACTTTGATTTTGAGAAAATGCTCAATGAGAGCGAAACAGATTTAGAGGGTGGCAAGATTCAAGAAGGCGTGATTGTTAGCATTGGCGATGAGTATGCGATGGTTGCTGTTGCAGGAGCGAAGCAAGAGGGAAGATTGCCACTCTCTGAAATCAGTGATGAGAAAGGAAATCTACTTTTCAAGCAAGGCGATAAGATTGAAGTGTTTGTTACACTCAATTATGAGCGATCAAGCATTTCTCACAAAAAAGTGCTTAAGATGAAAAAGCTAGAGCAAAAAATCAATGAGATTAAAGATAATTTTGAAAATCTTGTCATAGATTGCAAAATCATCAAGAAAAATCGAGGTGGATTTGTTGTCGAGTTTGATGGAGTGGAAGCGTTTTTGCCACGCAAAGAATCAGCTCTTAGAGAAGATGGCAAAAGTGTAGGCAAAAGCTTTAAGATGTGCATTATGGATGTTAAACCTCAAGAGCAAAGCATTGTAGTTTCAAGAAAAAAATATCTTGATAGCATTGAGAAAAACAAAGAAGAAATCATCTCCAAACTTTTGGCAGAAAGTGGAAACTTGCAAGGAATTGTAAGAAAAATCACTCCTTTTGGTATCTTTGTTGATGTAATGGGGGTTGAGGGCTTGGTGCATTACACTGAGATTAGCCACAAGGGTCCTGTTAATCCTGCAGTATTTTGCAAAGTAGGAGATAATGTAGAAGTCAAAGTGCTTGAATATGTCAAGGAAAAAAATCGTCTTTCTTTCTCAATCAAAGCTACCATAGAAGATCCTTGGAATGAAATCAAAGCCCAACTTGATGTAGGCGATACAATCCGAGTAGTTGTCAGCAAACTAGAAGATTATGGTGCATTTGTGGATTTGGGCAATGGGACAGAGGGATTCTTGCATATTTCAGAAATCACTTGGAATAAGCAAGTCAAGCACCCCAAAGAAGTTTTGAAGAGTGGAGAAGCTATTGATGTAGAAGTGATTGAGATTGATGCGACTAATAAGCGATTGCGTGTTTCTCTCAAAAGACTCTCTCCTAAACCCTTTTCAAAGTTTTTGCAATCTCATCAAGTCGGAGATGTGATTGAGGGAGAAGTAGTCAAGATTTTGGATTTTGGTGCATTTATCAAGCTTGGCGAGGTTGATGGACTTTTGCATAATGAAGATATTTCTTGGGAGAAAGGGCAAAAAGCTAGTAGCACTTTCAAAGTAGGAGATAAAGTCAAGGTCAAAATCGTTAAGATTGATAAAGAGAGTGAGAAGATTTCTCTCTCAGCTAAAGCACTTCAAGACTCTCCAATTGATCAATTTGCAAAATCCCACGCACTTGATAGCATCGTGAATGGGAAAGTGGTTGAAGTGAAAGATTTTGGTGTGTTTATTGAGCTAGAGGGAGGGATAGAAGCTCTTATTCGTGATGAAGATCTCTATCCTCTCAAAAAAGAAGAAATCGAGATGGGAAGCACACTAGAGGGCGTTATCGCTCATATTGATAGAAATCACGGCAAAGTGAGAGTTTCAATTCGCAAACTAGAAAAAATCAAAGAAAGAGAACAACTCAATCAATACAATAATTCTGATACCAAGATGACTCTAGGCGATCTCATCAAGCAAAGAAATGGTCAATAACAAACTCCCCGCAATTCTTGCCTTTTTCTGCCTCCTTGCTGGAGGCACGATATGGATTACCCTCAAGATTAGGCAAGATAAAACCCCAATAACTCTTCCACAAGAGCAAACCACAAAAGAGCAAAAAAGCAAAACGCAAGAAGAATGGTTTTATGCAATGGCAAAGAAACAAAACAAAACCTATTCTTACCCTACAAGTGAAATGGTGATGAAATATGATTTCAATCGAGGTGTAGAGCCTTTGAGAATCTTTGTAGGAGATTTGAGTGAGTATCGATTTTATTGTATCAACCAAGTTTTGCTAAAAAACAATATTGAATATGCCTACTATAAGACTGATAAAGTCATTCAGCTTATCATTTTCCTCAACGATAAAGAATCTCAAACCAAAATTCTCTCAGATTTTGATTATTACAATATTGCCTACACACTTCAGCAATAAGGTGGGGTTGATTAGAGATAATCTATGCAAGGCTTTATCCTCTCAAAGACAAATATCAAAAATCAAGATTTAATCCTAAGAGTGCTTACCCCATCAAAAATCAAAGAGCTTTATCGCTTTTATGGAATGCGTCATAGTATCATTGATGTGGGGAGGAAAATTGATTTTGATACTCAAAGTGATGGATATTTTTTGCCCAAGATTCATAATATCTTGCAACTTGGATATGAGTGGGAAAGAGAGTATGAGAGGGTATATGTTTGGAAAAGATTTATGGGGCTACTCAATCAACACCTCAAAGAAATCAGTGAGATTGAGAGCTTTTATTTTGAGCTTTTGGAGTGGGGGGCACATATTTTAGACAAACAGCACCCTCTAAGGGTTGTGATTGAAATGGGGGCAAAACTTTTGCAATATGAGGGGAGAAATACGCGTTTTGATGATGATTGCTGTTTTGTGTGTCAAGAAGCTTTGGGGGAGAGCATTGCTCTAGGTCGTGCATTTTTGTTTGCTCATCCCACTTGCATTCACTCTGAAGTCTTGGATAAAAACAAAATGATTGATTTTCTTAGCTCCTCTTCGAGCTTTTTGCTCAATGATGATGAGGTAGAAAAGATTTGGAATGTGTTTAATCAGGGTTTGTAAATCAAGCCAGAAAGTTGCTATATTGTTCTACTTTTGAAAAAAGGAGAAAAGATGAATTACACACAAACAATCATTGAAAAAATGAAAGAGAAGTATCCTTATCAACCTTTCTTTCTTCAAGCATTGCAAGAGATTTTGGGATCACTCAAGCCTGAGATTGAAAGAAATAAGATTTATGAGGAAAATGCGATTTTGGAGCGACTTGTCGTGCCTGAGAGAAGCATTGCTTTTAGAGTGCCTTGGGTGAATGATAATGGCAAGATTGAAGTCAATATGGGCTATCGCATTGAATTTAACTCTACTTTGGGACCCTATAAGGGAGGTTTGCGATTTCATCCAAGTGTCAATGAGGACATTATCAAATTTTTAGGATTTGAGCAAATTCTGAAAAACTCTCTAACAACTTTGGCGATGGGAGGAGGAAAGGGGGGAAGCGATTTTGATCCCAAAGGCAAGAGCGATAATGAAGTGATGAGATTTTGTCAATCTTTTATGAATGAGCTTTATCGTCATATTGGAGAGAGGACTGATGTCCCTGCTGGGGATATTGGTGTGGGAGCAAGAGAGATTGGCTATCTTTTTGGACAATACAAAAGGCTTACCAATGTTTTTGATGGAGTGCTGACAGGCAAGGGGCTTAAATGGGGAGGAAGTTTGGTGAGGAAAGAAGCCACAGGTTATGGAAGCGTATATTTTGCTAAAGCAATGCTTGAATCAAAAGGAGAGGGGCTTGAGGGCAAGATCGCGTGTGTGAGTGGAAGTGGAAATGTGGCAATTTATACCATAGAAAAACTCTACTCACTTGGAGCAAAGCCTGTGAGTGCAAGTGATTCTAAGGGAATGATTTATGATAGTGAGGGAGTGGATTTAGCACTCCTTAAAGAGCTAAAAGAAGTGCAAAGAGTGAGTTTGAGTGAATATATCAAATATCGCCCAAATACCAAATACACAAAAGTGCAAGATTATGCTAAGGGGAGAAATGAGGTGTGGAGTATCCCTTGTGATTTAGCTTTTCCAAGTGCGACACAAAACGAACTCAATGCCCTAGATGCTAAAACATTGCTTGATAATGGTTGCATGTGTGTGAGTGAGGGGGCAAATATGCCCTGCACTCTTGAGGCAACAGAACTTTTCTTACAAGCCAAGATTTGCTATGCACCTGCTAAAGCATCAAATGCAGGAGGTGTAGCGACAAGTGGGCTAGAGATGAGCCAAAATGCAAGTATGAGCTCTTGGAGTTTTGCTGAAGTTGATGAGAAGCTTCAAAAGATTATGAAAGGCATTTATGAGAGTGCTAGTGAGGTTGCCAAAGAGTTTGGAGAAGAGCATAATCTTGTTTTGGGAGCCAATATAGCAGGGTTTAGAAAAGTGGCTATGGCAATGATTGAGCAAGGGGTGGTCTAAAGACTATATCTTGGGGGGGGGGGTGCTTTGAGGAGCTTCATTGTAGCTAGGCAGAATCTTTGCAAAGCCCTTACCTCCATAAACAAAGCGAATGCTAAGCAAGACATTGTTCTCTCTTGTGGCTTCATATCCAAAAATCCCCTTGATAAACAAAGGAAGTTGCAAAGACATTTCAATAATATGTTGCTCATTGATAATCAAGCTTGAGGCAAGATGAAATCTTCCTTCAAGTGAAAGGGTTGAGTTGCGATAGAAAGCAAGTCCTCCCTCTCCTGCTGTATGTGCAAGGTTGGCATACACTCCTGTTCCCATTGTGAATTTTGCAAAAACATTATCAAACAAATAGCGTTTGGAGATTGTATTGAGGGCAAAGCTAGAGAGAATTTTGAGGTGTTTGATATTTTTGGCATAAGTATTGGAGTGTGAATCAATATCAGCATAGGCAAGAAGATGTGGGGATTTGTGTTGGAGTTGGGTTTGGATATTGAAAAAGATAGGTCTTTTGAATGAGAGAGTAGGGAGATATTTTGCTGAGGAATAGACTTTGAGCTTTTGAGAAAAAGCAGTCTTGGGACTAGAGCAAGAGAGTGCATTAGTATTGACAACATTGCAGAGAAAATAGTTTGGTGTAGCATAGACAATAGAGCCAATCAAAACAACTGCCAATCGTTTTAGCATTTTTGCCCCTTAAACTTTCTCCATTTTAAAATTTTTCAATCATACCCTAAAAACTATTAGTTTGAGTAATCTCAAAATAGTGGCTTATCCATCTCTTGAGGGATAGGAAGATTGAGGAGTTTGAGGATACTTGGAGCGACATTAGTGAGTGAGCCATTAGCCAAAGTTTTTACTCTCTCATCAAGCACAAAGCACCATACATCTCCGATAGTGTGATTGGTGAGAGTGTTGCCTTGAGCATCTTTCATCTTCTCGCAATTTCCATGATCACTTGTGAGAATGAGAGAGTATCCCTTTTTTTGAGCTAGAGAAACAATCGCCCCTAGCTCTTTATCTACACTCTCCACTGCCTTTATCCCTGCTTCAAAATCCCCTGTATGCCCCACCATATCTCCATTTGCAAAATTCACCACAATAAAATCAATCCCATTCTCCATACACTCCAAAGTCGCCCTTCCCACTTCTTCTGCACTCATTTGAGGGCATAAATCATAAGTGGCGACTTGGGGGCTAGGGATAAGAATGCGTTGCTCTTTGGGGTAGGGCTTCTCAACCCCACCATTGAAGAAAAAAGTAATATGGGCATATTTTTCTGTCTCGGCAATATGGGCTTGAGAGAGATTATGGAGGGAGAGAATTTCGCTTAGAGTGTTTTTGGGTAAGGTTTTGGGGAAGAGTATAGGCAAGGGGAGATTCTCATCATAGAGAGTGAAAGAGAGGGCATAGAGGTTGAGGTAAGTCTTTGTGTCAAAAGCATTGAAGTGGGGATCTGCAAAACTTACACTCAACTCTCTCATTCTATCAGATCGAAAGTTCCAAAACAGCACACCATCTCCATCATTTATCCCCTCAAACCCCTCAAATGCCACAGGACAAATAAACTCATCGCTCCCTCCCTCCTCATAGCTCTTTTGGATATAAGAAGAGATGGGAAGTGAGGTGGTGGGGGAAGCAGAAGTCATCACATCATAAGCAAGTTTTACTCTCTCCCACCTTTTATCACGATCCATTGCATAATAACGCCCACTCAATGTGGCAATTTTGATTTGAGAATCTAGATATGAAGAGAGAGTATCCAAAAAGTTTTGTAAACTTTGAGGGGACACATCTCTGCCATCAGAGATGAGGTGTAGCCAAATGGGGCGATTGTAGGGACGAAGCAGAGAGAGGATGGATAGCAGATGAGAGATGTGAGAGTGCACTCCTCCATCACTTAGCAAACCCACAAGGTGGATTTGATGACAATTAAGCAAAGTTTGAATGTGAGGGTGGGAGATAAAATGTGGCTCTTGGAGTGAGTGAGAGATTTTAAGCAAATCTTGATAGATGATTCTTCCACTTCCTAGCGTCATATGTCCCACTTCAGAGTTTCCCATCTGTCCCTTTGGTAACCCCACACTCTCTCCATAGGTGTGAAGCAAAGAGTGGGGAGCGTGAGAGAAGAGCCAATCATAAGTAGGAGTTTTGGCGTGAAAAAAAGCATTGTATTGTGTGCAAGTAGAGTGTCCAATCCCATCGGTGATGATTAAGATAGCCTTTGGCATTTTCAATCCTTAGTCAATAAAAGTCTTAATTTATATCATAAATAAGGTTTGAGAATCCCCAAAAGCAATCTTACTCAAGGATAAGATTTGTATAGCTTTGCTAAAATAGGAAATTTTTCAAAAGGAATTAGAGTGAGATTTTTTCAGATTTTTGTCTTTCTTAGTGTGGTTTTGCTCTCTCAAGAGCTATCTCCTCAACCCATTGCCCCTCAGTCCAAAATCAGACTTAGTGGGGATTTGAATCTAGGAATCAATTATTATCAATACAAAGAGCCTGATGTGATGGATATCACTGGACCGATGTTTTCTTTGGAGGGGAGTTTTGGTGTGGCATATAAGCTCTTTAAATTTCAACTTGATGGATTTTTCTCAACACATTTGGGAGCCAATGAATACAATGGTGGGCTATATAATTCAGCCACAAAAGAGACAATCGCTTATAGCACAGAGTCGCAAGATTGGTATTTGGGTATTGCCTCAAGAGCAGGAATGGCTTTTTCTGTCGCCCAAAGAGAGGTTGCTTTTATCTATGCAGGTTTTGGATATAGATTTTTGCACAATATGATGATTGATAAGCCCAATATCAAAGCTTCTTATGAAAGAGATCAGGGGTATTTGTATTTTTTGCTTGGAGTTGATGGAGAAGTTCCTATCAATAGACTTTTTTCTTTTTTGGCAGAGTTTCAGTATCGCCAATTGATGTATGGGCATCAAATGAGTGGAATGAAAGAGCTAGGGTATGATGATGATTTTTATTTTACTCAAACCGATGGGTTTGGAGGAAGAGTGAGTTTGGGAGGGAAATTTTATTTTCATAATCAAATCGCACTCAAGCTCAAGCTGTATTTTGATTTTTGGGCTATTGAAAACTCCGATTTGGTTGCAGGATATCAAGGTGGGAAGTATATCAGCACATTTGTAGAGCCTAGAAATTTTACTAGAGTTTTTGGTGCAAGTGTGGGGGTAAGTTTTTAGAAAAAAAGAGTTTTTGAAAATTTTTGGAAAAAATCTCAAAAACTCTGCTAAAATTACAACTTCAATCCCTTAAGTAGATTTTTCTATGGGGCTCTAGGTTCCCCCACCCCCTATCCTAGAGCCCCCTAGAGAAATCTCCCTCAAGGCTTCAATAAAATGTTTTTCTATCTTTATTCTCATTTTGGTATCAATATCTTTCAATACATTACTTTTAGAGCAGGGTTGAGCTTTTTTATCGCATTTTTTCTAAGTGTGTTTTTGATGCCTTTGTTTATCCGTTGGGCAAAAGCAAAAAAGGCAAATCAACCTATCTCAACCTATGTGCCAACGCATGAAGGCAAGAAAGATACTCCCACAATGGGGGGGATAGTTTTCACTCTAAGCACACTTCTTGCAAGTTTGCTTTGTGTAAATTTGAGCAATGCTTATGTTTGGCTTGGGCTTATGTCTTTGGTGTGTTTTTGTGCTGTGGGTGCAAGAGATGACTATATGAAAATCTCAGCCAAAAGCAACGCAGGAATGAGTGCAAAAATGAAATTTGCTCTTTTATTTCTTATCGCCCTTGTTGTTTCTGCCTTATTAAGTTATATCGGACATTGTGGGCATATCTATGTGCCTTTTATGAAAAAACCACTTTTTGATCTTGATTCTCTGCCTCTAGTGAGTATCGCATTTTGGGTGCTAGTATTTTTGGCAACTTCTAATGCTGTGAATATCACTGATGGGCTTGATGGTTTGGCCACAGTCCCTAGCATTTGTGCTTTGATTTCACTCTCTATTTTTGTCTATGTCGCAGGACACGCAGGGCTTTCAGGCTATCTTTTGTGGCCAAGAGTTATCAATGGTGGGGAGTTGGTGGTGGTTTCTGTGGCACTTATCGGTGCTCTTTTTGGATTCCTTTGGTATAACTGCCACCCTGCCCAAGTGTTTATGGGGGATAGTGGAAGCTTGGCTTTAGGTTCATTTATCGCCTATATGGCAATAGTTTCCAATAATGAAATTTTGCTTTTTTTAATCGGACTTATTTTTGTGATTGAGACACTCTCTGTGATTTTACAAGTGGGGAGTTATAAGACACGAGGTAAAAAAGTCTTTTTGATGGCTCCTATTCATCATCATTTTGAGATGAAGGGTTGGGCTGAGAACAAAATCATCATTCGCTTTTGGGTGATTGCGATTTTGAGTAATCTTGTCGCACTTTTGAGTCTAAAAATCCGATGATTGCTCTTCTTGGCTTTGGCAAAACCAATCAGGCTTTGCTTAATTATCTCAATGCTCAAGGCAAACTTTGTGTCGTGTGTGATGATAGCTTCACTCAAGAGAGGATTGATGAGAGGGGCAATATCTTTACTCCTATTCTCACCTCTCATCCCACCTCACTTCAAATCCCCTCCCCTGGTGTTCCTCCATATCATAAGATGATAAAAGAATCCACAAATCTAGTCAGTGAGTATGACTATATCCTCCCTCATATTCAAGATAAGCAGATTTGGATTAGTGGGACTAATGGCAAGACGACAACCACAGAAATGCTAGAGTGGGTATTGCGTGATTTTGGAGGGGAGAGTGGGGGAAATATCGGCACACCTTTGGCAGTCTTGGCAGAGAGGAAGCCTAAGATTTGGATACTTGAAACTAGCTCTTTTTCTTTGCATTACACCAAAATCTCTTCTCCCCACTGCTATCTCTTGCTTCCTTTAAGTGAGGATCATATCTCTTGGCATGGAAGTTTTGGGGAATATGTCAATGATAAATTGAGTGTGCTAGAGAGAATGGGAGAGGGAAGCGTGGCATTTATCCCCAAAAGCTTAGAGAATCACCCAAAAGCTAGCGGGTTTAGGGGAGAGCTTGTGGCGTATAGAGATTGTGAAGATTTGGCTTCTTGGTTAGGGATAGAGACTTTTGCTCCTGGATTTAAAGAGCCTTTTTTGCTTGATGCACTTTTGGCTCTTTGTGGGGCAAAAGTAATCTGTGGAGAGAATAGAGTAGAGGCAATGAGGGGATATAAGATAGGGGAGCATAAAATGGAGGAGATTGTAGATAGCAAGGGGAGATTGTGGATAAATGATTCTAAGGGGACAAATGCTGATGCAAGTATTTGGGCTTTGCGAAATTATGAGGGGAGAAAGATTTATCTCATTTTGGGAGGAGAGGATAAGGGGGCTGATTTGAGTGAGCTATTTGAAGAGATGAGGGGGAAGGAGATTGAGATTTTTGCGATTGGGAAAAATGCTCAAAGATTGCAAGAACTCTCAAAAGAGTATCATTTCTCTTGCAAGATTTGTGAAACTTTGGAGAATGCAGTTAAATCAATCCACCCTCTTCATACTCAAGAGAGCGTGGCTATCCTCTCTCCAGCAGCAGCAAGTTTAGATCAATTTAGCTCATATAAGCATAGGGGAGAAGAATTTAAGCGTTTAGTTTCCTCTTTGTTGTAAAAAGTTTGAATATTTCTGATATAATTTCGTTATGGCTTGATAGCTCAGTCGGTAGAGCAGAAGACTGAAAATCTTCGTGTCGGTGGTTCGATTCCGCCTCAAGCCACCATTCCTACTTCAAAATCCTCAAAGTATTTCTCAAATAAGTTTTAGTTTTGTTATCTCAAAAAACCTTTCATCTAGCTATGTTTTTTAATCCCATACTCTAAAAGTGATTATCAATAAGAAAAAAGGATAGGTTTTGGAGTAGATAGTTTGTGAGAAGTGGTGTGTATGCAAAAATCATACAAACAACTCCCACAAGATAAAACTCTGTGATACCTCTCCCCTCTAATACTCAAACCTAGAGTGATAAGAGGTATCATCAAGCCTTATAGATATATAGAGAAAGACTCTTAAGAGTCCTTCTCTTTCCCACTCCCTTTTCCACCCCTCTTTTTCTTTAATCATTGAGCCTTATTTAGTTTTGCTCTCTTGAGTATTCTTTGTTTCCCCTTGAACTTTATCTGCAGTCTTTCCTACTTCTTTGCTCTCTTTTGATTGAGTATCCTCTTTACTCTCTCCACCCTCTATCTTCTCTCCATTCTCTTTATCTTCCTTGCTCTCTTCCCCCTCTTTCTCTTCCCCTTCAATCTTGAGTGGTGCTTTGTAATCAGCTTTTTCAAGGATTGGGCTGTATCCATCACTCTCTCCAAAGCTATATCTCACTCCCACATTGACTTGATAATCAGTATTGATTTTCCCTGCAAAGCTTTTTTCAAAATCAAAGTAGATTCGAGTATTGTCTTTGATAGACATATTAGTTCCTACATTGACTACTACTCTTCCATCAGAGCTAATATCACTTAAGATATTCTCCACTCCACTCATTTGATCTGTACTCATTGTGATACTTCCCCCACTCACATAATCATACTCATAGAATGCTCCTACATAAAGTGAGGCATTGAAAGTATCTTTTTGAGTGAATTTCTTAAAGTCATAGCCAAATGCACTTCCCACTCTTGCTCTCAAAGTCAATACTGCATCAGCACTAGATTGCAAGAATGCAGAAGAATTAGCCAAA
>NZ_NXLV01000013.1 GCF_003364205.1 Helicobacter brantae
AAACACTAGCACTCACTCCATTTTCATTTGAAGCTCCATCAAGACTTAGTGTTCCACTCGTAGTAGAGCTTACACTTGTGAGCTGATTGTTTTCACCTTGCAATGTGAGAGTTCCTACCCCTGCAAAATTTACATTTGTAGCTCCATTAGTTGTGCTGATTGCTCCTTGAATTACACCGCTTTTGTCTTCTGCAATCTTGATAGTGGTTGTGGCACTAGCCCCATTTGTACTAATCCCAGTTGCTAAGATTGCATCGGAGGAATTGAAGTTGATTGAGGTTTGAGATGTCCCACCTGTGGCGATATCATTACTGCTATTGCTAATATTTTGCCATTTTAGAGTAGAGCCATCTTGCTCAAAATTGATTTTGTTATTGCCACTAGAGAAGCTTAAGCCATTTTCTCCATATTTGAGTGTGGTTATGGCTGAATTGACATTGAAGACATTTTCTCCACTATTTGAGAGAGTTCCACTGATTGTGGTAGAGGTAGAAGTTACATTGCTAGAGCCAAGATTGAATGTCGTTGTTCCTGTCGCATTGGTGGTTAGCCCATCTGTGAAGCTTAGTATTGTTTCATCTGTCAAATCAAAAGCAATCCCTTGATTTGCTTCTACATTCATAGCATTGTTAATTTTAGTCGCTCCATTGTTGAGAATCAAAGTGTTGTTGGTAGAATTTGTTCCTAGTGAGAGAGTGCCAATCGTGTTGTTTGCTCCATTGAGAGTAAGAATGGCTGTGTTGTTTGTGTTTGCTCCTGCTAGAGTGATTTCTAGGTTGTCTCCACTTAGCGTATTTCTAATCATCATATTTACAGCATTATTTGTCCCATCAAGCTTGAGAGTATTGCTTGTGCCTTGGGCTGTGAGTGTGTCAATCATAGTGTTTGAATTTTGCAAGGTGAGGGCATTTGTAGCATTATTTAGTAATGTAAGAGTATTGGCATTTGCTACTCCACCTTTGAGAGTGGTTGCCCCTGTGGATTGGAGATTGGCGACACCATTGCCTTGAGTTTCAAAACCTACAATGCTTAGATCTGATCCATCTTGCAAATCAAGTGTTAATCCCTGATTGTCCCCTATCACAAAATCTGAAGTAATACTATTTCCTGATTTTGTGAAAGAAAGTGTATTGTTTGTTGATCCATTTTCATCAAACTCCACTCCTGAGAGGGTATTGTTTTGAGCTGAGAAGATGAACTTCTTTGCATTTCCTCCACTGCCAAACTTCAATCCCACAGCACTTGTATCAGTAACTTGTCCTTTAATCTCTGCACTCACACCACTCTCTGTCATTGCATCAAGAATAAGTTTGCTCCCTGTTACACTTGAGTTAAGAGTGTTGAGCGTGTTTGTAGTTCCTTGCAGAGTAAGAGTAGAGTTAGAAACATCACTAAAGCTTACATCTACACTAGTGGCATTGCCTGTGATTTTTGCTCCTAGATTTTTGACATTGATTGTGGCATTTCCTCCATTTTCAGCACCAAAACCACCTTGGAGAGTGGTATTGATACCATTGAAGTTGAGAATATTTGTGGCTGTGGTTTTGAGTTCTCCTGAACCTATCATACCACTAGAATTTGTGAGATTGAGTGTGGAGTAATTTTCAAGATTGATCGTATTATTGACTCCACCTACTCTGCTGACTGCCATTGTCCCTATAATGGTATTTTGGCTATTGTCTGAACCATAGACATTGATGATATTATTTCCTCTTGTGAGAGTGATGACATCACCCATTGTTGCTGTATCAATGAAGTTGATTGTATTTGTCCCACCTGTAAGCTCAATGTTTCCATTAAGTCTTGAGTTTCCTTCTCCACCACGCAAATTGATAATACTATTGCTTCCATTTCCGATATTGAAAGATTGATTTGAGCCTAGAGTGGCTGTGATGTTATCTCCTGCTTGTGTCCTTTGAAAATCCACGATAAGAGTTGATCCAGAATTAAAGGTGATACTTCCTGCAACGCTAAGAGTTCTAGTCCCGCTTCCACCAATAGAAATCCCCAATGCTTGTCCACTCTCCACACTAACAGAATTTGAGAGAGTTAGAGTGGAATTCCCTGTGCCTGTAAATCCAAGAAGCATAGAGCCATTATTTTGGAATGAAAGTGCAGAGATCGTGGTGTTTGCAGAATCAAGCGTGATTTTTGCATTTGTGGCACTTGTTGTTACATTGGCAAGTGCATTGCTTTCATTTCCACGCAAAAGGAGTTCGGAGAAATGGACTTGATCGGCAGGATTAACTCCACCACTGAAGCTTACATTTGCTCCACTGATTGTGCCATTGAGGGTTACAAGCGTATCACTTGGGCTAGAAGTATCAGAGCTTAGAGCAAGTGTAAGGTTTTTGCTCGAATCAATTGTGATTGCATCAGTGATTGTCGTGCTTCCATCGCTAGTTGTTAGAGTATTTGTCCCATTGGTAGTGAGGGTAGTGATCGTGGTGTTTGTGTTTTTGAGTGTCATTGCAGATGAGTTTTGCAGTGTCAATCCTGTGAGCTCTACTACTCCACCTTGTAGGCTTGAGTTTCCATTTACAATGATCGTGGAGTTTCCTGCATTGCTCCAGCCACTTGTAGTCAGAGCAGTATTGTTGAGCTTGAGGTTTAGTCCTTGATTTGCTCCTACATTAATCTTTTCAGAGATTGTAGTGTTTCTGAGGGCTGTGAGATCTAGGGTGTTGTTTGCAGCATTCTCTCCTAGAGTGATAGCCTTGAGGGTGTTTCCAGTGAGAGAAGAGATTGTTAGAGTAGCAGTTTTATTTCCTTCTGATCCAGTGAATTTGACAATGAGATTCCCACCATTAGTAAGTCTATCAATAGTAGTGTTGTTACTTTGAGTTGAGCTATCGATGACTAGAGTTGAAGCCGATGTGCTTCTAGTGCTAGGAGCATAGGCTGTGAGGGTGGAGATTTGGTTTGTTTCTCCTTGTAGAGTGAGAGTTCCATTGCCTATAAAAGTGAAATAGTTTGCTCCTCCATCTGATTTAGTAATATTGTCTGTAGTAGTAAGGTTATTGGCAAGAGAGATGTTATTGCTTCCACCACTTGCACTAATCTCTCCTTCAATAGAGTTTGCCCCACTTCCTGCAAAAGTAATGACATTTTTTGTATCTACACTTCCACCTGTGCTTACTGAAACTCCTCCTGAAATTGAGCTTGTGCCACTTCCATTGGTATAGATATAATTCTCCACAAAACGCTCATTACTTGTTAGCATATTTGTTGAGCTTGCTTTGACACCACCTGTGATAGTAAGATTTTCTACATTGATATAGTTTCCTCCCATTACGGTGTTTTCTATAGTAATTGAAGTGATGTTGTAAGTCCCTTTGGCTGTATGAGCATCAGACATAAAGGTGGAGGCAAAATTATTACTGCCTCTTTGGATAGCAGGAGTATTGGCATTGCCAAAAAGAGTGGTATTATAACCACTGCTATCCCCTTGAGTGATAAGATCTTTTCCGATGATATTGCTTCCATTGCCTGCACTTATTGTACCTAAAGTCTTGTCCCCATTATTTGTAGCATTATTGAAGCTTAGGGCATTAAAATTTGTTTTTGCATCAGAGTTATAAGTCCCATTCGCTGAAAGAGCTGAGAGATTGAGTGTATTGGAATCTGCTCCTAGCAAAAGAGTATTGTTGGAGCTTCTTTCATAGGCAGCTCCAATAGAGTTTTCTACCTTGATAGAAATTGCATTGCTGTCCTCTCCAAGTGTGGCTGAAGTTCCTGTAAGGACAATGAGATTGTTGTTTTCACCTGTTGAGCCTTGAGTGGAGGAGAGGATATTGCCCTTGATTGTGGTAGTTCCACTCACATTGATATAGTTTAATCCCCCTTGACTTGTGCTAATAGCATCAGTGATTGGGCTAGTGCTATTATCTCCAAAGGTAAAAGTCCCACTAGCTGAATGAGTGGATTTCACAAATTCAGCGATAAATCCACTTTGGATAACAGGAGTATCGGCATTGCTACCAAAAAGAGCAGTGTTGTAACCACTGCCATTGCCATCGCTATCTCCTTGAGTGATAAGATCTTTTCCAATGATATTAGTCCCAAATCCTGCACTGATTGAAGTGATTGTCGCTGTTGTTGTGCCACTATTGATACTTAGGGCATTGAAGTTTTGATTTGCATCAGAGTTATAAGTCCCACTTGCTGAAAGAGCTGAGAGAGTGAGTGTATTTGTGGTTGCTCCTAGCAAAAGAGTGTTGTTGGAGGTTTTGTCGTAGGGTTGTCCTTCGTTGTTGGCTACTTTGATAGAAATCGCCTTGCTGTCCTCTCCAAGTGTGGCTGAAGTTCCTGTGAGGACAATGAGGTTGTTGTGCCCACTAGTAGGACCGCTTGAAGAAGTGACAGAGGAGAGGATATTTCCTTTGATTGTTGTGTTTCCATTTGCGTTGATGTAGTTTTTACCTCCAAGATTTGCAACAATTGCATCAGTGATTGTACCAGCACTATTGTCTCCAAAGGTAAAAGTCCCACTAGCTGAATGAGTGGATTTCACAAATTCAGTGACAGAAGCATTGAAAATTTTCTGTTTGTATCCACCATTTCCAAAAAGAGCATCGCTATAAGTAACTGAAGAATTATAATTTACAATGTCTTTTCCGATAATGGTTCGCCCATAGTATGAATTGATGGCGTTAATAGTAACATTGGTATTGGAATTTGTGTCATCATTGAAGCTTAGAACATTGAAAGTGGCTCCAGAGGAGTCTCCTCCTCCCCAATCTCCTGATGTGGACATAGTGCCAATCTTGGCTGTGGTATTTGCTCCAAAGATTAAAACATTTTTTGAATAGTTTCCATATGCTCCCTCTGTTTGCTTTGCTGTTATATCGATTGCACTATTGTTATTGCCTTGAAGTGTGGCTGAAGTGGCTTGAGAAAATATAAGTTCAGTAATTGCTTCATCTTTTGTTTCAATATCTCCTTTCACACTTGCTTGATCGCTAAAAACAACTAGTAATTTTTTTGTGTGCGTCCACCGAGCTTCTCCTCTAGCACTGATATTGTTTACAGATTTAACACCAAAGATTGAAATATAGTGATTCCAATATGTAATCTTTTCTAAAGTAATATCTCCATTTACTACGGTATTGGAGAGAGTTAGTGTTGAATAGTTGTTGTAGCCCGGTCTAGCTGGAGCTGTGGCTTTGATATTACCATTTATTGTAGCTAGATTTGTCATAGTGGTTGTCCCACCATAGAAGTTGACATTTCCTGTGATAACTCCATTGTCAAGGAAATTTAAAACATTCGTTCCACTACCAATAGTAACAACATCATTGGCATTGGTGCCACTATTGTTATAAATATATGTAAGATTATTGATTGTGCTATTTCCATTGGTGGCAGTAAAGCTTCCAATGCTTCCACCACTTTCAAAAGAGATGATATTTGTGCTATTTTGAGTAATGCTTAGTGCCCCAGTAATTTTTCCTGCATTGCCTGTAAAATACATTTCTGTTGAAGCTGAACCATCAAGCGTTACACTTCCATTGATTCCATTTCCTCCAAAATTAGCAATATTGGTGTTTCCTGCTCCCCCTCCTGTTTTAAAATTTCCTATAAGAGCGTAGTTCTCTCCTGTAACTCCTGAGAGGTCAAGCGTGATAATCTTGTCATTTGCACCAGAGAGGTATTTACCTGCACGCATTTCAAGTGAGCCAGATTCGCCCATATTGATTGTCTTATCGCTTGTGAGTGTGAGATTTCTGATAGCACTGCTTGCCTTAATAGCATAGCCATTACTGCCCTCTGTTGTCCCCTCATTTGTATCTGCACTATTAAAGCTAAGGAATAGTTGGGTGATAGCACTGTTACCATCGCTGTTTTGTGGTGTATATGCATTGCCATTGCTATCTTGTTGCCAAGTGATACCAAGTGAATCGCTAATATCGGTAGTGCTATCTCCTGTAGTGATTGTAGGATTTGCTACTGCTACGCTTACTCCAAGAGCCAAAGCAAGGGAACTTGCGATAAGGGGTTTAAACACCTTTTGTGAAGTCAAAGATTGAAGAGGGGTGGCATCTAATCTGTGTTTATCCCCCCCCCCCTTAGATGTCAAAAAACCTTTCATTGTATCCTCCGAATTTACCTATAGAAGTAGGTGATGATATTTTTTCTTTTAATTCTACAAAAAATTCCATTCTTTTGATTCTGATTTACTATTGATTTATTGATTTTTTCATTTTATTGTCTTTTTGAGGTGTATCATCTTTGCTTTTGATTGAGGTTTTTATGTCTTTTGCTTTTTTGTCCCCAACTCCTTTGCAATCCTTTGACTTTGCTTCTTGCAAGGTTTATATCAAGCGTGATGATTTGCTTCACCCTCTCTTTAGTGGCAATAAGGCTAGAAAATTTGCTTCACTTCTCAAAGAGGATTTGAAAGACAAGACACTCATTAGCTATGGGGGTAATCAAAGTAATGCTCTTCAAAGCCTAAGTTCTCTAGCTTTGCTTAAAGGCTCAAGGCTTATTTACTTTACCACCCCCTTTTCAAAAGCTCTGCTAGAGCAGAGGGAAGGCAATTTTGCTTATGCTTTCTCTAGTGGAGTAGTGGAGTTTGTCCAAACTCCTTTTCCTCAGCAAGAGGCTCATAGCTTTGCTACCTCAAACCCTCAAATGCTTTTTATCCCTCAAGGAGGAAGTGTGGAGTTAGCAATGGAGGGAATGAGAGAGCTAGACAAAGAGCTAAGAGAGCAAACAGCACATTTGCACTCTCCAATCTTTTTCTACTCTAGTGGGATTGGCACTGCAAGTATTGCCCTAGCTCAATATGGGCTAGAGGTTTATACTGCTTTGGGTGCTGGGAAGATGGAAGATTTGCTAGAGAGGGTGAATGCCTATGAGAAGAAGCCCAAAATTCTCTCAAGTGAGTTTCATACCCCTTTTGGCAAACCTCACGCTAAAGTGTGGGAGGTTTATAAGGCTTGGAGAGAGAATGGAGTAGAGTTTGATTTGCTTTATGATTGTGTGCTTTGGGTGAAGATTTTGGAGAATCTAGAGAGGTTTAGTCAGAGGGAAATTGTCTTTATCCATTCAGGTGGATTGCTAGGCAATATTACGCAAGAAAAAAGATATCGATTGAAAAAACTTTGTTAGCATTTTGCTTTTAGGAGGTTTTTATGCTATCAAAAGATATTAGTAAGTATTCAAAGATTCGCTATGAGGTGCGTGCATATATGTGCTACCTCTTTTCACGCCATATCAAAAGCTCTGTGGTAACCCCAAGCTTGGAGCAAATCACAAAAGAGCTTGAAAAGATTGCTTTAGAGATACAAGTCTTTGATGCAATGTATGTGCTTGATAGTGAAGGTAATCAAGTGCGGAAGTTGCACCAAGAGAGTTGTTCTGTGGAAAAAACTCAGCCCAATTATGCTGATAGGGCGTATTTCTATGAGTGCAAAAAAGAGAGAAGATGCACACTCACTGATCCTTATCCAAGTATCAATGGGGGCAAACTTGTAGTAACTGCAAGTTATCCGATTTATGATGAGAGTGGGGAGCTTGTGTATATTGCTTGTATTGATCTCACACTTGAGGAAGCAATCAAAATCGGAGCACCCACCAAGCTCTATGATGCGTTTTCTAAGACTTCAAATTTGGCTTATTTTGCCCTCTCTTTGATGCTCTTTTGTGTGTCTGCACTGCTTTTCTTTAGGGGTGTTTATAGCTTTTGGAATGCCCTCATTCACTTCAACAAACTTGATATCAAAGAGGTATTTGAAGCAACCATTTTGCTCACACTCTCCCTAGCGATAGTGGATTTGGTCAAAGCCATATTTGAAGAAGAGGTTTTGGGAAGAAATACAGGAGAAAACCACTATGCCATTCACAAAACAATGATTCGCTTTCTTGGTTCTATCATCATCGCTTTGGCGATTGAGGCGTTAATGCTTGTGTTTAAGTTCAGCATTATTGAGCCTGAGAAAATCCAATACACCCTCTATCTTACAGGCGGAGTAGCCTTGCTACTTTTGGGGCTTAGTGTGTATGTCAAGTTTGCTTATAGTGCAGTCAAAGATGATCGCACTTCAGGCAATGGTTGAAACCCTTATAAAAAAAGACTTGAGAGTAGGGGAGAAAAAACTTTTTTGCCTCTAGGGGGGAGATGATTTTGTCTTCCCCTCCCAAAAACACATTGATTTTCACTCCATTTTTGACTAACTTTTCTAGCTCACTCTCGCTCCATTGAAAATACAGCAATTCCTCTAGCTCCTCTAATGTGCCATTTTTGAAAAACTTACCATTGGGATTGCCACACGCAGAGAGGAAGGTTTGGATATAGGATTGAGGATTTTTGCGAAATCCTAAGATTTGGGCTTTGAGAAAAGAGGGGCTTTGGGTTTGGAAAAACGCAGGAGAGAGGAGATTGAGACTCTGAATCCTCTTGCCCTCTTGGATAGATTGCAGGGCGTATTTATAGGCTTTGATTGCTCCATAGCTAAATCCTGTGAGAGTGAAAGCATTGTGGGTGAGGGGAATGTGGGAGAAAATCTCACTTTCTCCCTCAAAGCAAAATCCACTAAAGTAAGTCATTGAGAGTTTGGAAGCTTAGGCATTCTTTTTGCAAAAATGCCTCTTGGAGAGTTTGGATTGCTTGGGTGTGAGATTGGATAAATTCTTGACATTCTCTTTGGGCTTGGAGAAGTAGATTTGAATCTTCTACAAACAATCTCTCTCCCATTCCATAAAGTATTGAGATTTTTTCACTCCATTCTTTTGCCACTTTTAAATCATTTTCTACACAAGAGAAGCTTTGGTGATAGTGGAGTTTGAGGGCTGTGTAGCCTATAAGGTGGAGTTTGAGGGTGTTGAGGGCGTCTGTTTGGCTTAGCACTTCTTGACTCTCCCATACACTCTCTTCTTCTTGGAGTGAGATTTTTATAAACTTGATATGAGATTTGAGGGCAAAGAGGGCTTTTGAAGCTTGATAAAGTGCCAAAACTTTTCTTTGCTCTTGAGTGAGAGTGGGGGATTTTTTGAGTGAGAGTGTAAGCTTATTTTTGGCATTTTGTATATCTCTCTCTTCTATTACCTCTCTTTTATCCCTTAGCATTAGCAGTCCTGCTTCATTCACTAGGCTCTCAATCATCGCCCCACTAAAGCCCAAACATTCTTGAGAGATTTTGGGGATAGAGAAAGAGAAATTTTTGTCTTGCAAATAGAGGGAGAAAATCTCTTCTCTCTCTTTGGGAGAGGGGAGATCAATATAGATTTTTCTATCAAATCGCCCACTTCTAAGCAAAGCAGGATCTAGCACACTAGCGTGATTTGTCGCTCCAAAGATAATGAGATTGGAGCTATCCATAAACCCATCCATTTCTGTAAGAAGTTGATTGAGGGTGCTTTCTCTCTCATCATTTCTCCCCACCCCTCTCTCTTTGCCCACAGAATCAATCTCATCGATGAAAATGATTGCACTTTGAGCTTCTTTGGCTTGGGAGAATAGCTCTTGCACTCTCTTAGCCCCTGAGCCTACAAAGATTTGAGAAAAACTGCTTCCACTCTGATAAAAAAACGGCACTCCTGCCTCACTTGCTAGGGCTTTGGCAAGCATTGTTTTTCCCACCCCTGGAGGTCCTACTAGAAGCACACCTTTTGGCATTCTAAGCCCTAGTTTTCTATACTTGCTAGGGTTTTTGAGATAGTCAATGATTTCTCTTAAATCACTTTTTACCTCACTAATCCCTGCTAGAGAGTTTAGAGTGATTTTGGGGTTGGGCTGGATTGGGGTGATGACTTCTTCTTTGGACTTTGTGCTTTTTTGAGGAGTGCTAGAGGGAGCTAGAGGAGAGGGGGCAGGAGAGGGTTTAAATCTGCGATAAAGATATGCTCCACCTCCAAGTAAAAGTAAGATAGCTCCAAGAAGTGAATATAGCCAATAAGAGCGTCGATAGGTGATAGGAGAGGAGATACTTTGCAATACCTTATCATCTCTTAAGATTTTGTATTGCTCATTGTTGTGCCAAAAGTAGAGATATTGATCATCTAGCTCAAACTTACTTGCATTGTGTGCTAGAGAGGGGAATTCTTGTAAGCCAATGGTTTTGGTATGGTCTTTGAAGAGCAAGAAAGAAATCAAAACAAGAAACAAAGCAACCAAAGAGAGAGCAAGAGTAAGTTTCTTTTTGGGCGAGTTCATAGTCTATCCTTTGTGTAGATTTATCTCATTATACTCATTTTTGATTGTGTATTGTGTAATGCTTAGCCAATGATTTTTTGGAGCTTGAGGGGTGTGGATTTTGACTTTGTTATAGAATTGATCTAGCCCTAGTGCAACTCCATTTTGATAACTCTCTACTAAGACTTGCAAAGGAGTGGAAGCATTTTTTTGTCTGAAGGCTAGATTTTTCTCTTCAATTAGAGCTTTGAGCTGATGAAGTCTAGCTTTGGAAATTGCTCCATTGATACGAGGTTTCATATGGCTTGAGGGTGTGCCATCTCTTGGGCTATAAATAAAGGGGTGAATATGAGTAAGGGGTAAAAGCTTGAGGTTTTCATAGGCCTCACTCCATACCTCCTCACTCTCTTTAGGGTGTCCCACAATATAATCACTCCCAATCGCAAAGCCCTTAGAGGCAATTTTTTGCAAAAGCTCTAAATCACTCTCAAAGCGATTGATTCGATTCATTACTTCTAGCATTGTATTATGAGAGTGCTGAAGTGCGATGTGGAGGTGTTTTTCTAAAAACTCTTCCCCCAAAAGCTCCAAAAACTCTTCTCCAATCTGACTAGGCTCTAGTGAGCCAACTCTAATGCGTTTGATTCCTTCAATTTTGGCAATTTCTTTGATGAGCTTGGGGACTGAGGTTTGAGTGTCTTTGCCATAGCTCCCCATATTTGTGCCTGTTAGCACAACTTCTTGCACTCCACCTTCAGCTAGAATTTTGACTTGTTTGAGGATTGAATCTTGGGGCAAACTCCTAGCCTTGCCTCTTGTAAAAGGGATAATGCAATAGCTACAAGAAAAATCACAACCCTCTTGGATTTTGATAAATGCTCGGCTTTTGCCTACAAACTCACTCACTAAAGTTTTATCAATATGGCTATCTTCTTGAGGGGAGGTGTAGAAAAAGGGCTTGTTTTCTTTTAAAAGAGAATTGATATTTTCTTTGTGAGCGTGATCAAAGACACCACGCACAAGTGGGGAAATCTCTTTGCCCTTAGTCTTCACTCCACAGCCTGTGAAATAAAGCTTTTTGTCTGTTTTGCTAATTTTGTTGAGATAGTGCTTCACTCCACTATCAGCCCCATTGGTTACAGAGCAAGAGTTGATGATGATAATCTCAGCTTCACTCTCATCTTGAGTTACCTCAAAGTCTTTGAGGTTTTCTATCATCACTTGGGTATCAAAGAGGTTGGTGCGACACCCAAAGGTTTTAAAATACACTTTTGGTTTCATTTTTTCCCTCATCACACTCTTTGGGGTGAGGCTCGTGAGTGAATCTCTCCCAAACTCCATCGCTTCCTGTATTGACAATCTTGGTCGTAGGATAAGCTAGTTTGATATCAGGCTCTTTGCCAATTTGCTCAATAATCTCAAGAGAGATTGTGCTTCTAAGATTGAGGATTGTGAAAGCATTGCTTTGATACCACAAAGAGATTCTTACCCCATTTGGCTCAATCATATTAAACACTCTAGGCTCTAGGCTAATGCGTTTGATAGAGTAGCGTTCTTTGAGTTGCAAAAGGCGTTTTTTGCCACTCTCGATATGAGGCTTAGAGTGTTTTCTAGCCACTTCTTGCACGATTTCTGTGGCTCTTTTGTGATTGCTATCAAAGGTAATGGTAAAGTCTATCCCATCCCAAACCGTTGTCATTCCTCCGTGAGTGTAGTTGCTGATGATTGTAGTGAAAATGAGGTTATTGGGGATAAAGATGATTCTCCCTGCTCGGCGTGTTTCCATATAGGTATTGAGCGTTACATCTTCTAAGAGAGTAATGCGTGTCATTGAGATATCCAAAATATCTCCCACATAAGTGGTATTATCACGATGAACGCGAATCCTATCCCCCACGTGCAATCCTCCACCGATGATGATGACAAACCACCCCAAAAAACTCATAAAGAGATCTCTCATCGCAAATGCAAGACCTGCTGAGACAAATCCTAAGAATGTTACAAGATAGGTGATATTGTTGAGATAGCTTAGGAGCAAAACAATGGCGATAATGATGATATTTGCAAAATTGACAATCTTATTGGCAATATAAAGTCGCTCTTGATCAAGGTATTTTTTGAGGGCAAACTTGATAGCCAAAGCGATGAAAAAGATTGTGATACAGATGATAAGCACATAAATTGTCTTGATTGTCTGCTTTTGGATTTGCTCTTCAAGCTTGGAGATAATATCGTTTGATTTTCTTGAATATACCTCAATAGAAGTTTCTAGGATACTTTGAGCCCCTTCAAGCTCGATTTTGATATTTTGCAATCTTTGAATCTCCTCTAGGGTTTCAGAGTTTTGAGACTTATCTTCAAGATTGAGTAGGGCATCAAGAAGAGCTTTTTTCTCTTGCAATGCTCTAATTGTGTCTTTGAGGCTATCAAGATTGTTTTGAAGGGTTTTTTCTTGTGAGCGAATTTGCTTGATGAAATCCTTTGCTCCAATGATAGCAATAGGGTTTGTGATAGTGGGGATCTTCTCAATATCTTTGATTTCTGTTAGCTCTTTGTAGGGGTTTTTCTCATCAGTGAAAAAACTTTTTTGTCTTTGGAGAGTTTCAAGGCGATTGTTGAGGACTTGGAGTTGCTCGGTATTGCTAGAGGTAGGTTTGGTGCGTTTGATTTGCCATTCAAGTGATTTGATTTGATTGAGGATTGAGGCGTATTTGGCAGAATTGTTGTATTTGCGAATCCAAGGGTTTTGCTCACCATCAAGTTTTTTATCCAAAAGCGATATTTCATCTTGAATGGCTTTGATTCTATCTTGTGTCAAAGAATCCACTGCTACTGCATTGACTATCCCCAAAAATACCAAAATCCCAAAAAGCTTTCTCATACAAAATCCCTTAAAACTTCCATAATTTCCTCTTCTTGAGGATAAGCAAACTCATAACTCCCAATTGCTTTTGGAAGTATAAATTTAATTTTGCGATTTTGAGTCTTTTTATCTAAAAAAAGTGCATCAAAAAAGCTAGAAAGATGATTGATATGATAGTGAGTGGGGAGATGATAGGTTTGCAAAAGCTCTATGACTTCTTTATTTTGAGAAAATCCATTATAAGAAGTTGCCAAAGCATTTGCCATCACCATTCCCATACTTACAGCCTCGCCGTGCAAATACTTTTTGTAATCTCCCTCTTGCTCGATGATATGCCCAAAAGTATGTCCATAGTTTAGAGAAGCTCTAAGATTGCTCTCTCTCTCATCTTGCTCTACGATATGGGCTTTGAGAGAAATACTTTTGTAAATCACTTCCTCTATATTTTGCTTCACCCATTGAGGGGAGGAGAGAGAAGAGAAAAGTGAGCTATCAAAACAAATTGCCATTTTTATCACTTCTGCAAGTCCTGCATTGAACTCTCTTGGGGGGAGAGTGGAGAGAAAGAGGGGAGAGATAAAGACTTTGGAGGGTTGATGAAAGATGCCGATGAGATTTTTGCCTTGTGGGGAGTTAATCCCACATTTTCCCCCTACACTTGCATCAACTTGAGCTAGAAGTGTTGTGGGGATTGAGTAAAAGTCAATCCCTCTCATATACAACCCACTTGCAAGTCCCACAATATCACTCACCACTCCCCCTCCTAGTGCAATCATTAGACTTTTTCTATCAAGTTTGCAAGCTAGGGCGTATTCTAGGAGAGAGAAAAGCTCTTTGGGGTTTTTGCTCTCCTCCCCACTTGGCAAAATGTAGCTAAAGACTTGAGGGGCGTGGATTTGGGAGAGGAATTGCTTGAGATAGAGTGGAGCGACTTGGCTATCGCTCACCACTAGCACACTTCCCTCACTCTCTAGTCTATCAGGGAGAAAGAAGTGGATTTGAGAGTTATGAAGATTAAGCGTTTTCATAGGGCAGGGGGATAAGGATTTGGGGATAGAGATTCATATCTGCACTATATCTTGATAAATCTGTGGAAGCAAATTTACCCAAAGCGTATTTGACTATGCTTGGAGAGAATGGGATAAACTGAAGCAAAGCCCTTTTTTGCTCTTGGAGAAAGATGATAGGGTTTTTGGTGCTTGAGAGTGTGAGAGAGATAGGTTTGTTGAATACTTGAGAGAGGGTTTTATAACTCTCAAAACTCTCTGTATGGTAGTTCTCATCGACATCATAGTCATAAATCTCAAAGCCAAGATTGAGCTGAGAGGCGATATCTAGGGAGACTGAAGCGATATTCTCTATCTTCTCTTCTCCCAAAAGTGTGATTGCTTCTTTGCATTCACAAAGTGGGGTTTGAGAGGTTTTAAAAATAGGGATAAAAAGCTCAAATAGAGTTTTTTTGTTGAGAGCAAATAGCTTGGGGTTGAGGATTGCAAGTCCGATTTTTTTGGGTTTATCTAGGGTGATGATTTCCTCAAATGTGCGTTTTTGATAGTCAATGTAGAGATGAATATTTGGAGCTTGAATGCTTTTGAGATGAGAGAGAAGCTCAAAATTTGCAGGGTTGAGGAGTGTGATATAGAGTTGATTGCTATTGAGTTTTTGGTGCAAAAACAACGCATCATCTAAATCTCTCAAAATCTCATTTTCACTCAAAATTTCTTCATCAAGATAGAGGAACAAATCTTTCCCAAAAGGGATAGGGAATTGTCCTAGTGAGCTTGTGATTTGGCGATAGACATTGCCTAAGATTTTGGGATTGCCGATAGCTAGGAGTCTGTCATTGGGCTGGATTGTGAGAGAATAGGTGCTTAGAAGAAGCTGATTGTGGCGATAGATTCCTACAATCTTCCAATCTTTTTGAGCGATTGAGCCAAGTTGTCGATAGCAATACACGCTCCCACTTGGCACTAAAATCTCCATTACTTCCCCCTCGCCTAGTCCAAAATCATGAAGTGTTACAGGAGAATTGGGCAAATATCCTAGAAGTTTGTTGCTCATTACTAGAGGAATAGAGATTTCTTGGAGCAAATCATCATCTATCCCTAGACTTTCTTTCACACTTGCGACAATGAGGGTTTGGGGATAGAGGGCTCTAAGGAGTGAGTAGATAATCTTGCACTCCTCTATGTCTTGATGAATGAGAAAAAACTGATGATAATCCCCTGTGAGGGTGTTGCGAAGTTTTGAGTTTGAGGTAGGATCAAAACAAAAGAAGCTAAAGTTATTGGGGTGAGTGGAGGGGATAAGCTCACTTTCTTGGGTGATGATGGTGTAGTAGTGGGAGCTATGATACTGCTCTAGCAAATGGCTTAGAAAATACTCTGCTGTTTTCCCCTCTAAAATAAGTCCGATTTTTTTCATTTGTTTTGCTTAAAATCCTTTTTGCACTGATTGTATTGCTAAAATTATACAAAAGGTTTTCAAAAGATTTGAGCTAAGGAAAGAAATATGCGTTTTGAACTTCAAGCTAGGGATAATCTTGCACGAGCAGGGAAGCTCACTCTCTCTCATGGCGAGGTTTTAACCCCTGTGTTTATGCCTGTTGGCACTCAAGGGGTGATTAAGGGGCTAGATTTTATCGATGTGGAGCAAAATCTAGGAGCAAAGATTATCCTAGGCAATACTTATCATCTGTATTTGAGGGTGGGGATTGAGAAAATGAGAGCTTTGGGGGGATTGCATAAATTTAGTGGATATAGTGGAAATTTTCTAACCGATAGTGGGGGATTCCAAGCTTTTAGTTTGGGAGGGAAGAGAAGAGAGGAGGGGATAGAGTTTGCCTCTCATATTGATGGCTCAAAGCATTTTTTCACCCCAGAGAAAGTGTTAGATATTGAGTATGCCCTCAATAGCGATATTATGATGATTTTAGATGATTTGGTGGGACTTCCTGCAAGTGAAGAGAGGATTATGCAATCCATTGATCGCACCACTTTATGGGCAAAACAAAGCCTTGATTATCACGCATTGCAAAAATCTCAAGGCAAGGCTCAAACTAATAATATCTTTGCAATCGTGCAAGGGGGGACTACTGAGAGATTTAGGTATAAAAGTGCAAGTGAGCTAGTGGCTTTGAGAAGTGAAGTGGAGGGGGTAGAGTATGAGTATGATGGCTATGCAATCGGAGGACTTGCTGTGGGAGAGAGCAGTGAGGAGATGTATCACACACTTGATTTCACTACCCCTCTTTTGCCTAGCCATAAGCCAAGATATCTTATGGGGGTTGGCACACCAGAGAATCTCATAGAAGCGATTGCTAGGGGAGTAGATATGTTTGATTGTGTGATGCCAACACGCAATGCTAGAAATGCCACGATTTTCACTCACTTTGGCAAACTCTCTATCAAATCCCCACGCTATGCCCTTGATGAGTCCCCACTAGATAGTCAGTGTGATTGCTACACTTGTCGCAATTTTTCAAGGGCTTATATCCATCATCTCTTTAGAAGCAGTGAGATTACTTATCATCGCCTAGCAAGTATCCACAATCTCAGATACTATCTCAATCTTCTCTCAAGTGCAAGGGAAGCAATCTTAAAAGGAGAGTTTATGGAGTTTAGAAAAGATTTTTATGCCAAAAGAGTGGGGGAGAGCTAAAATCTCCACCCTACATTAAGCGTAATTGCCCCACTTAGAGGGTCAGTGGAGTATGTGCGATTTCCAAGAGTTACATCTTGTGAGCTATAAAATACATATCCTGCTTCAATGTATGCTCCATAAATCAAATCAAATCCTGCGTAAAAATCCATAATATGGAGATTCCCTATGTCTTGTGGAGAGAATGTATATCTGACTCCTGCACTGATTCCAAACCCCATATAATCGCTAAACATATAATTTGCTTCTAATGCGATAGGGAGTGCAAAATCCACATCGTTTTTAATCCCACTTGTATTGATTGCTCCAAATCCTATGGGGAGGGAGAGCGAAAAACCTTTTGTTCTAAGAAAGCTAGAGCCTCCACTAGAGAAATTATATTTTGGTCCTATGGTTGCATACCCCATATATGCTCCACCACTATTTCCTCCAAAAAATGAAGAAAACCTTGCTCCAAATGAACCAAAAACCCACCCTAGCCAATCATCTGAACTTGTAGGCTTATACTCTTCAATCCCTAGCTCTTTTTCTTTTTGCTTTGCTCTCTCTATCCTTTCTGAATCTCCTGAATTTTTATCAAGATAGATTGCAATTTCCTCATCACTTTGTGATTCAATCTCTTTCTTTTTGTCTGCAAGATTGTTAAGAATACTCTTCTTTCTGCTCTCTGATAGGGATTGATTGCTTTCAATCTTTGCCCTGTATCCTTCAAAAATCCTATCAATCTCAATCTGTTGCTCTTGAGTGATTGCCAAAAGCGATGTGGCAAGTCCTAGACTTGCAAGTAGTGTCTTTTTCATCTTCTATCCTTATTTTGTAAAATAAAAATAGATTATGCCCCCCCCCCCACTTAAAAACAGCTTAAAAAGTGGAAAAAATTTTGAGAAATTGAAAGATTTGTGTGAGGACTCAAAGCTCTTTTAGAGCATTTGAGCAAATTGCAGAAAGAGATTTTTACTATCTTGTGGGCCAGGACTAGCTTCAGGGTGGTATTGGACAGAGAAGATTGGCGAATCTTTATATCTCACACCCTCAATCGTGCCATCAAAGAGATTGATATGTGTAACCTCTGCTACTTCTTTGATTTTTTCTGTTACAGAGTAGTTGTGGTTTTGTGCTGTGATTTCTACTTCATTGCTAATGAGATTTTTGACAGGGTGATTGCCTCCGTGATGTCCGAACTTGAGCTTCTCTGTGGGGTAGCCATGAGCGATAGAGAGGAGTTGATGTCCTAGACAGATTCCAAACATTGGGATTTTTTGAGCTATGAGTTTTTTGATCTGCTCCACTTCTTGGCTCAAAACCATTGGATCTCCAGGACCATTGGAGAGGAAAACGCCTTGGATTTTGCCCTCTTTGTAGAGTGCGATGATTTCATCAGCATTGAAGCTGTGGGGTTTGACAATAGTTTTTAGCCCCACATTGACAAGCTCATTGAGGATATTGTCCTTTGCTCCAAAGTCAATAGCAACGATAGTTTTCTCTGTCTTTGGGGTAGAGTAGTCAAAACTTTGGAAGCAAAATGTCCCTTGAGTGTGGGTTTTGTCCTCTTTGAGTGAAACCTCTTTGATATAGTTTATCTCTTCAATCCTTGGAGAGGAGTTTAGGAGTGTTTTTAGCTCCTCTCTCTCCTCTATCTCAGTAGAAACTATTACCATCATTGCTCCCTCACTCCTAAGCATTTTGGTAAGTCCTCTTGTATCTATATCACAAATCCCCATTATCCCTCTCTCTTGCAAAAAGTCTTGAAGAGATTCTTTGGCTCTAAAGTTTGAGAAAAAGTCCTCATAATTTCGCACAAAGATTCCTTTGCAGTGAGGGATTTCTCGCTCATTATCTTGTGGATTTGTGCCAATGATTCCAATCTCAGGCATTGTAAAAGTGATGAATTGCCCTGCATAGCTTGGATCTGTGATAATCTCTTGATAGCCACTCATTGAGGTGTTAAACACCACCTCTCCTACTTGAGTGCCATTTGCTCCAAAACTTTGGGCTTTGATAAAAGTCCCATTCTCAAAGTAGAGATAGGCAGGTTTCATAGATATCCTTTTTTCTTAAGTTCTTCCTCATAGAGTTTGTTGAATACAAGTTCATACTCATCACTTCCTACCACTAGCTTTTTTTTGTAGTTTTTGAGTTTTTCAAGCACGACTTCTTCAGCATCTTCATAGATTTTGGCATAAGAATCTATGGCTTTGAAGATGAGATTTTTGATGACATTATCAGAGAGAGAAAAAACGATAAGCTTTTTCTCTTGCAATGCTTTTAGTATCTCGTGAGAGAGGTTGCTGTATCTATCGTCCCAATTAAGAGGGAAGTTGATTTCATTGGCAATTTGCTTTTTTATCATCCAAAACAATTGTCGCTCATCAGCTCTCATAAACTCAATCTCATCAAGATTTTGCTCTAGCAAAACTCTAGTCTTCTCATCAAGTGCAATTTCTTGCTTAATATCTTTTTCCAAAACTTCAAGGATAGTTTTTTGGAGTTGCTCTATGGAGGATTTTTCCTCCAAAAGTGGGGAGTTAAAGAGGTCAAGTGCCACTTTGTTTGCTACATAAGGAGCGTGTTGTAATTTTATCTTCATATTCAAACCTTAATTTTTTTGAGTGTATTTTAACCTTTTTTAGATTAAATTGTTTGTGAAGTTGTATGCAAAACGCTTCAAGCTCAAAAGAGATTGTAATCTTCCCCCTAGATTGATGACAATACCCCCATACTCCCTCAAAGAGGGATTAGAAGCGATAGGCAATCTCGGCGTTGATACCACTTGTATCAGGGCTTCCTACATATTCAAGTGAGATTCCAAAATCTCGCATTGGCATAAATTGAGCCCCTGCCAAAAAATTGATAGGGAATTTATCTACTTCTACTGAATATCCTTTTACTAACCCTCCACTTGAAGCACTCAAATCCTTGCCTTTAGTGGAGCTAAAAAGCTTGATTTTTTGCACTCCTGTATGAAGTGTAAAAACTCCCTCATAGGTATATCCGATTCTTGGTGCAATATACATAAAAGGTTTTTGCACAAATCCTTTGACATCATTTTGCCAATCATCAAGTTGCACATAGCCTCCACCAATCATACAAGAAGCAAAAAAGCTTTTATAACCAATGGCAAGATTTGTCCCTCCCATCACTGCAAACCCATCTAGGGTATTTTTGACTGAACCTATGGGGAAAGTGATTTCATTGAGTGTAATTGTTTTGGGATTATTGCCAAAAGCTGTCCCATCAAGATTGATAGTGATAGGCGAATCTAGGGGGATTGTTGCACTTCCCACACGCGTTTCTTGCTCCATATGCACATAGGTTGCACTCATAAAGAGATTCATAAAAGGAAAAAGCCAAGTATCAACCTTTGCACCAATTGCTGAAGTTTTTGTGCTAACCGTGCCTTCTGAAAGCTTCCACTCTTTCTCTCCTGTGCCAAAGGCGTTATTGATTTGAGTTTTGAGATCTGCAATGAATTGATCTCTTGGCGTTTTTGAGATGACACCAAGAGTGCCAAAAAGTGGAATGGCAATATTGGTTTGTCCTAAAATAGGGAGTTTGACAGGGACATTAAAGCTTGAAGGAATTTTCTCAAATAAACCTCCGATTTTATCCCCAATTCCCACTCCCATTTCACCACTAAATTTTTTCACTCTATAAGTTTCTGTGGTGTAGCTCCCTATGATTGAGATACCAAGAGGGTTGGGAAGTGTCCCTTCTTTGATATTTAGCAGGGTTTGAAGAAAGGGGAGATAGTGAGCTGTCTTGGGTATAGGTGTTTTGATAGGGTATCTGCTCTCTGTAACTGGCACCGTTTCTCTAGGGACTTGAAGTTCTAGCTCCTTTTCTTTCATACGCTCAATAAAGCTTTTTTGTTCTTGATTTGAGGGGTTACTCAAATCTTGCAAATTACTCTCTTGGGCTAGGAGAGAAGTTGCAATAACCCCCCCCCCCATAGAAGAGTTTTAAATGTCTGTTTCATTTTTACTCCTTTGGGTAGTGAAATTAAGGGGTGCATTATAGTGAAATTTTGAGAGGATTCTCTCAAAATTTATAGGCTAAAAAATAGGTTTTTGCTGAATATTTTCAAGTTTATCAGAATTGTTGGGGTTAGAGATATTGGTGTAGTAGTAGGTTTCTCCCTTGATATTTTGCTTATACACTCCTTTGGGGATTTCAAACTCTCTCTTCAGCCCTGGTTCAATCTTTAAGAGATTGGTAAAAAAGTAAGCAAATGGAGCAGGGGCGACAACCCCGCCGCTCTCGTGTTTGCCAATAGGAGAGTTATCATCTCTACCATACCAAACAATCACTTGAATGCTAGGAGAGTATCCACAAAACCACGCATCAATATTGTCATTACTTGTCCCTGTTTTTCCTGCTAGGGCAATGCCTTTGACTTTGGCTTGGCGTCCTGTTCCTTTGTTGATTACATCTTGGAGAATACTTGTGGTAAGGAATGCTTGTTCTTTGCTAGTGATTGGCTCTTCTTCTTTTTCAAATTGTGTGCTATTGCCTTCTTTATCGACAATGCGATTGATAAGATAGGGATAAACAAGTGTGCCTTGATTGCTAAAGATAGAATACTCTCTTGCAGCATCTAATGGACTAAGACTAAGACTTCCAAGAATCACTGACATATCTTTGGGGATATTCTCAAATCCCAATCTTTCAATATCATTATACATTTTATCAAAACCTATAAGCTCTACAAGATTGATAGTGGCGAGGTTAAGGGATTTTGTAAGGGCAGTTTTGAGTGTTACAACTCCACTGAAGCTCTTTGTAAAATTCTTGGGTCGCCAATACTCCTCTTCGTCCATATTTTCTACATCTTGATTCTCACTTTGGCGAGTGGATTGCTTATCAAAAGTTCTATTAAAACTCCTTGCCACATCAGGCACTTGACTTGCAGGAGCATAGCCATTGTCAAAGGCGATTTGATAGATGAAAGGCTTAATAGAGCTTCCCATTTGTCTTTTGGCTTGAGTGGCACGATTAAAGGAGCTTTGAGAGTGATTCACTCCTCCTACAAGTGCCAAAATCTTTCCACTTTTGCTCTCTGTAACTACCATTGCACCATTGAGTGTATCTTCTTGAGGCTCATTGCTTATCTCTTTTGGAGTTTTTTGTCGATCGTTGATTCTATCTAGCACTCTTTGGCGTCCATAGATAATCGCCTCTTGTGCGATTTGCTGATAGTCTAGATCGATATTGAGATAGATTTTGTAGCCATTGGTTTTGAGATCAGGAATGTAGCTAAGTTGTCTTAGCACTTCATCAACCACATAGGGGGCTTTGTTTTGGGTGAGGCTTTGAGAATACACCTTTGGCACTTCAGCAATGCTTGAGAGGTATTCTTCTTGAGAAATCCACCCTAGATTTCTCATTCGCTCTAAAATATTGTTTGCTCTACTTAGAGAAAACTCTAAATTGCGTGTAGGATCATAAAAGCTTGGAGCTCTAGGAAGTCCTACTAGCATTGCAATTTCTTTGAGTGATAGGGATTTGAGAGGTTTTTTGAAATATCCAAGAGAGGCAGATTTGATCCCATAATAGCCGTGTCCAAAAAAGGTTTCATTAAAATATCTCTCCAATATCTCCTCTTTGCTCAAAGCTTGTTCGACTTGGAAAGAAAGCAAGGCTTCTTTGAGCTTTCTATCAAGGGTTTTATCTCGTGTGAGGGCAATGTTTTTGACAAGCTGTTGGGTGAGGGTGCTTCCTCCTTCAAGATATTTTCTAGCAATGAGGTTTTTTATCATCGCTCTAGAAATCGCATCAAAATTTATCCCACTATGCTCGAAAAATAGCGTATCTTCCACAGCTAGGAGTGCTTCTATCATTCTTGGAGGTATCTCATCAAAAGAGGTATAAAATCGCAACTCTTTATCAAACACATTGGCAATCAATCTTCCTTTTCTATCAAAAATTTGAGTAGCGATATTGGGCTGATAGTTTGTGATTTTCTCCAAATTTTCTGAAAGTGTGAAAAAGATTCGCACCATATACGCACAAACAACCAAAGAGATGAGAATGAGAGCAATGAGAATGGAGTTTTTAATCTTGCTAAACATTATTTGAATTATCCTTAGAGTATTTTTTGAAGTATTTTACATAATTTTTGAGTTTGGAATTTTGGGTTTTTGATATTTAGGCTTATGCGTAAGCGTGGAGTTTGAGCTGTGGGTTTGCGAATAGAGCCTACCAAAAAGCCCTCCTTCTCTAGCTCTTTGCTTACTTCTAGCATTCTCTCTTGAGAGGAGAAGGGCAGGATTGCAAGTTGAGAATCTGTGTGAAGCAGGGGAGAGAGGGCTTGTTTTTGAGCTTTGAGTTTGTGGGCTAGAGTAGGGGTGTGGGTGAGGATATATATAAGATTGCAATGAGCCAAAGCAATATCAAAAAGGCTAGGAGCTGTGGTATAGATAGAGCTTTTGGCTTTGGTAAAAAGAAAGTCAATCACGCTTTTCTCTCCCAAGACAAATGCTCCATAGCTTCCATAAGCCTTGCTTAAAGTCCCCATTTTGATATGATAATCTTTGGGTGTGATATGATAAAAATCAAAATACCCTTTGAGATTTTCTCCCAAAACCCCACTACTATGAGCCTCATCGACGATAAGCAATGCTCCAAATTCTCTAGCAATACTCTCAAACTCTTCTCCCCCTATATCCCCATCCATTGAATATGCCCCCTCAATAGCTATCAAAGCCCTGCCTTTGATAGGGGTTTTGTTTATCTTCTCTCTTAGATCTTGGGGGTTATTGTGAGAGAAAAACACTGCCCTCTCCCCCAAAAGTTTTGCAGGAAGTCTGCCACTTGCGTGATAAAGCTCATCGACAAAAATCACATCTCCCTTTCTCACCAAAGTTTCAAAAAGGGCGACATTTGCCAAAAATCCACTTCCAAAAAGTGTAGCCTCAGGGAAACCAAAATAGGATTTCAAAAACTCTTCAAACTCATAGTGAATCTGATGATACCCATTGACTGCTAGTGAAGAGATTGGGGAGTGATAGGGATAGGATTTGAGCTTTTTTATGGCGTGATTGAGGAGGGGTGTGTGAGTGGAAAGCCCCAAATAATCATTTGAAGCATAATCAAGCAGGGAGGGAGAGTGCAGTTTTTTGCTTCTGACAATACCCTTTTTTTGCATAATCGCTAATTCTTTGGCATAAGGCATTAGCTCTCCTTTAGGGTAGAAAATTTCTCAAAAATGTAATTATAATGGGATATTTGCTACAATGTTTTTAAATGTTTTATAAAGAGTAGGAAAGAATGGAAAATCGTTTAGAAACTTTAGAGTCAATTTTGGGGCGTTTGAGAAAAAATCTCAAAGAAAAGGGGCTTAAGAATTCCAAACAAAGAGAGGAAGTCTTGGCTGTGTTATACAAAAGTGGCACACACCTAAGCCCTGAAGAGGTCGCTACTCAAATCAAGATGACAGACAAAAATGCAAGTCTTTCATCTGTGTATCGGATTTTGAGCTTTCTAGAGCAAGAGCAGTTTATTTGTGGGCTAAAAACCGATAGAAGTGGCAAACGCTATGAGATTGCTTCAAAATCTCATCACGATCATATCATTTGCTTGGAGTGTGGAGAGATTATAGAGTTTGTTGATGATGAGATTGAGCGTCTGCAAGATGAAGTGGCCAAAAAATATGGAGCAAAACTCATCAGTCACGATATGAAGCTCTTTGTCAAGTGTAAGAATTGTATTAGGAAGTGATAGATTATAAAATGGGGTGGGCTATATTTTCTCTTTGTGGAGTTATGAAAAATATAACCAAACAATCCACAAAAACTATTCAAAGTCCCCATTTTTTAATGGTGTGGCAAAATCCAAATCTCTTGTCGCTCTCTTGCCAAGCACATTATTAAGAAATCTAGGGTGAAGCCCTTTATTGGGGCGTTTGATTGTAAGATTTTCTAGGCTAAATACCTCTCCTTTTTTAATGGCTTTGCTTGCAAAAATACTTCTTGAAAATTCTCTTTTTTTATCCTCTATGCTATTTTGATAATCCTCATCTCCCAAAGCTAGGGCAGTATTTCTCACATATTTTATCATCTCTTCAAACTCTATTTTGTCTAGGCTAAAAGCACTATCTACCCCTCCTAGAGATTTGTCGATGATAAAATGCTTCTCTATCATACTAGCTCCCAAACTTGTGGCAATCACAGGGGCTAAAAAGCCTTGTGTATGATCACTTAATCCCACTTTTACCCCCCATTTGCTCTCAAAAGTCTTCATCACGCTCAAATGTGCTTCATCTAAGGGTGTGGGATAAGAAGAAGTGCATTTAAGCAAGGTAATATCTTCATTTCCCACACTTCTGCACACCCTAATCGCCTCTCCTATCTCCTCATCTGTCGCCATTCCACTTGAAAGAATGATAGGTTTGTTTGTGGAGGCAATGTGTTTGATGAGATCAAGATAGGTTAGCTCAAAACTTGCAACTTTATACATCGGACACCCCAAACTCTCCAAAAGCTCCAATCCCTCCAAACTAAAAGGGGTGCTAAAAAGCGTGATTCCTATCTCTTTGGCGTATTCAAAGAGGGGTTTATGCCACTCAAATGGAGTGTAGGCTTTGGCATAAAGAGAGTATAGATTTTCCCCTTTCCATAGTCCTTCTTTGATAAGAAAATCCTCATTTTGAGAATCTAGAGTTAGACAAGAGGGGGTGTAGGTTTGGATTTTGATAGCATCTGCTCCAATCTCTTTGGCGACTTTGATACTCTCTAGGGCAAGGCTGAAGTCTTGATTATGATTGGCACTTAGCTCAGCAACGATAAGGGGACTCATAGGTTTTTCTCCATAATTAAACTTTTCTCATTTTGGGATTTTGTGCTAAATCGACTCTTTTTATAGAGATGTAAAGCCTTGCTATTGTGTCTTAAAACCTCAATCTCTATGGTGCTTACAGATAGTTTTTTGGCACTCTCATATAATGAGTGCAATATCTTTTCTCCCACGCCTTTGTATTTCATATTTTTATAAATCCCCATTTTTGCCCTCTCTCCTTCAATCTGCAAACTTCCCACAGCGACAATCTCTCCACAACATCGCTCATCTTCAAAAAAAGCCCAAAAAAATTGGGAGAAAGTGAGTGAGGCGATAAAATCAAAATGCTCTTTTGTGCTGATGATTTTAGGATTGAGTGAGTTTTCCCTCACTTCTTTTTGATTCCTTAGTTTTAATACCTCAAGTTTTTGGGTGTGGCTAAGGAGTGAGAAATGCAGAGCATTGCTAGGAGAGAGCAAGGGCAAGAGAAGTTTGTAGAGGAGTTTATCAAGCCTATATCCCAACGCTTTGGGGGAGGGGGTGGGGAGAGAGTATAAGAGGGAGAGGGAGTGGGTGAGTTTGCAAGTGAGATTTTTGAGGGAGAAGATTGTAAGGAGAGAGGGGAGGGAGTGAGCGTGGGTGAGTTGAGAGAGTTGATTATCAGCCAAAAGTAGAGCGATGATTTTTTTGCCACGAGAGAGGGCTTCATTGAGTCCTCCACCACCAGCAGTGATGATAATCTCTGAGCTATCAATGAGAGTGCAAATCTCACTAGGGGCAAGAGAAGAGTAGGTGGGAAACTTTGAGCTTTTATAATAGGGGTTGATGATATGGATATCTCCTTTGAGTGTGGAAGTGAGAATATCAAGAAGCCTATCTTGGCGACTTCCTCCAAGATTGACTAAGATTCTGCCCTTTTGTGTGGGGACTTTGGGGGGAGTGAGAAAAAGAGGATTTAAGATGACATATCCCTCTCCACCATAGCGATTTTTATGACTTTTTGCTCCCAAAGTGGGGGAGAGGATTGTGGCGTGTTTGGGGTAGGGGATACGAAAAAAATCATCAAGACAGATTAAGATTTGGCACTCAATACTCTCATAAAACTCTTTGGGTGTAATATAGCTATCAATGATTACAATCTCAAGAGGATAGGGTGGGAGAGAGAAGCTGGAGTGAAAGCTAGGAGTGAGGGGGATTGTAGGAAAAATAGCTTTGAGGTGCAAAAATAGATTCTCACATCTCCTCAAATGTCCTAGTCCATATCTCTCCCCACTCTCACAAAAGAGATCAACTCTCATAAAGCACCTTGTATTTTAGCTCTGCTAGTGCGAAATCCTCTAGCGTGTCAATATCTTGCACACAAAGTGAGGGGAGGATATAGGGAGTGCTTTGTGGAGAGAAGATAGGGAGCTTATCGCTAAAGGTTTGAGCTAGGGCGATATAGAATTGCCCTGCATCGTGATAGAGTGTGGGTAAGTCTTGAGAGCGAGTATTGAGATGTTCTGGATAGAGCATACAGAGTTTATCTCCCTCAAGCTTAAAGCCTCTAAAGGGAGTGAAATCAAATCGTGTGGCAGAGAAAACATAGCTAGAGCTTTGAAGTGTGAGGGCATTTTGGAGGGTTTGAGGAGAGAGGAGTGGGGCAGTGGGATAGAGCGTGATGATAGTAGAGTGAGGGGGGAGAGAGCATTTCTCTATGCAATCTGCTATCACCTCAAGTGTAGGGGTAAAATCATCACTTAATCGCTCATCTCTTTTAAATGGCACATTAGCTCCATACTCCTTTGCAATCTTGGCAATCTCCTCACAATCTGTGCTGACAATCACCTCAGCCCCCACACTTTTGGCACAGAGGATTGAGTAGGCAATAAGAGGTTTGCCTAAAAAAGGTTTGATATTTTTTTGGGGGATTCTTTTGCTCCCCCCACGAGCGGGGATAATGCAAAACAAATTAGAATGGGTAGTCATCTTCGATTTTTTGAATAGTGGGCTTTTGCTTAGTGGTTTGGGCGATTGAGCCTTTGGTAGCATATTCAATCTTGGCATCTGCAATGTATTTGGAAGCAATGGTGTTTTCTCTTGAAATATCATAGGGGCGAATCACGCCACTAATCCTCATAATCTGCTTTTCTCCATCGACTAGGATTTCTTTGTTGCCATAGATAAAGTAATTGCCATTTTCAAGCACTTTGATGACTCTTGCTGTGAGGGTGAGGGTAGTGGTTTGGGTGGTGCTTTGATTCCCTCCACCTTGAAAATTTGAGGTATTGTTGCCTTTTTGGAGTGTGTAGTTGGCTTGGTTATTGAGATATTCTACTGCCTTTTTTTGATCCTCATCACTTCCATTATAAGCTAGGAGTGGAGGGGTTACATTCCCTCCTGAGCTTCCATTGTAGGTTTTTGTAGTATTAAATGATGAAGTGGAGCTTTCATCAATAATTACTGTGATTAAATCATCAGGTTTCATTGCTCTTCTATCAGCAAAGAGTGGGCGATCTCCTTGTCCAAACAGACTTCCTGCTTTGCTAAATTCAGGGATAAATTCTTTCTCAGGCATCTCTTCTACATACTCAGGTGGAGCAAGATCGATTTTGGGTTCTTGGGCATTAAGTATATGGATAGATAATCCCAAAGATAGTGATAATAGTGTAAAATAAATCCTTTTCACAGCTTTGATTCCTTTCAAATGTGTTGTTGGAGGGGAGAGAAGCAAGATTTATTCCAAAATGAGGAGAAAAGACAATGAGCCAAATCAAAGAAAGAATGGCACAAGATTTAAAAGAAGCAATGAAAAGTGGTGAGACTTTCAAAAGAGATACTTTGAGATTGCTTAATTCTGCTTTAAAGCAAGTGGAGGTAGATAAGCGAATTGTGCTAAGTGATGAAGATGTGATTGGAATTTTGAAAAGTGCTTATAAGCAAAGAGAAGATGCACTTGAAGCTTATCTTAATGCAACAAGAGATGATTTAGCACAAAAAGAAAAACAAGAAATGGATATAATTCTCTCTTATCTTCCAAAGCAGTTGAGTGATGAAGAGCTGAAAGAAGCTGTAAAAAAACTCATTGCAGAGATAGGTGCTGAGGGGAGCAAAGATCTAGGCAAGGTAATGGGTGCAAGCAAAAAGCTCTCTTCTGTCGCTGATGGAAAGAGAATAAGTGCGATTGCAAAAGAGCTTCTATCTTAAAGTTTTATAAGATAGATTTGAATTAGACAACAAAGGAGACAAATGAAAAAGCTTATCGCTTCATTATTATGTGTGGGAGGAGTGCTCTTTGGTGGTGGGTTCAAACTCAATGAGCATAGTTTGAACTCTATTGCTTTGAGTTCGGCGTATGTGGCAGGGGCTAATGGAGCAGATAGCTCATTTTATAATCCTGCAAATATGGGGTTTGGAAAGTTTTCTGATAAGCACGAGTTAGAGATTTCTACGACTTGGATTCATGTCCCTGCATTTGATTTCACCACAGATTTTACAAAGATAAAAAATCAAATTGGAAGAGATCAGGGAACACAAATTCAATGTAGTGTAAAACCAAATGCTAGTTTTTGGGATAGGCTTGCCGCACTTGCTGTGTGTTCTGGAGTTGCACTGCTTGGACCTTCAGATATTTCTGCCGGAGAAACTTCAGCCAAAGGACACGCCAATCCTACAAATTTTGTCTATCCTGAAGTCTTTTATAAAAGTCCTACATTTTGGGGAGGATTCAATGTCGGACTTGCAGTAACTGCACCTTCAGGAATGACAATGGATTGGGATGGAAGAGGGGGAGATTTTCTAGATTATAGCTTTATTGCAATGGTAGAAGTCAATCCTAGCATTTCTTTTAAGGTGGGAAATTGGCTAGGGATAGGAGTGGGGGGAAGGATTATGTATGGACAAGGAGATTTTAATAATTCTCTTTATGTTCCATATACAGCAAAGCAACAAGTGGGATCGGCAATAATTGCAACCTCGGGAACAACAGCAGTGGATCAAGTTTCCTCTACCAATGGAGTGGGCTTTGGCTACAATGTGGCTTTGAGTGTAAAGCCTTTAGCCTTTTGGACAGATAGTTTGACAATCTCGGCTACTTATCGCTCTCCCTTGCATATTGATTTCAAAGGAGAATTGAGTGCCATAGCTACAACAGGAAACAAAGACAATCCTTTGGTAAAAGCTCAAATGGATGCAGATTTAATCCTCTCTACTGATGTTCCTCCTGTGTTTCAAGTAGGAATCGCTCAAAGATTGGGAAGATTTTTGATTGAAGCAGTGTATGAGAGAAACTTTTGGAGCTATGGAAATAAGTTTGAATTTCAATACCAAAACCAAAGATTTAGTAATATCAGTGGAAGTATGGTAAGTTATATGGGAAAAACAGAAGAAGAGAGAGCTGCATATATGCAAAATATGATGAGTGGGGCAGATTATGATTCTGTGGCGATTGGGCGAGGGTGGAAAGATACCAATTCTTATCGTGTAGGAGTTACAATGGATGTGACTCAAAAACTCAAAGCTATGGCTTCATTTGCTTATGATGAAACTCCTGTGCCAAAAGATGGGTTTGGAATCCCTGATGCCAATGGCTATATGATGGGAGTAGGTGTAAGGTATTCAATGTTTAATGACTCTCTTGATGTCGGAGCGGCGTATTCAATGACACTCAAAGATAATCGCGATTCTTATATCCAATCTGAAAATGGACTTGGCAAACTTCAGCTTGTCAATGTCTCAATGGCTTGTAGATTTTAAGACAATGAGGGGTTTTCCCCTCTAGTTCAAAACCCTAAAAACAATCCCTCTCAAACCCTATCCACCCATTCTCTCGCCTTGCTTGTGGTGAGGATTTTGAGGAAGTTAGATAAGGCAGAAGTGCCTTATCCCTCAAAACCTCAAGAGCAAGATTGAGCGAGGCTCTCCCCTATTGGCAAAAAGAAAGGAGCAAGACTTTCTTTTTGGGCTGAGGGGAGTGAGGAGGGGTAAGCCTTTTTCTTTGGCAATCAAAAAAAGAATAAAAAAACCAAAACAACAAAAAAAGCCAAAAATACCCAATCAAACCACAATCCCTCTCAAATCTTATCCACCCATTCTCTCGCCTTGCTCGTGGTGAGGATTTTGAGGAAGTTAGATAAGGCAGAAGTGCCTTATCCCTCAAAACCTCAAGAGCAAGATTGAGCGAGGCTCTCCCCTATTGGCAAAAAGAAAGGAGCAAGACTTTCTTTTTGGGCTGAGGGGAGTGAGGAGGGGTAAGCCTTTTTCTTTGGGAAAATAAAAAACAAAAAATCAAAAACAATCAAAGAAGCTAAAAAACTCCTAGACTTTACAATAAAACACATACTCCAAGATTTAATGCGTTACAATAGCACTTAAAATTCTCACATTAAGGAAAAGCGATGTTTGAAACGATTATCGGACTTGAAGTGCATGTCCAGCTCAATACCAAAACAAAAATCTTCTGCTCTTGTGCGACTTCTTTTGGTGAAGCACCCAATACCAATGTTTGCCCCACTTGTCTAGGCTTACCAGGGGCTTTACCTGTGCTAAACAAAGAAGCAGTCAAAAAGGCTATTTCTTTTGGAAGTGCAATCAATGCACAAATCAACCAAAACTCTATCTTTGCAAGAAAAAACTACTTCTACCCTGATCTTCCCAAAGCCTATCAAATCAGTCAATTTGAAGTGCCAATCGTGGGGAGAGGTAGCCTTGAGATTGAGGTCAATGGAGAGAAGAAAGTCATTGGAATCACACGAGCTCATTTAGAAGAAGATGCAGGGAAAAATATCCATGAGGGAGAGGTTTCAAAGGTTGATCTCAATCGTGCTTGCACCCCATTGCTTGAGATTGTCAGTGAGCCGGATATGAGAAGTGCTGATGAGGCTGTGGCATATCTCAAAAAGCTTCACTCAATTGTGAGATTTATTGAGATTTCTGATGCCAATATGCAAGAAGGAAGTTTCCGATGTGATGCCAATGTTTCTATCCGTCCCAAAGGAGATAGCAAACTCTATACAAGAGTGGAGATAAAAAACCTCAATAGCTTTAAGTTTATCGCCAAAGCCATAGAGTATGAGGTGGAGCGACAGATTGAGGCGTGGCAAGATGGCGTATATGAAAAAGAAGTCGTGCAAGAAACTAGACTATTTGATACCTCAAAGGGTGTAACTCGCTCAATGAGAGGCAAAGAAGAATCAGCTGATTATCGCTATTTCCCAGATCCTGATTTGCTTCCTGTGTATATCAGTGAGGAGTTGATGAGAGAGGGGAGAGCAATCCCTGAATTGCCTGATGAGAAAAAGCAACGCTATATTCAAGAGTATGGGATCAAAGAAGGCGATGCCGAAGTGCTTGTAAGCTCATTGGAGCTTTGCAAATATTTTGAGGAAATGCTAGGCTTTGGAATCTCTCCAAAAGGTGCAACCTCTTGGCTCAATACTGAGCTTTTAGGGAAACTCAAAGGGGAGCTAACACTTCAAAATTGTGGAATTGACAGCAAACTCTTAGCAACTCTAGTGAAGAGAGTAGAGGAGAGCAAAATCAGTGGCAAGAGTGGAAAGCAAATCCTAGAGGTGCTAGTAGAAAACAAGGGGGGAGATGTCGATGAGTTGATTGTGTCTATGGGATTGGAGCAAGTCAATGATGATGGGGCGATTATTAGTGCTATTGAAGAAGTTTTGAGTGCTAATGGCGATAAGGTAGAAGAATACAAAAGTGGAAAAGACAAGCTTTTTGGCTTCTTTGTAGGGCAAGTGATGAAGAGTGCCAAAGGTGCTTCTCCTGCAAGAGTGAATGAGCTCTTAAAAGAAAGATTAGGCTAAAATATTTAGAGGGGAGGGGTGTGAAGGGGGAGGGGGTGTGTGCTAATGCTCTAAAGTCTTTTTATGCTCTTTTTAAATCCAAAAAACTTATTGTGGTTGTGTGGGTTTAAGAGGGTTAAGAGTATAAACTTTTGAGGAGAAAATAGAGGGATTGCAAAGCCCCTCTAAGAGTCTTTGCAAATTTTAGAGCAAAAGCTGTTTTTGGACTTCTTGAGCCTTGCTCTCTCCTTTTAGAGATTTTAAAATTTCAAGAGCAAAAAGGATTGCAAAAGCAGGTCCTGTGCCTGTGATGATACGATCTGAAGTTTTACAAGGCAAATCTAGCCTTTGAGCTTGGGTATGCTTCATCATCTTCTCACACTCAGGATAACAGCAGAAATCTTCTGTAAGCAAATGCAATTCATCAAGCACCAAAGGAGCAGCACAGATTGCTCCAATGAGTTTATGAGAAGAAGCAAGATCTGAGATGATTTGCAAAAGTGTAGGAGAAGCCAACATATTTTGCACCCCCTCCATTCCTCCATGCAATGCGATTGCATCAAACTCATTGGGCTTAATTTCTTGCAATGAAGTATCTGCAATGATTGAGATATTGTGAGCCCCTTTGACTTTGAGAGCAGAGTCAAGAGAAGCCAAAACCACTTCCACTCCACCTCTTCTCAAAACATCAACAATGCTTACTAGCTCAATCTCTTCAAATCCACACGCTAGAGGGAGTAAAATCTTTGCCATTACTTGACTTTCTCTACATACTCACCAGTTTCTGTATTGACGCGGATTACTTCTCTTTCAAGCACGTGGAAAGGGATTTGCACCACAGCTCCACTCTCTAGGGTTGCAGGTTTTTTACCACCACTTGAAGTATCTCCTTTGAAGTTTGGAGCAGTTTCAATGATTTTTAGCTCAACTACTTGTGGGACATCTACTGAGATTGCTTTGTTATTGTGGAAAAGGATTTGCACGCTCATTCCATCAATCATCCACTTAGCAACCTCTCCTACTTGATCATCTGTAAGTGCAATTTGCTCATAAGTAGCTGTATCCATAAATTGGAAATTTTCTCCATCGTGATAGAGATATTGCATACTTTTTTCTTGCAAATTTGGCTCTTCACACTTATCTCCTGCGTGAAAAGTCTTCTCAATCACTTTGCCATCAAGAAATGACTTGATTTTGGCTCTTACAAAAGCCGCACCTTTTCCAGGTTTTACATGTTGATATTCTGTGATTCGATAGGGAATCCCATCAATCTCAATTTTTAGTCCTTTTTTGAGTTCACTCATTCCAATTGCCATATTTTTTCCTTATTTTTAGATTTTGTTTGCACTTCCTAGAAGTTGCATTCGCTCTTTGATTACTTCTTTTACAGCCTGCATTGCAGGAGTGAAAAATTTACGCAAATCAAATTCGCTATTGTTTGCATTTGCCACCTTTCTCACTTCTGCAATAAATGCAATTCGCAAATCAGTATCGGTATTGATTTTATTGATTCCTCCCCTAATTGCCTCTTGCAAAAACTCAAAAGGCACTCCCTTGCTTCCCTTGAGATCTCCTCCACTAGAGAGGAAGCTCTCTCTGACGCTATCAGGGATTGCACTTGCTCCGTGCAAAACTAGAGGGATTTTTGTCAGTTTTTTCACTTCACTCAATCGCTCAAAATCAAGCTTTGGCTCTCCTTTGAACTTAAAAGCTCCATGACTTGTCCCAATTGCAGGGGCAAGAAAATCCACCCCACTTTCTTTGACAAAGATTTCAGCTTCTTTGGGATTAACCAAAGTTGCATCTTTTTCATCGACTAAAATATTATCCTCAATCCCCATAAGCCTTCCAAGCTCTGCTTCTACACTCACGCCAAAGCGATGAGCGTATTGCACAACCTCTTGAGTCATCTTCAAATTTTCTTCAAAACAATGATGAGAAGCATCAATCATTACAGAAGTAAAACCTGCATCAATAGCGTTTTTGCAACTCTCAAAGCTTGTGCCGTGATCTAGGTGGAGTGCTACGGGGATATGAGGGTATTTTTGAGCAAATGCTTTTGTCAGTGAGACGCAAATATCAAGTCCCATATACTTGATTGCCCCCTCACTTGCTTGGACAATCAAAGGAGAGGAAACTTCATCTGCAGATTCAAAAATGCTTTTTAACATTTCCAAATTGACAAAGTTAAACGCACCTACGCCATATCCCTGCTCACTTGCAGGGATTAAAATATCATTTCCACAAACAAGCATTCTCTCTCCTTGCTTCAAAGATTACTTGATAGGCTCGATTTTTACCTTTGCTTTCTCTCTCATCTGCTTCATTGTTTCTCTAATCTTCATCTCAACCATTTGGGCTTTGAGGTTGTTTTGGATAGCACTTTCTGCTTGATCAAAAGGCACTGTCTTTGCCTCAGTTTTGCTTTGGAGGAAAACGATGTGGTATCCAGCTTCAGTTTGGATAGGAGTTGTTGTGTAAGTTTGTGGAGCTAGTCCAAAAACAGCTTCAGTGAATTGTGGCAACATTTGATTGCGATTAACTGTGCCTAGATCTCCACCATTTTGGCTTTTTTGTGTTCCTGCGTCAATAGAGTATTTGTTTGCAAGATCAATAAATAGTTTTTGAAGTGCATCGCCTTTTTTGCCTTTGAGATCTGCTAGGATTTTATCAGCCTCTTCTTTTGTTTTCACAACGATTTGTCGTACTTGAGCTTGTTGATCGATAAATAGATTCTTGTTTGAATCATAGAATTTCTTTGCATCTTCTTGAGTTACTTTAATGCTCTTAGAAAATTTCTCTTGTTGTTGCTTAATCCACAAATCAATCGCTAGATTAGTTTTGAGGATACTAAGAGCTTCTTTGTATTCTTTGTCTTTTTCAATTTTGTCTTTTGTAGCAGCAATGAGAGCAAGTTTTCTTTCAATCAATTGATTGATTACAGCTTCTTTGTCTTGTTTTGAAAGCTTGTCATAGCTAAATCCAGGGATAACTTGCTTGAAGAAATCCATATCTTTTTCTGTAATCTTTTGTCCATCAACCGTTGCAAAAACCTCAGCAGTTGCCATAGTGGCACACATCATTCCTGCAAGAATTGAGCTAATTAGAATCTTTTTCATTCTAGTGTCCTTTGGTGTTGAAATTTGCATCTTGCTTAAAGATACATAGAAGTTTTTATTTTACTACACAAAAAGTCAATATTTAAACACCAAGACGACTTTGAAGAAGTTTTATGCTTTTTTCTATCTCTTGAATGGGGGAAATTTCCTTTTTTATCCCACTCTCAAAACTCTCAAAAGTGCTTTTCCCAATCCCAACAGCCAGATAGCTACTATCCCATTGAAAATTTTGCAAAAAATAAGCATAAGCACTAGGGGAAGTGAAGAGTAAAATGCTATTTTTAGGGGGTTTTTGTGAGTTTTTGAGTGATAGTGGGCTAGAGTGATAAGCAATTTGAGAGTGGATAGAGAATCCTGCATTTTTTAGAGTCTCATCAAGATTTGAGATAATGTTTTTGGCTCTAAGATAGAGCAGTGAGGTTTGGGGACTAAGTGTATGTTGCAAAAGGGTTGCAAACTCTTTGCCGTGAGAGTTTGGCGAGATATAGGCAAGATTGCCTCCAAGATTTTGCAAAACCTTTGCACTTCCCCTACCTATCACATAGCTTGGTTTTTGCTTCCACTCTTGCATTTGGGAGTGTTTTTTGGCATTTTCCTCTAAGGAAAGGATAGCGTTTTTGGAAGTGAAGATTAATGCTTCAAATCCTCTTAAATCAAGGCAAAAATCTTCATAAATGATTTCCCCCACTACTAGGCTTTTGGCAAAATCATAGTTTTGATATCCCACCACGATGATTTCACGCAAAGCCCCACTCCTAGCTAAACTTTTTTGAGAAAGCAGGTTTTTAGCACGACTACTCCTGCTTTGTCAGCCTTTCCTTCAATCTCATCGTCTTTGTTGGTGAGGCGAATGTTTTTGATGATTGTCCCACGCTTTAGAGTAGCAGAACAACCTTTGACTTTCAAATCTTTGATGACTTGCACGCTATCTCCAGCACTAAGTTCATTCCCATTACTATCTTTTACGCTCATTTTTTCTCCTTATAGAAAATATTTAAGATGAAAATTTACCTCAAATTTGATTCTTTTTGATACATTTTTGGAGTCTTTTTTAGACAATAAATTCTTATCTTAAAACAAAAGGAAAATATAATGAAACCTACCTTTCAAGGAACTCCTGTGACTTTAGCAGGAAAAGTTTTACAAATCGGAGAGATTGCACCTGAGGTTACACTCCCTAGCAAAGATTTAAGCGAAGTTAAAATCGGTGGAGCAAGTGGCAAGTATCAAATCATCAATTTTGTTCCTAGTCTTGATACAGGTGTTTGTGCAATGCAAACTAAAAAGTTCAATACTGAAGCTTCTAAACTTCCCAATGCTCAAGTGTTTGTCATCAGTATGGATTTGCCCTTTGCTCAAGGAAGATTTTGCTCAACAGAGGGGATTGAAAACCTAGTTGTAGCAAGTGATTTCAGAGCTAAAGAATTTGGTAAAAAATATGGTGTGCTTATTGATGATAGTGCATTAAGAGGACTTCTTGCTCGTGGTGTGATTGTCCTAGATCCTGAAGGAAAGGTTATCTATCAAGAAATCGTGCCAGAGATTACAAATGAGCCAAACTATAAGGCTGTAATGGACTTGTTTTAATCCTCTTAGCCCCTTGTGGGCTAAAAGCTACACGCAAACGCAAAACTTCCCACCCCGTGAGCTCCATCTTGAGCTTTGAACTCTTTACTTGTATAAATCACTTGGTAGGTAAAGCTCATAATCCCTGAAACGATAGAAAATCCCCCCACAACAGAGCCTACAAAAGGAGAGAGTTGTGTGCTGATAGGATAAGGGCTTTTGCCAAAGACATTGCCTTCTATAAAAAGATTATGCCCTACATAAGAGCCATACATTCCCACAAAGCCATAGATTCCTAGCCCATCGCCATACACTCTACCACTAGAAAAACCCCAATTCTCCCCTGCAATCCCTTGAGGGAGAAAGGTGGTTTTGAGGTTATATCCTGCACGAAACATTCCTCCAAGCTTGGCAAAGACATTGGCATTTCCAAAAGCAAGTTCAAGAGAGGGAATCACATCAATATCAAAGTATTCACTCTCCAAAAAAAAGTAGCGATAGGCTAGTTCATAAGAGAGATTGAGGATAATCTCATCTCCCACTTGCGTATCCCAGCCATTTGAAAGTCTAAGTCCCATAAGGGAATGAATCCCATTTTGTGCTTCTTTGCCATAGGCATATTTCCCACTCACTCCCACTCTTACCCCTAGAGTTTCAAGAGTGTTTTGAGTTCTGTGATGAAGTGCAAAACCAAGATTGAGATACCCTGCATATGGGTGGTCTCCGATTTCAGGAGCAAGAGCAAACTTATCTATGGGGGTATAAATGCTTTGGTTGATTGCCACAGAAAATGAGGTATTGCCCTTAATCAAGCCAATTTTATCAAGCAGTCCATATTCTCCCTCAGGAGAGCTATAAAGGATTCCTTGTCCTGCTGTGTAGTAGCGATCAATCACTGAGTCAAAATATGCGTCATTTTGGCTTATTGCTCCAATATAGTGTTTTTTGTAAAGTGGGAGCGAAGAGGGCTGGGGCGTGATTTCTTCTTTTGTGTATTGGGGTGGAGTGAGGGATTCTAGGGCAGATAAAGAGAGCTTTGTAATCAATGCAATAAAAAATATTTTTTTCATCATTCCTCCTATATTTTGGGATATTCAAAGATTTTTTAGCACTCATACTAATAAAATGCTAAAAATCCTCTGAACTCTCATTGCTCTTGGCTCTCTAGGTTTGTTCCAATAAAGTTTCTTCCAAGCTCTTTGCAACACTCAAACACGCTAAAGCTTCCACTTGCAGGATCTAGCACAATATCTCCCTCTTTTGTGCAAGAAAGGATTAGAGCTTTTTGCAGTCCTTTGGGTTTGGAGTGGGGGTGAGTCTTTAGCTCCTCACTTGAGAGTTTCTCACTCCACACATCGCGGATATTGTGGAGATTCCAAGTGCCTTTGGCTTTGATAGGTTTTTTTTGTAAGATAAGCAAATACTCACTTTGTCGCCTTGTGCGATAACCCATTCCCATTTTTCCCTTATCCCAAGTGATGAGATCTACACTTTGAAATGTCGTGTTCTCTAGCCATTTTTGCACTCCCTCACACAAATGAAACTTATCAATCCAAAGCATTAAATAAGAGCTAGGTTTTAGCACTTGATGAAGTTTGGCTATAAACTCGCCTATCATCTCTTCGCTCATTTGAAAAAGCTCACTTCTTCCCCTCTGCCTCTCTCCCTCATTGCCGTATTTCATCTTATCTAGCACCCCACGATATTGGGGATCAAAGAAAGCAAGGGAGATGCTTTGAGGGGGAATCTGAGAGAGAAGTTTTAAGCCACAGATACTAAGAGGGCGATTGAGTAGGGTTTGCAAAGATTCTCCTAAAGACAAAATATCAAAGAGATTTTATAAAAAATACAGAGAAAAATGGTTGTTTTTGCATTTTAGAGCTTGTTCTTGATTTGCTCAATCCTGCGATTTTTTTCTTTTTCCCATTCGCTGATGGGATCTAGTTTGTCCCACGCCTCCATAAGTTTCCTCTCCTGAGAGCTTAGAGGGATATTGTAGGTTTTGCTCATATATAGATATGCTCTTGCAATATCGCCCTTTATCTCATCTCGTGGATAAGCCCTTTTGTTTTTGAAATCCACATAAAATCTGCATTTGCCATATTGATTGAATGGGACTTCTTTTCCTGCTTGGGCGTATCGATAGTTGCTTCTATCGCCATTGATTTCTCCAATGCTTGGGACAAGATTATGCATATCAGCTTCCATTTTTGTAAAAGTAGGGTCTTTTTGACACGCTTTTCTTCCACCTTCTCTCCAGCAAGGCAGATGTTTGCCAAAATTTTGTGCAGGCATAATATGTTCCCATTCAATTCGCTGTGTGCGTAAGTTGGGTTTGCCTTTTTTGGTGGTGGGATTTCTTGGAGTATAGCTCCCATCATTTTGCAAAATCGCATTTTTGCCTACATAGACATAAGGAGTATTGCAATAAAAAGTATATTGATTGTCAGAGTAAATTTCTTTAAGGAGTTTCTTGGATTGGGAAAAAGAGGGTTGAGAGTAGAGTGAGAGTGTAAAAAGAAAAAAGATAAAAATACGCATTGCTTTGCCTTCATAGGGGATAAAAATAAACTTAGAACTATAATTAATTTTTTGATAAAAATTGAGAAAAATTTGGATAAAAATTTTTATTGAAGTGTTGCTAGAGGTTTTTGATAATGATTTTTCCTCTTTGCAAATCTATTTCGCCCCTTTGCTTCATCTCCTTTAGGGTTTTGCTGATTGCCTCTCTTGCACTTCCTAGATGATTGGCTAATTCCTTATGAGTGATATATAGCACTTCTTGATGAGATTGAAGCAAGAAGTCTTTGATCCTTTGTTGAAGTGGAGTGAAAGCCACACTAGTGAGGACTTGAAGAGTTTGAGATAGGCGTTTGTTGATGATTTCATTGACTTTGAGAGCAAATCGTGTATTTTCTTTAGAGAGAGCTTTGACTTTTTGACTAGGCAGGAGTGCGATTTGACTTTTTTCTTGGACTTCTAGTGTGATGTCAAGCTCAAAACTTGGCAAAACACAAGAGGCTGATAGCACACAAAACTCTCCTAGCTCTAAGAAAAAAAGTGTGATTTCTTTGTGATTGTAAGAAGTGCTAAAGACTCGGATTTTCCCACTCAAAAGACACATTACTCCCTCACATATCTCTTGATTGACAAAGAGGCGTTTGCCTTTGGGATAAGTAAAATAAAGTAAGTCTTTTTCTTGAAAATATTCTTGCATTGTTAATTTTCCAAAGATTTTTGGAGATTGTAGCAAAAATTTTTAAGATAAATGATAGGGAGAAACCCTATCACTAGAATAAAGGGGTTTAGTAAGAGAGCATTAGTTTTTGAAGCTCTTTGCTATCTGTAATCCCAGCATTTAATCCAAGCATTAAAATAATTCTTGTAGCTTGAGGAGTGTGCCACCAAGATGTGATAAATCCATATTTTTCATCATCAACCTCTCCCCATTGAGGTGTGGGTCCATAGATGATTCTTGAGGTTCGCACTACTTTTACCCCACTCTGACTTGCTTTGATTAGTGCTTTTTGCACTTCATCATTGAAGTTTCCATTTCCCACTCCTGCATATACAATCCCTTTAGCTCCATTTTTGACTGCATCTTCTACTGCTTTTGCACTGCTCCCTGCATATCCATAGAGGATTTCTACTTGGGGGAGTGAGGAGGTGTTGGAGATATCAAATTGGCTTTGGGTGGTATGTCTTTGCAAGTTATCTCTTAGAAAATAAGGAGTGTTATTCCACATATAACCTAGATAGCCAATATTTGCAGGTTTGAATGCATCAATATGCACAGGAGAGCTTTTTGTAACATCAGAGGCACTGAGGATATTGCCATTAAAAGTGAGTAGCACTCCTTTGCCTTTAGAGAGAGGAGAACTTGCTAGGACAATGGCATCAAAGAGGTTTTTTGGACCATCAGCACTAAGCGAAGTGGAAGGACGCATCGCACCTACAAGCACCACAGGCTTATCACTTTTTGTAGTGAGTTGCAAAAACATTGCACTCTCCTCAATCGTATCTGTCCCATGTGTGATGACAATTGCATCAATATTCTTGTCTTTGAGAAGTTCATTGACACGCTTTGAGATTTTTAGCCAATCACTTGGTGTGAGATTTTGACTTCCTTTTTGCAAAACTTGCTCACTTTTGAGAGTTGCATACTTTGCGACTTCATCTTTGGGGAGGGCTTGTAGTATTGTTTCAATCAGCACTTTACCTGCATCATAAGAAGAAGCCGTAGAAGAGCTTGAAGCTCCAGCAATCGTCCCACCTGTTGCTAAAATATAAACCACAGGCTTATCTCCAGCACTCAAAAAACTAGCCATACAAACAATGGCAACTGCTCTTAAAAACCTATTCATTTTTTCTCCTTGTGTTTTCTTGCCCAATATTTAGGCTATCTTGTATCTAATCTTTAAAAAATTGACAAAAGATGACAAAAATTGATTTTTATTCAAAAGTTTTTCTAAAGAAAAGTTCTTATTCCCATTTTTTGGAGAAGAGGAGAGATTTTGTTTCTTTTTGTAAAGCACTCTTCACCACTAGGAGTGAAGAGAAATGCTCCAAGGCAGGGTTTTTCCTGCATTTAGGGGGACAATGCACTCTTTGCCCATAGGGATAGAGGAGGGGATAGTGCAAGGAGATGTGTGAAGAGTGATGATTTTGTTTGATTGAAGATTGAGTTCATAGTTTTTAATCGCATTATCACTTATAAAGCTTTGGAGATTTTCAAGCTTGTTGTGTGATTCAAAGAGGGTGCAGAGTTGCTCTAGCAAAAAAGGAGCTGAAAAAATCCCAGCACTTGCAGGAGAAGTGAGTTTTTTGCTAAGCAGATGAGGGGCACTATCAGAGCCAAAGCAAACCTTTGGATGAGATTCAAGAGCTAAGGAGAGCAGGGCGTCTCTGTCTTTGGGGCTTTTCAAAATAGGTTTGCAGAAGAGATGAGGATTTAATCCCCCTCCAAGCAAATCATCAAGGCAGAGCGTGATGTGATGAAGTGTGAGGGTGGCAAAGACATTAGAGTATCTCTCCAATACCTCAATGCTTCGCCTATCGCTTAAATGCTCAATGATGATTTTGAGAGTGGGAAAATTGATTGCAATCTCTTTGATGATTTCTAAAAACTCAAATTCCCTATCAAGGCTATACCCTCCACTCTCAGCGTGGATTGAGAGGATAAATCCTAGCTCTTGAGCAATGGAAAAAATCTCTAGTGTGCTTTTGTCCAAAATCTCACTTACTCCATTTTGGCTATTGGTTGTAGAGCCTTTGGGGTAGAGCTTGAGGATTTTTACTCCCTTCTCTTTTGCTTGTAATAATTCTTGTTTGTTTAAATTTGGTGTGATATAAAGAGCCACTTTTGCTTCAAATTCTTTGCTAAGGGCATAAAGCTTCTCTTGATAATCCATAGCAAGTGCTGTGGAGGTGATAGGGGTGGAGAGATTTGGCATCACAACTCCTCCAGCAAAAGAAGTGAAGCTAAAAGGAAAAACACACGCCAAAGTATCGCCCTCTCTTAAGTGGAGGTGCATATCTAGGGGATTTTTTAGAGTGATTTGCATCGCTTAGTCCTTCTTGGTTTTGGCAAATTATAAAATAAGGAGATTTAATGCAAATCAAAAAATGGAATGAGGCTGATTTTAGCCAAGAGAAAACGATTGAAGTGATGTTTGAGTATGAGGGGAGCAAAGAGATAAAAATCACTTTGGCTCAAGGTGGGAAGCTAGAAGATCACAAAGCACCCAAACAAATCGGAGTGCAGGTGCTAAGCGGAAAGATTAGGTTTGGAGTAGGGGGAGAGTTTTTTGAGATGAATGAGCTTGATAGCATTTTCTTAGAGCAAGGGGTGGTTCATAGCCTTGAAGCCCTTAGCAACTCTATTGTAAGACTAAGTTTGTATCGATAGAGAGAGGGGGATTTTCCTCATCTCTCCACCCCTCTTTCCCTCATTTTATTTCCCACCCCTTTTTTTATCCCACCCTTTCTCTATCCTCATATCCTAGAAACTATATCTTGCTCCAAGATTGAACT
>NZ_NXLV01000014.1 GCF_003364205.1 Helicobacter brantae
ACTTTAAGAAATTTACTCAAAAAGATACTTTCAATGCCTCACTTTATGTAGGAGCATTCTATGAGTATGATTATGTGAGTGGGGGAAGTATCACAATGACTACAAATGATGGAATCCAAAGCAATGAGCTAAGTGATATTAGCTCTGATGGAAGAGTAGTGATGAATGTAGGGACTAATATGTCTATCAAAGACAATACTAGAATCTACTTTGACTTTGAGAAAAGCTTTGCAGGGAAAATCAATACTGATTATCAAGTGAATGTAGGAGTGAGATATAGCTTTGGAGAGAGTGATGGATATAGCCCAATCCTTGAAAAAGCTGATTACAAAGCACCACTAAAGATTGAAGGGGAAGAGAAAGAGGGGGAAGAGAAAGCAAAGGGTGAAGAGCAAACTCAAGAAGCAGGAGAATAAGGCTTAATGCTTAAATAAAGGGGGTGGGAAATAGGGGGTAAAATACTTCATCTAAAATCCAAAAACTCTTTTTGTATTTTCTTTGAGTTTTTATATAATTTCTTTTATTTCATCAATACAGAGGTTTTGTATGCACAATCACTTCCAAAGAGCAGAAATCTTGCTTGACGCCCTGCCTTTCATCAAGTCCTTTAGAGGCTCAAAAATTGTCATCAAATATGGGGGTTCAGCCCAGATAGAACCGCGACTTAGAGAGCAATTTGCCAAAGATATTACAATGATGTATATGCTAGGGATTCAGCCCATTATCGTGCATGGTGGAGGCAAAAGGATTACAAGTGTGCTAGAGCAAATGGGAGTAGAGAGTGAATTTATCGATGGACATAGAGTTACAAGCAAAGAATGTATGGAAGTAGTGGAGATGGTGCTAAGTGGGGAGATAAACAAAGAAATCGCCTATTTTCTCTCACTCAATGGAATCCAAGCTTTGGGAATGAGTGGGAAAGATTCGCTTCTTTTTGAGGCAAAGTGCAAAGAGGGTGGAAAATTTGGACTTACAGGAGAAATCAAAAGTGCCAACCCTCAAGTCTTGGAAAAATTGCTTGAAGTAGGGATCACTCCTGTGATTTCTCCTGTATGTGGAGATAGTAGTGGAGCAAGCTATAATGTCAATGCTGATATTGTCGCCTGTGAGGTAGCTAAAGCCCTCAAAGCCGATAAAGTCATCTTCCTCACTGATACTCTAGGAGTGCTAGGCAAAAATGGAGAGCTTTTGGAGAGTATCAAAGCAAGTGAAGTGGAGGATTTGATACAAAATGGAGTGATTAGTGGGGGAATGATTCCCAAAATCCGCTCTTGTGTGGATTGCTTAGAGTCAGGAGTCAAAAAAGTGCATATCATTGATGGAAGAGTAGAGCATAGTTTGTTGCTAGAGCTTTTTACAAGCGATGGTGTGGGAAGTGAGATTGTATTATGCTAGAACAATATGATATGAATATGATTGAATATCTTTTTATCAAATGGCAAACTCGCTCTTTGGGAACTAAGGCAGATAAAATGATGGCTTTGCTTCCTGTATGTGTATGTATCGCAGGGGAAGACAAACTAGAGGTTAGCACAAAAAATATTTATAGGATTATTGCTCGTCATATTCGCAATAAACCTCTTCCCAAGATTGTATTTCGTCGGATAATGTTTAAAGCAAGAAAATATTTCCTCAATCAAGAGCTATTTGAAGAAAACAAACACAAAGTCCTTGAAATGGTCGTGCAAAACATTCAAATGTTTTCTTTGATTCTTGATGCCTTTGAGGGGATTCCCCAAAAACTTGATGAGATTACTGAGATTATCAAAGAGGGCTATGAAACCTCATTCACTCTCCCCACAGAAACCAAGAGATTGCTAGATTATCAAGAGAGAAGATATTTTTCTGATGAAGAAAATACAATAGACTAGCTTATTTTTTCCTTAATTTAAGCATAGTTTAAGGTATTTTTGGATAAAGTTCGTGTTTTAATTTTGTAAAAAGGCAAAACAATGGAAATTACAAAAATTGCAACAGAAGCTCAAATTGAGCGAAAGTGGATTGTTCTTGACGCTAAGGACAAAGTGTTTGGTCGTTTGATTACAGAAGTGGCGACTTATTTGAGAGGGAAGCACAAGCCTTGCTTCACTCCTCATCTTGATTGTGGAGATTATGTCGTGATTATCAACGCAACAGAAGTGAAATTCTCAGGTCTTAAACTTGAGGACAAAGAATACTTCACTCACTCTGGATACTTTGGTAGCACAAAGAGCAAAACTCTCAAAGAAATGCTAGAGAAAAGCCCTGAGAAGCTTTATCACTTGGCAGTTCGTGGAATGCTCCCCAAAAACAAGCTTGGTCGTGCAATGCTCAAAAAACTCAAAGTTTATAGAGGAAGCGAACACCCTCACACAGCACAAATCACAAAAGCGAAATAAAGGATAGAGAATGGCAAAAGTTTATGCAACAGGAAAAAGAAAAACAGCAGTCGCTAAAGTTTGGCTAACAAATGGAAGTGGAAAACTTAGCGTCAATGGAGAGAGTCTTGATACTTGGCTAGGAGGACACGAGGCTATTAAAATGAAAGTAATGCAACCTCTAGTTCTCACAAAACAAGAAAAAAGCGTAGATATTGTCGCTGTAACTTTGGGTGGTGGATACTCTGCTCAAGCTGAAGCACTTAGACACGGTATCTCTAAAGCTCTCAATGCCTATGATATCGCTTTCCGTGCGATTTTGAAACCAAAAGGACTTCTTACAAGAGATTCAAGAGTGGTTGAAAGAAAGAAATACGGAAAGAGAAAGGCAAGAAGAAGCCCACAATTCTCCAAGAGATAATCTACTCTCTCCCTTTTGGGGAGAGCTTTTTGGAATACTTATGAAAATCGGACTTATTGGCGACATTGTCGGACGATCTGCTAGAGTGCTTCTAGCACACCTACTCCCCCAAATCAAAACCCAATACCAGCTAGATTTTATCATTGCCAATGCAGAAAATGCCTCACACGGCTTTGGACTAAGCCTAGAGCACGCAAATTTGCTTCATTCTTTTGGGATTGATATCCTCACAGGTGGGAATCACAGCTTTGACAAAAAAGAAATCACTGCCTACCTCAAAGAGGGAGGGAAGATTTTGCGTCCGCATAACTATTCTAAAGAGCTTGAAGGGAGTGGGATATATACAGGGGAGGTGTGTGGGGAGAAAATCGCAGTGCTAAACCTAATGGGGCATTTTGGTATGCCTCATTGTGATAATGTCTTTGTATGTGCAAGAGATAGCGTAAGGCTACTAAGAGAGAGGGGATATCGCAATATTATTATAGATATGCACGCAGAAGCTACAAGTGAGAAAAGAGCGATTTTTGAAATGCTCAAAGGAGAAGTAGGAGCAGTCTTTGGCACTCACACCCATATAGGGACAGATGATTTGCTGATTGATAAGGGGAGCTTTTATGTGAGTGATGTAGGAATGTGTGGGGGGTTTGATAGTGTGATTGGAATGGAGAGTGAAGCACCTATTGAGAGAGGACTTACAGGACTAGCAAGAGCTAAGTTTGAGGTATCCAAGAGCCAAAAAGTGATTTTACAAATGATCGTTTTGGAGATGAGTGAGGGGGCAGTAAGTGAGGCAAAAAAAATCAAATACATTCAAACAATAGGTTGGCTTCCCCCACTAGAGGCAGTCAATCTTGGAGGGATAGAATGAGAGAGAAAAAGAGGCCTTGTTTTTTTTGTAAGGGACTTAAGCTTAGAAAAATTGATTTTTTCTTGATTGTTTTGATTTGCTTGATTATGTATTGGGTCAATCAATATCAAATCGCTCAAATTGATAAAGAACAACGCCAAAAAACACAAACCACACAAAAACACCAATAATAGCTATAATTTGAAGAAAAATTATAAGGAATTGCTATGCAAGAATGGAATCAAGGCTATGTTACAGATATCAACTACACCAATGGCTACTATGGGACACTCAACCCTCTAAGAATCAAACTCTGCTTCTTGGCTCAAAACCTCCTCCCCCCTACAATCTCCACAGCGTGTGAGCTAGGGTTTGGGCAAGGAATCACGCTCAATTTCAATTCAGCCACTAGAAATGCCCTATGGTATGGGACAGATTTTAACCCCTCTCAAGCTACATTTGCCAAAAATCTCTCCAAAATCTCTCAAGCTCCTCTTACAATCCTCAATGATTCCTTTGAAGAGTTGCTAGAGAGGGAAGATTTACCTAGCTTTGACTTCATCGCTTTGCATGGGATTTACAGCTGGGTATCTCCCAAAGTAAGAGAGCAAATCCTCTCCTTTATCCAAAAAAAACTCAATGTCGGAGGAGTCGTGCTTATCAGCTACAACACTCAAGCAGGGTGGGCTTCTGTGGCACCTTTGAGGGATTTGCTCTATGCCTACTCTACTCTTCTTACTCCAAGTGGCAAATCAAGCCCCAAGAGAGCTAGAGAGGGATTGGAGTTTATCAATGAATTGATGTGTCTTCCTAGCACAGAAGCTATCAAAAACCCTCAAAGTATCTCAATGCTCCAAACCCTCTCCAAAATGGACGATACCTACCTAGCTCACGAGCTTTTAAATGAAGTTCAAAATGCGTTTAATTTCTCACAAATCAGCAATGATTTAGGAAGTGCAAGGCTTGAGTTTGCTTCTTATGCAAATTTCTCAGATCATCTCTGCAATATCCAACTCTCTGAGCAAGAACGCAATATTCTCTCCAAAGTTTCTCACTCAAAAATCATCTATGAAATGCTCAAAGATTTGATGTTTGCTACAAGCTTTAGGAGTGATTATTGGGTAAAGGGTGCAATCAAGCTCAACACTTGGCAAAGCCTCAAAGAACTTCTCAAACTTAGAGTAGTGATGATTGTGCCTTTTAGCAAAGTGGATTACACGCTCAATACTCGCAGAGGAGCACTCAATCTCAACCAAGATTTTTACTCCCCTATCCTCAAAGCCCTCAAAGACAATCAACCTGTTTTGGTGGAGCAAATCAAAGAGGCATTGGAGCAATCTCTCAAAAGAGAAGTGCATTATCACGAGCTTTTAGAATCTCTCATCGCTCTAAGCTCCAAAGACTATATCAAACTTGCTCAAGATGAAGAGACCATAGAACTTGCCTTGCCTCATACTCAAGCCCTCAATAGCTATATTTTAGAACAAGCCCTAGAAAGTAGCAATTTTATCCATCATCTCATTAGCCCTGTAAGTGCTGAAGCATTTGCTCTCAATCGCTTTGAAATGCTCTTTTTATCAACTTATCTCAAAGTCGGAGAAGAGAAGTGGCTAGAGTGTGTCAAAGATTGGCTTTCAAAAAGAAATGAAAAAATCAGCAAAAATGGAAGAGAATTGGAGGGGGCAGAGATTGAAGAAGAGCTTCAATCTCAAATCCAAAGAATCAAAGAGTGGATACCTACATTTAAGGCACTCAAAATCATCTAGCCTTTGGTCTAGAAGCGATAGAGATAACTCAAAACAAGTGAGCTTGTTTTGAGGAATTTAGTATTGGCATTACTCATTTGATCATTTCCTAAATCAAAGTTCCAATCCTTGCCCTCATTCCCCATAAAAGAAAATTCTGCAAACCGATAAGCAATCTCAAACTGATGACTTCCATAGAAGTAGAAAATCCCAAACTCAGGATATATCCCTTGAGTGATAAGACTATTGGGCTTTTGAAAAAGATTGGTGAGGGCGTCAAAAGTGGATTGAGAACTAGCTTTTTGCACAACATACCAATCTGCCTCATACCCAAACCCTGCACTCAAACCAAAGGCGTGTTTGCCTTTTTCATACACTGAAGCCAAAAATACAAGATCTGCTCCTGCTTGGATAGGTAAATAGGATTGATACAAATCTACCTCTCTTGTCTTGTCGTATGGCACTTGCCCTGCTAGATATGCAGGTGTGAGTGTTTGAGCCTTGATTCTTGCTTGAGTCCCTACATTTGCAGTGCCTGTAAGTCTAATCCCCACATATTTGTTGAAAAAATATTGATATCCCAAAACAATTCCACCATTAAGTGAGGGGGTTCTGCTTGAAAGCTCTTGAAATCCACTAATGATTTGTTGAGCGTCAAAGCTTTTAAGTCCCAAAGACACTCCAAGCACAAAACCACTTTTATTTCCCAATTCATCATTTTCATTGGCTTTTTTAATCGCCTCTGCAGTTTCCTCATCAATGTATTGAGCAAGTTTGTATTTCAAAGCATCAGGAAGCTTAGAAGCCAAATCTTGAGGAAGCTGAATGTCTTGAGCTTGAGAGAGAGTAAAGATAAAAACAATGATTAAAGATAGTATTCTCATTTTTTTCTCCTTGTTTAAAAATATATGACAATTTAACAAAGACAGATAAAAGAATAATAAACAAAAAATAGAAAAATTAAAATAAGCTTAGGATTTTATAAGTTTTGAGAGGGAAAAGAGAGGGATTAACCCTTTCTCTTTTCTGTAATTTCTTTGGCAATATTTGCAGGAACTTCACCATAGTGATCAAATTCCATTGTATAAGTTCCACGCCCTTGAGTAGCAGAACGCAAGTCAGTAGAGTATCCAAACATCTCTGCAAGTGGAACAAATGCATTGACAATTTTTAATCCCATTCGATCATCCATTGAGTTGATTTGTCCTCTTCTTCTATTGAGATCTCCAATCACATCTCCCATATACTCTTCAGGCACTTCTACTTCTACTTTCATCATAGGCTCAAGAAGCACTGGAGTAGCTTTGCGACACGCATCTTTGAATGCCATAGAACCTGCAATTTTAAACGCCATTTCAGAACTATCTACATCGTGATAACTTCCATCAAAAAGTGTTACTTTGAAATCTACGACAGGGTATCCTGCAAGCACACCATTTTGCATCGCTTCTTGAATCCCTTTATCAACTGCTGGGATGTATTCTTTGGGGATTACACCACCTGAGATTTCATTGACAAACTCATATCCACTTCCTGCCTCTTTTGGCTCTAGTTTGATAAATACGTGTCCGTATTGTCCTCTACCACCTGATTGCTTAGCATATTTGCACTCTTGCTCTACTGATCCTCTGATAGTCTCACGGAATGCAACTTGAGGTTGTCCTATCTCTGCCTCTACTTTAAACTCACGCTTAAGACGATCGACGATGATTTCTAGGTGAAGCTCACCCATACCACCGATAAGTGTTTGTCCTGTCTCTTCTTGTGTGCTTACTCTAAAGCTAGGATCTTCTTCAGCTAGTTTTCCAAGTGCAACAGCCATTTTCTCTTGATCTGCTTTTGTTTTTGGCTCAACTGCAATGTGGATTACAGGCTCAGGGAATTCCATTCTCTCTAGGATTACAGGATCCTTCTCACTGCAGAGTGTATCTCCTGTAAGAGTATCTTTAAGTCCTACAAATGCACAAATCTCTCCTGCATATACATCTTTGATATCCTCTCGCTTATTGGAGTGCATTTTGAGAAGTCGTCCTACTCTCTCTTTCTTGCCTTTTGTAGAGTTAAGCACATAGCTTCCACTCTCTAACATTCCTCGATATACACGCACAAATGTAAGCTGTCCTACAAATGGGTCAGTCATAATCTTAAATGCTAGTCCTGCAAACTCTCCATTATCTCCTGATTTTACGCTAACTTCTTGCTCAGTTTTTGGATCGATTCCTTTGATATCTGCTACCTCTGTTGGAGCTGGGAGGAAGTCAATAACTGCATCAAGAAGTGTTTGAACACCTTTGTTTTTGAATGATGATCCACAAAGCATAGGAATAAGACTCATACTCAAGCACCCTGCTTTGATACCTTTTTTGATCTCCTCTACACTTAGCTCTTCTCCACCAAGATATTTCTCCATCAAAGCCTCATCTTGCTCTGCTGCTGCTTCTACAAGCTTCTCTCTATACTCATTGGCTTTCTCTAACAAGTCTGCAGGAATATCTTCAATATCATATTTTGCACCCATTGTTTCATCATTCCAAACAATGGCTTTCATTTGGATAAGATCGATTACTCCCTTGAAACTATCTTCTGCTCCGATTGGGATATTGATAGGCACAGGATTGGCTTTGAGCCTTGCTTTGATTTGCTCTTCGACATTGTAGAAGTTTGCACCGATTCTGTCCATTTTATTGACAAAAACCATTCTTGGCACACCATATTTATTGGCTTGTCTCCATACAGTTTCGCTTTGAGGTTGCACTCCACCTACTGAACAAAATACTGCAACTGCTCCATCAAGAACTCTCATAGAACGCTCAACTTCGATTGTAAAATCCACGTGTCCAGGAGTGTCAATCAAGTTGATTTGATAATCTTTCCAAAAACAAGTTGTAGCAGCAGAAGTGATCGTAATCCCTCGCTCTTTCTCTTGCTCCATCCAGTCCATCGTCGCTGCACCATCATGCACCTCACCGATTTTGTGGCTTACACCTGTATAAAAAAGGATTCTCTCAGATGTTGTTGTCTTTCCTGCATCGATATGAGCAGCAATACCAATATTTCTAATTCGATTTAATGGGGTTTTTCTTGCCATTTTGATTCCTTATTGTGATTTTGTAGTGTTGAGGGCTTTCACAAGGAAAGCCAAAGTTTTACCAGCGATAGTGAGCAAATGCTTTGTTGGCTTCTGCCATTTTATGCACATCTTCTCTTTTCTTGAAAGCTGCTCCACGATCATTTGCAGCATCAATTAGCTCATTTGCCAATCGATCAATCATTGTTCGCTCATTTCTCTTTCTTGTCGCTTCCAAAATCCAGCGGATTGAAAGTGATTGTTGTCTTGCAGGGCGAACCTCTACAGGCACTTGATAAGTCGCTCCACCCACTCTTCGGCTTCTTACTTCTACCAAAGGCTTGACTTTCTCCAATGCTTTTTCAAAAGTCTCAATTCCTTTCTCTCCACTCTTTTCTTCAATCTTATTGAATGCTGCATAGATGATTTTCTCAGCTACGCTTTTTTTACCATCATACATCATCTTGTTGATGAATTTTGTTACAACCTTGTTATTGTATACAGGATCACCTAAAACTTCTCTAACAGGGGCTTTTCTTCTTCTCATTCTCTAACCTCTCTAATTATTTTTTATCGCCAGCTTTAGCTTTTTTGGCACCATACTTACTTCTTGAAACAGTTCGTTTAGCCACACCTGCAGTATCCAATGCACCACGGATAATGTGATACTTAACACCCGGTAAGTCTTTTACCCTTCCACCTCTTACAAGCACGATTGAGTGCTCTTGAAGATTGTGTCCCTCTCCAGGAATATAGCTAATCACTTCTACTTTGCTTGTAAGCTTGACTTTTGCTACTTTTCTCAAAGCTGAGTTTGGTTTCTTTGGTGTTGTTGTATAAACACGAGTACAAACTCCTCGTCTTTGAGGACACTCCATCAATGCTGGAGACTTAGTCTTCTTGATGACTTTCTTTCTTTCTTTTCTAATCAACTGATTGATCGTAGGCACTTTTTTCTCCCTTATGTTTTTTTAAAATGAAAAAATGCTGTAATTCTACAATATTTTTTCTTGGTTTTTACCTTATATATGGGAAATTTCCCATATATTTAGCTGATATGGAATTTGAACTTGCTATCTTTATAGAGTCCAGTTCCCACAGGAATCATTCTTCCTAGAACGACATTTTCTTTGAGATCCTCTAAGTGATCGGTTTTGGCCGCGATTGATGCTTCTGTGAGAACCTTTGTTGTCTCTTGGAATGAAGCAGCAGAGATGATACTATCACTTCCTACTGCTGCCCTTGTGATTCCTAGAAGCACAGGTTCAGCAATCGCTGGAGCACCACCTAGTCTTTGGATTCTCTCATTTTCTTCTTTGAAGTGTCGCTTACTTACCAAATCACCCTCAATGAATTTGGTATCTCCACTATCCACGATTTTGACTTGTCTAAGCATTTGAGAGACAATAATCTCAATATGCTTATCTGCAATATTTACCCCTTGTCGGCGATAAACTTGCTGAACTTCACTGATGATGTATTTGTGTAGCTCTTTTTCGCCACTAATTCTTAGAATATCGTGGCTACTGACTACACCATCAGTCATCGCCTCACCTGCGTGGATAAATTCATTTTGATGCACCAAAATTCTCTTGTTTTTATCCACCAAATACTCACATACTCTTCCATCTTCACTTGTAACGATAAGCTTTTCTTTGCCTCTTACAGGTTTTCCAAATGTTACGATTCCATCAAGCTCAGAGAGGATTGCCATATCTTTTGGCTTTCTTGCCTCAAAGAGTTCAGATACTCTTGGAAGACCTCCTGTAATATCTCTTGATTTTGCAAGAGCTTTAGGAGTCTTAGCAATAATATCTGCTACACCCACTTTAATCTCATCTGAAACCATAATTGAAGTCTTTGGCTCTAGGCGATAAGTGGCTTTGCTTCCATCTTCTGCTTCAATCACGATAGCAGGTTTGTAGTTGCTTGAGAAATATTCATTGACTACAAGTGAAGTTTGCCCTGTGGTTTCATCAATCTGCTCTGCCACAGTCAATCCAGGGATAATGTCCTCATAAACCACTCTACCTGCAATCTCAGCAATCACAGGAGTTGTATATGGATCCCAATTTGCCACGATGAATTGCTCTGCATTTGCAGGTTGTGCAATAACGCCTCCACTTGCTACGCTCTCGCCCTCTCCGATAAGCACTTTAGAGCCTTTTGCAATGTAGTAGCGATAAGCTTCACGATCATTCTCATCTACAACCACAGCAAACAACCCTTCATTTTTGATTGTTGCATTGGCTTTGATTCCCTCTGCTTTTTGCAAAGTATCCACTTCAAGCGTATAATACTTCACAACCCCATTAGCTTGAGAGCTAATAGTTTGTGGGATAGATGTGTTGTCTGCTATCACTAGCTCACTTCCATAAGGGATACGATTGGGCACATTCCAACCATCTTTGATGATATCTACGATACTCTCTCCTTGCTTCACGCTTGTATTATTCTCATAAGGCAAGAAGATTTTCCCTTCAATTTTTCCACTGATTCCTGCCAACTCATTTGCTTTGGCGACATCATCTTTTCTTAGATTGAATTTTGCTTCACCTTTTTTAGAAACAAGGGTTACAATCATCTCATCGTGAGCTGTTTCTACGCTTACCTTACCATCAAATGGAGCACGGATTTTTGGCTCTACTACCAAAATCGCTGCATTTCTTCTGTTGGCGATGATATTTTTACCTTCTTTGTTTTTGAAGGTTTTAATATTGTAGTAGCGGATAAATCCTTCTTTGTTTGCAACAATTTGTCGCTCTTCTGCACTTCTTGAAGCTGTTCCACCCACGTGGAAAGTTCTAAGTGTGAGCTGAGTTCCTGGCTCTCCGATAGATTGAGCTGCAAGCACACCTACGGCCTCTCCAGGTTTTACCATTTTTCCTTCACCAAGATTTAGTCCATAGCACTTAGCACAAATCCCTTTTTGAGCCTTACAAGTTACAGGAGTTCGGATCACCACTGACTTCAATCCTGCTTCTTTAATCTTTTGTGCCATTTCCTCATCAATCATTGTGCCCTCATTCACAAGGATTTCATTGGTGATTGGATCGATTGCATCACGAGCTAGAACACGCCCAAAGATTCTCTCCTCCATTGGCTCAATCATCTCACTACCCACGGTAATATCTGTAATCTCTACACCCTCGTGTGTGCCACAATCATCTGTAACAACCTTGACATTTTGAGAAACATCAATGAGCTTTCTTGTCAAATATCCTGCGTTTGCTGTTTTAAGAGCAGTATCTGCTAGACCTTTTCTTGCTCCATGCGTTGAAGTAAAGTATTCAAGAACATTCAATCCCTCTTTGAAGTTTGAAACGATTGGAGTTTCAATAATTGTCCCATCAGGTTTTGCCATCAAACCACGCATTGCAGAGAGCTGACGGATTTGTGCTGCACTTCCTCTAGCACCTGAGTCTGCCATCATATAGATAGAGTTAAATCCATCTTTATCACTCTCTACAAGCTTCATCATCTCTTTACTCATATTATTGTTGGTTTCTGTCCAAATATCAATAATCTTGTTGTATCGCTCTTGCTCTGTGAGAAGTCCTGATTCAAATTGGCTTTGGATTTCTTTTACTTTGGCTTTGGCACTTTCAATCACTTTTTGCTTGTTTTCAGGCACGATAATGTCTGCTGCTGAGATTGAAACCCCTGCTTTGGTTGCATACTTAAATCCTAAGTCTTTAAGACTATCTAGGAAACTTGCTGAAATCCCAATTCCTCCGACTTTATACACATAATCAATCAATGTTCCAATGTCTTTCTTCTTCATCACCTTATTCCACAAGTGAGTAGGCACAAAGTCAGGCAAGACTGAACGCAAAATCATTCTACCTGCTGTGGTGTGAATGATTTTTCTCTCATAAGAGACTCGGATTTTGGCATTGATATCAAGCTCATCTAGCTCAATAGCTGTCATAATCTCATCAATGCTTCCAAAAAGCTTATGCTCTCCTTTGCTTCCATCTCTTCCAAGTGAAAGATAATAAAGTCCCAAAACCATATCTTGGCTAGGCACAGCTACGGCCTTTCCACTTGCAGGGAGCAAGATATTCATCGAACTTAGCATCAATACCTTACACTCTGTGATTGCCTCTTGTGAGAGTGGCACATGAACTGCCATTTGATCCCCATCAAAGTCAGCGTTGAATGCTGAACATACAAGTGGGTGAAGCTGAATAGCTTTTCCATCAATGAGTTTGGGGTGGAAAGCTTGGATTGATTGCTTATGGAGTGTTGGAGCACGGTTAAGCAATACAGGATAACCCTCAACCACTTCTTGCAAACATTCCCAAACCTCATTGCTCTTTTGCTCAATGATTTTTTTAGCCTGTTTTAGTGTTGTGGCATAGCCTTTCTCCTCAAGTTTGGAGAGAAGGTGAGGTTTGAAAAGCTCAAGTGCCATATTTTTTGGCAATCCACACTGATCCATTCTGAGGTTTGGCCCCACGACAATAACACTTCTTCCTGAGAAATCCACACGTTTTCCAAGAAGGTTTTGTCTAAATCGTCCTTGCTTTCCTTTGATGATTTCAGAAAGTGATTTAAGTGGGCGTTTGTTTGCACCTTTGACTGCATTTGCATTTCTTCCATTATCAAAGAGAGCATCAACTGCTTCTTGAAGCATTCTTTTTTCGTTTCTGATAATGATTTCAGGTGCATCAAGCTCCATTAGACGCTTAAGTCGTTGATTTCTGTTGATTACTTTTCTATACAAGTCATTGACATCACTGACTGCAAACTTCCCACCATCGAGTGCGACAAGAGGTCTAAGATCTGGTGGAAGCACAGGAAGCACAGTGAGCATCATCCACTCAGGGCGATTCCCTGAAGCCACAAAGCTTTCTACGACTTTGAGGCGTTTGATGATTGTTTTTTTCTTGGCTTCTGAATTGGTGTTTTTTACCTCTTCTTTGAGCGAAGCAAGAAGAGAAACTAGATCTAATCCCTCTAGCAATTCTTTGACTGCTTCTCCTCCCATTTGAGCGACAAATCCTGTCATTTCAAAGCGTTGATTAATGCTTTGAAATTGCTCTTCATTAAGCACATCATACTTCATTACAGGCTTTGTCTTCTCATTATCATAATATGCCTCACCTGCTTCTTTGACAATATAAGCCTCATAATAAAGCACACGCTCTAAGTCTTTGACTTTTACTCCTAGGAGTGTTCCAATACGGCTTGGAAGTGAGCTAACATACCAGATGTGAGCCACAGGGCTTACAAGCTCAATATGCCCCATTCTAGAGCGTCTAACTTTGGCACTTGTAACCTCTACTCCACACTTCTCACAAACAATCCCTTTGTATCGCATTTTCTTATATTTACCACACAAGCACTCATAATCTCTTACAGGTCCAAAGATTTTGGTACAGAAAAGTCCATCACGCTCAGGCTTGAGTGTGCGATAGTTGATAGTTTCAGGCTTTTTAACCTCTCCATGACTCCAAGAAAGGATTTTCTCAGGACTTGCAAGGTTGAGCTGGAATGCATTGAAGTCTTTTGGACGATCATCTTCTTTGATTGTAAGCAATTTTGGATTGCCATCCTCATCTCTATCATTGCTATAAACACTTACATCAAGTCCAAGAGATTGAAGCTCTTTTGAGAGGACATAGAAAGTCTCAGGGATTTCTGACTCTCCTACTGTTTCTCCTCTTGTAATCGCTTTATAGGCCTTAACTCTTCCCTCTGTATCATCAGATTTGATTGTAAGCATTTCTTTGAGGGTATGAGCTGCTCCATAAGCTTCCAATGCCCACACTTCCATCTCTCCAAATCTTTGTCCTCCAAAGAGTGCTTTTCCTCCCACAGGCTGTTGGGTTACAAGTGAGTAAGGTCCTGTGCTTCTTGCATGGACTTTTTCATCAACTAGGTGGTGGAGTTTGAGCATATACATATATCCTACATTCACTCGCTCTTTGATTTTCTCTCCTGTCTTTCCATCATAAAGCTCAGTTTTTCCATCAAGACTGATTTGTGCCATATCAAAGAGTTGATTAAACTTCTCTTGCTCAATTCCCTCAAATACAGGGATTGCAAACTTCACTCCCTTGCTCCAATCTTTGGCATAAGAAAGCAATTGCTCATCACTCAAAGACAATGCCCATTTTTTGCCCTCCAAGCTCTTTGGAGTCACCAAATCAATAATCTCAATCATTTTCTCTCGGATAGAAGAGAGCCACTCTTGAGTCTGATTGTGCATCATTTCATTGATTTGAAGTCCTAGATTTTTACCTACAAGTCCTAGATGCACCTCCAAAATCTGTCCGATATTCATACGGCTAGGAACTCCTAGAGGATTAAGCACAATATCTACAGACTCTCCATCAATCGTATAAGGCATATCTACGCTTGGAACGATATTTGAGACAATACCTTTGTTTCCGTGGCGTCCTGCCATTTTGTCTCCGACTTTGAGCTTTCGCTTTGTGGCAATGTAGATTTTTACAAGCTTGACTACTCCACTTGGCAAAATATCATCTTTCTCTAGGATTGCAAGTTTTTCTTCATGCTCCTCTCCCAAAGTTTTCTTTTGCTCTAGGAAGTTATTTTTGATCGCTTCATACTGGGCTTGAATCTCTTCAGAGTAGCTTTTGATGAGGGTATTGAGTGCAAAACGATTGATATTTGAAATATCCTCTTTTGCAATCACCTCGCCTTTTTTGTAATCCTTGCCATTGATTGAAGCAGGGGCTGAAAGCTTTTCTTTGGAGAGAATTGTGGTGATTCTTAGCATTTCTTCTTTGTTGAGCATTGTCAATCTGTCGTGATGATCGATATCAAGCACAGATTTTTCTTGCTCATAAGCACTGATTGCTCTTGCATCTTTCTCATATCCTTTTTTGGTAAAGATTTTTACATCAATTACCGTTCCCTCAAGCGATGGAGGACAATAGAGTGATTTATTGACAACATGTCCTGCCTTTTCTCCAAAAATGGCTCTCAATAGTCGCTCTTCAGGAGTTGGTTTAACCTCACCTTTGGGAGAAACTTTCCCTACAAGAATCATTCCTGAACTTACATAAGTTCCAATCTTTACAATACCACTGCTATCAAGATGAGCGATTTCTTCTTCTCTCACCCCTGGGATATCTGCTGTGATTTCCTCTGCTCCGTGTTTAAGCTCTCGTGCTTCAATCTCTTTCTCATAGATATGAATTGAAGTGAAAGCGTCATCTTTGACAACTCGCTCATTGACAACGATAGCATCCTCAAAGTTGTATCCATTCCAAGGCATAAAGGCAACTCGCATATTTTGTCCCAATGCAAGCTCTCCTTTATCCATACTTGGACCATCAGCAATGATTTGCCCTACTTCTACTCTATCTCCTACCTTGACGATTGGGCGTTGAGAGAAGCAAGTGTTTTGATTGGTTCTAAGATTTTTAAGAAGTGCATAGTGATCGATAAATGCTCCACTCTCATCTTCACCCAAAACATAGATATTCCTTGCATCAATTCTCTCTACCACACCTGCTCTTGTAGCCTTGATTGCTTCCCAAGAATCTCTAGCGATGATTTTCTCAATCCCTGTTCCAACCATTGGTGCATCAGGCTTAAGCAATGGCACAGCTTGGCGTTGCATATTTGAACCCATCAATGCCCTGTTGGCATCATCGTGCTCTAGGAATGGGATCAAAGAAGCCGCTACTCCTACAAGCATTCTTGGGCTTAAGTCGATTAGATCAACTTTGTTTTTCTCACAAAGGATAATCTCTCCATCTTGTCGCACCTCAATCAAATCTTCAACAATTTGTCCTTTTTCATCAACCTTTGTACTTGCAGGAGCAATGATAAGTCCCTCTTCTTGAGTGGCTGTAAGATAAACAATCTCATCACTTACTACTCCAGCATTGACTTTTTTGTAAGGTGCTTCAATAAATCCTAGATCATTAACTCTTGTGAAAGTTGAAAGAGTGTTAATCAAACCGATATTTTGACCCTCTGGAGTTTCAATCGGACAGATTCTTCCATAGTGAGTTGGATGAACATCTCTTGCTTCAAATCCTACACGCTCTTTGACAAGTCCTCCCTCTCCAAGTGCTGAAAGTCTTCTTTTGTGTGTAACTTCTGAGAGTGGGTTGGTTTGATCCATAAATTGAGAGAGTTGCCCTCCTGTGAAAAACTCCATAATTGTGCTTGTAATCATTTTGGAGTTGATTAAGTCGTGAGGCATAATGGTGTCAAATTGCCCACTCATTGTTGTGAGTTTATCTCGGATTGCTTTTTGCATTTTGACAAGTCCTACATGCAATTCATTTGCCAAAAGCTCACCAATAGCTCTAATTCTTCGGTTTCCTAAGTGATCTCTATCATCAATTCGCCCTTGTCCATTTTTGACTTTGATGAGATACTTCACACTCTCAAAAATATCTTCATGAGTAAGAACGGTTACATAATCAGGGACATTCAATCCTAGTTTATGATTCATCTTCATTCTTCCCACTTTTGTAAGATCATATCGCTCAGGATCAAAGAAGAGTTGGCGAACAAATGCTTTGGCAACCTCTTTTGTTACAGGCTCACCCGGACGCATCACTTTATATACTCTAATTGCTGCTAGATCATTCTCATCTTCAATTTTCTCAGTTTGCTTGAGGAGTTTGAGAGATTCTGCATCTGCAGAGAAAGAGTTGATAATAGAGCGATCAGAACCACTTGCCAAATCATTAGCGATTTGGAATTCTTTGACATTAAGCTCTTGCATTCTTTTAAGCTTTGCCTCATCTAGCTGAGTGAGAGTATCAAAGACTACTTCTCCACTCTCCTCATCAATAATAGATTGTGCCAAACAGCGATTAAGCAAGATTTCTGTCGGATATTCAATCCACTCTAATCCCTCATCTTGAAGTTGTTTTGCTTTTTTTACACTTAGACGCTTATTGGCTTGAAGGATAACCTTTCCACTCTCATCTTTGAGATCAAACTCCAAACGCCCATCAAAGTTTGCAGGATCAAAGCGTGTGAGGTATTTATCGCCTTTTTGCTTGATTGTAAGATTTGAGTAAAACATTTGCAAAATGTCTTGTTTGCTATATCCCATAGCACGGAAGATAATAGTTACAGGAACTTTTCTTCTCTTGTTGATTCTTGCATAAAGTGTGTCTTTGGCATCATATTCAAAATACAACCAAGAACCGCGATCAGGAATGATTTGTCCTGTATAGATAAGTTTGTTTGAAGCAGTTGAAGATTCTTCTTCTTTGAAAATCACACCGGGGCTTCGATAGAGTTGATTAACCACAACTCTCTCAACACCATTAATGATAAAAGATGTGCGATCTGTCATCAGGGGGATTTCACGGATAAAGATACTTTGCTCTTTGATATCTTTAACTCCAATTTTCTCTCCTGTCTTCTCATCTTTATCCCAAAGCACAAGTCGCACTTTGATTTTGAGTGGGATAGAATAAGTAATTCCTCTTACCATTGCTTCAGTGGCAGTATATTTAGGTTTGCCAAACTCACATCCCATATACTCCAAAGTTACACGATTTTGTGCATCTTGGATAGGAAAAATAGATCGAAAAACTTTCTCAATACCACTATCTGTCCGACCATCAGTGGAAAGAAAAGAATCATAACTATCTCTTTGTAGGAGAAGCAAATTGGGAACATCTAAATTCTGTGGGTGTTTTGTGAAATCAACGCGTAGTCTGCTTTTTAAGTCATTTTTCATTGGCATTTTCTGTCCTCAGATATGGATTTGAAAGAGTCACTAAGCACTCTAAATAAAGTCCCTAAAAGAACCTTATTTAGAGACTTATTTTTATAAATACAAAATGCCCCTAGACTTTTCTAGGGGCATTTTTGGGCTTTTTGTAATCAAAAGTTACTTGATTTCTACTTTTGCACCAGCTTCTTCAAGTTTCTTTTTCATTGCTTCAGCATCATCTTTGCTTGCACCTTCTTTGATTGTGTAAGGTGTTTGCTCTACTGCTTCTTTAGCTTCTTTGAGTCCAAGACCTGTAAGCTCTCTTACAGCTTTGATTGCGTTGATTTTGTTTGCACCACCATCAACAAGCACGACATTGAACTCAGTTTTTTCTTCAGCTCCACCAGCAGCTCCACCAGCAACAGCTCCAGCTCCTGCTACAACAGTAGGTGCAGCAGATACACCAAACTTCTCTTCAAATTCTTTCACAAGCTCAGAGAGCTCAAGAACAGAAAGACTACCAATATACTCTAATACATCTTCTTTTGTAATTGCCATTTTTTACTCCTTATGGTTTTATTGTTCTTCTTTTTGTTTTCTAAGATTATCAAGCCCAGTGACAAAATATCGAGCAGGTGCAGTCCATACAGACAACAACATACCAATAAGCTCATCTTTGCTTGGCAATTTAGAAATCGCTTCGATGTGATTTACATCAACAAGTTCTTTATCAAAATATCCAAACTTGAGAGAGAAGTTCTCTTTGCTATCTTGTGCAAACTTGCAAACGACTTTTGAGAGAGCAATTTGATCTTCACCCCAAATAAAGATATTTGTATCTTTTAGCTGATTTTCAGGTAATCCAGCTTCATTCATCGCAATCTTTGCAAGTTTGTTCTTGATTACTTGAACTTTGACATTCAAATCTCTTGACTTGTTTCTCAAGTCTTCAAGTTGTTTAGTCTTGATACCCTTGTAATCACAAACAACAATTGCAGAAGAATTAGAGAATTCAGCTTTTAGAAACTCAACTATTTCAACTTTTTCTTGTTTGGTCATCTTCTTCTCCTTTCAGACTTAAACATATATTGGGAATTAAGCCTTAGGCACCAATAGTCTTAGTCTAAGATAAAACGGAAGAAAGGGTTACTTTACTTCCAATAGTTCTTGAGAATCAATTCTCACAGCTGGACTCATTGTCAAAGACAAGGCACTATTGCGGATATATTTTCCTTTTGCACTTGCAGGTTTCAATCGATTAACAGCTCTGACGAATTCTAGCATATTCTCTTTAATTTTCTCAACATCAAAACTTGCTTTACCAATAGGAGCGTGAATATTTCCTTTTTTATCGACACGGAAATTCACTTGTCCGCTCTTGGCATTGCTTACTGCTTTTTGGATATCCATAGTTACAGTTCCAGTCTTAGGGTTTGGCATCAAACCTTTTGGCCCAAGAATTCTTCCAACTTTTCCAACTAAAGCCATCATATCAGGAGTAGCAATAACCATATCAAAATTGGTATTTCCATTTTTGATCTCTTCTGCCAAATCCTCATCACCTACGATATCAGCTCCTGCACTTCTTGCTTCATCAGCTTTGATACCTTTAGCAAATACTGCTACTCTCACAGTTCTTCCTGTCCCATGAGGCAATACAACTGCACCACGGATCATTTGATCAGCGTGTCGTGGATCAACACCAAGTCTTAATGCAATTTCAACGGTTTCATCAAATTTTGTTGAAGCCAAAGTTTTTAGAGTCGCTACACCACTTTCTACATCATAAACCTTGCTTGCATCAACCTTACCTGCAAGGTTTTGTAATCTTTTTGATACTTTCTTTGCCATAGCTTCCTAACTCCTTAATCTACAATCTCAATACCCATACTTCGGGCACTTCCTGCAACGATCTTCTTCGCTGCTTCAATGTCTTTTGTATTGAGGTCTTCCATTTTTGTTTTTGCGATTTCCTCAAGTTGAGCATTGCTTAGTTTTCCAACCTTGTTTTTCAAAGGATTATCAGATCCTTTTTGAAGTTTGATTGCTTTTTTAATCAAATCTGTAACAGGGGGTTTCTTGGTTATGAAACTAAAGCTTTTGTCTTGATAAACTGTGATAATAACAGGGATATTGAAATCACCCATATCTTTAGTCTTCTCATTGAAAGCCTTACAGAATTCCATAATATTGACACCTCTTTGTCCCAATGCAGGTCCTACGGGTGGTGATGGATTTGCCTTTCCTGCAGGAATTTGAAGTTTTAATTCACCGATAACTTTTTTTGCCATCTTTTCTCCTTATCTAAAGTTAAATAATTTTCTCAACTTGGGAATACAAAATTTCAACAGGTGTATTTCTCCCAAAAATTGATACATTGAGCTTGAGCTTTTCGTGCTCCATATCGTATTCCTCCACAATACCTGTGAAGTTTGCAAATGGTCCCTCAACGATTCGCACAACCTCTCCTGAATCAAAGAAAATCTTTGGTTTTGGAGCGGCTCTGTTTTCAACCTTCTCTAGAATGTTCTTAATGTCAGATTCTGTTAAGGGTGTAGGTTTTTTACTTTCACCAATAAAGCGACCAACACGAGGCAAAGACTGAATCATATGCCACAATTTTGTATCCAAATCTACTTTGATAAAAACATATCCAGGATAAAGACTGCGTTCAACCACTCTTTTCTTGCTATTTTTCATCTCAATAATATCTTCAGTAGGGACAACGATCTCCTCTAGTCTTGATTGCATATTGCATTCACGGAAAAGATTTTGAATCGCTCTCTTTACTGACTGCTCACTTCCTGAGTAGGTTTGTATAGCATACCAATCCAAACGACACCTCTCTTAAGTAAAATTCTACAAAATGCCTGACACAGAAGCCGATAAAAGAAAATCAACTAATGCCAAAAAAAGTGTTACAACGCTTACAACTACAACAACTGCAATAAATGAAGTTTTCACTTGTTGCTTAGTTGGATTGATCACTTTTCTCCACTCTTCTTTTGCGTTTTGGTAATAAGTCACAATTTTTTTTATCATCTTAGCATCTCATTTAAAATTTGGCAGGCCAGGAGGGACTCGAACCCCCAACACTCGGTTTTGGAGACCGACGCTCTACCATTGGAGCTACTGACCTATGGTTGCTAAAGAGCCTTAGCTCTTTAGCTTCACTTCTTTGTGAAGTGTATGTTTATTTAGCCGAGGGCAAAATTTCTTGAGCTCCAGCTTCTCGGTGTTAGTTTTCGCATTCTTTGTGGTGCTGTAATTGATATCACCACACTCTGAACATTTTAGACCTATTTTGACTTTCATAATAAATCCAATTATTCAATGATTTTTGTAACAACACCAGCACCAACTGTTCTACCACCTTCACGGATCGCAAAGCGTGTTCCCTCTTCAAGAGCGATTGGGCTAATCAATTCAACAGTGATTTTTACATTATCTCCAGGCATAACCATTTCAGTTCCTGCAGGCAATGTGATTGCACCTGTAACGTCAGTTGTTCTTACATAGAATTGTGGTCTATAATTGTTGAAGAATGGTGTATGTCTTCCACCTTCATCTTTTGAAAGAACATAGATCTCTCCCTCAAATTTCTTGTGTGGAGTGATTGATCCTGGCTTACAAAGAACCATACCTCTCTCAACTTCTTCTTTCTTAGTTCCTCTTAGCAAGATACCAACATTATCTCCTGCCTCACCTTTATCAAGCTCTTTTCGGAACATTTCGACACCTGTAACAGTTGTTTTTTGAGTATCTCTAATTCCAACGATTTCAACCTCATCACCAACTTTTACAACACCTCTCTCGATTCTTCCTGTAACAACAGTTCCTCTTCCAGCGATTGAGAATACATCTTCAACAGGCATCAAGAAAGTTTTCTCTGTATCTCTCTCAGGAGTTGGGATATACTCATCTACTTTTGCCATCAAATCAAGGATTTTTTGTCCCCACTCACCTACATTTCCTGCTTTTGCTTCTTCAAGTGCTTTGAGAGCAGAACCTGCAACGATAGGAGTATCATCTCCTGGGAACTCATAACTGCTAAGCAAATCTCTTACTTCCATTTCTACAAGCTCAAGCAATTCAGCATCATCAACCATATCTTGCTTGTTGAGGAATACTACGATGTAAGGAACACCTACTTGTCTTGAAAGAAGAATGTGCTCTCTAGTTTGTGGCATAGGGCCATCAGCAGCAGATACAACAAGAATCGCTCCGTCCATTTGAGCTGCACCTGTAATCATATTCTTTACATAGTCAGCGTGTCCTGGGCAGTCTACGTGAGCATAGTGTCGATTTTCTGTCTCATACTCAATGTGAGAAGTCGCGATTGTAATCCCTCTCTCTTTCTCTTCTGGAGCGTTATCGATATTGTCATAATCTTTGAGCTCTGCCAAACCTTTAGTTGCCAAAACAGCAGAAATCGCTGCACTCAAAGTCGTCTTACCGTGGTCAACGTGTCCGATTGTTCCCACATTTACGTGTGGTTTGCTTTTTACAAATTTTTCTTTAGCCATAATTTACTCCTAGCTTTAAAATTAAAAAATGCTCTGAATTATAACAAAAAAACTCGTTCTTTATTACATTCAAAACATCTAACACCTACTGGAGCCCATAAGCGGATTTGAACCGCCGACCTCTTCCTTACCAAGGAAGTGCTCTGCCCCTGAGCTATATGGGCATAACTCCAAACAATAAAAAGACTTTGGGATAATTTTCTAAAAAGAAGATTGGCTCCCAGATATGGAGCGGGAAACGGGGCTCGAACCCGCGACCCTCAGCTTGGAAGGCTGATGCTCTAGCCAACTGAGCTATTCCCGCATCTCTAACACTAGCTAATCGACTACCACTTCGGCTAGAAAGTGGTGGTGAGACGTGGATTCGAACCACGGAAGACAAAGTCAGCAGATTTACAGTCTGCCCTCGTTGGCCACTTGAGTATCTCACCAAAATAGCTTATTACCGGTCAAACACCAAAAATTATGGAGCTGGTTAAGGGACTTGAACCCCCGACCTGCTGCTTACAAGGCAGCTGCTCTACCAACTGAGCTAAACCAGCAATTCAAAACAAAAGTGGCATTATAGAGTTTAAAATATTAAAAGTCAAGAGCAAAACCTATTTTTGTCTCAATTTTTTGCAATTTTGTTCTTTTTTGCAGAAAATTCGGCTGTTGCGTGTGAGATCTTGGGGGATTTCATAGACTAAAAATCCTGCTTCTTTGGCATTATCTCTTACAGCTCCACTTTGAGAATAGGTGCTAATCACTCCGTTTTTGCTCAACTTCTCATAAAGGAGCGTGAAGTATTCCTTGCTCCAAAGCTCTGCGTTTTTGTTAGGAGAAAAGGCGTCTTGATAGATAATATCAAAGAAGTTGTCAGGAAATTGTTTGATATACTCAATCGCATCTCCGATAAAGCATTGGATTTTGTAATTTGGGGCATTAAAGACTTTTTGGGAATTGAGAGTTTGTAAAATCTCTTTGAGTGAGATTCCCTCAAAGTCTTCAATCTCCTTGGGATAAGAGAAATTAAGCAAACTTGGAAGCAAAAGCTCATCTTTTTCAGGAGAGTAAATCTCAAGGGTTTGAGAATAGTGTGAAGAGAGAAAATGCTTGAGTGTAAAGAATGTGTTGTATCCTAACCCAAAGCAAATATCCAAAACCCTGATTTTCTCTCCCAAAAGTGCGTATTCAAAACAAGGGAAGATATGCTTAAAAAGCGTTTCATTGATTGCTCCATCTTTGAGGCTATGGTAACTCTCTTGATAGCTTGAATTAAAAAGTGTATAGCTCCCATCAGAGCTTAGCTCAATACTCAATCCCTCTCTCCCTTAACTCATCTCGAATGTAACGCATTTGGATATTTTTGTCAAAGCACCATTTAGGAGCAAGGAGCGTTTCATCGTGAGCTCCTGAACTAATGCGTTGTAAAACGACATTTTCAGGAATAAGCTCAATAGAATCTAAAATGAGCTGAGTGTAAGTCTGTAAATCAATTGGAGTGTATTCTCCTTTTTTATACATTTTGGCAAGTTGTGTGCCTTCTACGACATAAAGAGGGTGGAGCTTTAGCCCATCTACTCCCCACTCTAGCACACTTCTCAAACTCTCTAGCATCATCTCCCTACTCTCATTGGGCAATCCATAAATCAAATGGGAGCAAACTTTAATCCCCCTCTTTCTTGTATCAGCAAAGATTTCTGAAGCCCTACTCATATCTTCCCCACGATTGATAAGCTCTAGGGTTTGAGGGAAAATGGATTGCACTCCATACTCTAGCCATATCTCAAAACCCTCTTTGACATAACCCTCTAGCAAATCCAAAATCTCATCATTTACACAATCTAGCCTTGTCCCCACACTCATTCCCACCACATTTGGCAAAGAGAGTGCTTCATCATAGAGGGCTTTGAGGGTAGAGAGGGGTGCATAGGTATTGGTATAGGATTGAAAATAAATCATATATTTGCCAACTGAAAATTTCTCTTTGTGAAAATCAGCGTGCCAAAAAAATTGCTCTTTGAGCTGAGAGAGCTGTGAGGAGAGAATGGGGTTTTGCTTCAGAGAAAAACTCATCTTCACACTCTTTTCTTGAGGGAGTTTGATAATACTAGGAGAAAAACTCTCATTGCGACAATAAATGCAACCTCCCCTTGCCACACTGCCATCAATATTGGGACAAGTAAATCCTTGCAGGGTGATAGGAATCTTCCTCACCCTCTCCCCAAAAGTTTTCTTGAAATATCTTCCTAGCGTTAAAAGTTCCCTCACTCCTCGCTCTCCCCAAAGCAATCTTTGATATATCGCCCATCAAAGCACGCTTGACAATATCCACCTCCTCCCACACTTCTAGCTAGTCCCTCTAGGCTTAAAAAATACAAAGAATCTGCTCCTACATATGCCCTCACCTCTTCTAGGCTATGGGTAGAGCAAATCAACTCTTGGCGATTTGGAGTATCTACTCCATAATAGCAAGGAGAGATTGTAGGAGGAGAGGAGATAAGCAAATGCACCTCTTTTGCCCCTGCATTCCTTAAAATCTTGACAATTTGGCGACTTGTCGTTCCTCTCACTACAGAATCATCAATCACAACCACTCTTTTGCCCTCAATGATTTCTTTGATTGGATTGAGTTTAAGCTTGACTTTTAGCTCTCTAATACTTTGCTCTGATTCTATAAAAGTGCGTCCCACATAGTGATTTCTAATAATTCCCATCTCAAAGGGGATATTACTCTCTAGGGCATAACCCAAAGCTGAAGGCACTCCACTATCTGGCACAGGGATAACAACATCTGCACTAATCTTGCACTCTCTTGCCAACTCTCTTCCCATTTCTTTGCGAATCGCATAAACATTTTTTCCAAAAACTTGACTATCAGGACGAGCAAAGTAGATGTATTCAAATACGCATTTAAAATCTCTTGGGGTAAAGATTTGCATAGAAGTCATCTTGCCATTTTCAAAAACAAGCATTTCTCCTGCCCCAATATCTCTAATATATTCAGCCCCCAAAAGATCAAAAGAGCAACTCTCACTTGCAACGATATATCCCTCGCCACTTTCAGTTGAGATTTTTGCAAGACTTAAAGGTCTAAGCCCATAGCAATCTCTTGCTACAATCATTTTGTCTTTCAATACAAAAATAAGACAATATGCTCCTTTGATAATCTTCAAACACTCTTTGATACACTCCTCAAAACTCTCTTTTTGGCTTTTGGCAATGAGATGCAAAATCACTTCAGTATCTAAAAAACTCTGAAAAATTGATCCCTCAGAAGTTAGCTTCTCTCTTAGTGCCTTAGCATTAGTAAGATTGCCATTATGCACCACTGCAATCTCTCCTAGAGAGCATCTTGCATATAGAGGTTGAGCATCAGAGCTAGATTGCTTACCTGCAGTGGCATAGCGATTGTGTCCGATTGCGATATTGCCCTTCAGCGTTTGCAAAGAGTTTTCATCAAAAACTTCAGAAACCAATCCTTGAGCTTTGTGAGTGTGAATCTTTTCCCCATCAAACACGCTCATTCCACTTGCTTCTTGCCCACGATGTTGCATTGCAAACAAAGAATAATAAGTTAGCCAACTTGCATTCTCAACCCCATACACCCCCACAACTGCACATTCTTCATTCCAATGCTTCATTTTGCGTCCTTTTTAGAATTTCAAAACATCAAGCATACTATAAAGTCCGCTTTTTTGCTCCACTACCCATTTGAGTGCTTTGATTGCTCCTAGTGCGAAAGTATTGCGATTTGTGGCATTGTGTGTAAGCTCCAAATACTCTCCCTCACAATAAAACCCCACCGTGTGTCTTCCCACTATATCTCCCCCTCTAAAGCTCATCACCCCAATCTCTCCACTTTTTCTCTCTCCAATATTGCCATCTCTTCCACTCACTCTCACACTCTCTAGCTCTACCCCTCTGCCCTTAGCACAAAATTCAGCCAAAGTCATTGCTGTGCCACTGGGGGCGTCTTTTTTCTTGTTGTGATGAATTTCACTGATTTCAATGTCTGCTTGAGGAAGTTTTTCAGAGAGCAAGAAAACAAGCTGATTGAGAAGTGCAATGCCTTGACTTGTGTTTGTAGCATACACAATGGGGGCAAGATTTGAGGCTTGAGAAAGCAAGGATTTTGCTTCACTCTCTAGCCCTGTTGTGCCGATGATGGCAGGTTTGGGGTTTTTAAGAAGGGCTTGAAGCAAAGAGGGGGTAAGGGAGGGATTGCTAAAATCAATCAAGCAATCACATTGATTTAAAAATACTTCCCAATCATTTGTTGCTTCTACTCCCTCAATTTTTGAGGGATTCCTAGAGAAAATACAAGAGAGGGATAAATCTCTCTCCTTTTCTATCTGAGTAGCAATCAGTTGCCCCATTCTCCCTGAAAAGCCAACTAGTCCTACTCTTAGCATTTAATGTCCTTCTAGGTAAGATAGCACACTTAGGGCTGCTGTCGCCCCATCTCCTGCTGCACAGATAACCTGTCTAGGAGCTTGAATCCTAATATCTCCTGCTACAAAGAGTCCCTTAATGCTTGTCTTCATTGATAAGTCTGCCACCACACTGCCCCACTCATCACACTCACAAAGCATACTGCCATCTTCTTGCTTAAGCACAGAGTTATTCACCTCATAGCCTACAAAAATAAATACTCCCATTACATTAAGTCTTTTGATTTCTCCATTTTGTTTGACATCAACAAAGCTTACCCCCATACTATCTCCCCCAATCTCTTCAATCACTGCTGAAGTGATGAATTCGATTTTTTCATTCTCTTTGGCGTGAGCGATTGTGCTTGGAGCTGCACGGAATTCATCTCTGCGATGCACCAAATAGACTTTGGAGCAAATCCTTGAGAGATAGATAGCCTCTTCTAATGCTGTATCTCCACCACCTAAAACTACAACTTCTTTGTTTTTGTAAAAAAAGCCATCACAAGTCGCACAAGTGCTAACACCTTTTCCCCAAAACTCACTCTCGCCTTTGACTCCACTTTTTTTGGGTTTCCCTCCTGTGGCGACAATCACGCTTTTTGCCTCAACACTCTTGCCATCGGCTTGAATGATTTCAAAAATATCACCTTTTTTGCTCACTCGCTTTACTTCAGTCATTTCGTGTTTGAGTCCAAACCTAAAGCACTGCTCTTGCCAAGGTTGCATAAAGTCAATTCCACTGACAATTTGAGAAACACCCGGATAGTTTTCTATCTCACTGCTTCCTGTGATTTGCCCTCCAGGCATTCCCATCTCAAACAAGGCAACATTTTTCAAACCACCTCTTGTCGCATACAATCCTGCACTTAGTCCTGCAGGTCCTCCACCAATAATTGCTAAATCTAACATTTTCTCTCCTTTGATAAAAATTATTATCTATACTATTAAGTCAAGATAAACCAAAAGTATCACTAGGGCAAAAAGCCCCTGTGCTTATAGAAGAGAGTTGAGCTTGTCTTTGAGAACTTGCTCTGAAGTTGCACCCACCATTTGATCAACTACTGATCCATCTTTGAAGAAAAGCATTGTAGGAATACTTCGGATTCCAAATTGAGCTGAAAGCTCTTCTTGCTCATCAGTATTGACTTTGCAGATATTAGCTTTTCCTGCAAATTCTTCAGCAAGTTTATCAATCACAGGGGAAAGCATTCGGCAAGGACCACACCAAGGTGCCCAAAAATCCACAAGTGCTACACCACTTTGAGTGTGCTCTGCAAAGTTTTCTTTTGTTAGTTCAATATAATGACCCATTTTTTACTCCTATTGTAATGATTTGAAAACAAAGGATTATACAATGAAAAATCTATCTCATCAGTAATCAAAAAATAATATTTCTAAAAACCAAAAAATTCTCGAAGTAACTCAATCCCTACAATACCAAAAATACATACAGCCAAAACGTCTAGGACTTTTGCATAACGCAAAAAGAGTGAAAAGATTCTTTTGATACTGAAAAAATGTGCCACCAAAGAAAACCAAATCATAGGAATGAGTAGCATAAGCACAAAGCATACAAGACTCCCTTCCAAAGGGGTTTCTTGAGGAAGTTTTGTCAAAACAGAACCTACAAAGATTGGGGCTTTGGGATTGGAGAGATTTGTCATCACGCCACTCATAAAGGCTTTGCTTCGATTTTCTTGAGGGACAAAGCTTTCTTGGGATTGAAAATCTTGTGAAGATTTTGCAAAGAGTGAGAGAAAAATCTTACAAGTCATATAGAGCAAATAGCACCCCCCACAGAGCTGAACCCACTGAAAAAATGAAGTTTTTGAGAGCATTCCGATGAGGAAAAATCCTACAATCAACCACACAATAGTCCCTGCAACGATTCCATATACTGCACTTAGGGCGTATTTTTTGTTTTTCTTGATTGCACTTGTAATCACCAAAAACATATCTGGTCCTGGCATCATCACAGCCAAAATCCACATACTCAAAACATCAAAAAAAGCCTTTTTGTTACTCAAGAAAAACTCTAACATTATTTTCCTTAAAATCTTTGAAATCAAAAAGGGGATTTTACACTTTTATCGAGGAAAAACAAAAGATTTCCACAAGGGAAATCTTTTGGGGGTTAATATAAAATGATATAAACCTTTTGAGGTCCATGCACTCCAAAAACCACTTGCAATTCAATATCAGCAGTTCTTGAAGGTCCTGCAATGAAAAGAATGTTTGTAGGCAATACTTCAGGATATTGTTTTTTTATCTCAGCAAATACCTCTGACATATTGCTCAAAATCTTCTCTTTTTTTAGCAAAATCACACTGCATTTAGTGATAAGAGAGAGCAATCGTGGTTGAGTGGGAGAAGAAACTAGGGAGATGATTCCAAGATTGCTCACTCCATAATCAGCCTCTAAGAGTGCACAATCAGTGCTAAAAAGCTCATCTTTTAACTCCTCCATTGGCTTATCATAATCGATCTTTTTGATCTGCAAAGGAAGATGAGAGAGATTTTTGGGGACTAAAATACTCTCAAACCCCTCTTTTTGCAAAATCTCATTGACAACTTGAGGAATCTCTCCCTCACTTGTCTCAATCAATTCAGCCTTATTGGCAATTTGAGCCCTTTTGTATTCTGCGATTTTATCCTTCTCAATAGGAATGATAATATCACGATAAGTCCCTTTCTCATTTTGCAAGGGGTTGTGTTTGAGGGCATTTTGGATATTGTGTAAGATTTTTTCTTTACTCATAAATGACTCCTTCCATCTTTTTTACTTCTGAATGAAAACTTGCATCAAGTTGTGGGAAAGCCCTGCAAGAAGTCCATTGCTTAAGTCCTGGGATAAGAGAAGCAAAAGGTTTGGCAAGTGAGCCAAAGAGATTGATTTTCCACATCAGCACTCTCCACGCCCAAGGAGTAGTCGCAAGCCAAGCAAAAGTTCCAAATGCAAACTTCTCTCCTCCTTTGGCTCCTACTCGCTCAATTCCTAGTATTTTTTCTTTTTTCTCTTTGACTTTCTCATATCTTAAATCTCTAATCATTTCAGAGAGTGGGATTTTTACAGGGCAAACCTCAGAGCATCGCCCACAAAGAGAGCAGAGATTGAGGATATAGCCATATTTATCGATTCCAAAGAGTTGAGGAGAAATCACCTCTCCAATTGGTCCTGGATAAGTCGCACCATAAGCGTGTCCTCCGATTTTGTCATACACTGGGCAGTGATTCATACAAGTTCCACATCGAATACAGCTCAATGCTTTGGCATATTGTTTGTGAGAGAGAATATCGCTTCTATGATTGTCTAGCAATATCACATGCACCTCTTTTGGCCCATCTAAATCTCCCTCTTTTCTAGGAGAAGTGATGATATTGTTGTAACAAGTGATACTTTGTCCCGTGGCTGAGGGGATAAGCAAAGTATCCAAAATCACAGCATCATCAAATTTTTCAACAATCTTTTCAATCCCGCAAACTGCTACATGAATATCAGGAACGGTGGTGCTCATTCGCCCATTTCCTTCATTTTCTAGTAGCCAAATTGCTCCCTCTTGGGCGATTGCAAAATTCACTCCTGAAAGCCCCATTTTGAACTCTTTAAACTCTTTTCTAAGATGAGTTCTAGCCACAGCATTGAGATCTTCAGGCTCACTAAATCGCTCAACTTTTAAGTGTTTTTCAAAAATCTCTCCAATTTGATAGCGATTTTTATGAATCGCAGGGACAACGATATGCACTGGTGGCTCATCAATGAGCTGAATGATTATCTCTCCCAAATCTGTTTCAATAGCTTTTATGCCTCTGTGTTTGAGATAGGAGTTGAGGTGGATTTCCTCACTTGCCATTGACTTGCCTTTGAGGATTGTGGTAACATTGTTTGCTTTGGCAATATTGTAGATAATCTCATTGGCTTCATTGGGATTACTTGCCCAATGCACTTTGATTCCATTCTCACTTGCTTTTTTCTCAAACATCTCCAAAAGCTCAGGAAGTCGTGAGAGGGTGTTTTGCTTAACCTTTCTTCCCTCTTCCCTCAAAGCTTCCCAATCCCCATATCGCTCTTTGAGAAGCTTTTTGCGATTGTTTTGAAGCAATCCCATTCCAAATTCAAGATTTTTTCTGAGTTGCTCATCGTGTAATTTTTCTGAAATCAATTCTTGAGTATTCATCTCTTCCTCCTTACACCAAACCTATGCGTTGAGCCAAAAACTCATAGAGATGCATAGGTTTCACTTTTGCTCCCATTTTTTGCAAAGCACCAGAGATATTGAGCAAGCACCCGCCATCACCAGAGATGATATACTCTACATCTTTGCTGATAATATCATTGACTTTTCGCTCAACCATTGCCTTACTCACTTCTGGCTCTTTCACACTAAAAGTCCCACCAAAACCACAGCACTCCTCTTCTCTTTCTAGCTCAACCAATGTTACATTTTTGAGCATTCTAAGAAGTTTTTTTGAAGAATCCACGCATCTTGCAATACGCAAAGCGTGGCAATTGGAATGCCAAGTTACTCTTGTGCTATTGCCTTGATCGACTAAATCCACTCCTAGATTTTCTACTAGAAAATCACTCAAATCAAACACTCTTTGAGAAAATTCTTTTACTCTACTCTCTTGATTTGTTCCTTCAAATAGATGAAGATAATCATGCATCATCATTCCTGCACAAGAACCCGAGGGAACGATGATAGGATAAGGCTCTTTAAAAAGCTCAAGGTTTTTGAGAGCCACTTGGCGACTCTCATCATAATACCCCGAGTTATAGCTTGGTTGCCCACAACAAGTTTGATCTTTTTTGTAAATTACTTCACATCCAAAATGTTGCAAAAGCTTAATTGAACTCATCAATGCCTTGGAGTAAGCCACCCCTCCAAGACAAGTCCCAAAGAAATAAACTTTCATCTCTCAACTCCTACAATAAAAAGAATGCTACGCTTACTGCAATGATACAATAGAGCAAACAAGGCAAAATATTGTAAGTCAATAAGCGGTGTTCTCCTTTACCAATCAATCCCACAGTCGCACAAACAGCAACAATGTTATTGATACAAATCATATTTCCTGCTGCTCCTCCAATGTTTTGCAATGCCATAATCACTTGAGTTTTGAGTCCTACAAGCTGAGCTGCTTCAAATTGCAATGGAGCAAAAAGAAGATTTGAAACAGTATTTGAACCTGAGAAGAATGCTCCCAAAACTCCAATAAGTGGAGCAACGATGAAATAAACTTGCCCTGAAATATCTGCAAAGAATTTCGCCATCATTTTAAGCATTGAATCCAAATGCTCAGGATTGTTTCCAGTATTAAGCATTAGCTGAACCATTGCTACTCCTGCACACAAAGGAATGACAGCCTTCCCTACTTGCTTAAATGTCGCACCCCACGCTTCTTTGACTTCATCTCCACTCATTTTGTGCAAGAAAATTGTCAAGATTGCTACCAAAATGAAAGGAATAATCCCTGGTAGATATGCATAAGAGAAACTATAAGCTGTGTTTGCTGTATCAAAAATAGGTGGGAAAGAAATTTTAAGTGCAACAAGCTTTTGCTTCAATCCAAATGCTGGAATCCTTGTAGCAACAAGAATCAAAGAAATGAGCAAATAAGGCACCCACGCCATAAAAATCCCAATCTTTTTATGCTCTTTTGGCTCTTCTTTTTTCTGACTTCCTACCCAAAAATCAGGCCATTTTTGACTCTCATCAAAATCCCAAGTTTGCTTAGGCACAAGGAATCCCACTTTTGCTGCAAGAACCAAAATACCCAAACATACAAGCCCACCGATAAGTGAGGGGATTTCAAATCCTCCATATTTTGCAATCAAAAGATAAGGAATGATAAACATTACTGAAGAGAAGATTGAGAAAGGAATGATAGGTAATGCATCTTTGAAGCTCTTATTTTTGCCAAAAAACTTCACAAGCATAAAGACAACCAAAGTCGGAACAATCATCGCTGCAAAAGAGTGGATAAAGGCTGTAAGGAATGTAACTTCTGACATATAGCCATCAATTCCACTTCCTACAAGCTGAGAGATTGAAGTCTTAATCCCATTTGTAGGTGTCCCAACAGCTCCAAAACTTACAGGGCTTGAATTCATTATCAAAGTTCCCATCGCTGCTGCAAGAGCTGGGAAACCAAGACCGATGAGAAGTGGTGCTGCAAGAGCTGCGGGTGTTCCAAAACCTGCTGCCCCCTCAATAAATGCACCAAAAGCCCAACCAATGATGATAATCTGCACTCTTCTATCAGTAGAGATAGAGTTAAATGCTCGATTGATTGAATCCATTCCTCCACTATATTTGAGAGTGTTAAGGATCAAAATCGCTCCAAAGACAATCACCAAAATATCAAAGGCTTTGAGAAAGCCAAACAAGACATAAGCACTGACTGCTGTAAAGTCCATTTTCCAAAACCCTAGAGCAATTGCTATGCTCAATGATAACGCCAAACCAAGTGAGAGGGCTGAAGACTTTTTCAGTCCAATCATCATCACAAGAATCAATACAATAGGCAAAAATGCCAAGGCTGTATATGCCATTCTTCCTCCTTAAAAATTCTAAATAGTCTTTATTTTACTTCAGAAAAAAGGAAGATGATTCAAAAGATTAGAGAAAAAGTAAAGATTTTTCTCTAATTATCACTTTTGGTAACTAATTTTTGAAAGTATTGTCGTAAATTCGTAACAGAGCAATAAATAATGCCGTAGCAGCAGGACCGATAATAATCCCTGCAAACCCAAAGACACTAATCCCTGCCAAGATTGCAAAAAAGATAAGCATTTCATTGATTCTTACAGAGGTTTTGATAATCTTGCGTTTAACAAACCCTATCAAAAGGGGCTTTACTCCATTATCAATCACAAGTCCGATAAAAATCGCCCCATAAATAGCAATAAAAATCGCCCCTGCACTATCTCCCAAATAGAGCTGATGAAATGCCACAGGCACCCACACCAAAGCCCCTCCTACAATGGGCACAATGGAAGCAAATCCATAAAGCACCCCCAATAAAAACCCATCATATCCCAAAAATCCACTTGCCACCCCAAAGCAAAAGCCTTGAAGCAAGATATTGAGAATAGAAGTAAAAAACACGATATTTAGCACAGCACTGATTTCTTCATAAATCCCACTTGTTTGCTCTTTGCTAAAGGGAATGAGGTTGAGAACAAAGTCTTTAAAAGCCCTAGAATAAAAGAAGCAAAAATACAAAAACACAATGATAAACCCAATATTGATAACAAGGCTAATCCCCCATTTGGCAAATCCTGCACTCATTCCAAACACATAATTTAACACATTACTTGCTGAAAAATCACTCATAAAATCTTTGGCTCTATGAGCAATTTCAGGAGAGAAGTCATAAAGCCATAGAGAGATTTTCTCTTTTGTGGATTCGATAAATTGACTAAGTGAGGCAGGATCAAGGCTTGAGAGCACATCAGCACTTTTGATGATGACAAACACCATAGGCAATGCAAACAAAATCACAGGAATGAGCGTGCTAGCAAGAGAGGAGAGCCAATTGTATTTGAGATATTTATCAAAAAAGTTTTTGAGAAAAAAGGTTGAGACACAAAGCAAAATGGCAATGAGAAGGTTGAGCAAAAAGGCATTGTATAAATACCCCATTGCACACAAACTAGCAATAAATATCACCCAAAAAAAATACAATCCTTTAGCCTGTGCTTTTTTCAAAACAAACTCCCTTCTTGCTTAATCCCAAAAAATTCAAATGTCTTATAGGTTGCCACCCTTCCTTTGGCACTTCGCTCTAGGTAGCCATTTGCCAAAAGATAAGGCTCAATCACATCTTCAATCGTGCTTTCATCTTCACTCATTGCAGCTGAAAGCGTGTTTAACCCAATAGGCTTACCTCTGCTCTCACACAAGATTCTCAAATATCTCAAATCTAGCTCATCAAAGCCATAGTCATTGACCCCTAGCTCTTCTAGGGCAGATTTGGCTCTCTCAAAAGTGATACTTTCCTCATCATACACATCTGCAAAATCTCTCACTCTCTTAAGAAGTCTTAGAGCGATTCTTGGAGTGCCTCTTGAACGCCTTGCAATCTCCATTGCCCCCTCACTGCTTAGAGATTTGCCTAGCTTTGAGCTTGCAATCTTTACAATCTTGGCTAACTCTTCAGGGCTATAAAACTGCATTCTAAAATTCATTCCAAAGCGATCACGCAAAGGATTGCTTAGCATTCCTGCCCTTGTAGTTGCACCAATGAGAGTAAAGCGTGGGATATCAATCTTGACACTTTGTGCTGCTGGACCAGAACCGATGATGATATCTAGTCTAAAATCTTCCATCGCAGGATAGAGAATCTCCTCAATCGCAGGGCTTAGTCTATGAATCTCATCGATAAAGAGAATATCCCCCTCTCCTAGATTTGTCAAAATCGCAGCCAAATCTCCACTTTTCTCAATCATAGGAGCAGCTGTTACTTTAATCTCTGCTCCCATCTCTAGGGCGATAATATGACTGAGTGTAGTTTTACCAAGCCCTGGGGGGCCAAAGAAAAGGATATGATCTAAGCACTCATTACGCTTTTTTGAGGCTTGGATAAAGATTTGAAGATTTTTTTTGATTTGCTCTTGTCCGATGTAGTCCTCCCACACACTCGGACGCAAGGAAACTTCTGTGCTTTCCTCAAAGCTGATTTTCTCAATATCAACAATCCTCTCCATCAATAACTCTCATCTAAGTTTGGGAAATTTTGATTTTTTACATCTTTGACATATTCTCTGATTGCCCCCTTAAGCAATGCTTCTCCTTCTAAATAGCGTCGCACAAATTTGGGCTTGAACTCTGTGAAAAATCCAAAGGCATCACTCCATACCAAAATCTGCCCATCACAATGCACTCCACTGCCAATGCCAATAGTAGGGATAGAGAGCATTTGAGTAATCTCTGTGGCAACTTCGTGCTTTACCCCTTCTAGCACAATAGCAAAAACCCCTGCTTCTTGCAAGGCTAGGGCTTCTTCTTTGAGCCTATTAGCACTCTCCTCACTTTTGCCTTTGATTTTGTATCCCCCCTCACTTCTTGCAAATTGAGGCATTAGCCCAATATGCCCCATCACTGCCACGCCCTCATTGATAATGCTTTTTACAATCCCCACTCGATTTAACCCACCCTCAAGCTTGATAGCTCCTGCATTTGTTTCTTTGTAGAATCTAATGGCATTTTTAAGGGCTTCACTCTCATTGCAGTAGCTTCCAAAACTCATATCTCCCACCACTAAACTCTCTTTCACTCCTTTGCATACAGCTTTGGTATGATAAATCATCTCATCAATTCCGATACTTAATGTATCGCTATTCCCTCCAAAGCTATGAGAAAGACTATCTCCTACCAAAATAAAATCCACTTCATTATCAAAAATCTTCCCAAAAAGTGCATCATAAGCTGTAATCGCTGTAATTTTCTCTACGCCTTTTTTGGCTTGAATTTGTGTAATTGTCATCTTTTGCTCCTTGCTAAAATCATATCTGCCAATACAAGATTCATCATCGCCTCACTTACCACACTTCCACGAATGGCGATACAGGGGTCGTGTCGTCCTCTAATCTCTATCACCCTCTCTCTCCCTTCTTTATCAAGACTTTTTTGAGGGAGAGCAATGCTGGGTGTGGGTTTGAAGTGAATCTTAACCAAAATCTCCTCTCCATTTGCAATTCCTCCCAAAATTCCCCCACTATGATTGCTTAAAAATCCATTTTCACTCATCACATCATTGTATTGTGAGCCTTTGAGATTGGAAGCATTCACTCCCTCTCCAATCTCCACAGCCTTCACGCCATTAATCCCCATCATCGCCCTTGCAATTTCAGCATCAAGCTTATAATAAAGTGGCTCTCCCAATCCTAGCAAATCCCCTCTAGCCCTTAGCATTACCACTCCCCCTACACTATCCCCACTCTCTCTTGCTAGAGTGATACACTCTTTTTGAGCCTCTTCCACACCTCTATCAAGTGCAAAGATTTCACTCTCTCTAGCATAAGAGAAATCCACTTCACTTCCCAAAATCCCCCCTACTCCTAGCACACCACTCTCCACTTCTATATCTTTAAGCAATGGTTTGATGATACTTGAGGCAACCACTCGCACCAAACTTTCTCTCGCACTTGCCCTTCCTCCACCTCTATAATCTACATTGCCATATTTATGAAAGTAGGTAAAATCTGCGTGAGAGGGGCGAAAAATATCTTTGATATGAGAGTAATCTTGGCTTCTTTGATGAGTGTTTTTGATGATGAAAGCTAGTGGAGTTCCTGTGGTTTTGCCCTCAAATACTCCACTAATAATCTCACAAATATCACTCTCTTTTCTTGGCGTTACATACGCACTTCTTCCCCCACCTCTTCTCTTGATATCTTCTTGTATCTTATCTAAGTTGATTTGTAAATTTGAGGGCAATCCATCTAGCACTCCTCCAATATACTCACCGTGTGATTCTCCAAAAGTGCTTAGCCTTAGTGCATAGCCAAAGGTATTCATAATGATTTTAAAACCTCATAGGCGATTTTGGCACATTCTTGCTGAGCACTTTTTTTGCTCCCCCCCATCGCTCTTGCATACTCTCTTCCCTCAATCCTCACTGCCATCTCAAAGCTTTTTTGATGATCAGGGCCAATTTCTTGAATCAAAATGTATTCAGGGATTTGAGAGAAATGAGCTTGAGTAAGCTCTTGGAGTGCAGTTTTGTAATCTAGCACCACCCCTTCAAAATCAATATGAGAATAAAATCTCTCTACAAGAGACAAAATCACCTCTTTGGCTTTCTCTATGCCCGATTCCAAATAGATTGCTCCGATAAGGGCTTCAAACGCATCAGCTAGGATTGAGGGCTTACTTCTTCCATTGTTGCTCTCCTCAGCACTTGAGAGAAGCAAGGATTGTGGCATATCCAAAAATAGAGCAAATTTTGCCAATCCCTCTTCATTGACAATACTTGCTCTAATCTTGCTTAGCTTCCCTTCTTGATGAGTGGGAAAACGCAAAAAAAGATACTCTCCCACCACCAAATCCACCACAGCATCTCCCAAAAACTCCAATCTCTCATTATTGCCCCCCTTTTTGTAGCTTTTGTGAGTGAGTGCTAAAGTCAGCAAACTCTCATCTCTAAACTCATATCCGATTTTTTTTTGCAAATCTTTTATCATCGTAATCCTTGATATTTTTGAGCTTCTTCTTTGGCGATTGTATCGCACCTCTCATTATAGACAAATCCACAATGCCCCTTCACCCAAGTGGCTTTGACTTTGTGAGGTGCTGAGACTTGTAAATATTCTCTCCATAAATGTGGATTTTTTACATCTTTGAAATCTTTTTTTATCCAATTCTTTAGCCAAGAGTTAATGGCTTCACAAACATATTTAGAATCACTCACTAGCTCTACTTCACAAGGCTCTTTTAAAACTTTGAGGGATTCTATCACAGCTTTAAGCTCCATTTGGTTATTGGTAGCATTGGCTTCTCCCCCACTCACAATCCTCTCTTTATCTTTGTAGCACAAGATTCCACACCACCCTCCAGCACCAGGATTTCCCAAAGATGAGCCATCAGAGTAGAGAGTAATTTTTTTCACTTTTTACCCTTTGGGGTTTGAGATTGAGATGAAGGACTCCTAACTCCCCACAAGAAGAACATCTAAAGGTATCAAAAGGGAATTCGCCCTTGCAATGAGGGCAGGTATAGCTAAAGCTTAGCGTTGCTTTCTGCACAGAGCAAGAAGTAAAAAGCCTTAGAGTTTCTAAATAAAAGTTATGACACTCTCTTGTAGGATAATAGCCCTTAGCTTGATATAGCTCAATACAAGGGGAGTCTTTGATGATTGAGAGTGGGATTTGCTCTAGGGAAAAATCCCACAACAAATCAATGTAGTTTTCCCATCCCTTAGTTGGAAGATTCTCCCAAAATAGCTTTGGGTTATGGAGCTTGAAGTGTCCAAGAATTAGCTTATGCAATGAGGGTTGCTCTTGAATTAGTCTGCATAATCTCTCCTCTCTATCCTCTTCTCTTGAGCCAAAAAGAATCTGAGCAAGGAAATAATCTCTTGCAAGTTTTACTTTCTTTTTCTGCTCTATTGTCATCTCTAGTATATTTTCCTCAACGCACTCTAGTGCATCATAAGCACTCCTAAAATCTCCTAAAATCTCATAAAGCTCAATGAGTTTGTAGAGGACTTTGAGATTGCGAGGATTGAGGTTTAAAATCTCCAAAAAATTCTCTTTGGCTTTTTGCAAAAACCCTGCTTTGAGATACAAAATCCCTAGCTCTTGAAGGATTTCAATCTTTTTTTGCATATCATCAAATTGCTCAATGAGGGTAAGATAGATTTTGATTGCTTGTTGATTGTCCCCTCCTTTTGCATAGCTTTTGGCTAGGAAAATAAGGGTTGGGATAGGATCTTTGGAAACTTTTAAAAACTCTGAAATCCCATCAAAAAGTCCATTATGCTCATAGCTTTTTACAAGGGTATTGAGTGATTTTTGGCGTTGTTTTTTGCGATAATAGTTGCGATAGTAATCCCCCAAAATAACCAAAGCAATGATTCCCAAAAGAATGGCAATCCCAAAGAGTGGATCACGATAAATTTGGGTTAATTCATTCAAGGCTAATTCCTTACATTTGTGATAATTGCACTGCTTACAAGTCGCTCAAAATATTCTTTCAAAATTAAGTCCTTTCTCTCATATACAATCTTTTGCATAATCATAGGCTTGATTTGCTCATAAGGCAAAGTCGTGCTTCCGATCTTGTCTTTGATATAGAAAGCCAAAACTGCCCCACCATTATTGAGGATTTGAGTAAATTCACCTTTGGGTGTGTCTGCAAAGAGTTGAGCGATTTGAGGATTGATATTGCCTAGAGCGATTTTCTCCTCTCTTTTTTCTACCCCACGAATTTGCATCAATGGACTATTCATCGCTTGAGCTAGGAGCTTTTCATTGTTTGAAGCATATTGGATCACCACCACTTCTTTGGGAAGTGTGAAGTCTTTTTGATGAGTATCATAAAACTTCTTTAGCTCTTTTTCATCAACGATTTTGAGGTTGGTGGAGAGAATTCTTTGAGTGAGAAGCTCATTTTGGATATATTCTTTATAAAAAGCCCTTAGCTCTTCATAAGAGTATCCACTGCCTATCATATTGGCGACAAACTCATCTCGGCTGATTCCCTTCATCGTCGCAGCAGCTTGAATCTGCTGATCTATCATCGTTTCATCTGCAATGATTTGCAATCTCTCAATCTCTTGCATTTTAATCACTTTGAGGATAAGTTGCTCTTTGGCTTGTTTGGGGGAGAGTTTTTGGGTTTGCTCCAAAGATTGGAGTTCATAGAGTGTTACAGGGTAATTATTGACTTTGAAAGCAATCCCATCTACCACATTTTGAGCCACCAAAAACACAAAGAATGCACCCAAACAAAATATTTTTTTCATCATCTCTCTTTTAGTAAAAATTTTAATCAATCTATTTTATCCAAAAACAATTAAACACCCTCAAGCTATGCTAAAATCCCACGCTTTATTCTCATAAGGATAGGCACAATGAAACTTCACTCCTCTTATTATTCAATCATTCCCCTAGCATTTGGGGCGTTTTGTATGGGCGTAGCAGAACTTGTAATCGCAGGAATGCTAGAAAAAGTTAGCCACTTTTTCTCAATCACTCAACAAGAAGCAGGGTATTTGGTGGCAATTTATGCCTTTGGTGTGATTATTGGAGCACCTCTACTCACTATCCCCCTAAGTCGTTTTGATAGAAAAAAACAATTTCTTATCAATATTGGGATTTTTGGCTTGGCAAATGCTGTGGTGTATATGAGTTCAAACTTCTACCTCACAGCTCTTGCTAGGTTTGTGGCAGGGTGTATGCATGGGGTGTTTTTTGTGATTGCTACTTTGATTGCATTGCAAGTGGCTCAAAAGGGCAGAGAAACTCAAGCGATTGCTATTGTGGTTTCAGGACTTACACTCTCTATGATTTGTGGAGTTCCACTTGGCTCATTTTTGGGTAATACATTGGGATTCCAAAGTGTGTTTTTGCTTGTATTTTGTTGTGCTTTTATGACTTTTTTTCTCTCGCTTTTCTTTATGCCCAAAAATCTCAAAAGTCAAAAAACACGCTTTTTTGATTTGATTTTATCATGCAAAAGTCTTCCAATGTGCAAAGCCTTTTTGATTACAGCATGTTTTTGTGGGAGTATTTTTGCCCTCTATACTTACATTGAACCATTTTTCCTCTCAAATCCCTATTTCAACAAAGACAAACTAAGCTGGATTTTATTGCTTTATGGAGTGTTTGGGGTAGGGGGGAATTTCTTTGGGGGCAAACTCACCGACAGCAAAGGCTCTCATAAATCTTTGCTGATTGCTCTAGGAATGCTAAGCCTTTCTTTGCTTTTGATGACTTGGAGTATCCACTATCCTTTTGTGGCAATTTTTAATTTTTGCTCTGTAGGATTTTGGGCGTTTTCTTGTGTCGCACCTCTGAAAAAGTTTGCAATGGAATATGCTGTGGCTTACACACCTGAGACGATTGAAAGCTCTATAAGTATCAATGAGGCAAGTTTTAATATTGGGATTGCAATCGCTTCATTGATTGGTGGTGTAGTTTTAACTCATATTGGTGTAAGCTTTATTCCCCTCACAGCCTTTATCATCGCCTTTACCCCTGTGGTTTTGCTGATATTTTCTAAAAGGCTTGATACACAATAAATCCTAAATTCTCATAAAAAACTTTAGATTTTCCTAAAATCACTTTTATTTTATGTTAGGATAATAAAATCTTAGCTTAAAGGTTGGATTTTGGAAAATCAAATTATCTTGCTAGAGAAAAAAGGAAACACGCTCACTCCCAATGTTTCCCAAAATCCACTCTCTCTCATTCCCTCTTCTTTGTGTATCCAAGCCCATTTTGAACTCAATGAACCCAATCCACTTCTTAGAGCCTATCAAAATAAGATTCTCTCCTCAGATCAAAATTATCTCTCTTTTTGTTTTCCTCTAAAATTTCACAATCAAACCCTATGCTTTTTTGCTCCAACCTCAAAAATCCCAAAAAGCAATTTTGCAATGCTAGATTTATCTCTCCCCACTCAAATTGATAGAGAAAAAATCTGTGTTTTGTTTGTCTATCCCTCACTCTCTCTTCTTTGCTTCTATCAAAATCGCACACTAGAGTATTGCAAAACCTTCACTCTCCCCTCAACACTCCCCTCTCTTAAAGCTCTCTTTGAATATGATGATGAGATTTTTTGCCTCTCCCCTACCCCAATCCCTCAAGCTTTTTACTCCCTCCCTCTTGTGGCATTTAGTTCATTTTTTACCTCATCTCCCAAAGGATTATGCGTTACAAAATCAAGGTTATAGCGTGAAATAAGGTGCAAGTCTGCCATTCCCCCCTTGCTAAAGGCTCTTAAGAGATTGAGTGTGCT
>NZ_NXLV01000015.1 GCF_003364205.1 Helicobacter brantae
TCTCACTGATTGGGAAGTGGAATAATACAACAAAAAAATGAAAATGAGTCAAGAAATTGCAAAAAATTTGAAAAAAATTGCAAATTTAGTGAAAAATGAGGGAAAAGAGGGAGAAAATGGGGTGGGAGAGATACATTAAATAATGGGAAAATCTCTTGAAAATAATACAAGAATCTCTTGAGCCATTTTGGGAATAGCACTAGATTTGATTTGCTATTGATTGTTTTTTGGTTTATTCTTTATTGGTTTTTGGATAGAATCCGAGCATTTTATTTCAATACCGAAAGGAAAGTAAGATGAAAATGTTACCCAAAATTGCTCTAGGGGGGGGGGGGCAGATAAGAGATTAGAGCAAAACCCCTCTATACAAAAAACTAGCTTCAAACCCCTCATCGCCACTTCTTTGGCTTTGGCACTTGGTGTGAGTGTGGCAGTAGCGACAGAACCTAGTATCCAATATGGCACAAATGATTCTTTACAAAATGCGACACTTACAGGTGCTTCTTGGAATGGGAGCAATGGTGGAGGAACAAATAGTTTCTATACTCTAATTGATAGCTCCAACAGAACTCCTGTAGATATTATTCTGCAATTCAACGCTAATGGCACAGGCACAGGCTCTTTGAGTGGGACAACCTATACAATCACCCAAAATGGAAATGCCACTTCCAACTCCCCTGTATTGTCTTTCGCTTCCTCAACCAATGGAATCGATATGCAAGACAAAACTTTGACATTTGATTTCCTAGCAAGCGATCAAACTAGCAATGCCAATTGGAACGGCTCCGATGGCACAAACAAAAGAAAGATGATTCTCAACCTCACAGGCACAAGCCAAAAAGATGGCAGAGCCGTTTCCCTTATCGGAAATCTCCTCATCAAAGCAGGAATGGATATCAATCAAGACAATACAAACTCCCTTGTTCGCCCTGATTATCGAAACAGAATCAATACCAATGTTTTTGAAGCCACTTTTGGTGGGGATATGATAGGAAATATTACTATTGATGTATCAGATATCAAGGATAATAAAGTTCCACTATGGAATAAAACAGATCAAAGTGCAGGAAACAACTACAATACTGGTAATAAGGCTTCAGGATTTAGAGATATTCAATCCACCTTTACTTTCCAAAGTGGCTCTTTGCAAGGAGATATCATTGGCTACACAGGAGTTAATACCTTTACCTTCAATGGCAACAATGTAGGAATCACAGGAAATGTCAGTGCTCACAATGGATATACTTGGAGCAATTGGGATGTAACAGCAGGTTCAGCCAACCAATACTATGGAGCAATCAATAAAATCAACTTCACAGGCAATGGCACAGCTACAATCGGTGGAAATATCACTTCTCTTGAAGCTTCTAGAAATATCATCACTTTTGCAGGAAACACACAAGGAATCATAAGTGGCAACATTATCTCAGGATATCAAAAATTTGAAACTCTCAATGCCAATCAAAACAACTACATTGTTTTCAAAGGAACTTCAGGAACAATTGGGGCTAATGATGCTAAGGTTAATATAACGATTGACAATACAAACAAAACGAGTAGTGCAAGCCAATATAACAAATCCTCAAACAATACTATTCTATTCAATGCAAGTTCATCAAACTCTCTTTATCTCACAAATCTTGGTATCAAAGGAGATCCTGACTATACAGGAGATACAGGACGAAGCACTTTTAACCTCTTAGATTTCAGTGGAGGTTCTAGCTTGACAAATCAAGCAACCATTGAATCAATCACCAACAATAGAGGGACAACAATCATCGGTGCAGGATTAGTCAAAGATAGTGCAACTGCAGGATTTACAAATCTTGATGACTATTCTTTCTATTATAATGATAATCTATTTGAAGTAGCCACGACTACTTTTACAGGTGGCAATGGTGGAACACAATACAAGTCTATTCGACTAAAGAGCAATGCCCTATCTGAATTTGCCCAAGATAAATACACAGCCAAAGGCACTTATACAATCGGTGATATTACCATAGAGAGGGGAAGTTCGGCAAACTATATCAATGTAGAAAATCTCAATATCACAGGCACAATCTCAACCACCTACGATGACCATGCAAATCAAAATGGTGGGTTTGGGGGTAAAAACTATATCTTTGCCAATGGGGTAAGCAATATTTCAGGAAATATTCTCTCCTCTATGACAAACTCAGCAACTGGTTTAGGCAACTACAACAATCTTATCATCCTTAGGGGAACTTCTGCAACCTTAGGCAATGGCAGTAGCACCATTAAAGTCAAAAATAATGAAGGAAAAAATCATGGGAGATATTCAAACAACACCATTCTACTAGGAGCAACTACTAATACAATCAAGCTATCCGAACTCTCTGCTACAGCAAATTGGGGACTTGGAAGTGATAAGTCTAAAAATCTCAATATCATCAGTATCAATAGTGGTGCAACAACATCCAATATCACCACAATCAACTCAAACTATGGAAACAATATCATTGGTAAAAATCTTGTCAATAGCAGTGGGTATAACACAGCATTATTTACAGGTGCTAATAATGCAACGATACAGAACAATCTTGCCTCCACCTTTATGTCTGACACCTACACAGCAAGTGGGACTTATACTTTTGGCTCAATCACAGCAAGTGATGGAGGAAACTATATCAATGTAGAAAATCTTACCTCCACAGGAGCTATCACAGCCAATAGTGGAGGAAGTAACTGTATTTATGTTTCTTCAGGCAATGGCACAACGATTGCAAGTATCACAGCAAGTGGAACAAACACAATCACTCTAAAAGGAAAAGCAAACTCTATCAATGGTAATATCTCCAATAATGCAGGGACAAACACAATCGATGCAGGAAGCAATGCCCTCACTCTTGGCTCAAGCACTTCAAAAATTACTATCTTGACAAATGGTGGAGCAAACGCTACAACTTCAATCACCACAACAGGTGTTTTTACAGCCTATATTGATTCTATAACGGCTGGAAATCATAACAATGGAGCTAAAACCAACACTCTTACGGGTGGAGCAAATAGCAATCTTGTCATCAACACAATGAATGCAACACAAAACGCTAATAGCTACAACCTAATCAGTGTAGGAGCAAATAGCTCTATTTTGGTAACAGGAAACATCACTTCAAATACAGGGAAAAATAATTTCACCTTCACAGGCGATGACTCCACCCTCACCCTCAAAGGCTCATCTAACGCTATCTCCACCCTCACAGCTCTAAGCACTGCGACAAATGGAGATACACTCATCATCGATGGCTCTCTCAATGCAAATAATACAACGATTGATACATTGACTAATGGGGATAAGCTTATTGTTAATTTCAATGGACAAGGAGAGAGCAAAGGAGCAACCCTCAATCTCAAATCCACTCCTACCCTCAAGCAAGTGGTTGTCAATGATAATTCAACCAACAACACTCTTGACTTATCCCAAACCACCACAACGACAATCAACACTAAGATTGCCATCGACAACACTCAACAACTTGCTATCAATCTTAGTGGCACAGAGTTAGCTCTTGCTAAGGATATCGATAATCTAGGACTAAAAACCACAGGTTCAGGTATCTCTACAATCAATGTCAGCAACACAGGGACTCTCAGTGGTGGAGATATTATCGCTACAAATCTCATCCTCAATTCATCGGCTAATGCAACATTCAAAAATGCAAATTCAACTTTTGCCACTCTTACAAGCACCAATGGCACATTGACACTTGGAGAGGGTTCAAGTGCAGTAACGATTAACTCCACTGATAGCACATTTAATGCTACTTTCTCAGGCAATTCAGCTCAAACTCTCTCTATCAATGGGGGAGAGAATACGATTGCCACCCTTACGCTCAACACTCAAAACAACACCCTCTCTATCGGTGGAGGAAGCACGACAATCACTAATGCTATCACTTCAAATACAGGCAACAATCTCACTCTACAAATCGGCTCATCTGATAGCTCAAAGAGTGCGACACTCAATCTATCAGGTGCAATCACAACAGCCAATACAGGTAGTGGCACACAAGGTATAGCTAATGTTATCTTCACAGGAAGCACTTCAGCCTCTAGCAATCTTGCCACACTTACTCTAGGAGCTAGTGATAACGCCCTCACAGGAGTTACTACACAAACAGCTAATGCACTCATTGAAGCAGGAAGCAACACTTCAAATCTTGGAACTCTGACTTTCAGTGGGACAAATGGAACTCAAAGCCTACAAATCAATGGGGGAACAAATACAATCACCTCTCTTATTTTGAGTAATGCAAACAATATCCTCACTCAAAATGCAGGAAATACAACTATTACAAATGCTATCAGCGTAAATGCAAACCAAAACCTCACACTTGCCCTAACCTCAAGTGCAGATAGACTTAATCCAAGTGAAACAAGCGTTACGCTAAATGGTGCGATTACCAAAAACTCAGGAGTAGCAAAAGTAACTTTCACAGGTGGGACAGACAATCAGCACTACTACTCAGACCTTATCCTCACTCAAGCCAATAACACCCTGAGCTCTGTTACAAGCAATGCAAAAAATGCAAGAATCACGATGAAAGATACAGCAGGGGCGACGATTGAGACTACAACAATTGGCTCAAATAGTTCTCTAGTCTTTGGATTTAGTGGAAGTGGGGAGTCGATTGTAACTCTTAGCAATGGAATCACAGTGGGAAGTGGCTCAACTCTTGGAGTATCAATTGGTGGAAATGGAGAGAAAAAACTCTTGGCTGAAGGTAGTGCAAATATCACATTTGATACAGGCTCAACACTCCTTATAGATTTTCTTTCAGGCTCTGACGCTCAAGTTACTTTGGGTGATGGACAAGCTATCGTGATTGGAGCAAATAGAAAAAGTATCATCAACTTCCACGGAGCAAGCACTTCTACACTCAATGGAAGTGGGATTACGCTTGATGGGGGAGATAATACTATCAACTTCTTAGGTTCGGCTGAGATTAGCTCTCTTACTCTCACAAGTGGAACAAATACAATCAATGTCTATGCTCCAAAAAGTGGGGCTAAAACCGATAAAATCACAGCTACAATCGTTACAGACCAAGTCGGAAGCGTATCTAATACAATCAACCTAGATGACTATGCGATTCTCAATCTAAAGGAAAGAAGTGGAGCTGATGGAAGTGGAACACTCACTTCTTCAGGACTTAATAACACTCTCAACTTCAAAGGAAATGAAGCGACATTTAAGGGTGGGTTTGGAGCGACAAGTGCGACACAAGGAAGTGCGACCATCAATGTCGGAAGTGCTGATAAAGAAATTGTCAGTGGGACAATCACAGGGGCAGTCAGCAATGCAACACTAGCCTTCAATGCAGGGAAATCTATCCTCACTCTCCAATCTACAAATAATACTTTCAAGACAATCAACAGCCAAGCCACAGATGGTGTCTTGGTGCTTGATACTTCAACCACAGGTGGAAATGGTGCAGTCAATGCCACAATCTCAGGAGCTACCACTATCAACACAGGCAAATCTCTCAGCTTTGATTTCAAAGGAGATCAAAACTCTACAATCGCTACCACAGGTGGGCTTGTCATTGATGGAACTTTGGGAGTGATTATTAGTGGAAGTGGAGCTAAAAAAGTTGAGGGCGATATCAATCTCAATAGCAAAGGGACACTTTATGTCAATTATGCAGGAGGAGATGCAACTGTTACTCTAGGAGATGGTAATGGTATCACTATCAGAAAAGGGGAAAGCAGTATCATTGACTTCAATAGCACAAATGGAACTCTAGCTAATGCCCTCACTCTTGATGGTGGAAGCAACACAATCAACTTCAACCAAAACGCAGAGCTTGATAAAATCACTCTCACAAGTGGAAACAACACATTCAATGTCGCTGATGGTATAACAGCCACTATTGGAAATACAAGTGCAGTAGGTGGAGTGCATAACACTATCAATCTAGGAGCTAACTCTACAATCAATCTAAAATCAGGAAGTGGTAGTGGAGATGGTTCAGGCTCTATCATCACTTCACTCAATAACACTCTTAACTTCAATGGAAGCAATGCAACTCTAAAGGGAAGCTTTGGAGCAAGTGGGAATGGAAGTGCAAGGGTAAATGTAGCAGGAAGTAATTCAGTCATCACAGGAAGCCTCTCAAACGCTTCTATCACTTTCACTAGTAGCAATGCAGATTTGACACTTCAAGGAGGAAATAGCACAATCACTTCACTCACAGGATTTACAGCTCCTAGCACATATACTCGAAATGGCAGAGTGATAACTAGAATTATCTCAAACACTCTTACACTTGATGCCACAGCAAACACTACTCCTGTAAGTGCCACAATCCAAAGTGCAGTTGTGGGCAATAGTGTGGGATTGAAGTTTGGAGATGGAAGTGAGAGTAAAACTTTCACATTCTCTGCTAGTGGCAACCACCTCACAGGCGTTGCATTTGGCACAACTTCTACAAACAACACACTAGAATTCACTAAGGGAAATAGCACATTAGATAGTGTAACTCTAACAAGTGGTAGTGATTTGACAATCAAACTAGGAGATGCAAATCTTACCCTCACAGGTGGATACGCTAAGGGAAGTGGAACTTCAGCAAATCTTAGCATTACAGGAAATGCAGGAATCATTGCCAATAATCAAACTATCAATGTAGATACTCTAACCTTTGCGAATAATACTTCTCTCTCAGTTTCCAATAGTGGAGCTAACACTTTTGCTAGTGTAGTTTCAAGCAATGCAGGGACTTTGATTGCAAATGATTCAGCTCTTACTATCACAGCCCTCAGTGGAGATAACCTCACAGCAGGATTTAGTGGAAGTGGAACTTCAAGTATTGCAATTAGTGGAGCAAATGGTGGAGGAAAAACAATCACCCTAGCAGGTATCGTGCTAAATGGTGCTACAAGAAATAATACTCTTAATCTCTCCTCACTTACTAGCACGACTATTTCAAGCAAGGTTAGTGTAGGAGCAAACCAATCTCTAGCGATTGACTTAGGAGGGACTGATGCCACACTTACATTCTCACAAGGATTGAGCAATAATGGAAGTGCGACTATCAATGCAGGTGCAACAACCTCTAACACCATTGCAGGAACTTCTATCGCTCTAAGCAATCTCAACCTCAATGGAGCAGACAACACAACAACCCTCACAGCAAGTAATGTAACTATCAACACACTCAATGCCAATGCAACTACAAGCAATAAGCTTGTTCTTGACGCTACAAACAATTCAAGTGGTGTTTCAGCTTCTATCAACTTAATTGCTCAAACTACAAGAGGTGTAGGAAGTCTTGATATTGCCCTTATCAGTTCAGGAAGCAATGCCACAACCCTTTCACTCAATGGCAATACCCTCAACTCTCTTGACATTCAAGGAGATAACAATACTCTTGTAGGAAGTGCAAGAATCACCTCTCTTACTTCAGCAAATGGTGGTTCGCTTAATATTGAGAGAGGAAATGTAGAAGTAACTAATGCAATCACTCCTACCTCAACCCACAACATTAACCTTGCTCTCAATAATGGTGCAAATCTTTATGCAGTGGCTGGATTGGATTCGGGTAGTGGAAGTGATCAAATCAACCTTACTCTCAATAACTCTACTCTCTCTTTGGGAGCAGATTCAAAAATCACTTCTCTAGCAGGAAGTGGAGGAAGCATTGACTTTGTTTCAAGTGGAGCAAACACAAGCAAAACCCTTACAATCACAGGAGATTGCAATGCTAATGCTAATGTCATCACTTATGTTGATACCACCCAAAGCGATAAGGCTAACTTGGTTACAGTGAGTGGCACAAACTCCACAGGAGTCCTCACAATCTCAGCAGTAGGAAATGCAGATGAAATCTTCTCTATCACTTATGAAGATGGTGGAAGTAATAATGTCAAAGTCGCTCAAATCGGAGATTCAGGAAGTGATAAAGCCACAGGTGGCACAAGCAATCTTGATGGAGAGATTGTCCAAATCACACTCTCTTCAGATGGAAAAGGGGGATACTATATCGGAGGAGCGATAAGCAAGGGAGTAGATGAATCTATCCAAGAAGTAGTCACTTCAGCTCTAGCTGTCAATTATGATCTTTACCTTGCCAACTTCAACTCTCTAAATAAAAGAATGGGAGAGCTAAGAAATACTCAAGAGAGCAATGGAGTATGGGCTAGAGTGTTTGGGGGGAATATGAGTAATGACTTTGGAGTGGGAAGTAAGACTGATTATCTCACAGCTCAAGCAGGATATGACTATTCACTTAGTGTAGGAGAGAGTGCAAGAAACTTTATGGGAATTGCTCTAGCTTATGGCTCTTCTAGCACCAAAAGCAACCCTTCAAGCAATCCCAATGATGGAGTATTGGATAATATCAGCTCCTCTATGATAGAAGTAGGGCTTTACAACTCTTATGTGAGTGATAGTGGTTGGTATAATGACACTATCCTTAAGTTTGATTACATTATGAGCGACTTTACCCTAAAAACAGGAGCAAACTCACAACAAAACAGCACTAATAACTTTGCTTTCATTGTAAGTGATGAGTTTGGATATCGATATAGCTTTGGTGAGAGTGAGAAAGGAAGCTGGTATATTGATCCTCAAGTAGAGGTTGCTTTGGGATACTTCAATCAAAGCGATTTCAATCAAGCACTCAATGAAAGTGCTACAAGGATGATTAAAGCTACTCAAGATAGTATCCTCACTCTAAGAAATAGAGCAGGATTAAGTCTAGGTAAGAAGTTCAATACTGATAGAGGATTTGCAAGTGTGTATGTAGGAGCATTCTATGAGTATGATTACATTGAGGGAGGAAGCTCTGATTATGCACTCATTAGCTCTCAAGGAGAAGTTAGCAATCCTTTGCAATCACTAGAAAGCAATGGAAGAGCTATTCTTAATATCGGAAGCAATATTGAGCTAACTAAGGGGGCTAGAATGTATATCGATGTAGAAAAGAGCTTTGGAGATAAGCAAAGAACCTTTATGCAGTTTAATCTTGGAGCAAGATATAGCTTCTAGGATATAAGGATAGAGAAAAGGGAGTGGGAGAAAGAGGGGTGGAAAGTAAAAAAAGAGAAAGAGGGGTGGGAAAAAAGAAAAAAGGGGAGTGGAAATCAAGCCCTTATCAAAAGGGCTTATCATAGATAGTAGGTTTGCTGATACCTCTATGAGAGATTAAAGAGGGTTCTCAAAGTGGAGGTATCACAGAGCCTACTGCTTTGTTGAGATTTTTATCTTAAAAAGGCTCTGTTTTTCTTGTCAGTTTTTCTCATTATTTAGAGTGGGCTTGGCTCACTCTAGCAAAGATTTGCTGATACTTCTTTAGCGTAAGCAAGGAAGTATCACAAAGTTTTTCCCCTAGCCTATTGCAAGAGGGTATAAAAGCCCTCTTTGAGATAGTGGAGGAGTATTACAGAGTTTTAGCAGATAGAAGTCGATTAAATGCTTCTTAATCGCTTCACTGCCAAATCTAGCTCTTTGTTGCGAGTCTTCTGATCTTTTTTGATATAGGCGTGAAGGATATAGAGATTTTCCCCCACAAAAGTATAAAACACTCTTAGGGATTGTCTAGGGGATTTCACTCTGATTTTAAAAATATGTTCGCACCGAGTTTTAGTATGGAGCAAATCAAGTTTATTGCCATTTTTTGATAAATCCTCTATCAACTCAAATGCCTTTTGAGCAAGAGGTGTTTCTAGCTTTTGGAGATAGGTGTGTATCCTCTCATTGCAATAGATAATCTCAAATGCCATTAGGAATAAATCTCAGGATATTTGGCTTTGAATCTCTTATGAAACCAAAACCAGCTTGAAGGCGAGGATTGTATGACTTCTTGGGTAAGTGAGGCTTGAATCTGTGTGGCTTCTAGCAAGTCTTTGTCCATATCGTGGGTATTGGGGGTTTTAAATGGAGCATAAAATTTGACAAAAAATTGCGTATAGTCCTCATTAAAATCAATATATACAGGCAAGATAGGGATATTATAACGCCTTGAAAGGATTGAAGCCACAGGGCTATGGGTTACCTCTTTGCCAAAAAATTCCACCCATACTGCCTCACTCTCACTCATATTTTGATCCACCAAGATTCCTACGGCTTGTTTGGGTTGGGTGTAGATTTTGAGAAGTTGCTTGAGTGAGCCTTTTTTGTTGATGAGTTTTACTCCATAGTTTTCACGACTTTGGATAATCATCTCATTGACGGCTTCAAATTGGGTTAATCTCCCCAAAGAATACATTCCATACCCTTGAGCAAACTGAGGAAGAGCATTTGCCATCGCTTCCCAATACCCAAAATGAGCCGAAAGTAGCACAAAGCTCTCTTCTTGAGCGACTATGTCTTGGAGATAGTGGAGATTTTCAAAATGAAATCTTGCTAGATGAGCTTCTTTGGGCATATATAACGCCCTTGCACTCTCTAGCAAGACAAAAGAGAAGTTTTGATAACACCTCTTGATGATTGCCCTCTTCTCTTCAAGTGGCATTGTAGGATAGACAAACTCTAGGTTTGCCATAGCGTCTTTGTGTCGTCGCCTATCAAGTAACCTCATCAAAGCACTCAAAGTATATACAACCCCCAAAAATGCCTTATGTGGGATATGAGCAAGAATCCACCCCAAAGCACAAAAACTCCATACAATCAATTTACCGACAATACTCTTCACTCTCTTATCCTTATAAGCAAATCTGCAATTTCTTTGGGTGAAATTTTAGCGATAGAAAAATCATTTTTTTGATAGTTTGCCTCATTATTGCCACTTAGGGAGAAGTTTTTTTCTCCTTTGAGGATAAATCTCTGCATTGGGGTATTGCCATAGAGTGTGATTGAGGGCTTTTGCATCGCCCAAGCTAGATGAGTGATTCCTGTATCTCCCCCCACTACAATATCCACACTACTTACTAAGGCTTTGACTTCATCTAAAGAGAGGGGTGGGAGCAAAACCCCACTACCCCCTAGTTTCTCTGCCTCATCTCTGTAAGCGTGAGAGAGGAGAAAGAATGTGAAGTTTTGATTTTTGAGTAGCTCCATTAAAGAGGCGTATTGCTCTAGGGGATACATTTTTTCCCTCTTGGAAGCTTCTAAGACTAGCAAGACTTTGGTTTGGGTGGAGATAGAGAGAAGGGACTGAATCTTCTTGTGAGCTTGAGGGGTAAATCCAAAGGCTTGGGCGTGAGCTATGGTGGAGGAGATTTGCAAGACTGCTTCATTTCTCTCTAAAATATTTCTCTCATAGGGGATTGAGATTTTTTGGGTATAAAAAAGTGAAGCCATAGGCTCTTTGATAGAGTGCCAATCAAATCCAACAAAGGCATTGCTCTTGAGGAATTTCCCCAAAATTGCAGACTTAAGAAGCCCTTGCATATCAATCACTTTATCATACCTTGGAGTTTGAGAGAGAGTGGAGAAAATCCCCTTGATTGCCTTAAAATCAAACTTTGAGAAAGCTCTTTTGAGGGGGATTGAGTAGAGATTGTCAATATAGGGGGAGTTTTGAAGTATGGGAGCAAAACGCTCATCAACAAACCAATCAATTTGGCTTTGAGGATATTGGGCTTTGAGGGTGGGGAGAGAGGAGAGAGCAACGATGACATCGCCAAGTGCTGAAAGCCTAACAATCGCAATACGCACTAAAAAGAAACCTGATAATGGGTTTTGTGAAAGACTCGGCTTAGGGTTTTCTCGCCAAACTCTATGCCAAAATCAAAATTTTTGCTGATTTTTTGGATTTGATCTCTTGCTAGATAGCTCTCTCCGATGATATGCAAATCATTATCGCTATCAAGTCTGTATTCTAGTTTGCAATCTTTGGTGGCTAGGATTTTGGCTAGGGCTAGAATATCTGTGAGGATTTTTAAATCTTTGAGAGAGAGGTGTTTGAATTTGCTTTCTTTGGGGGTTTTTTTGTTGGAATACTCAATCAAGGTTTTCACTAGCTGTCTTTCTTGATAAGAATATCCGTACTCCAAGCCATTGAAAGCTAAATAAGAGCTATGCAAAGAGCAAGAATGACACCCCAAAACCTCTCCAAGCATACTCAATCTTGAAGCGATTGCTAGAGGTTTTTTCAGCTCAGAGGAGAGAGAGTGGAGAGGAGAGAGGACATCAAAAAGTCTTAGAGCTTCTCTTTTAATCTCTTTTCCCAAAGAGTGCTTACCCTCAAAGCGATCAAGCAAAGAGCGGAAAGAGGGATTAAAACCTTTGGGGAATCTGCCATTATGCCCTCTAAGTAAATCTTGCAAAAACACCCCCTCTCTCACCCCTACCCCACTTGTAATCACTTTTTTCACTCCAAAATACTCCAAAAGTGAAGCAAAAATCAATGCCCCTCCTCTAATGCTATCAAGCCTATCTTCATTGAATCCCATATCTTTGAGATTGGAGCTTGAGCCATTGCAAATCTTTTTGCAAAAATCAAGATAATACTGAGCCTCTACTTCTAGTCCGTGCAAAAACGCCACTCCCCTCTCTTTGGCAATAATCTTGCTCAATGCTCGGATACTTCCCCCTATGCCCAAAGCGTATTTGTGAGAGAAGATTGAGGGGAGTTTTTCAAGCTCTTTTTTGATGAAAGATTTCGCTCCTTCAATGTCGTTTTTGCCATCAAAAAAAAGCTCTTTTATGCGAATCGCTCCAATATCAAGGGAGATTTTTTGCACGATTGCTCCACCATTAAGCAGGGCACACTCACTCGATCCCCCTCCTACATCAATAGTAATCCCCTCATTTTGGTGCAAAAGATTCAAACACGCCAAAGCCCCAAAATACGCCTCTTTATCGCCATCAATGATTTTGATTTGCACTCCTGCTTCTCTCTTAGCTCTTTGCAAAAAGTCCCTAGAGTTTGGAGCGTCCCTCAAAGCACTTGTGGCTACACAAAAGATTTTCCTAGCTCCTTTGCTTTTGGCAACTTGGGTGAAATTTTTGAGTGCTTGGAGTGTCCTTTGCATCGGAATCTCTTGGAGAAATCCATCGTTTTCATAACTCCCCTCAGAAATCCTTACCCTTGATTTGCACTCCTCTAAGAGATAGAAGCCATAGCGACTTGTTCTAGCAAAAACTGCCATTCTTGCAGAATTTGATCCGATGTCAATGACTGCGACAATTTTTGCCATTTTCCCTCTTATTCACTCTCTTGGAGTTGTTCAAATTTGTATTTGAGTTCCTCAATACTCTCTGCATTGTCAGGATCTGCACTGATTGCATCAACAGGACAAACCCCAATACAGCTTGGCTCATCATAATACCCTACACACTCTGTGCAACGATCTGGATCAATACAATAGATTGGATCACCCTCTTCAATCGCCTCATTGGGGCATTCCTCACGACACGCATCACACGCAATACATTCATCGCCAATCATTACTGACATTTTCTTCTCCTACTTTTTGGTTTAAAAGCTCCCTTTTAACCAAATTTTTCTTAATATGAGCTAAAAAATACAAAATTTACTTAGTTTTGCATTCCAAAAGGGCTTTTTGGTGAGTTTTTAAGTCATTATGCTCTTGTATTTTTGCTTTTGGTATCTTATCAAATTCTCTCTTAGCCTGATTACAATCTCCTAGCTTATAATACCCCCACGCTAAGGAATCAATAAATTCTACATTTTCAGGCGAGAGAGCTAGGGCTTCTTTGACATACTCCATTCCCTTTTTGATATCCACATCATAATCAATCATCAAATACCCCAAAAAGTTGAGATATTCTCCAAAAGATTGCGGGGTTTGTTTTTGTTTTTTTAGCTCACTGATTGCATATTGTAATTTTTTGATGATTGAGAGGATTGTGTCTTTATTGGGGTTATCTTTGATTGTTTCAAAAAAATAGATTTGAGAGAGGATAAGCATTTCATAGTTTTTGCTCTCCTCATAGATAAGCTTAGCTTGATTGGAAGCTAGGGAGAAATCTCCTTTTCCAAGATAAAGCTCTAGGAGGATAGAGCGATTGAGGGGGTATTTTTTGGCAACCTCAATGGCTTCATCGTATTTTTTTTCATAAGCATAAACTGCGATGAGATTAGTGGCGTTTTGAATAGTGGGGGATTTCTCCTCAATCTCTTTGAGAAGTTTTTCTACACGGCTAATCTGTTTGGTTTTGACATAAAACTCAATACTTCTTTTGCATAGCTCTTGAGAGCAACCATATTTTTCAAGATGACTATTAAGAAGTTCTCCGATACGCTCATTGTTTTGGGAGTTGCTATAAATTGCAATGATTTGCTCCAAACTCCTCTCGCTATGATCTCCCTTATAGGCTTCATTGAATTGTGCTAGAGCGTCATCAACGCGATTGCTCTGCAAATACAAACTTCCTAATATCTCATGCACCAAAGGAGTGCTTTCTTTTTTTTGGATACTCTCAACAATAGCAATAGAGTTTGGCACATCTCCAAGCCTAAGATAAGAATCTGCCAAAACCTTTTCAATCTCCAAATCATATTCTTTGCTTTTTTTCTGATAGGATAAAACAAGATTGATTGTGCCTTGAGGGTCATTGAGGAGAGAGGAAACCAAAATCGCCTCTCTAAAATACTCTAATTTATGGCTCTCTTCATATAGCACAAGATAGAGATCTCTAGCTTTGGCGTATTCTTTGGTATCTACTGCATTAAGGGCTTCATTGACCATATCATCTTCATTGAATCCCCAAAGGGTTAAAAAGCAAAATAATAGACATAAAACTTTTTTCATTCTTTCCTCTCTAATTGGATTCCTTTGCATTCCTTCAAGAGATAATCCAAATGCTCCCTTTCTTTGAAAATCTCCCAAAATGGAAAATCTCTGCATTGTTTAGGACGCACGGGGTAGATACTGCAATTTTTTTGCACCTCATCAAAAAAGATACACGCAAAACCCTCTTGATAACTCTTTTCAATCAAAGAAAATTTATATCCCACCTTTTTAACATAAGTTTGTGTAAATTGGTTAAATTCCATTCCCAAAAAATCAGCCATTTTCTCTAGCTCGGCAATGGAAGTGAAAATATATCCACTCTCCCCCACACAGCACTTCCCCCCACACTCTTCACACGCTCTACAATCAAAGCTATAAGCAAAATCCATACTCAAGAGGCGTTTCCTTTAATATCTTTTTGAAAGAAAATCAAAAAGAGCAAACAGCTCATTCCTATCACAATCACCTCTCCAAAAGAATTTAACGCTCTAATTTTGCTAAAGAGGAAAAATCCAAAAGAAAAAAGTGTAGTGAGAGTAGAGAACAAAATCGCGTGAGTTGCTCCAAGTGTGTTGCCCTCTTTGGTGTGATAGATTCCATAATCCACCCCCACAACCACAACAATAAGCAATGCAAAGAGGTGCATAATGTTGATTGGAGCAGTGAGAGAGAGGTAGAGCATTACGCTACAAAATGGGAAAAGAATGAAAGTGAGTGCATTGAGGAATGCTCCCCTTGTGCTTATAGCCAAAAGAATAACCATCGCTACAAAAGCCAAAGTCAAAATACTCACCATTGGGGCATAGATACTGCTTGTGATTGAAGTGATATACTCTTGGGTTTGGGTGAGATTGATTCCTTGAATGTGCTTGAGTTTGGCAATATCATTGCTTTGGGCTTGATAATAGTATTGCCCTTTATAAGAGATGATGAAAAAGCCCAAAGATTGCAAAGTCTTCAAATCAAGATTTTCTTGCCAAGAGGGGATATAGCGATAGCTCATTGATAGGGTTTGGCTCAAAGTCTTATCACTTCTCTCTAGTTCATACAGAGCGTCTTTGTAGCGTTTGGTAAAGTCAAAAAAGGACATTGATTTAAAATATCTCTCACGCTTTTTGACTTCTGATTTTGTAGGCAAGATTCCTAGAGCTATGGGGTTGTTGGTATCAAGGCGATTGATTTCTCTAGCTTTGGCAATAAGGGCATCAAGTGAGGGGGCAAAGATGAGATAGGGGACATAGTTTTGCGAGAGTGGAGAGAAATAATCCTTTTGGGCATTCATCGCTTTGTTTTGATAATCAAGCTTTGAGAGATCAAAATCGGCTTTAAGATGAGTGAAAGCCACGCCTCCTGCAATAAGAGAGAAAAGCAAGATAATGAGGACAGGGAAAAAGGGAAATGAGAGCTTGTGGAGAAAGGGGTAGAATTTGGGCTTTGCAAAGCCAATCCCTTGAAACATAAAGGCAAAGCAAAGATAGGCAATCCCTAGATTGATGATTGCATAGAGTGAGAGCTGATTGAGGAGTGGGAAAGGGACAAAAAGGCAGACAAAAAAGCCAATGAGGGTAGTGAGAAACCCATAGAAAACTGAAGTATTGAAAGATATTTTTCTGTTTTGGTAGTAGCCAAGATAGTGGTGATGCATAAGATAATCAATACAAATATTGCTGATACCTATCCCAAAACTCAAAGACATAACGCTCACTTGTGGGAATGCAAAAAGCATAATCAAAATCGCAGTCGCATTAGAGAAAAGAAGCGTGGCAATCATATTGAAAGTCAAAAATGGCATTCTCAAAATCACAAAATACAAGACAAAAAAGAAAATCCCTGCAAGTCCCATCAAGACATTGGCTTCATCTAAGATGAGTTGAGGATTTTCCACACTCATAAAAAGTGGGGAGAAGTAGTGGGTGATATTGTATTTTTGAGCTAGGGGAAGGAATTCTGAGTAAAGTTTATGCACGCTCTTTGCTTCAGAATCCCTCATCTCTATGATGACATAGGGTGTGCCTTGCAAGAAAAAATCTCTGTGGATAGAGGGGATAGAGATGAGAGAGAGGGGATCAAAGGGATTGAAACTTGGGAGTTGAGAGTTTTGAAGCAGGGCTTGGGCGATTTGGGTGCTAGATTGGGAATTGGGTTTAAGCTCCCCTAGATAAAAATAATTTTTGGCTATAAAGTCTTTGAGGGCAGGGCTTGGCTCGATTTTGCGATGAATGATTTTGATATTGGGAAGAAGAGCCACTTCTTTGAGAAAAGAGTCAAACTCTTTGGGATTTTCTTGTGCTACATAGATAAACTTAGAATCCCCAAACTTGCGATGCAAATCCACCCACTCTCTCTCTTGGCTTTGAGGGAAAAGATCTAGCACTTCAAGGCTTAGCTTTTTTTCCCAATCGATTTTGCCTGATTTGAAAAGATACACACCCACACAAAGCACAAACAACAACAGCAAAAAATTTTGAAGCTTTCTCAAAAAATGTCCTTATAGTTATAATGAGAGAAAATTATAATATACAATTGCTAGTAAGATTAAAATATCAAGGAAGGTTTGAGTAATGAATGAGAAAAAAGAAGAAAAAAAAGATTTTGAAACACTTGTGGAGCTATCCAAAAAAGCACTTGATCATCTCAACAACCAAAACCTTTCACTCAAAGAAAGTATGCAAATCTACAAACAAGGCTTGCAATACCTCAATGAAGCTCAAAAGCTCCTTGAAGAGGCAAAGCTAGAGTATGAGATACTCAACTCAAATCAAGAATGATTGAAATAGAAAATATCTAAGTTTTAATTAAACATTTACTTTCGCTCCCTATGATTGCCTCCCATTTAAATTTCAAAACAAGGAGTAATAATGAAAAAAATTGCATTATTTACAGCACTCATCGGTGCGTTTCTCAACGCTGAAGTATATGTCTATGGGCCAGGGGGACCTGCTCCAGTTCTCAAAGAATTAGCTTCAATGTATGAGCAAAAAAGTGGAGAAAAAGTAATCATCACAGCAGGACCTGCAAGTGCTTGGATGGATGAGGCAAAAGCAAAGGCTGATATCATCTTTAGTGGAAATTCAGCGATGATGGATACATTTGTGAGTAAGCTTGGAGGCAAGATTAGTGCTGAGAAAATCAAAGTTCTCAATATCCGTGAGGCAGGGATTATCGTTCGCCCCAAAAACCCTAAGAAAATCAAGAATTTTAAAGATTTGCTTAGAAAAGATGTAAAAATTATGGTGGTTAATGGTGCAGGACAAGTGGGGCTTTATGAAGATATGGCACTTAAACATGGCAAAAGAGAAAATCTTGTCGCTCTAAGAAAAAATATCAAAGTCTTTGCTCCCAACTCTAAATCAGCAGTAGAGAGCTGGAATAATGATCCTAGCATTGATGCACTCATCATCTGGAAGCATTGGGCAAACACCATTGGCAAAGACAAAGCCGAGTTTGTCAGAAGTGGAAAATCAAGCGTGATTTATAGAGCAAGTGAGATTGTTGTAACCAATGATTCACCCAATGCTCAAAGTGCAGAGAATTTCATCAACTTCATTCAAAGCAAAGAAGCTCAAAAAGTATGGGAAGAAAAAGGCTGGATTGAAAACAAATAATCTCTCTTTTATGGGGAGATTCTCTCCCCTACCCTCCCTTTCAATAGGCAATACTACCTCCCAATAATCGGCATAGATTTAATGTATTCTCTTGATTGAATTTGTTCAATCATAAAGCGTGCGATATCCGCTCTTGAAATTAAAAAATTAATCCTCTTTTTACCAAAACTAACCTTGATTTCACTTCCAATCGGTGTATTTCTCGGTGCTACAAAACGCACTAGCGTCCAATCCAAATCGCTATTTTCAACCAAAGATGCAATCTCTAGCATCTCTTTTTTGGCTTGTTTGAGAAAAATACTTGCCAAAAAACTCGGCAACAAAGTAAGCAAAGACTTTTTGTCTCTCCAAAATCTCACACTAGGAGTCGCCCAATCAATCAGTCTTTTGACCCCTGCTTTTTTCATCTCCTCTAGCAAGATCTTATGCCCCTCAAGGGAATGCATCGTGGGGTAGCTGTATTTCATCGTGATTCCCACACACCAAACCACCGCATCTTGCCCTCTGAGTGCTTTAGCCACAGATTCCCTATCTACTAGCTCTCCCTCAAAGACATTCAAACACGAATCTTTACTCTCCATTTTGGAAGCATTTCTAAGATATACACTCACCTCATAACCTGCCTCAAGTGCATACTTCACAGCCCACTTCCCAATCCCACCATTACCCCCAAAAATCAAAACTCTTTTAGGCATTTTTAGCTCCTTTTATCACCAACTCCACAGGGCAATGATCGCTCCCAAAGATTTCAGGATAGATTTTGGCACTCACTAAAGAATCTTGCAAACTCTTTGAAGTAAGGAAGTAGTCGATTCTCCACCCCGTGTTGTTCTCTCTTGCTTTTCCCATATAGCTCCACCAAGTATAAGCCCCCTCTAGCGTGGGATAAAAATATCTAAAAGTATCAATAAACCCACTCTCTAAAAGCTCAGAAAACTTCGCTCTCTCCTCATCAGTAAATCCTGCATTTCTGCGATTGGTTTTGGGGTTTTTTAGATCAATCTCTGTATGAGCGACATTGAGATCCCCACACACCACCACAGGCTTAAACTTCTCTAAATCTTTGAGATAAGCTCTGAAATCATCTTCCCAATTCATTCGATACTCTAGCCTTGTAAGTTCTCGCTGAGAGTTTGGGGTATAGACATTGACTAGATAAAAACTCTCATATTCAGCACAGATGATTCTCCCCTCTTTGTCGTGGTGTTCTATCCCCATATCATAGCTCACGCTTAGTGGTGGTTTTTTGGAGAAAATCGCTACTCCTGAATAGCCTTTCTTCTCTGCTGAGTTCCAATACTCCTCATATCCTTTGAAATCAAAACTTGCTTGATCTCTTTGCATTTTGCTCTCTTGGATACAAAACACATCAGCATCAACACTTTCAAAAAACTCCATAAATCCCTTATTCATACACGCTCTCAAACCATTGACATTCCACGAAATCAGTTTCATTTTTGCTCCATTTTTGTTGATTAAAACTTGGCATTTTACCCCACAGCTACATTTTCCTTTGATAAAATCGCAAACAAAAATCACAAACGAGAAAGATAATGCAATACTATTTAGATTTTATCAATACCAAAGAAGTGCAAAAATCCACCATTTTCCCCTCACTCAAGTGCGATGAAGACGAGGCAAAAATCTTGCAATATATGGCAAAAGCCTTGCTGAATTCTGAAGTAGAAATAATGGTGCTAAGTTTAGTGGAAAATCTCTTTGGGCTTAAGGGTGAAGAGACTCTTGCCTATCTTCCCAAAATCAAAAATCTCTTAGAGCTTGGCTGGGTTTCCCAAAGCAACTTCTCACGCCCCACAAACACCCTACTCCTAGAGCTACTCAATGAAAATATTTATCTCACTCATAGTTTTTTGAGACTCCTTGAAGATGGCACACTTGAAGTCGCACTCCCCAAAGCCAACCCCTATCAAGATCACCTAGAATACCTCAAAGATCAATTTCTCAAAATCGACTTACTTCAGCAAATCAACCACCTCAAACTCTCCTACAAGCTTGACTCTCCCTCACTCTCTAGAATCCAATATCGCCTCAACACCCTAGAGCAACAAATCAAATATCGACTTAAGCTCACTCAAACCCCATTTGAAATCGTCTCTCTCATCAAAGATGCCGAGCTTGATAGCAAAGAGCAGACGCTGTTTTTTGCATTACTCAAAGAGGAGTATTCAGGGGGAGAGGGGAATCTAAGAGAGATGAATGCCCTCATAGAGCTTATCAGCGAAGATGAATATGACAAAATCAAAAACCGCTCCTTGCTTGATGAAAAAAGCAATTTGATTGAGAAAAATCTAGTGGATTATGATGAGATTCTCAACCCCTTTGGAGGGATTGCTAGGACATTTTTCATCAATGAGGAGATTTTGCAAAAAATCATCTACCCCAACAAAAAAAAGAAAAAGAGCAAAAACACTCTCACTAACCTCATCAAAGAGCAAGAAACTTTTGAAATCCTAGAGCCAAAAAAAGACCTCAAAGATATTGTCCTAGCCCCCTCAACAAGGGAAGTGCTAGAGAGTTTGCTTAAGCAAATGGATCCCAAAGTCATCTCTCAACTCAAAGCGTGGGGAGTGAAAGAGAGAAAGAGTGGGATTGAGAGTAAAATCATTTTCTATGGTTCAGCAGGAACAGGCAAAACTCTCACAGCCCTAGCACTAGCCAAAAGCCTAAAAAAGCAGATTCTCAACTTTGATTGCTCCAAAATCCTTTCAATGTATGTGGGAGAGAGTGAGAAAAATGTGAGAAAAATCTTTGATAGCTATCGTGAAATCACACAAAAAAGCAAAAGTGAGCCAATTTTGCTCCTAGATGAAGCCGATCAATTCCTGAGTGCAAGAAGCACAGGTGGGGGAGGAGCAGATAAGATGCATAATCAAATGCAAAATATTTTCTTAGAGCAGATTGAAAAATTTGATGGAATCCTCATCGCCACTACCAACCTGCTAGAAACCCTTGATAGTGCGTTTTCTAGGAGATTTAACTACAAAATTGAGTTCAAACGCCCCACCCAAGAGCAAAGAGCCAAACTTTGGGAGCTTCATCTTCCCAAAAATGCTTCCTACTCTATGGACAAAAAAGAGCTAGTCAAAAAACTCTCAAGCTATGATCTTAGTGGTGGGCAAATCTCATTGGTTGTCAAAAACACAGCCTACAAAGTCGCCACAAGGGACAATCCCACATTTTCACTTGAAGACTTTAGCAAAGAAATCATTAAAGAGAGAGATGGAAGCTTTGATGGAGAGAAAAGTATGGGGTTTGTGGTGTGAGCCACAACACTTCACCAAAAACACCCACCACAATAATTTCAAAATAAGAAATTTTCATTATCTCCTCAAAAATGATAATAACTATCATTTTATTGACAGAAAGACAAAAAAGGTGTAGAATGAAAGAAAACTTCACAAAAAGAGGACAAAATGAAAAAACATATCACAATCGCTCTTGCAGGACAACCCAATGTCGGCAAAAGCTCAATCATCAATAAAATCAGTGGCAGTAATCTCAAAGTCGGAAACTTCACAGGGGTAACGATTGAGAAAGCCTATGCCACATTTGAGCATCAAAACTACTCAATCACTATCATTGATCTCCCCGGAACTTACTCACTCAATCAATACACCCAAGAAGAGAAAATCACTCAAGACTTCCTTTTAAATGAAAACTATGATGTGATTTTAAATGTGCTTGATTCTACAAACCTAGAGCGAAACCTTGCCCTCACAGCCCAAATCCTAGAGCTAGATCGCAAAACAATTGTCGCACTCAATATGAATGATGAAGCCCAAAAAGAAGGGATACAAATTGATGAAAAACAACTTAGCAATATCTTAGGAGTGCCTTGTGTGAAAGTAACTTCAAGCAATTCTTCTGATATGCAAAAGCTCTTAGAGATGATTATCCGCCTCTATGAAAAACCTTTTTGTCCCTCCAAACGCACTTATAGTGAGTGCATTGAAGAAGAGATAAAAACCCTAAGCGATCATCTCATTGCCAAACAATACCCTTGTGTGAATACTCTTATCAAAGAGGGACAAATCATCAACTATCGCAAACTCTCCATCTCTTTGCTCCAACAAAATGAAGAAATCTATCAAATCCTCTCCTCCAAGCCTTGCTGGGTAGAACTTGCTCCTATGCTTACTCAAAGTATCTCTAGGATTTGCAAAGTTTTAGAAGAAGAGAGAGTGAGCAATATTTTCAACCTAGAGCATTATGCTTATGCCAAAGGTGCAAGTCTTGAAGTGCAAAACCAAAAGCCACGCCCAATTGACAAAACCCAAAAGATTGATTCAATTCTACTCAACAAATATCTAGGAATCCCCATTTTCCTTTTCTTGATGTGGTTGCTTTTTCAAGCCACATTTACTCTTGGAGCGATTCCAAAAGAGGGGATTGAAGAGTGCTTTGCTTTCTTTGGAGAACTTGCAAAAGAGTATATCCCAAGCCCTGCCCTCTCCTCTCTTATCGCTGATGGAATCATCGGTGGAGTAGGAGCAGTGGTGAGCTTCTTGCCTGATATTTTGATTCTCTTCCTTGGAATTGTGATTTTGGAGGGGAGTGGATATATGGCAAGGATTGCGTTTTTGCTTGATGGATTCTTTCATCGCTTTGGATTACACGGCAAGAGCTTTATCCCCCTTGTTACGGGGTTTGGGTGCAGTGTCCCTGCGTTTATGAGCACAAGAATGCTGAAAAATCGAGGCGATAAAATGCTAACCCTTTTTATCATCAACTTTATGAGCTGTGGAGCAAGACTGCCTGTGTATGTGCTCTTTATCGGTGCATTCTTCCCTCAAAAGCACTCAGGAAATATCCTCTTTGGGATTTATATTTTGGGGGCATTAGTGGGACTTGTGATGGCAAAGATTCTCAAACTCACTGCCTTTAGGGGGATTGATGAGCCTTTTGTAATGGAGATGCCAAAGTATCGCTTCCCCTCAGCCAAACTCATCGCTTATAGCGTATGGAACAAAGCAAAAATGTATCTCAAAAAAGCAGGGACATTTATTCTAGGAGCTTCTATGCTGATTTGGTTTTCTACCCAATACCCCAAACACCCTCAAATTGAAGCTAGATATGAATCTGAAGTCCAAACCCTAGAGCAAAAAGGTGCAAAAGCAGAAGAGATAGAAGAGCTAGAGCATCAAAAAGAAGCCTTGCTTTTGGAGAAAAGTTATCTAGGCTATATTGGAGAGGGCATTGCTCCGCTCTTTGCTCCATTTGATTTTGACTGGAAACTTTCAGTCTCCCTCATCAGTGGCCTAGCAGCAAAAGAGACAATGATTTCAACTATGGGTGTGCTTTACTCTCTTGGAGAAGATTTAGATGAGAGCAGTCAAGATCTCAAAAGCACTCTAGCTCAAAATATCTCTATCCCCACAGCAATCGCCTTTATCCTCTTTGTAATGTTTTACAACCCTTGCCTTGCAGCCACCATCGTCTTTGGCAAAGAGGCAGGGGGGAGAAAATATGTCTTCTATCTTTTCCTCCTTACTTCCCTTACAGCCTATGTCTTTGCCCTCATTGGCTACAATCTCACAAAACTCTTTTTCTAAAACCCCTCTTTTTGAGGGAAAATGCAAATTTTTCTCACAAAAACAAGACTCTTTCTTGACAAAGTGGCAAAGTTTCCTTATAATCTCGGTTTTTATTTTCTTGTCGGGGCGTAGCGCAGTCTGGTTAGCGCACTTGGTTTGGGACCAAGGGGTCGAAGGTTCGAATCCTTTCGCCCCGACCATTTTTCTACTCTTTTATGGTGGGTGTAGCTCAGTTGGTTAGAGCATCAGATTGTGGTCCTGAGGGTCGTGGGTTCGATCCCCATCACCCACCCCATACAAAGAGTGTGCGTTCGTAGCTCAACTGGATAGAGCACCAGACTTCGGATCTGGGGGTTAGGGGTTCGACTCCCTTCGGGCGTACCATAACCCTTCTTTATGCGCTCATAGCTCAGCTGGATAGAGCAACGGCCTTCTAAGCCGTAGGTCAGAGGTTCGAATCCTCTTGGGCGTACCACTTCATCTCATTTATCTCAAACTTTTTTATACCCATTGTGCTTTGATAGATTTTTTGTATTTTGATTGATTTCTTAAAAAAGTAACAATTAAGTAAAAATTTATAAGAGTAGAATCGCCCAAAATTTAAAACAGAAAGGATACCCTATGGAAAAATGGGCTAAAGAATTCATCTCTTGGTGTGATCACCATAAAATCAGCGTCCCAAGAACTCAAGAAGAGTTATTGGCACTTAAAGTTTTTGAAGCCAAAGGCAAAAACCTAACTTCAATCCATCAAAATATTGCATATCTCAAAAACCTTTATCGCATCGTGCTTGATCACAATATGCTCTCCACCCTCCCCCCACTCCCAAGGCGTGTAAATGCAGTATCTCTCTCTCATAATCTTTTTAGAGAAGTTCCACAAGGCATAAGAAATCTTAGAAATCTCCACACCCTCATCATCTCTCACAACAGCATTGAGGCATTACCCCAATGGCTTGAAGAGTTCAAAACTTTGCATTTGCTAGATATTGTGAATAACAAAATCACTTCTTTGCAAAACCTCTCCAAAAATACAGAGCTAAAAATCCTCCTAGCTTCAGATAACAAAATCAAAGATATTTCCCCTATCTATAATCTCACCGAGCTAAAAATCTTTGATTTCTCTGATAATAAGGTTACAGAATTTGACAAAAGGATTAGAAATCTCAAACATCTCAAATTCTTCTCTGGCTTGGATAACAAAATCACACGATTTGATATGCTTTTCTTGCTCTCAAATATAAAAGTCTATCTCCAACCCTCCAAAACCCCCAAACTCAAGGCAACAGAGTTTTTGCGTTATCTCACAAAAAAACTCCACCTCAAAATCGCCTAATCCCTCTCCTCTCCCCCTCACTTAAAACGACAAACTCATTCCTGCTTGGACTTGAATTACATTGGGAATCGCATCATTGCCTAAGTGGGTATTATAGACATTGACAAAGGCTGAAACATTGTTTGTAAAATTAAAGCTCATTGCAAGATCGACTTCGTTTTGGATATGGCGTCCTCCAATAGAAGGAATCGCTGAAGTGAAAAGCCCCACACCATAGAGCAGACAAAGAGTTACTTGATCAAATGTCCCTGCAAGAGCAGTATAAATCACACTTGTATCCACTGCAAAGCTAGAATCTAAGACATTTCCCACTCCTAGAGGAGAAATGGTGTTGTTGATTCGATTAAGGCTTCCCCACCCACTCTCTTTGCCACTTTGAATATATCCAAAAGAAAAATCCAATCCTGCTGCCTCTACATAAAGTTTGGCATCAAAATCCACTCCATCACCTCTATCATCACCATTGCTAAACTCAAAGCTTCCTGCAGTATTGAGAGCTAGTCCGATTTTGGATTTGGAAAACTTATACTCAAATCCTGTGCTTGCACCTAGCACATAATTGACTGAATATCCAAAAGAGGTATAGACTTTTGCCCAAAACTCCCAATCTTTGTTGGTAAAGTTGTATTTGCTTGAGGCATAAGTATATCCACTCCAATTCTCTGTATAGCGAGAGAATGCACTCATTGAAGTGGGGGTAACATCTCCATAGGAGTTGATCCAGCAAAGCTCCAAAAGGAGATTTTCTAATGAGCGATTTCTTACCCAAAATCCTTCTACTTGGTTGCTTATCCACTCATTGCTGACAAAAAATCGCCCTGCTTTTATGCTTGTATCCCCATCAAAATACTCTAGGAATGTATCTTTGAGCAAAATAGGATTAGAGCTATCAAAATCAAGATTGATATCTCCCTTGTGCCATTGCCACAAAGGATAAGCCGCACGAAATCCCACAGAAAGTCGCATATTTTTATAAAATGCTGAGCGATATTGCAATCCCATTGTAATAGCCACATAGCTCTCATCTCTCATTCCAAAACTATCAGCAATACTTGTGGCAAAAGGATCATAATAATCTGAGTAAAAACTCACATCGCCTTGAGTTACACCATTTTTCAGAGCCTCATCAATGTTATCATACGCACTTGCCAAAGCAAGAGAGCCTAAAAATACCAAAGTCTTCTTTTTCATATCCATAAGTTATCCAATAATCGAGTATTTCCTACTTTGCAAGTCAGTAGGATTAGGGTTTGAGTGGGAATGATTTGCTCTAGAGGTTCTAAAGTATGGTTGCAAAAAGCTAAATAATCCACATTCATTCCCTCTAGCTCCCTCATTCCAAACTCATAAAGTTTGCCAACCTCCCTCTCTCCCTCATTGATGAGCCTAGCAATTTTTTGCAAGGTTTGAGGGATTTTAAGAGCGATTTGTCGCTCCTCTTTAGAGAGGTAGATATTTCTTGAACTCAATGCTAAGCCATCATCATCTCTGATGATAGGACAAGGCACGATTTCTAAGGGCAAAAAAAAGTCTTTTACCATTTTTTGCACAAGCAAAAGCTGTTGAGCGTCTTTTTGTCCAAAATACGCACGAGTAGGGGAAGTGAGATTAAAAAGCTTTAAGACCACTTGCAATACTCCATCAAAATGCCCTTTTCTTATCGCTCCCTCATATACATAACCCATAAGTTTGGGGGGATTGAGTGTGATTTCATCATCACTTTTATACATCTCTTTGCTCTCAGGAGCAAAAATCGCATCAACTCCTTGAGCTAGAGCAATATCTGCTTGAAGTGTTCTAGGGTATTTGCCAAAGTCCTCATTTGCCCCAAATTGTGTGGGGTTGACAAAGATTGAGAGGAGAGTGTGAGGGTTTTGAGCCATTGAGGCTTTTAGCAAACTCAAATGCCCTGCGTGTAATGCCCCCATTGTCGGCACAAACCCTAGAGGTGCATTGATACCCCTCCTCCACTCTTTTAGCTCCTCAATGGTTTTCAAAATCACAGGGGTTTTCATACAATCTCTTTTAGGATTTTTTGTGTGATTTCTTTGGGATTGGGAGCTTGATATATGGGGCGTCCTACCACGATAAAGTCAGCCAATGCTTCTTTAGCACTTTTGGGAGTGGCAACCCTTTTTTGATCTCCTTTAGGATTTTCTTCAAATCTTATGGCAGGAGTGAGAGTGAGAAGAGAGGTGCTAGATTTAATCTCTTTACTCTCATACACCGAGCAAACCACACCATTGCACCCTCCCTCTTGGGCTAGGAGAGCCAAAGTCTTGGCGTGAGAAGCAATAGGGGCGTTATAGATTGGAGTAAAGGTGCTATCCTCAAAGCTAGTAAGAGCCGTAACTGCAAAGACAAGGAGATTGCTATCTTTTGCTACTTCACTCACAGCTCTCATCCCCTCAGTCCCTGAACTTGAATGGATTGTAAGCATATCTACACCCAAAGCGATACACTCTTGTGTAGCTGTTGCCATAGTGTTGGGGATATCATAGAGTTTGAGATCCAAAAAGATTTTAAAATTTGGATTGATAGCTTTAATCTCTTGCAAAAACTCTTTGCCATCACGAATAAAGCTTCTTAATCCCACTTTCACCCACAATTCAAACTCTCTAAGCTCTTGGAGCAAAGCAAGATTCTCCCTCTTAGAGCTCATATCAAGTGCAAGACAGAGTTGCATTATTTTTGCTCCTTTACAATCGCATCTAGCACTCCATTGATAAATCTTGGAGCATTATCACTTCCATAAAGTTTGGCTAATTCTATGGCTTCATTGATGACTATTGGGGCATCTGTGGAAGTGAAACAAATCTCATACACTCCAAGCCTTAAAATCGCTCTCTCAATCCCTCCGATTCTTTGGATATCCCACTCTTTGAGGTGTTGGCTGATTCTCTCATCAACCCCACTTAGCTTTTCTAACACTCCATTAAAGAGAGAGAGTGCAAATTCTTGCTGTTTGTTTTTGATTTTTTTCTCTTCTAGGATTTCAGGGGCAAGACTTACAATCTCCTCATTCCCACTATCATAAGCATATAGCAGACTTACGACTGCCTCTCTAGCTTGTGTGCGAGTTGCCATATCAAACCTTTTTGTAAAGATTGACAAGCTCTATCAAAGAGCTCATCGCCTCAAAGCCTTTGTTTCCTGCTTTGCTTCCTGCTCTCTCGATAGCTTGTTCGATATTATCTGTGGTTAGCACTCCAAAGCTTACAGCTTGATTGTATTGCAAAGCCATATTGGCAATTCCTTTGGTGGCTTCAGCAGATACATAATCAAAGTGAGGTGTCCCCCCTCTAATAATCGCACCCACACAGCATACCCCATCATAAGCCTTACTTGCTAGAAGTCTTTGAAGCACAAAAGGAATCTCATATGCCCCTGGAGCTAGGATAAGAGAGAGGTTTTTTTCTTCTCCTCCGTGTCTAAGGAAGCAATCCTTTGCCCCCTCTATCAATCTGTCTGTAATAATATGATTAAATCGGCTTGAGAGGATTGCGATTTTCTCACTCCCCTCAAGTTTGAGTTTTCCTTCAATGATTTGCATATTTTTTCCTTATTTTGAGATTTCTTGGATTGCTAGAAGTGTATTGATAAGAGATTGAAGCTCTTGAGTTTTTATCATATTAGGCCCATCACTTAGAGCAATGCTTGGATCAAAGTGGGTTTCCATAAAGAATCCATCGACTCCCACAGCCACTGCTGCTCTTGAGAGAGAAGGCACAAAGCGACTATCTCCACCACTCTTTCCTTCCCCAACTCCAGGCATTTGCACACTATGAGTAGCATCAAAAATCACAGGAGCAAACTCTCTCATAATCTCTAAACTTCTCATATCTACCACTAGATTGCCATATCCAAAAGTGCTTCCTCTCTCAGTCAGCCATACACCATATTTTTGACTCTCTTCATAAGTGGCACTTTTGCCTCCTCGAGTCTTAATCGCTTTGAGAACGCTATGTTTCATATCTTTGGGATTCATAAATTGTCCCTTTTTAATATTGATGATTCTTTCTGTCTTTGCCACAGCCACGATCAAATCAGTTTGGCGACAGAGGAAAGCAGGGATTTGAATCACATCAACCACTTCAGAGAGTGCTTGAGCTTGGTGGCTCTCGTGAATATCTGTAATGAGTTTATAACCAAACTCATTTTTGATTTTTTGCAATGTTTTTAGCCCCTCTTCAAGCCCTGGCCCACGATAGCTATCAAGGCTTGTTCGATTGGCTTTATCAAAACTTGCTTTGAAGTAGAAGTCAATTTTTGGGTTTTTTGCTATTGGCTCTAGCATTGAGGCGATTTTGGCTAGGTTGTCATAGCTCTCAATCACACAAGGTCCGCTCATTAGTATCATTTTCACTCCTTTATTTTTGAATCACTCTAAATTTTTTGCTCTCTAAATCATAATTCATAATTTCCCCTGTTTCAATTATATAATACCAACCAAAGATCTTAAGCTCTCCTTTTTCAAATTTCTCTTTGATAAAAGGATAGCTTAAAAGATTGTTGATTTGCACTTCAATATTGATTTGTTCAGTTAGCCAAGTGCGTTTTGCTTTGGTTTTGGGAGAGAGGAGAGAAACTTGCTCTTTGACAGGATCAAGAAGTTCTATCCACTTCTGCAAATGCTCTGTATTTTTGCCAAGATTATCATCATAAAGTGCTTGACACGCCCCACAATTACTATGCCCACACACAATGATATTTTGCACTCCAAGCACCACCACAGCATACTCTATGGCTGAAGTCGTGGAGAGGTAGGCGTCATTTTTGTGAGTAAAGGGGGGAATGATATTGCCTACATTTCTCACTACAAAAAGCTCACCAGGGAGTGTGCCTGTGATTCGACTAGGCACGACACGAGAATCAGCACAACCCACAAAAAGCGTATCAGGATTTTGAGCTTTTTTCAAACTCTCATAGAGTTCTTTATGCTCATTGAAATCCTCTTCTTTGAATTTGATTGCACCTTGCAGTAGTTTATCCAAACCTTTTCCTTATCACTAAAATCTATGGGATTATAGCAACTTCAATCAAAAATCCAAAAAATCTCTAAACTTCCTCTCTCAATCTCTCCACACTCACCCCCAAACCTCTAAGTTTGCTCTCTAAGTTTTCATACCCTCTATCAAGATGGTAGATTCTATGGATATTTGTTTCCCCCTTAGCAATCAATCCTGCAAGCACAAGAGCTGAAGATGCCCTCAAATCTGTTGCCATCACATCAGCCCCTTTAATCTCTGCCCCTCCGCTCACATTTGCAATATGCCCTCTTAGAGTGATATTAGCTCCTAGTCTTTGAAGCTCGCTGACATGCATAAAGCGATTTTCAAACAATCTCTCCTCAATGCTACTCACTCCCTCACACACCATTGCTAGTGCCATAAATTGAGCTTGCATATCGGTAGGAAATGCAGGATATTCAGCAGTGATAATCTCAAAAGCTTGAAGCTTTTTGGCTGGAAGCAAGGTTAGAGAATCCTCCCCCACCTCAAAGCCAAACCCAATCTCTTCAAGTTTATCAGTGATGGCTTGGAGGTGTTGGGGGATTACAGAATGCAGGGTGATAGAAGAGTTTGTAATCGCTCCTGCACACAGATAAGTCCCTGCCTCTATCCTATCAGCAATCACTCTAATATCTTGCATATCCAAAAGCTCTCCCTCACTTCCGATGATTTCTAGCTCACTTGTGCCAATCCCATTGATTTGCACTCCTGCACTTAGCAAGATTTCACAAAGTTGCACCACTTCAGGCTCTTTGGCAGCATTGATAATCGTAGTTTTGCCTTTGGCTAAAGCTGCTGCCATTAGCACATTTTCTGTCCCAGTTACCGTGATTTTATCAAAGATGATTTTTGCCCCTTGCAATCCTTTGGGGGCTTTGGCAACGATATAGCCATTCTCTATCCTCACCTCTGCTCCCATTTTCTCCATTGCCTTGATATGCAAATCCACTGGTCTTGCCCCTATCGCACACCCCCCCGGTAAGCTCACTTCACAATACCCAAACCTTGCTAGAAGTGGGCCAAGCACCAAGATTGAAGCTCTCATTTTCCTGACAATATCATAAGTGGCTTTGGTTTCCCTCACCCCTAGAGTTTCTATATGGATATGATTCTCTCCCACCCTCTCAAAACTAGCTCCCAAAATCTCTAAGAGCTTTAGCAAAGTATTGACATCAGCGACATTGGGGAGATTGTAAATATGCAAAGGGTTTTTGGATAAAAGTGTGGCTGTAAGGATGGGGAGAGCTGAGTTTTTAGCTCCTGAGATTTTCACACTTCCTTGAAGTTTGGGAGTTTCTTTGATACGCAAAAAATCCATTTTAATCCTTTTGTTTCATAAATTGATGAAGTTGCTTGTATTCTTCTTTGCTAAAAAATCGGCTTTTCCCACAAGGCAGGGCATTGAGGGAGGCAAAGCCATAAGATACACGCTTAAGATCCAACACCTCTCGCTTGAAGTGAGCGAAAAACCTCCTTAATTCTCGATTTTTTCCCTCATTGATACAAACTTTGAGTTTGGAATAATTTCTTGAATTTTTAATGATAGCAAAATCTACAAAAGGAGAGAACTCCATTGAGGTAATATCGCTTTTTTGATGTCCTCCCTCTCTTGCATCTTCTAAGACTAGCCCCTCTTGCATTGCTTGTATCATCTCTTGGGTAATGCTTCCATCAAGTTTGAGGAGATATACCCTCTCTAGTTTGCTCTCCATAAGCTTAGTTGCCACCTTTTTGCTATCTGTAAGGATAAGCAACCCTTCAGAAGCATAATCAAGTCTTCCCACAGGCACAAAGTGGGAGTATTGAGAGCTTAGAGAGTGATAAATTGTCTTTCTTCCTTTATCGTCCTTTTTACTGACTAGCTCACCTTTGGGCTTATGATAGATTAAAAGCGTGTAGCTCTCCTCACTTTTGGGCTTGAGAAATTTGCCATCGATAAACACTCTCTCCCCCTCTTGCAATACACTTGCAAAAGTAGCTTTCTTTTTCTCGATATTGACTCTCCCCTCCAAAATCAGCCTATCAGCCTCTCGGCGTGAGTATTTACTATTGTGAGAGATATATTGATTTAATCTCATAAATCCACCCATTGAAGCTTGGGGAGTTTCTTTCTAATATCTCTATCTACTTTTAAAGGAGTAGAGAAAATATAACTCTCACTCTCCCCCTCAAGCACAACTTTTAGCTCCCTATCGCCTTGATAATTTTTGATTTGCTCTGCTAGGGTTTTAATCATTTCATCTTTGGCATTCCAAGAGATGATAATCCCTAGGGGGCAAGTGGGAAGAGCTTCTTGAGGGGTATGGGTTTGGGGTGCTGGAGTGTGATTTTTTGGAGGGGTTTTAAACATTTTAGGAGCTGAAAGTTCCACCTCTTTGGCTTGAGCAAGACTAAGAATCTCACTCACAGAGATTGAGGGTTTGTCTTCTTTGTTGAAAATCTTGCACCTAAACGCCAAAGGCTGGGTTTGATCCATTTTTTCAAGTTGAGCAAAAAGCTCAGAGAAAATCATAAAATCCACTTTCCCCCACAAATCCATAATCTCCACAATTCCATAAGGTTTTTGGTTTTTCTTGCTAATCCTTCTTGAAAGCTCCATTATCTTGCCTACAAGCAAAACCTCACTTCCATTTTTATAAAGCTCTAGCTTATCACTTTGAGCCACTCCTTGAAGTGATTTAATCTCTTCACTAAAGGCATCAAGTGGGTGTCCTGATACATAAATCCCCATACACTCATACTCATCTTGAAGCAATTTGCTCTCATCTTCGTTTTGATGATTGTCTTTGAAAGAAAAAACAATCTCACTTGCCACTTCTTCCACACAATCTGCAAAAAGGGAATTCTCCATCGATTGACTTGCTTTTTCTTTGGCTCTTCCTGCCTCACAAATCTCATCAATATGCTCTAGCATACAAGTGCGTGAATATCCCAAATTATCCAAACTTCCTGACTTAATCAGTGGCTCTAGCACCCTTTTGCTTACCTTACTCCAATCCACTCTCCCCACAAAATCTTCCAAGCTCTTATAAGCTCCATTCCTTTCTCTCTCTCCTACGATATTATCTGTGGGGGCTTCTCCCACACCCTTAATCGCACTTAGTCCAAAGACAATGGCTTTCTCTCCATCTCCCTCATCACTTACACCAAAATCATTTTCTGAGAGATTGACATGAGGAGAACGCACTTTGATTCCCATTGCCTTAACCTCATCAATATACCTAGCCACAGCTTCGACTTTGTTTGACTCGCTTGTAAGCATTGCTGCCATAAATTCGTGTTCATAATAGGTTTTGAGATAGGCTGTTTGGAAAGTTATCATCGCATAGGCTGCTGAGTGAGATTTATTAAATCCATATCCTGCAAACTTCACAATCAAATCCCATAGCTCTCCTGATTTTTCTGCATCAAAGCCATTTTTGACAGCACCTTCTACAAAGCTATCTTTGAGTCTATCCATCTCTTCTTTGATTTTCTTACCCATCGCTCTTCGCACCAAATCTGCCCCACCTAAAGAAAATCCACCAATTGCTTGAACGATTTGCATAACCTGCTCTTGATAGACGATGACTCCATAAGTGGGTTTAAGGATAGGCTCAAGGGCAGGGAACATATATTCAATATTTTTGTGTCCGTGCTTTCGCTCAATAAAATCATCTAGCATTCCTGATTCCATTGGCCCTGGGCGATAGAGAGCCAAAACCGCAATCACATCTTCAAATGTGCTAGGCTTTAGGCGTTTGTTGAGATCTTGCATTCCCCCTGATTCTATTTGGAATAATCCAAGTGTGTTTCCACTCTGCATCGTTTCATACACTTTAGGATCTTCCACATCAATGCTTAAGAAATCAATCTCTTTGCCATAGCGTTTTTTGATGAGTTTGAGTGCGTCATCAATCACGGTGAGGGTTTTCAATCCCAAAAAGTCAAACTTGATTAAATCCACAGGCTCAAGCCATTTCATCGAGTATTGTGTGGTTGTCCCTCCATCTTTTGCCACAGCAAGAGGGGTTTTGTGCCATAGCTCTTTTTCACTATCAATCACAATCGCTGCTGCATGAACTCCTGTATTTCTTTTGAGATTTTCTAACTTCAAAGACTGATTCCATACCTCTTTGGCAAGAGAATCACTCTCTACAAGCTCCCTAATCTTTGGCTCTTTTTCATAGGCTTCTTCAAGTGTGATTTTTAACTCTTCAGGGATAAGCTTTGCCATTGCATCAGCATCTTTGAGTGGCATATCTAGCACCCTTGCCACATCTCTAATCACCCCTTTGGCTTTGAGTTCATTAAATGTCGTAACTTGAGCGACATTGAAACGCCCATAGCGATTGCTAACATACTCAATAATCTCTCCTCTTCTCCTCTGACAAAAGTCCATATCAATATCAGGCATACTCACACGCTCAGGATTGAGGAATCTCTCAAAGAGCAAATCGTATTTAATCGGATCAATATTTGTAATCTTCAGACAAAATGCCACTAAGCTCCCTGCTGCACTCCCTCTCCCTGGCCCCACAGGGATTCCATTTTTTTTGGCGTGATTGACAAAATCCCAAACAATGAGCATATATCCAGGGAAATTCATCTTAGTAATCACTTCAATCTCTCTCTCTAATCTCTCTTGATAGATTGAGTGCTTTTCTTGTGGGACTAGCTTTAATCTCTCCTCCAATCCTTGATGGCATTTATAAGCAAAGTAGTTTGCATCATCACTAAAATCTAGCCCCTCTTCTTTGGCATATTCAGCTGTGAAGCGAAATGAGGGAGGGGTGGCAGGAGTGAAGCTTAGGATTTTCTCTCCTGTGGCTTTATTGACAATATCAGTATTTTTCAAAGGAAGCACAAGATTGCATTTCTCTACAATCTCTTGAGTATTGCTCACAGCTTCAGGAATATCAGAGAAAAGCTCTAGCATCTCTTGAGGGGATTTGACATAAAACTCATTGACAGAGTGCTTTAGGCGATCTTTGTCATTGAGGATTTTCCCCATTGCCACACACATTGCAATCTCTTGAGTTTTGGCATCTTCTTGGGTGGAATAGTGAGAATCATTTGTAGCAATGAGCTTGATTCCTGTCTCAAGTGAGAGTTTGATAAGAAGATTATCGATATGGTATTGCTCTTGTATGCCATGACGCATAATCTCAAGGTAGAAATCCTCTCCAAAAATATCTTTATACTCCAATGCCACATCTTTGGCGATTGCATACCCCTCAGCATTGTAGGGACGAGGTTTTGAGGCACTAGGATTGAGGCGTCTAGGATTGGTGCTATTGAGATGATAGCTCACCTCTCCTGCTAGACACGCTGAAGAGCAGACAAGCCCTTTGCTATGAGCCCTTAGAAGTTTTTTGTTGATTCTTGGATAGTAATAAAAGCCATTGATAAAGGCTTGTGAGCTTAGAGCTAGGAGGTTTTGATAGCCCTCTAAATCTTTGGCATAGAGGCAGAGATGAAAGCGTTGTTTGACACTTTTATCTCCTATATCTTCTTGATTGTGGATATAGGCTTCCATTCCAATGATAGGCTTAACCCCATTCTCAAGCATTGCAGTATAAAACTCCATTGCTCCATACATATTGCCATGATCAGTCATCGCAACGCTATCCATACCTAGCTCTTTGACTTTTTTGGCTAAAAGCTTGATTTTGTTTGCTCCATCAAGCAAAGAATATTCAGTATGCAAGTGCAAATGTGTAAATTTCATAACTCGCCTCAATCATTAAAATAATATGCAATTTTACAAAGTTTTTATCAAAGGAATGGTAAAAAATTTAGAGGACAAAAAGTGAGAAAAAGGCAAATTTGGGAGAGATTTTATCTCCCAAACATTTGCACCCCATTGGGATTGGAGTTGATAATACGATAATTTTGACAAGCTGTTTCAAAGCCATTTTGACACGCATAGGCAAAAAGCTCCATCGCTCGGATTTTATCCATCAAAACCCCTCGCCCATTATCATAAAGCACTCCCATATTATTGCACGCACTCATCACTCCACCTTGACAAGCCATATCAAAGTATTTGGCAGCATTGAAGTAGTTGATAGGTGATCCTGCATCGCCTGTGGCATACAGATAGCCTAGATTAGCACATCCGACCATATCGCCTTGAGAACACGCAATATAATTCATATCAATCGCCCCTAGTCTGTCTTTGTCGATTCCATAGACATTGTAAGTATTGCTCATCAGTCCTAGATTGTAGCACCCTAGCTCATTACCAAGATTGCAAGACTTATTATAAGCATTGAGGGCTTGATAGTAATTCTTTTGAGTGCCTACACCATTGGCATACATCCACCCTGCATTATTACACCCTGAGCTATCTCCTCCCTCACAACCTACAAGAAAATATTGCAAGGCTTTTTCTTTGTCCATTTGCACTCCCATTCCCTCATCATAAGCGATTGCTAGGTTGGTACAAGCCACACTATCTCCACCTGAACACGCTTGGAAATAGTAAGCCACTGCTTTTTGAGGATTATTGAGTGTGCCTTGTCCATACATATACATAAGTCCTGAACCAAAGCACCCTGCAGGATTACCCTCATTGCAAGATTGTCTAAAAAGCTCTAGGGCTTGTTGCATTTGTCCCTTTTTTGCCAAATCCACAGCAGCATTGAGTGTAGGCTGAGCTTGGAATCGCTCCATTTTGAAATTATCAGGATATGTGGGGGCAATATCTCTTGTTACCTTTGGTGCAGGAGTGTTAGGAGGAAAAGTAATGTTTGGATCTCTCTGTCCTTTTTTAAGAGCTTGAGCCTCTTGTGGGGCTTGAGCCACAGCTTGGGGCGTAGCTTTAGCCTGTGGTGTGGCTTGGGCTTGTGGTGTGGCTTGTGGAGTTTGAGGGGCTTGAGCTTCCCCTGCACCAAACAACCTAATCGCACAAAAAATCACTCCTAATAATGCAATCCTTAGCATTTTTAACTCCTGTTTTAAAAAACTTTTCCCACAGATAAGCAAGAGCTGTTCCTTTTTAGTGCAAATCACTATTGAGCTTGATTTCTCGATTGCTTCTGAAAGCTATCATCTTGCCACTTTGAGAATCTGCCCTGAAGTGGATTCCATTCTTTCCTGAAAGCTCTCTGCCCTTATAAAGATTGCTTTCTTTGATTTCAAAATCTTTGTTGATTGCCTTAATCTTCTGGGCTTCTTCTTGACTGATGAAGAAAATCGTCCCTGCAAGCACTGCAATTCCTCCATCGACAATACAGCCATCACCTAGACTAATTCCTGTGGCACTATTCACACCCAAAAGGCAATTTTTGCCGATACTGATAGGATCGCTATTGCCTCCACTAAGCACTCCTAAAATACTCGCTCCCCCTCCCACATCTGTGCCCTCACCAATGATTACAGAGCTACTGATCCTCCCCTCATTCATACAAGCCCCCATAGCTCCTGCATTAAAATTCACATAAGAAGCCCCTGGCATTTGAGTATATCCCCCACTTCCAAGATAAGCACCAAAGCGAGTTTTGGCACTATCAAGAAGTCGGATATTGTCATATTGTGGAAGCACTTGCATAAGGTAGCGAGGGAATTTATCTACAAAATCAATACTTGGGAACTCTCCTCTCATCTTAAGCTCAATCTCTTTCTCTCTCAAATAGCTAAGCTCATAGGGTTTATTGCCACTCCAAGCGACATTTTCAAGCAATCCAAAAATCCCATCAAGCACCAAGCTTCTTAGAGGGGCTTTGCCAAGTGAGAGAGCAAGAAGCTTCATATAAGCACTCTCTACGCTCTCGCATTTGCTATCAGCATAAATCACACAAAATCGATACCTACTCTTTCCACCCCTAGCATACAACTCCCCTCTATCATAAGCATTTTTTAGCTCTAGCAAGACTTTGATATTAGCGTGATTTTGGGTGCTAAGAGCTTCAGGAATATAAGGAGAGAATAGCTCTAATGCTTGAGCGATAAACTCTTCATTGATCCCATAGACACTCTCACTCTCGCTCTTGCTTATCTCTATGGCACTCTCTGAAGCCTTGAGAAACACTGCAAAACTTCCAAAATTTTCCCCCCAATTTAGCACAGGGTAAGTCGCACACAAAGTCTTCCCACTCTTTCTCCCCACATCAACTCGACAGATACCAAACCCCAAAGGGGCTTTGTATGTGCTTAGGCTTGACATCTCTTCTACAAAAGCTCTAAAATCATTTTTTGTCATATTTACTCCTATCTCTTGGTTATCTTAAGAGAAATTATAATACCTTATCTATAAACTTTTAAGGAGAGAGAATGAAATGTCCTGTATGTGATAATGTAGATTTATTGATGAGTGAGAGAAGTGGGGTAGAGATTGACTACTGCCCTAAGTGTCGAGGAGTGTGGCTAGATAGAGGAGAGCTAGATAAAATCATAGCCAACTCCACCACCCCAACCCCTCCTATGGGTAATCTCTATGAAAGAGGATATGAAAAATCCTATCACAAGCCCAAGAAAAAAGAATCCTTTTTGAGTGAGCTTTTTGACTTCTAAAGCTATGAGGAAAGTCTAGCTAAGAAGTTTTTGACATTCTCATACACGCTTCTCATCAATCGCTCTCGCGTTTCCCTATACGCCCAAGCTGTATGAGGAGTGAGAAGCAATCTTGAGCTTAGAAGTGGGTTGAGCAGTGGGTGATTGGGTTTCATAGGCTCACTCTCTAGCACATCACTTCCGAAACTAATCTCACTCTCTAGCATTCTTTGAGCAAGTGCATTTTCATCAATGATCCCACCTCTACCTACATTGATGATGATAGCATTATCTTTGAGAAGTGAGAGATTGGAAGAGTTGAGAAGATGATAGGTTTGAGGATTGAGTGGAGCGTGGATAGAGATAATCTCACTGCTTTGTAATAGCTCTTCTAATGGCTTATGAGGGATAAAAGAGCTAGTATTTTTGCCACTTGTAGAAGTATAGCTTACCTTTGCTCCCAAACTTTGGGCGACTCTTGCACACTGAGCTCCAATACTTCCAAGCCCTATAATCCCCCACTCTCTCCCCTCAAGCTCACAGCACCCCTCCACAATATGAGTAAATACAGGAGAAGCACACCACTTCTCACTCTTGCAATACTCATCATAAAAAGGAAGCTTGGCTAGAAGTGCAAGTGCAAACATCAAAGTATGTTGAGCCACAGCATAAGTGCTATACCCTGCGACATTTCTAACCTCTATCCCCAATCTCTGAGCACACTCCAAATCGATGATATTTGTCCCTGTGGAAGTTAGAGCAATGAGCTTGAGTGAGGGCAGGGATTTGAGAGTGGATTCATCAAAAGGGACTTTGCAAGTGATGATAATCTCTGCATCTTTACATCTAGGCAAAATCTCTTCTTTGCTTGTATAAGGATAGATGCTCAACTCCCCAAAATCTCTAAAAACCTCAAGATTGACTTCTCCCAAAGTCAAAGAATCTAAGATGACTAATTTCATTTATCCTCCTTAGTGTGATTTCAAACATTATTGCATAATCTCAACAAAATTCAAATATCTTTTGCACTTTTTGCCTCTCCAAATACAGATACAAAAATCAAGCCAAAAAATCTCAAAACCATTTTGTATTTAATCTGTCAAGTTTTTATAGTAAAATTGCAATCATTTTTAAATCAACACAAGGAAATCTATGAATAAGCTGAACAATAAAACTCTTAGGGGGGGGGGGGTAAGCACTAAATCAACCCCTTGCTCTTCTCAAACCCTAGTCGCTAACCCTAGCAGATTTTTCAAACCTCTTGTTGCTAGCTCTCTAGCTCTTGCTTTGGGTGTGAGTATATCGAGTGCTTATACACTAGAAGGACTTCAGAATACAAATACACTAAATAGTCCAACAAATTTAGAGATTACCAATACAAGTGCAACTGGAAGTAGTGGTTCTACAATTACTGATTTAACCCTAAATGCTACTGATGGCTACAACTCTTTTATTCAAAACGACACAGCAATCGGCGATTTTAGATTTTATATTGGTGCTACAAACAGCGGTGGGAATAGTGTGGCTCAAAATCAAGCACAATTTACTTATAACGGTAGCTTATATGTACTCAGAATCAATAATACTAGCACCACTTTCACATCAAATACAAATGGTTTGAAAATGGGAGCAGATGGAAGTGGAACGCTTAAATTCTCATATGATAGTTCAAATAATAGAAATTTTACTCTCAATCTTGCAAATAGTGATTCTAACAAATATGCACTTTGGGGAAATCTTGAATTAGAAGCAGTGGGAAATGTCACTGGAGCAAGTTTTACTGGGAACTTTGGTGGAAAAGGAATTAAAGGAAATGTAACCCTCTCATCTGTCAATGCTGGTTTGACTTTCCAAAACAATGCAGGGATTGAGGGAGATGTCAGTTCAACAAAGGGAGCAAACACCCTAACCTTTGCAGGAACTTCAACAATCACAGGAACAATCACAACAAATGGAGCTAGTGCCAGCACAACTCTTAGTTTGCAAGGTAATGCAAATGTTGGTGTAAATGGAAATATTACAAACACCAATGGAACTACAAGCATTAACTTTGCAAGTGGAAGTGATGCAAAGACTCTCACTCTTGGTGGAAGTAATAACACAATCACAAACTTTGCTTTTGAAACAGGAGATTCTACAAACAACACTATTATCCTCTCTCAAGGAACAACGACTTTTGGTGGAAGTAGTTTAAGTGTAGGGGCAGCAAGTGAAAATCAAGCACTAGCATTCACTCTCAATGATGGTGTAAAATTGGCTTTCACAAATGGACTTACCACAGCAACTACTGGAACAACAACATTTAATCTTGGCTCTGATGCTGCTGATACTACTGCAACAGAGTTTGTTGCCACTATCACAGGAGCTTTGACAAACAATGCAACAGATGCAGACAAAGGGCAAGTTTTCAATATCAATGCTAAAAATGCTACATTGCAATATAGTGCTGCGGTAGATGGAGATAATAATGGGTTGACATTTAATGCTGGAAACAACATTATCAATTTTGCAAACACTTCAGATGGTGGTGCTACACTCTCTTGGAAAGATAGTGCAGGAAGTGCAATTCAAACTATCACTACCACAGGAGGAACTACACAAATCAACTTCAATCATAGTGGAACTATTGCAGGAGGAGTGGAAACAAATAGCACTAATGGTGGAAGCACAACTATTGCAATTGCTGATGGCAAGAGTGGAGCAATCAATGGAGCTGTTACCACAACAAATGGAACTACAAGCATTAACTTTGCAAGTGGGAGTAATGCAAAGACTCTCACTCTTGGTGGAGCTAACAATACGCTATCTGGTATTACTTTTACTTCTGGCTCTACGGGTAACATCATTACCCTCAACAATGCTTCTGGAACAACTACATTCGCTAGTGCCATCAGCGTAGGAGCAAGTGATGGTATCACTTTCAATCTCAATGGAACTACAAGCACTACTCTAACATTTGGCACTAGTGGTCTTACAAACAACAATATTGCAAATTTCAACTTCAATAAAACTGCGGGGAAATTGAATGCAACAAGCATTACCACAGCAACTACTGGAATAACAACATTTAATCTTGGCTCTGATGCTGCTGATACTACTGCAACAGAGTTTGTTGCCACTATCACAGGAGCTTTGACAAACAATGCAACAGATGCAGACAAAGGGCAAGTTTTCAATATCAATGCTAAAAATGCTACATTGCAATATAGTGCTGCGGTAGATGGAGATAATAATGGGTTGACATTTAATGCTGGAAACAACATTATCAATTTTGCAAACACTTCAGATGGTGGTGCTACACT
>NZ_NXLV01000016.1 GCF_003364205.1 Helicobacter brantae
GGAGTGAGATATAGCTTTGGAGAGAGTGATGGATATAGCCCAATCCTTGAAAAAGCTGATTACAAAGCACCACTAAAGATTGAAGGGGAAGAGAAAGAGGGGGAAGAGAAAGCAAAGGGTGAAGAGAGTGTAGAAGAGGATTCAAAGCAAGAGAATACAGAGCAGACTCAAGAGAAGGCTACTGAGAGCAAAACTAAATAAGGCTCAATGATTGAGAAAAAAGAGGGGTGAAAAAGGAAGTGGGAAAGAGAAGGACTCTTAAGAGTCTTTCTCTATATATCTATAAGGCTTGATGATACCTCTTATCACTCTAGGTTTGAGTATTAGAGGGGAGAGGTATCACAGAGTTTTATAGAGGGGGTGGGAGTTTGGAGAGTATGAGTCCTATTTAGCGAGATTGCCTCCCACCAAAATATCAAACTTGCACTTTTATATCCTAATATAGCATTTCCTAGTCTTTTTAATCTGTTTTTCTCCCAACCTTGCCTTGTAGCAATCCTTTAGCAACTACTTTTTGTATTTTTTCTCTCTTAGCACAAAGAGAGAAACTTTTTTGATAGAATTACAAATTTAAAATTCCAATCTAAAGTGAAGACAATGAATCTATCAAGTATCGTTCAAGTTACCAATTTGCATAAAAACAATGAGTTGCAACTTCTTTGCTTCTATCTTGAAAAAGATGGAGATATTTATGCAGTGAATGTTTTTAAAGTCAGAGAAATCATCAAATACAAGGGGCTTATCACCAAAGTTACCTATGAAAACAACTCTTTGATTGATGGGTTGATTACTATTCGTGGGCTTAATATCCCTTTGATTGATATGAGAAAGTGGTTTTACTTCAATAGCAATGAACCTCAAAAAGATTTACGCCCCTTTGGAGTGCATTCCAATGAGGGAGAAGAAATCATTATGATTTGTGAATTCTCACGCTGGACGATTGGGGTGAGAATCTACCAAGCCGATCGAATCCTCAACAAAAAATGGGAAGAGATAGAGCATGAAATCGATTTTAGCTCTGATCTTAGAAATGGAAAGTTTGTCAGCAGGACTCAATACTTCGATGAGCGATTGGTGCAAATTGTAGATATTGAAAAAATGCTCATTGATGTCTTCCCTTGGATTGAATCAGAAAAACAAAAAGAGCTTGATTCTCTGCAAAAACTCAAAATTGACAAAGCCGTTCTTCTTGCAGATGATAGTCCTATTGTGATTAAGACAATGCAAACTATCCTTGATAAACTCAATGTCAGACATTACAGCTTCTACAATGGAAAGGCTCTCCTTGACTTCCTCCATATGCCAAGCACAAACCTTGATGATATCGGACTTATCATCACAGACCTTGAGATGCCTGAAGTGAGTGGATTTGAAGTCATAAAACAAGTCAAAGCCGATCCTCTCACAGCCTCAATCCCTGTGGTAGTGAACTCTTCAATGAGTGGAAGCAGTAATGAGGATATGGCAATGAGCCTAGATGCCAATGGATTTGTCTCAAAATCCAATCCAAAAGAGATAGAAAATGTCGTCAAGCATTTCCTAGAGGGCAAGTAACTTCACACAATGCTTGAGCAAATCCCCTCCCCCTGCTATGTCTTAGAGGAGCAAAAGCTCCTTAGCAATCTTCAAACTCTTGATTATGTCCAAGTCCAAAGTGGAGCCAAAATCCTTGTCGCACTCAAAGGATTTGCATTTTGGAGAAGCTTTGAACTTCTTAAGCCCTATCTCTATGGAAGCACAGCAAGTGGATTGTATGAAGCAAAACTAGGCTATGAAACTTTGGGGGGTAGAGAGAGTGGCAAGGAAGTGTGCGTTTTTTCCCCAGCTTACAAAGAAGAGGAGATGAGAGAGCTAGTCAAAATCGCTACTCATATCATCTTCAACTCTTTTTCTCAATGGCAACGATTTAAGGGCATTATTGAGAAAGCCAATGAAACCCTAATCAAAGAGGGGAAAACCCCCATTGAAGTAGGGCTTAGGCTAAATCCTCTCTATAGTGAAGTCTCCCCAATGATTTATAACCCCTGCTCTCCCAAATCAAGACTTGGGATTATCCCTAGTGAGTTTGAAAAAGGTGTGAGAGAATATGGACTAGAGGGGATTTCAGGGCTTCATTTTCACACCCATTGTGAGCAAGATAGTGATGTGCTAGAGCGAACTCTAGGGCATATCAAAGCCCATTTTGAGTCCTATCTCTCCAAAATGAAATGGATAAATCTTGGAGGAGGACACCACATCACAAGAGAAGGATATAATCTCCCTCTTCTTATCTCACTTCTTAAAGATTTTAGAGCCAATTATAGAGTAGAAGTGTTTTTAGAACCAGGGGAAGCTGTGGGGTGGCAGTGTGGATTTCTCATCGCTGAAGTAGTAGATGTCGTGCAAAATGAGGGAAGTGTGGCGATTTTAGATGTATCAGCCTCAGCCCATATGCCTGATTGCCTTGAAATGCCCTATCGCCCCAAAGTTACAAAGCTTAGCAATGGTGTGCTAGAGGAGGATTGTGGAGAAAATATCGCTCCTTATACTTATAGACTTGGAGGAAATACCTGTCTTTCAGGCGATATTATCGGAGATTATAGTTTTCACACTCCACTTAAAGTGGGGGATAAAATTCTCTTTGATGATATGATTCACTACACAATCGTCAAAAACACCACTTTTAATGGTGTCCCTCTCCCCTCACTTGGGGTAATCAAACAAAATGGAGACTTTGAGCTTCTCAAAACCTTTGACTACTCTCACTACAAGGAACGCAATGGCTAAGATTGCCTTTGACAACCTTTTGATGCTCGCTCCTTTGGCAGGTTTTACAGACTTGCCTTTTAGAAGTGTAGTCAAAAAGTTTGGCGTAGATATCACCGTGAGTGAGATGATAAGCTCTCACGCCCTAGTCTATCAAAGCAAAAAAACTCTCAAAATGCTAGAAAAATCTCCACTAGAAACCCCCTACTCTGTCCAGCTCTCAGGCTCAAAGCCTGAAGTTCTTAGCCAAGCAGTGGAGATGCTCAATGATATTGAGGGCATTGATATTATTGACTTTAATTGTGGTTGCCCTGCCCCCAAAGTTTCTCATCACGGCAATGGAAGTGGATTGCTCAAAGATCTCAATCTTATGGTTAAATGCCTTCAAACTATCAAATCCACTTCCAAAAAGCCTTATACAAGTGTCAAAGTGCGACTAGGATTTGATAGCAAGATTCCCCTAGAGATTGCAAGAGCCATCAATGATAGTGGGGTGGATTTTTGTGTCGTGCATGGACGCACCAAAACCGATGGCTACAAAAAAGAGCGAATCGATTATGAGAGTATAAGAGCAATGAGAGAGATTATCCAAGTGCCATTGATTGCCAATGGAGAGATAGACTCTCCACTCAAAGCCAAAAAGGTGCTAGAGCAAACAGGGGCTAATGGGGTGATGATAGGAAGAGCAGCACTTAATGCTCCTTGGATCTTTTGGCAAATCAAAAACAATACCGATGAAATCCCCACAATGCTCAAAAAAGAGCTAGTGCTAGAGCATTTTGATTTGATGAATGAATTTTATGGAGAATATGGGTGTGTAATGTTTAGAAAAAATCTCCACGCCTATGCCAAAGGACATCAAGGTGCAAGTGAGTATCGCAATGAGGTTAATAATATGCGAGATCCCAAAGTGATGAGGGAGAGTATCATCAACTTTTTTGACTCCTCTTCTCTCTCCCCTCTCCCCTCAATCGTGCATCTCAATAAAAAAAGTATCTAACCCCCTACACCAACCCCATAAGCTCTTTGACTTTTTCATAAGTTTTTCTTGCAATCGGCTCTACTTGCTCTTTTCCCTTGCTTAAAACACTTTTTAGATACCCCTCATCAGCCCTAAGTTTGCTATATCGCTCTTGGATTGGAGAGAGAGATTCTATGACACACTCTGCAATCGTTGTCTTTAGCACCCCATAGCCCTTGCCCTCAAACTCTTGAGTAATCATTTCACGACTTTTTCCTGAGAAAATCTCATAAATACTCAAAAGATTGTAAATCGCCTTTCTCTCTGGATCAAACTCAATACTTGCAAGAGAATCTGTCGTGGCTTTTTTGAATTTTCTCATAATCTCCTCAGCACTATCTAGCACGAAAATTGCGTGATTGCTTGCAGGATTGGATTTGCTCATCTTACTCTCTGGATCATCTAATCCCATAATCCTAGCTCCCACTTTGGCAATCAATGGCTCAGGGATTTTGAAGCACTCCCCAAAATCTCTATTGAACTTCACAGCCACATTTCGTGTAAGCTCTAAGTGTTGTTTTTGATCCTCTCCCACAGGCACAAAGTCGCTTTGATAGAGCAAAATATCACTTGCCATCAGTGCAGGATAGTTGAAAAGCCCTACATTGATATTTTTGGGATTTTTTTTGCTTTTGTCTTTGAATTGCGTCATTCTCTCCATCTCCCCCATTGCAATATTGCAATCAAGTATCCAAGCAAGGGCAGGATGATAGTCAATCTCACTTTGGATAAACAAACTTGACTTACTCGGCTCTATCCCACAAGCTAGAAGCAAGGCTACCATATCATAGCTTTGCTCTCTTAGAAGCTTTGGCTCTTGATAGGTGGTGATTGCGTGAGAATTGACAACGCAAAAAATATTTTCATACTCATCTTGACTTGCCACCCATCGCTTCACAGCTCCGATATAATTGCCTATTGTCATCTTTCCTGTGGGCTGAATCCCTGAAAATACTCTTTTTTTCACTCTCTCTCCTTATCTTGGTTTTCCAATAATATTGACACTTTCATACTCAACTCTCTCATTAAACTCTAGCAATTTTTTGGCTTTTTTATAGCCCAAAACCCCACCCCCTAGCACGCCACTTCTTTTGAGATGTTTTAGACACTCTTTGGCTGAAGTGAAGCTAAGAGCTACCCTTGAGATAAACACTTCCCCCACAAAATATTCCCCAAAAAGCCCCCAAATCTCCTCACTCTCTGGCAAAGGTGAGCTTGTGCCCAAAAAGCGATGCAAACTAGCCAAACTACAAGAGCTTAGCACACTTAATGCCACACTCTCTCCCCTCTTTGCGACAAGAGAGAGGGTGTGAGAGAGATTGCTAGACCATTGCAGTGCCGAGCTTGAGCAAATGAGAGAAAATCTCTCTTCCCCTCCTAGCAAAAACTCATCAAAATCTTGGCAAAATAGCTCCACTCTAGGCTTAAAGGGGAATCCCTCTAGCATTGCTCTAGAGCTATCACAAGCCAAATATCTCTCAAACCCCACCCCTCTCTCTTCTAGCTCCAAAAACAGCTCTCCTCCCCCACAACCTAGCTCAGCGATTGAGGGGTAAAACTTGCTTGGAAGTTTGTTAGTGAGCTTTTGGACAAAGAGTTTTTGTGCGATTGCTTGATGTTTGTAAGTCTTTGCTTGAATATCAAAAGAGAAAAATCGCATAACTCATTTCTTTGTTTTCTATTGTTTTATCCCACAAGGCGATAAAAACCCAAATTATAATCTAAAGTTTTTGGTAAAATCACAAATTTAAGTCATTTCAACCCTAAGGATTTCTGATGATTTCAGTTTTGTTTATCGTGCAAATTGTCTTGGCAATTTTCATCACAATCTTAGTCTTACTCCAAAAAAGCTCTAGTGGGGGGATTGTGAATTATAGTGGAAGCAATGAAAGTGTCTTTGGTGCAAAAGGTGCAGGAGGCTTCCTCACAAAAGTTACGCTTATCTTTGGTGGGCTTTTTTTGGCAAACACAATCGCTCTAAGCTATTTATATATCAAGCAAAGAGAAAGCACTATTATGATTGATGTGCCTACCCTTACCCCCTCTACTCAAGCACCCACAGCTCCCACAGCCCCAAGTGCTCCAACCATCCCAACACAAAAGGCTCAATAATGCTAAATGAGATTTACAACCAAACCAAAACTTCAATGACAAAAACCATCGATTCCCTCAAGCGAGATTTCTCCACTCTTAGAAGTGGAAAAGTTTCTATTGCGATTTTGGATAATATCCGAGTGGATTACTATGGCACACCCACACCACTCAACCAAATCGGCTCAGTAATCGCCACAGACGCTACAACAATCGTCATCACCCCTTGGGAAAAAACATTGATAAAAGAAGTAGAAAAAGCTATCCAAGAAGCCAATATCGGTGTCAATCCCAATAGCGATAGCGAAACTATCAAGCTCTTCTTCCCCCCAATGACTCAAGAGCAAAGAAAAGAAGTCGCCAAAGAAGCCAAAGCAATGGGAGAGAAAGCAAAAGTGGCTATCAGAAATGTGCGACAAGATAGCAATAATGCAATCAAAAAACTAGAAAAAGATAAAGAAATCACAGAGGACATCAGCAAAAAAGGACAAGATGAAATCCAAAAATATACCGATGAATTTGTCAAAAAAATCGATGAAATGGTAAAAGCCAAAGAAGAAGAGGTAATGAAAATCTAAAGGAGAAATAATGAATATCAAAAAATACTACACAGATTGTAATGCCCTACTTGAAGGGCATTTCCTCCTTAGCAGTGGCAATCACTCCCCCTACTATCTCCAATCAGCAAAGGTGCTAGAAAACCCCAAAATCGCTCAAGAGTTAGCAGAGGCTTTGGCTAAGCAAATCAAAGACTATGGCTTAGAAGTAGAGTGTGTTTGCTCTCCTGCTCTTGGTGGTATTCTAGCAGGATATGAACTTGCTAGAGCTTTGGGAGTGAGATTTATCTTCACAGAGAGAGTCGAGGGGAAAATGACACTAAGAAGAGGATTTGAAGTGAGCAAGGGTGAAAAAGTTTTCATCTGTGAAGACATCATCACCACAGGAGGCTCAGCACTAGAATCAGCTTCTTGTGTAGAGGCTTTGGGGGCTAGTATTGTAGGCTTTGGGGGATTGGCTAATCGAGGATTTTGCAAGCGTGTAGGCTCAAGCCTTGAGGGCAAACCTGAGGGCAAACTTCCCTCTCATATCCCTCTTTTTGCACTTGAAGACTTTGTCTTTGATATCTACTCTCCTAGCGATTGTCCGCTTTGCAAAGAGGGCAAAACCCCTGCGATAAAACCAGGAAGTCGTGGAAACTAATGGGGAAAAAGCATAAAACCCCCACCCCCTCCACCAAGCCCACTCCTAAATCTCAAGGTTATTTTTTCTTACGATTTAAAGCCTTTGTGATTGATCTCTTTATGATTTACACCCCAATCCTTTATATCGTAACCTATCTTATCTTAGGAAGCAAAGAAGCTCTATGGGAAAATCAAGGAGCAGTTTTGTCTTGCTGGGCATTGTATGGAGGGATTGATTCACTTCTTTGCTCTACCCTCTCTCAAACTCCTGGGATGAGGGCTCAAGAGCTAATCTTGGTCGATAAAAATGGGCAAAAAGTGGGATTTTTTAGGTGTTTTATAAGATTTGTCGCTTGGCTTGTGAGCTTGGGGCTTGTCTTTGGGTTTGTATTTCCTTTCTTTAGAAAAGATAGATTGAGTTTCCAAGACTGGCTATGCCAAACTCAAATCCTCAAACGCCCAAATCCTCAAAAATAATCCACCCCTTTTTTCTTCGCTTAAAAGATTTTATCCGTGATAGTTTGGTGCTTCTTTAGTGATGACCACATCATGCACATGAGATTCTCTAAGTCCTGCTGAAGTAATTTCTACAAACTCAGCTCTCTCCCAAAGTGTAGGAATATCAGGGCTTCCAAGATAGCCCATTGAGCTTCTTAATCCTCCAACTAGTTGATGAATCACATCGCCAATCTTCCCACGATAGGGCACTCTCCCCTCAATCCCTTCAGGCACTAACTTATCTTGAGCCGTCCCCTCTTGGAAATATCGATCACTGCTCCCTTTTGTCATCGCTCCGATACTTCCCATTCCTCGATAGCTTTTATATTGTCGTCCTTGATAGAGAAGCAAATCCCCCGGACTCTCCTCTGTCCCTGCAAGCAAGCTTCCCACCATCACGCTTGATGCTCCTACTGCTAGGGCTTTGGCAATATCTCCTGAGTATTTAATCCCTCCATCAGCGATAATTGGCACTCCTGTTTTTCTCCCCACTTCAGCACACCCTGCTACTGCTGAGATTTGAGGCATACCCACTCCTGCTACAATCCTAGTGGTGCAAATACTCCCTGGTCCAATGCCCACTTTGACTGCATCTGCTCCTGCTTGGATTAAATCGTGTGTGGCTTCAGGAGTTACCACATTTCCCACTACCACATCAATACTCATATCTCTTTTGATAGATTCCAAGGTTTTGATGATATTTTTGCTATGTCCGTGAGCACTATCAAGCACAAGCACATCAGCCCCTGCCTCACTCAATGCTTTTGCTCTATCAAGTTGCCCCACACCTATGGCTCCCCCCACTCTTAGTCGTCCTAGCTCATCAGTGTTTGCATTGGGATATTCAATCTTTTTTTGGATATCTTTGATTGTGATAAGCCCTTTAAGCACATAATCTTTATCGACAATTGGAAGCTTCTCAATCCTGTGTTTGTGCATAATTTCTTTGGCTTCTTCAAGACTTGTGCCTTCTTTGGCAGTAATAAGTGGTGCTTTTGTCATCACATCGCCAATCTTTCTACTCATATCAGTTTCAAATCGCATATCACGATTTGTAAGGATTCCAATCAAAATCCCATACTCATCAACCACAGGCACACCTGAGATTTTATAATTATCTGTGATTTTCTTGGCATCAAGCAAGGTTGCATCAGCCTTGAGAGAGATAGGATCATTGATGATTCCACTCTCGCTTTTTTTGACTTTGCGAATCTGCTCTGCTTGTGAGGGGATATCCATATTTTTATGCACGATTCCAATCCCTCCAAGCCTTGCCATAGCAATAGCTGTGCGATACTCTGTCACGGTATCCATCGCTGCTGAGACAAAAGGGATATTGAGTGTGATATTTTTGCTTAGATAAGTCTTCAAACTCACTTCTTTGGGCAAAACCTCTGAATACGCTGGGATAAGCAACACATCTTCAAAAGTTAGGGCTTTAGCTCTGATTTTCATTCTCTCTCCTTATAGAATCTTTCCGATTTTTCTCTCTAGTCCAAGTCCTGCATCTAGCACACTTTGCTCATCAAATTTTCTACCAATGAGTTGCATTCCAATAGGCATTCCCTCCTCACTCACTGCCACAGGCAAAGAAAGGGCTGGAAGTCCTGCAAGATTGACTGAGATTGTATAAATATCACTTAGATACATCTCTAGTGGAGAATGCGTGCTTCCAAACTTTGGAGCGACACTTGGAGCGATAGGACAGAGGATCAAATCTGCATCTGAAAAAATCTCATCAAACTCAGAAGAAATCAACTCTCTCACCTTCTGAGCTTTGAGATAATAAGCATCATAATACCCACTGCTAAGCACAAAGCTTCCTAGCATAATGCGTCGCTTGACTTCCTCTCCAAATCCTTGTGAGCGAGTTTTGAGATAGAGTTCAGAGAGATTAGCAATCTCACTTGCACGATTACCATAACGCACCCCATCAAATCTAGCTAGGTTTGAACTAGCTTCAGCAGTGCAGATGATATAGTAGGCTGAAATATGATAGCTTGTATCTAGCATCGTTTTTTCTATGATTGTATGCCCCATTTCTTTGAGGGTTGAGATGGTTTTTTCATAAGCATCTTGGATTTGTGGAGTGGCATCTTTGAGAAAATCTCTCAAAACTGCTATTTTGAACTTTCTGTCTGCATTGAGATTTGCGTGAGTTTGGCTTGGAGGATTGTGTGAGCTTGTAGAATCCATTTTGTCATTTCCACTGATTGCATCAAAGAGGATAGAGGCATCTTCTACATTTTGAGTAATAGGTCCGATTTGATCCAAGCTTGAGCTATAAGCTACAAGCCCATAACGACTGACACTTCCATAAGTAGGCTTCAATCCCACACATCCACAAAATCCTGCAGGTTGTCGGATAGAACCTCCTGTATCACTTCCTAGACTTGCAATAGCTATCCCACCTGCCACAGCTGCCGCTCCTCCTCCACTACTTCCCCCTGGGACTCTTGAGGTATCTCTAGGATTGAGTGTCTTACCATAAGCACTACTTGCTGTGGTGCTACCCATAGCAAACTCATCCATATTGGCTCTTCCAAATCCACACATATTATGAGTATGCAATCTCTCAATCACAGTAGCATTATATGGGGCGATGTAACCCTTTAAAATATTGCTTCCACAAGTGATTTCCCAACCTTTGACATTGATATTGTCTTTGATTAAGATTGGCACACCACTCTCACTGCTTGACTGCACTTCTCCGATATAGGCATTGAGATTGCTCTCTTTTGCTTTTTGAGTGATTTCACTCTTTAGCTCTTTTAATGCTTTTTCATCTAAGCTCAACGCTTCTTTTAATGTCATCATTGCTCTACTCCAAAAAAAATTTTTAGATTATAAGAAAAATAAGCTAAAAAACCCCTTATTTTGTGTGGATAAAATGTGATTTTGCTTCAAAAAGTGGCTAAAAAGAGGATTTTGAAAAAATAAATTTAAGAAGAATGGATAAAAAGAGGATATCCCCACAAGGGGAGAGAGGAAGAGGGATTAGATTTTTGCCTCTTCTCTTCTTTGGAGAAGCTCCCATTTTTTATCAACATCTTTTTGCCATTGCTCGATAATATGCTCATTTTCAGGCTTAAAGAGGTGCTTGAATCTTCCTTGCACTCCAAGATAATCACGCACAGGAATGATATTTTTTGGTCTGTATGTGATGTGCAATTCGTGTCCATTGATAATCTCATAGAGTGGGAATACCAAAGAATCAACTGCCAAATCCATCATCTCAACTGTGTTATTGCAATCAAATCTCCACTCAGTTGTACAAGCACTCAAAGCATTGATAAATGTTGGTCCTTCTGTATCAAGTGCAGTTTTGATTTTCTTGTTCATATCTTTCCACTTATTGGGTGCTACTTGAGCGACATAAGGAGATCCGTGAGCTGCAAAGATAGCTAGGATATCTTTTTTCTTCTCTTTCTTACCATAGCTCACTCTTCCTGCAGGAGTTGTAGAAGTGCTTGAACCTAGAGGAGTAGATCCACTTCTTTGTCCTCCTGTATTTGCATAAACCTCATTGTCAAAGCAGATATAAGTGAGATCGTGTCCTCTCTCAAAACATCCACTAATCCATTGAAATCCAATGTCATAAGTCGAACCATCACCACCAAAAGCTACAAATTTAGGTCTATCACCTTTGTATTTACCTTTTCTACTCAATGCCTTATACATCGCTTCAGCTCCTGCAACTGCTGTTGAGCTGTTTTCAAATCCGATGTGAATCCAAGGCACATCCCAAGAAGTATAAGGATAAACTGCAGTTGAAACCTCAATACATCCTGTTGAGTTTCCAATCAAAATATGTCCATCTACAGAGTTGAGAACTTCACGGATAATCATTCCATGAGCACAACCAGGGCAAAGGAGGTTTGCTCCCTCAAATTTCTCTGCTGATTTTGAAAATTGTTTTAGATTTTTTACTTCTTTTGTCATTTTCTACTCCTTAGTTGAACGCCATTTTTTTACCACGAAGTCCTACAAACTGCTGTGTAGCGTGTGTAAGCTTTCCTGCTTTTGCGTTGTTGTCAAGCTCTTGATAAATCTCATTGAGCATTTCTTGTGTCATATCTCTTCCACCAAGTCCATAGATATAGTTTGAAAGAATTGGCTTACTTGAAGAATGTTGTAATACTGCTACACCTACCTCATTAAATAGCATTCCCATTGCTCCTGCAGGAAGACTTCTATCTAGCATTGCAATTGCCTTGCAGTTTTTGAGTACTTCAGCAATTTGGGCATAAGGGAATGGTCTTAGAGTTCTAATCGATACAACTCCAGCTTTGATTCCCTTAGCTCTTGCATTTTTTGCTGCAATTCTTGCTGACTCAACTGTCGTTCCAAGAGCCACGATTGCCACTTCTGCATCGTCCATATCATACTTTTCTACTAGAGAATATTTGCGTCCTGTGAGCTTTGCAAACTCTGCAAATACTTCTTCAATAGTCTTAGCTGATTCCATAATGTCGTGGTGAAGTTGAGCTTTGTGCTCAAAGTGCCAATCTTCTTCAGTTTGTGCTCCATAAGTGATAGGCTTTGAGAAATCAAGCATTGCATTTTTTGGCTTGAACTCACCTACAAACTTATAAGCTTCCTCATCGCTCAAAGGCTCTACATTTTGAGCTGTGTGAGAACAGATAAATCCATCTTGATTGACAATTGTAGGGATTCTTGTGCTCTCAGCAATTCTAAAAGCCATAAGATTGAAGTCATAAGCTTCTTGAGGATTGTAAGCACAAAGATTTAGCCATCCTGTATCTCTGCTTAGATACATATCAGAGTGATCTCCATTTACATTCAAAGGAGCAGCCAATGCACGATTTACAAGGTTGAGAACGATAGGAACTCTCATACCAGAAGCTTGATACATTACCTCAGTCATCAATGCAAAACCTTGTGAGCTTGTCGCAGTCGCAACCCTTCCACCAGCAGCAGAAGCACCCACACACGCACTCATCGCAGCGTGCTCTGACTCTACCATCACAAACTCACCATCAACATATCCATCACTCAAAAACTTTCCATAGTTTTGCACAATTGGTGTTGAAGGTGTGATAGGGTAAGCAGCCACAACATCAATTTGTGCTTGTCTTAGAGCGTGGCTTGCCGCCATATTTCCATCCCAAACTTCAGTTTTTAACAATTCGTATTTTTCAGCCATAGAATCTTCTCCTTACTTACTTTCTTTTTGAGGCCACTTAGCAAGAGCTTCAGTATTCTCTTCATTTTCATCAAACATCAATAAAGATTTTGGGTTTGTAGGACAAACTTCTACACAAACTCCACATCCTTTACAATGCACATAATCCACACCACTTAGCTTCTCATCTCTTGCCAAAATTGCACCATCTGGACAATAAACCCAGCAATTAAAACAATTGATACAAATGTTGTTGTTATGGACAGGCTTTTGTACTCTCCAGTGAGCTACACTTCTTTTCTTTGAGCTATTTTCTGTATAAGCTCTATTCTCAGGCAATTTCTCTTGAACTTTGATTCCATCTTCACTTCCTTCAAATGCAAAAAGCACAGAACCAATCTCAAATTCATTCCAACCTTTCATTCTCTCTCTCCTTATTTTACTTCGTTATATGCTCTTGTGATTGCCTCACGGTTAGCATCGATAATTTTTTGTGGCAATTTCTTTCCTAGCAACTTGATAAATCGCTCCAAGAAATACTCAAGATCCATATTTCCACCTAGTCCATTTGATACTTTAAGCAAAGCACCAAGCATAGGAGCGTTTGGAACTGACTTACCAATCGTCTCACGAGAGATTTTAATACAATCAAGCACATACACTTCTTTTCCCTTAAGCTCAGGTTTTTTAGCGATTAGCTCTTCTTTGCTTAGGTGAGTTGTGATGATATATTTTGTCCCTTCTTTTTCATTGGCACAAATATCTGAGATAAAAACCAATCCTGGGTCAATAACCAAAACATAATCAGGTCTCATAAATTTCTCATGATTGAGAACTTGAGAATCATCGATTCTGTTGTAAGCAGTCATTTCTGCCCCTCTCTTTGCAGAACCATAAAACGCAAATGCTTGCACTTGCTTTCCTGTCCCTGCAACTACATCAGCCAAACCTTTTGCACCTGTTACTGCACCTTGTCCAGCACGACTATGCCATCTAATTTCTAGCATCTATACCTCCTTTGAGTTCCAAATAAAAGTTTTGATTTGCGTATTTTACACCACATTGCTCTAAAGTTGACACTTTATGTAATCTAAAGCCTGTTGTATATCTTCAAAGACAAAATCTGTATATTCTCTAAGATTTTTATCATATCTTCCCTGCACTCCAATCCCCACCACATCGGCATTCTTAGCTGATTGCATATCAAAAAAAGTATCCCCTATCATATACACTTTAGTTCTATCATACTCTAGCCCTTCCAATGCCCTCAATATCGGCTCTGCACTAGGTTTTGGCTCACTTACATCATCAATCCCTACAATGCGAAAAAAATAATTTATCATTCCCAAATTTTCTAAAATTTTTTTGGAAAAAAAGCTTGATTTAGAGGTTACAACCCCCAATAAATACGAGCTTGGAAGCGTTTTGAAAGAATCCATTACTTTTGGTAACAAAATTGTTTTTTGCAAATAAATTCTCTCATAATTTGAGCGATAAAGCTTCACACACTCCTCAATTTTTTCTTGAGGTAATCCCATTTTGATAAACATTTCTCTCAGAGGATAGCCAATTAGCGTTTGGATTTCTTGCTCTCTGCCCTTGAAATTAAATCCAAAAAACAAACTTGCATTGATAAAACTCTCTAAAATCGCTTGAGTAGAATCAATCAAAGTCCCATCTAAATCAAAAAGCAAAATCTTCTCTTTCATTGTGCAAATACTCCTTTTCTCTTCTCATAAAACATAACCCCTAGCAAAACAAACAATGTCAAAAATGCTGAAATTGGATAAGTGCTCCACGCTCCTATCATACCAAAATGGCTACTCAAAAAGGGCAAAAGCAAGATTGTAAATCCAATGGTATAACAAAGTGTGATGACCAACGCTCCTAGTGGGCGTTGCACAGATTGTAAGAAAATAGAGCTTACCATATACAATCCCACTCCGATATATGCTAGAAACCATATCCTCATCGCAAAGACAATATCAGCAACCAAAGAGCTATCTCTGCTAATATCCTCTGCACTCAAAAAGGTTGTAACAAACTCTTCTCCAAAAACAAAAAACGCCCCATAAAGCAAAATACTCACAAAAAGCGAGAAAAGAAGTGCAAAGCGATAAATCCCTCTCACTCTACTCATCTCTTTTGCCCCATAATTGAAACTTGCAATAGGTTGCACACCTTGAGCAACAGAGAGCAAAATAGTAAAAAACACAATCCCCCCATACATTACAATCGTATAGATAAGCACCCCTCTCTCCCCTACAATCTTCATCAAAGTAAGGTTATAAAAAAGCATTACCACACTAGCACTCAACTCTGAAGCACACGCAGGGACGCCGTTTTTGGCTGATTGAAAAATCTTTTTGAAACTGAAAGCAGGAATAAAATACAAATCCCCTCTTTTGCTCAAAAAATGCCAAAGTAAGATACTGATTGCCACGATATTTCCCAAAATCGTAGATAAGGCACTTGCATAGATTCCAAGATTGAAAACAAATAAGAAAAGATAATTAAACACAATATTGCCAATGGAGGCGATAATCATCGAAATCATCGCTAGTCGTGGTTGCCTATCATTGACAGCAAACATATCTAGCACAGGGTGGAGAAACATAATAAACGCTCCACCAAAGATAATACTTAGATACTCACTCACAAGCTCTAAGAGATTGTCATTTGCCCCTAAAAAGACAGAAAGCTCTTTGGTATAGACAAACAACACTACACTTAGCACCACCCCAAAACCAAGCAAAAAATACACAATCGAGCTAAAAAATTCTCTTGCCTTCTCACTCTTCCCTTTGCCCAAATAGTAAGAAATCATCGCACTTCCCCCCACAGAGAAAAGCAATTCGCAAGCAATCAATGCAGGGAAAATCGGCCAAGTGATTCCAAGAGCAGAAACTGCGTCTTTGCCTAGTGCGTGAGCGACAAAAAACCCATCTACAATAGCGTGAGTGCTTAAAGAGAGCATCGAGAGGAGTGAGGGAAAAAAATAGTAAAAAAATAAACGATTGATTTTCTCATTTTTGAGATCGATTTGCTTTGCCACTTGCTCCCCCTATGAAAACAGCTTGATTGCTCTCTCTTTGTCTTCTATCGTATCAATCCCAATACTTTGGGTTTGCACCAAAAGGGTTGCGATACTTTTTTGATGATACAATGCCCTCAACTGCTCTAATTTCTCAATCTCCTCTAGTGGGGATTTAGCAAGACTACAAAACTCTTGAAGAGATTGATTGCTAAAAGCATAAATCCCCAAATGTCCAAAATACTCCACTTCTGCATTATCGCGATTGTAGGGAATAAGAGAGCGTGAGAAATATAGAGCTTGATTGCCCTTATCTAACACGACTTTGACAAGATTGGGATCTTGGGCTTCTTCTTGAGTAATAGACTTGATACAAGTCCCCATAAAGCAAGGCTTTTCACTCATCATTGTTTTGAGTGAGAGTAAAATCTCACTTTCAACAAATGGCTCATCTCCTTGCATATTGATAATAATCTCACTTTTTTCTAACCCCAAAATCCTTACAGCCTCAGCACATCGATCAGTGCCACTGCTATGAGAAGAAGAAGTCATCACAGCCTCAATCTTGTGCCTTTGGCAAACTTCCACAATCTCTTCACTATCTGTTGCCACACAGACTTCATCAACCTCTTTGGCTCTCAGAGCTGATCTCACAATCATTGGTAAGCCTAAAATATCAGTGAGCATCTTGCGTGGAAATCGTGTGGATTGCAATCGTGCAGGGATAATAATCATCATCTCAACCTTAGAATCAAAATAAAAAATGGATTTTACAACAATACCCCCAACCTTTCCCAACCCCCAAAAACATATATGCTAAAATCCTCTAAAATCCCAAAGGAGCAAAAATGCAAAAACTCTCCAAAGACACACTTAAATCTTTTAGAGCCAATATTACTTCCATTCTCTCTCCTGAAAGATTAAAAAGCTTTGAGGGGGATATAGAGAGCTACTATAAGAATAGACTTCTAGCCCTAAGGGCAGGACATAAGATTGCAGAGATAGAGATTTATCTTAGAAATATGCTTGATTTTTGTTTGAGAGAGTTAGTGGGAGAGGAGTGGATAAGAGAGGAGAGAAGTCTTCAACACATCAAACCAAAAACTCATCTCCCCCTTATAGAACTCTCCCTCTCTCAAATCCTCTCAAGTCTAATGCTAGGAGAAGTGATCGATCTGATTGGAGAGTATAAAATAGAGCATTATATGTTTGAGTTAGAGGATTTGGACTTTAGCAAATATCATTGGAGCAACAAAAACTCAGGATATCTCAATGGTAGGAAAAATAGATTTTCCAATGTTGCCAAAGTGTGCATTGCTCTAAACTTACTTCGCAACATTCGTAATCGTGCATTTCATTGGGAAAATTTACTCAAAATCAGAAAAAATAATGGTGTCATCTATCCAAGAATTACCCATAAGGCGTGGGGAGTAAAAATTGGGATTCCACCTGAGAAAATATTAGAGTTTTTGGATGATTTAATAGACAGCATAGAGAATGAAGTAATAAAAAGTCATCAAAATATAGATATTAGAGGATTTAAAGGTGGGCGTCGGTCCGCCCTACGAAAGTGAGTGGGATTATATCTCTTTTTGGTAAATAATCTTGAAAATATAGAAGGAGAAAGTTTGGGCATCAGTTAGCAATGCAAATGGGGTAATACAAACTTTTTCTACTAGCAATTCTCTTTTCTAGCAACAAGCAAAAATTTAATATCCTGCCTCATTCAGTCGTGCGTAGTTTTTACAACCTAGCTCATTTTTTAAATCACAAGCTTTGCCAAAAAGCGTTTTGGCTTTATACTTATCTTGTTTAATTCCTCTGCCATTCTCATACATTACTCCAAGATTATTGCAAGCCATACCATAGTCTATATCACAAGCGATTTTATAAAGCTCAACAGCTTTAAAACTATCTTGTTTAACTCCTTCACCATTCATATACTTGTTTCCAAGATTGTAACAACCAATAATTACTCCATCATCACAAGCCATAGTGTAAAACTCTACTGCTTTAAACTTATCTTGCTTAATCCCATCTCCTGTATCATAGATATATCCAACCTTAACGCAAGCCGAACTATTACCCTTATCACAAGCCCTCTGATAAAACTCTACAGCCCTACTCTTATCTTGTTTAATTTTTTCACCTTCATAATAAAAGTTAGCAATATAAAAGCACGCCATATCAGTACCTAAATTACAAGATTTATCAAATAATTCTGAAGCTTTTAGTATGTCTTGTTTTACGCCATTTCCACTTGCATAAAGCACTCCTAGATTTCTGCACCCTGAAGCACTCCCTCCACTGCAAGCCTTCTGATAAAGCTCAACAGCCTTGGCTCTATCTTCTGCGATTTCCTCTCCTTTATCATACAGATTTCCAAGGATATTGCAACCAAAGGCATATCCCAATTCACAAGATTGTGTATAAAACTCTACTGCTTTGGATATATCTTTTTTTATATTCCTACCCTCATCATACATCACTCCAAGATGAAAACAAGCTCTTGCGTCTTTCTTATCACAAGCCTTTTTGGAAAATTTCATTGCTTTATTTATATATTGCTCTACCTCTTTTCTATCATCTATAAAATTTGAGAAAATTTCACACCCTTCTCCATCTCCAAAATCACAAGCTTTGGAAAGATTTTCTCTAGCTTTTTTAAAATCCTGTTCTACACCTGCACCCACAAAATATGCACTAGCTAGATTTCTGCACCCTGCACCATTTTTTTTATCACAAGCTTGTTTCCAAAACCTTATAGCTGTTTCATAATCCCTCTTCTCAAAAGCTTCTGCTCCCCTCTCCACCAAACTCTTCTCCCCCTCTCCAAACAACACCCCAAGCATACACAAAATCACAACTAATTTTTTCATAACAATTCCTTAAAAGATTTTTGATTTTTTATAATAACAAATTTTAACTGAAAGCAAAATAAAGAAAGAATGGTGCCGAAGGTCGGACTCGAACCGACACAGGGTTGCCCCTACCAGATTTTGAGTCTAGCGCGTCTACCAGTTTCACCACTCCGGCACATTAAAGAAAGAAAAGATATGGTGCGCTGAGCGAGACTCGAACTCGCACGAGTTTCCTCACTACCCCCTCAAGATAGCGTGTCTACCAGTTCCACCACCAGCGCAAAAGAAGTCCCACCCCCTTTTGTTTAAGATTTATCCTGCGATAAAAGGGTTTGCATAGATTGCAACGACTGCAAGAACAAGTGTATAAATAACTTGTGCTTCAATCAATGCAAGTGCGATAAACATTGTTCCTGTAAGCTTACCACCCACTCCAGGATTTCTAGCGATTCCTGAGATTGTAGCAGAAGCAGTGTATCCCATACCCAAAGCACCACCAAAAGCAGCGATTCCAAGTCCGATAACTGCACCAAGGATAGAGTATGACTTAATCATTGTCATATCCTCTGCAAACGCAAAACCAAGGCAAACAAATGCCAAAAAGAATAACTTTTTCATTTTTTCTTCCTTTCTACTTATCACACCTTTCGGATCTGTCCCCTACTCATCTATGATGAAGTAAATTAAATTGAAAGCGTGATTGTAGCAAAAAATTTTGAGTTTTTATACTAAATCTAACTCAACTTTATTGCTCTCGCTTGAAAGCACCACGCACTCTATCTCTTCTCCCTCTACCAAAGAGGCATTTTTGTTCTTGATTTTGCGAATGTGAAGCAGTCCATCTCCACCTTGAGGCAACTCGATAAACGCCCCAAAATCCACCATTTTCTTCACTTTTCCTCTAAATCTCAATCCTTGTGGATAGATTGTCAAATCAATTTTTTCGCTTCTTGCTTTGGGTTTTTGAAGAAGTGAGAGGATATAGTCTTTGCTTTGGCTCAATCTCTCTGATCCAATCCCACTCACTCTCACCTCTCCATTATTGCGATCCAAATCGATAGTTACACCAAATTTCTCAATAATCTCTTTTATCGTTTTCCCCCCTGCTCCAATGATTTCTACGATCCGATCAGGCTCGACATAAAAGCTCTCACAGATTGGTAAGATTGCATCGTTTTTGACAATCTTTTTTGCACTCTCTTCCATAAGAGAGAGGATATGCATTCTTCCCTCTTTGGCTTGAAGCAAGGCTTCACGCAAGATTTGAGGAGAGATTCCACCAAGTTTTATATCCATTTGCAATGCACTCACACCCTTGCTAGATCCTGCAACCTTGAAATCCATATCTCCCTCGTGATCTTCTAAACCCATAATATCTGTAAGGATTGCATACTCCTCTCCCTCTTTGATAAGCCCCATTGCCACTCCTGCAACAAGATTATCACACTCCACCCCACTCGCCCTCAATGCCAAAGAACCTCCACATACCGTTGCCATTGAACTTGAGCCATTGGATTCTAAGATTTCAGACACCAATCTCACCACTCTCTTATCACTTAGATTTGACTCTAAAGCTCTTTTGCCAAGATTACCATGCCCTAGCTCCCTTCTCCCCGGTGCTCCAATCAAACTTGCCTCTCCTACACTAAAGCCAGGGAAGTTATAATGCACCATAAATCTCTCTTTGCTAGGAGCTTTATCCCCCAAAAGCTCATAAGTTTGAGCGTCTTGCTCTCCTCCCAAAGTGGCTACGACTAAAGCTTGGGTTTGCCCTCTTTTAAATAGACAAGAGCCGTGAGCGAAAGGCAAGACATTGGTTTCTATGCTGATAGGTCGCACATCTTTTAATCCTCGATTATCAGCCCTCTTACCCTCTTTGAGAATCATCTCTCTCACAGCCTTTCTCTTAGCCTTTTCAATCGCCAAAAACACTCTTTCATATTCCAAACCACACTCTTGGGCGATTTTTTGGGCTAATTTTTGAAGCTCCACCATTCGCTCACTTTTTGCCATTTGATTGATTGCCTTGCTTAAATCTTGATAGTATTTTTCACAAACAAGACTTTCAATCTCTGCAATCTCAGGGAGTGTGTGATGTTTGATTTCAAATGTGGGTTTTTTGCTGGGCTCAAAAGCTTCTTTGTAAGCCCTAGAAGTTTTGGCAATCTCGCTTTTGGCTAACTCAATAGCTTGACAAAGCTCCTCTTCGCTTAGCTCATTGGCATTATGATCTTGTCGCATTGTTCTCATTTCAATCATCAAAATATGATCCTCATATCCTGAGATATACAAATCAAGTTTGCCCTCTTCAAGCTCTTTGGCACTTGGATTGAGTATAAATCCACTCTCACCTCTCCCCACTCTCACAGCACAAGTAGGATAGCTAAGTGGAATGCTTGAGACAAAAAGAGCACTTGAAGCAGCATTGAGGGCAGAAACTTGCAAATCACACTCCCCATCATAACTTAGCACTAGCACACTAATTTGTGTAGGGTGGCGATAAGTTGAGGGGAATAGTGGTCTTAGAGTGCGATCAATGATTCTTGAAGTGAGCGTTTCAAAATCGCTTGGCTTACTCTCACGCTTGATAAACCCTGAGGGGAATTTGGCATTAGCATAAGCTTTTTCTATGTATTGCACAGTAAGAGGCAAAAAATCCTCATCAATGACTTTTTCTTCATCAACTGCCACACTTGCCAAAATAATTGTCCCACCTTTTTGATACCACACAGAGCCTGAAGCTTGAGTAGCAACCTTTGTAAAATCAAAGCTTTCTTTTCCTATCGTTTCCAAAATCATATCCTTGTCTAAAGTTAAATTTTTAGATTTTACACCAAGAAATTTTCTCTGCGTAAAAAATCTGTTCTTTGAGTTTGAAGTTCTTTATAGTAGTAATTGGTTGAGACAAAATACTCTGGGCGAATCACACTATAAATACAATCACAAAATCTAAGCAGATAGCTCTCCACATCACTTGAAAGCACAGGGGTGGCGATAGAAGCACTTTTGCATCCGTGATTGATACAAGTTTTTATAGCCACCTCTATGCTAAACCCTGTCTCTACCCCCTCATCAACGATGAGGATATTTTTCCCTGCAAATGGAGTGATTGGCTCACCCAAACGCATTTTTCTAGCTAAGGGGAGGATTTTTTTCTCATAGCTCTCTTGAGCTTTGGCATAGACATAATCCACAGAAATATCAAAGGCTCTTAAAAGCTCATCATCAAACACCACATCCATCAATTCACTCACAATCCCTATCGTGCAATCAGGGTTTTCAGGAGCATAAATGGATTGGATAAATAAATGCTCTAAGGGCAACTCAAAGTGATTGGCTACACCTTGAGCCAAACTCATTGCATCTGTTGAGATACTCAAAACCATCGTATTGTAAAAATTCACCCCCTCAAGCTTCTCAATCAAATGATTGAGGGCATCTTCACGATCTAAGAAAAAATCTTTTTGTCTATCCATTGCTTCTCCTATTTTCTGAATCGATAAGAAACCCCTGTCTCTCCCAAAGGAGCAAGGCGAAACTCAAGTTTGATGTAGTTATTGGTATAAGTTTCAATGGGACGATTAGGATTGTCTGTCAAAATAGAACCATACTCTTGTGCGAATTTTAGCGTAATCCCAAAGCATTGCACATCTGTTGAGATACTCACACTCCAATCCTTAACCTGCATTGCCAAAAAGTCAAAATTGACATCTCCTCCAATGGCAAAATATCCAAAATCATTGCTTAAAGAAAAGTTAAGGAAGTTTGCATCAATGGAAGCATTTTCTGAAGCAAAAAGTTTTTTGTAGTAATACCCTATGGAAGTGTCAAGATGCCATTTTTCCAAATCAATAGTCGCTGATACCTCTTCAATATCATTATACAAAAACGAATAATATAGTGAGGTTTTGATATCAAGCCCATCAATAGGAGAGCTTCCAAACTCATTAACCATACTCTCTGAAAATAAGTATTTCTTGGATTGGAGATTGAGCTTTTGAGAAGCATTATAATAAAACAGCGTATGTCCATCAGGACTATAAAAGTATTGAGAGAATTGCAATTCTAAGCGGTGTTTATTGGTGTCAAAATCCACAATTGAGCTTGGATTCCAAAGATTATAAACCTGTCTTTTTCCCTCATTTGTGGTGGTATCAATATCAGCATAAGTTTTTGCATACCACTCATAAACCTCATCATTAAAAAGTGGCGTGTTGTAGCGATAATAGGGCCCTGAAGCCTTTGCCATAAGCTGAATGGAGTGCATAAAGCTTCCATAATCTCTTGCCAAGTCTGTTGAGAGGGAGGCATTATAATTGGCTGTGAAGAAGTTGGCTGTGGTGCTTTTGTCATTGGGGTTATAGACTTGGATTTCTTCTGTATGATAGAGATTGATATTTGAAAATTTTAAATCCGTTGAAACTCCGATTGAGAGGTAGTTGTTGAAAAGTGGAAACTCTACTCCTATGGGAAGCTCAATGGTGTTTTCTACATAAGCATACCCTCTCTCTCTTGTTACATTATTGGTCTGAACATCAATAGAATACATCAGCTCTTTCCAAAAGAGTGAATCAAAAAACTTATGGTATTGCACACCAGGGAGGAGCTGAAAGGTATTGGAGTTGTTTGTCTTGGTAACATCTAAGAATAATTTATCATAGATTCCAAAAAAATGCTCTTGGGAGTGCAAAAAGTAATTAAGCTTTGAAACACTGAGACGATTGCTAACTTTGACATCTGAGTCATCAAGCTTGAGATACTCCATATCATTCATATAATTCAAACTTGAATAAAAACCATCGTGAATATTCTCAAAAGAGCTAAAAATCCCTGTGCCATCTTTAGTTTCAAAATCAAGATTAAATCCATAAATGTGTTGATTGAGGGCAGAATAGGTTTGCATATATTTCTTGGTGTTATAAAAATAGCGAGTTTGAAAAGTGAATAGATTATCTGAAGGGGTGGCAAGGCGAAACTCTCCTGAGATTCCTATCCCTCTTGAAGTTCGGATTTGTGGAGAAAGTGTCATATCCCAGCTATCATAGGGAGCAATATAAATAGGTTGTTGATAGTAGAGTCCATCTTGATTGAGATAAGCCAATCTTGGATAGAGCAGACCACTTTTTCTTTTTTGAGCAGTGCTAACACTCAAATAGGGGACATACAAAATTGGCATTTTACCTAGATAAATGCGTGTATTCCAAAGTGTGAGATAGTCATTTTCTTGATCCAAACTCCCCGAGCTTGAATCAAAGTGCCAAATAGGAGATTGGATATTGCACCCTGAAACTACACTTTCCTTGAAATAATAGACATTATTTTCACTACGAGCCTCTGATGCTGTAATCCAAAGCCCACTTTTCACACTTTGAAAATACACAGAAGAGAGAGAAAAAGAATCTTTTCCAAAATCAAGCTTGACTTTCTTAGCACTTAGCATTAAATCTTTGCCATAATAGATCCTAACCTCCCCCTCCACTTCTGCTATCTTGCTTTTTTTGTCATAGACTAAATCTTGTGCAGAGACATAATACTCTCCACTCACCAAAATCACATTTCCCTTGCCAAAGATTTTATCCCCCTCACTCTTTAGCTCATCTGCACTCACTTCTCCAAGATTTGAGTTTGTATCAGGATTAAGCACACTACTAGCATGCAAAGAGAGAGCAAGACAGAGAGAGAGGAGTATTTTCTTAGGCATTTTTAATCACAATCGTTTTCCCCAAAATATCGTGTAATGCCTGTGCAATCGGAGAGAAAAAAACAAGAAAAAAAGGCATATAAAAAAACACTTTCCCCAAAATCTTACACATTGTGCGAATAAGTGCATAAAGCAAATTTGGGCGATCAAGCATATCTAAAGAAATCACTTTGATTTTAAAAAGCATTTTTCCCAAAGTCGCACCATAAAGGCTCAAAAACACAACCTCATAGACAAACTCCAATCCCACAAGATACAAAATCTTGCCCTTCAAAAATTCCACCATAGCAACATAGCTATCAGGCAAAGAAGACATCTCTTCCCAAAATATCAAATAAAATGCTAATGTAACCAAAAAATTATCAATCAAAAAGGCAAAAAAACGATGAGAGATTTTAGCAATCTCAATATGCTCTCTATAAATCTTATCTTCTATATTCATAATGCCCTAAATCCTATATCTTTGCGATATTGTTTTCCCTTAAATTCTACACAATCACAGATTTTATAAGCATTCTCTTTTGCTTCAAGCAAACTCTTTCCTCTCCCCACACACACGCACACTCTCCCCCCTGTGGCATAAAGTCTCCCCTCTTTTTTCTCTACTCCCCCAAATGCGATATGTCCAAGATTTGAATCAAAGTCTTTAAGTGTGATAAGCTCTGGTGTGCTAGAAGAGTAGGGATAATTCTCACTTGCCAATACCACGCCCAAAGCAAATTCATCACTCACTTCATATTTGAGATTTTGCAAATCCCCTCCCACACAGCAATCTAGGATTTGCAACAATGGGGTTTTGAGTGTGGGAAGCAAGACTTCACATTCAGGATCTCCAAAACGCACATTAAACTCTAGCAAAATTGGCTCACCTCCAACTACCATAATCCCTGCAAAAAGCACCCCACAAAATGGGTGATTCTCACTCTCACAGCCTTTGAGTGCAGGAGCAATAATCCTAGAGGCAATCTTTTCTAGCAATTCTTTGTTGCAAAGTGGTGTAGGGCTATATGCCCCCATTCCTCCCGTATTTGGTCCCAAATCATTGTCTTTGAGGCGTTTGTGATCTTGAGCAGGTGGAAGCAAAACAAAGTTTTTGCCATCACAGAGTGCAAAGAGGGAAAGCTCATAACCATCTAAAAACTCTTCAACCACGATACGCTCCCCTGCACTTCCAAACTTTCCCATCTCATCAATTGTCTCTAAAGCCTCTTGCTGACTTGAGGCGATAATCACTCCCTTACCTGCACACAATCCATCAGCCTTGATGACAATAGGAGCTTGAAGTGTTTTTGCAAAATCTTTGAGTTTTTGTTTATCTGTGCTTTGCATATATTTTGCTGTGGGGATTTGATAACGCAAGGCAAAATCTTTCATATATGCCTTTGAGGATTCCAAACGCGAAGCCCTCTGACTTGGTCCAAAGACTTTCACTCCCCTGCTTTGCAAAAAATCCACAATCCCCTCAGATAATGGAGCTTCAGGTCCCACTACCACCAAATCAATCCCACGCCTTGCAATCTCTTCATAGAGCTCATTGAAGTCTTTTGCAACTAGATTCTCTCCTAGCTCTTGTGTCGCTCCATTCCCCTCATAAAAATACAAAGAGATATTTTCTCCCTTAAGTGCCAAGCCCAAGGCATACTCCCTACCACCACTACCTATGATTAAAATATGTCTTTGCATTTTGTCCTCATATTTTTGGATTGCACCCAAACAATCGCTATCCCTAAATGCGTAGCCTAAACACTACACAATTTATAGGAGAAAGAGGGGCTTATTAGGCGGCAGATCCTCACTCTAGGAGCTCAAGCAGAAATACCGAACACACAAAGCCCTCTACTCCCTCCAACATTCTTTTCTTTAACAGACTAGCATATTGGGAAAACACGAATTGTTTGAGCAATCAAATTATAAAACAATTCTCTCCTAATAAAGAGGTTTAATTTTGTAGCGATAGAGCAAATAAGTGCCGATAAACCACACAGGTGGGATCACAGCCAAAGCCAAAAATGCGTTGTGATCGACAAAGATATGCACACTGACATAAAAAAGCACAATAGAAATCAACACATAAAATGAAGAGAGGTTTTTGTGATAACGAGGATTAGCAATCCCAATAAGAGGGATTAGAAAAATGCTTAAAAGTGGAAAGATTGAAACAAGCACAGCTTTGGTAAATCGCCTTTGTTTGCTCCCACTCTCTCCATCAAATGCACTTTTCCAATACTCAATCAAATCATATCCACTCAGTGGTGCTTCTCCCACTTGAGTTCTGATATTCATCTCCTCAAACACAACTTTTCTAAACTCACTCTCTTGAGCCATATAAGACTCTCCATTTTGCAACGATAGGCTAAACACTCCTCTATTATTGCTTACATTTCCCCTATCAGCACTAATGAAGTTTTCAAACCCCAATCCTTTGGAGGAGAAAAGCACTAGGTTTTGATAGATTCTATCCTTGGCACTCTCCACATACACTAGCCAATCCCCAATCTTTTGCCCAAACTCCCCTGCTTTGATATTGATATCCACATCTACCTTTTTTTGCTCGATAAAATTCTCAAATGCTCTCTTAGAAATTGGCACAGCCCCCAAAGAGAAAACCAAAGAAGTAAGTGTTACAATCAAAGTCAGAGGCAAAAAAGTCTTTACAAGCTCACTAGGTTTCACTCCAAGAGAGAAAAATACAAGCATTTCATAGTCATATGAAAGTCTTGAAATTGCCAAAACGCAAGAGGTAAAAAAAGTGATTGGAATGATGAAAAACACCGTATTGGGCAAAGAATACAAAAAAAGCAACATCAAATCTGTAAAATTGAGCTTCACCACGTGGCTTGATCCTGCAATGGTAATGAGCAAAATGACTGAAGAGACGAAAAACAAAACAGTGAATAATGAGAAAAAAAACTGCCCAAAGGCACTCAAAAAATAGCGTTTATACACTCATCTCTCCCCATAATGGATAGCGTAAATAAAAAAGCGTGATGACAAATCCCAAAGAGAGAAACAACACAAAAGGGATTTTAATCGTAGAGAGGGAGATTTGTTTGCCTTTGAGATGAGAGATTCCCACTAGCACAATATATCCTATTGCCAAAGATGAAGCAATCAGCACAAGATATAAACTCGCAACCAAGCCCACCAAAGCTCCCATAGAAGCCAATACCACCAAATCTGCCTCACCCATTATCTCTTTTTTGAAAATAAAGCTCCCAAAGATTCTAAGCAGGGCAAATGCTCCACAAATCCCAAAAGCAGAAACAAAACGCTCCAAATCCAAAAACCCAAAATAATACAATCCTGCAAAGATAAAAAAGAGCAAGGCAAAATTGAGCCAATCAGGAATAGCCAATAAAATACTATCAATATAAGATAGAGCAAACAAACAGAGTAAAACAATAGCCATAAACCACGCATACTCTCCATAACCATACAGCCATACGCAAAACAAAAATGCAAATAATCCAAACAAAAAAGAAGATAAAGATTGCAAAGAAAATAAACTTCTTTTGATGAAAGAAACTAGTTGCTTATCTTTGAGGACATACAAAGTGATTAAAAAGCTAGAAATCACACAAGAGAGGGCATAGAAAACCCCTATATACAGATATTCCCTTCCTTCCAAGTGAAGCAGAGAAGAGAGTGAGGAAAAATCAACACTCATTCTCAAGTCCCACCCTCAAGAAATTCCTCATCTCTTTGACTTCTTCAAGTTTGATATCCATACACACTACCCCTCTTTTGCCATCTTTACAAACCTTTCCAAAAGGATTGATGATAGAACTTGCCTTTGACATTCCCATATTAGCACAATCACTCGCAACAACAAAGCATTGATTAGTGATTGCCAAAGCTTGAGAAAGCACTTCAAAATGATGTTTCCTCTCTTTGTCCCATTGAGCTAGGATAAACACCACTTCTGCCCCTCTCACTCTCTGCCACAAATCTACAAATCGCAACTCAAAGCAGTTCATCACAGCACACTTAATCCCATCAATCTCAAAAAACCCTATATCTTCCTTACACCCTGAACGCATATAACGCTCCTCTTCATTGAGAGGGAAAAGCTGGGTTTTGGATTGGGAGTAGATGATAGAGCGATTTTTGATGACTTTGATATTATTGTAAAAATCCCCATTTACCTCTTCAATCACAGAGGTAATCAAAGTCTTCTCACCACTCACTTCAAGGTATTGCTCCAAAGCTTTTTTGGAAAACTCACTTGCCTCACTCAAACGATCAAAAGCAAAGCCTGTAAGGATCAAATCTGCCGTGCAGACAATAGAGTGTCTTACACATCGCTCAATGAAGCCCACCACATTGCTAAGATTTGAGGCAAAATCCTCTTTACGCTTGAATTGAAGAGCATATACTTTCTTAGAAGTCATCAAAATTTATGCTCCCTTTGGCATAGTTTGTAACTTTTGCTTCAAAAAAGTTTGTTTTTTGATCATTGAAGCTTGAGAATTGATCTACCCATTTGATTGGATTTTTTGAGCCATAAATCTTTGGCATACCCACATGAGTGAGGCGATCATCAGCAAGGAATTGGATATATTCTTTGATAATCTCTGTTGTAAGCCCCAAAATCTGTCCTTGAGTGATATACTCTCCCCAAGCACTCTCTACCTCTACTGCTTTTTTAAACATTTCTATCACTTCTTCTTCTAAATCTTTTGTAAATAAATCAGGGCGTTCTTTTTTGGCTGAGTTAATCATATTTTGGAAAAGCAAAAGGTGAGTTACCTCATCTCTTTGAATAAATCTAATCATTTGAGCACTTCCAAGCATTTTGCCCGATCGTGCAAGAGTGTAGAAATAAGAAAACCCACTATAAAAATAAATCCCCTCCAAAATTTGGTTGGCAAACATTGCTTTGATAAGGTTTCTCTCTGTGGGGTTTTGAGCAAGTTCCATATAAACATTTGCGATATGATCATTCTTGCTTCTAAGTTGCATATCCACTCTCCACATATCATAAATCTCTTCAGTATTTGCAGAGATTGATTCCACCATTACTGCATAGCTTTGAGAATGCAAAGCCTCTTCATAGGCTTGACGCACCAAAATGAGGTTAATCTCAGGACTTGTCATATAAGGATTGACATTATCAATAAGATTGTTGGTTTGCAAACTATCCATAAAGATAAGTTGAGCCAAAGCTCTATCATAGCCTAGCTTTTCTTGTGCTGTTAGCCCACCATTGTAATCCCTTTTATCTGCATTCATATTGACCTCTTCAGGAAACCAAGTATTAGCAAGCATTACTTTCCAAAGGTTATAAGCCCATTGGTATTTAATCTTATTGAGATCAAACATACTTGTAGGATCTCCACCAAAAATCTTTCGATCATTGACGCCTTCTGTAGAATTGGGGTTGTAGATTTTTTTGCGTTGCACTTGCATTGAAACTCCTTGCAAACCTTTATACTCTCAAGGTTTATTTATAGTAATGTTTAATATGATTGTATTTTAGTATATTCACTTATCTTTTTCTACTTTTTTGTCAAAAAATTGCAAAAATCTCAAAAAATTAGCAATTTTAAGTTCAATATAAGCAAAAATAGTTTATAATCACGCTTTTATTTCAGATCCTGTGCGGGAGTGGCGAAATTGGCAGACGCACCAGACTTAGGATCTGGCGCCGCAAGGCGTGGAGGTTCAAGTCCTCTCTTCCGCACCATCTACTTCTTTTTAAATCTTTAGATGACAAAAAGAGACTAAAGGTTTTCAATGCAAACAATCATAGTAAGAATTATCAGTGATTATCAAAACTCCACTATACAAACTTGGCTAAAACAACAATCAATTCTTGGAGATTGCTCCTATCATACAGAAGATACTCAAGTTTTTTTTACAACACAAGATATAGAAAGCGATTATGTGTTGCTTATCAACAAAGTCAATCATGATACTAGCGTATATTGTCCTAAAAATAATGTATGGGGACTCCAACAAGAGCCTTTTATCCCAGCAAATCAAGAATACTGCAAACCTTTTAAAAACGAATTTGCAAAAAAACCTAGCACATATATCTCCTGTTCAAAAGTTTTAGCTTTTGTCAAAGAACTTCTCAATCATCAAGACAAATTTATTCCATCTCCCCCATTTATTTATTGGCTTATTGAAGGAGGAGAAAGAAAACTCTCATATCAAGATCTTCTCAATCTGCAAATTACTCAAAAGAGCAAAGAGATTTCTTGTGTTGCAAATCTTGACAAGAAAGCTTTTGCTGGACATTTACAAAGAGCAAAGTTTGTGCGTTTTTTACAAAAAACCTCACTACCCATCCAATACTTTGGAGGAGAAAAAGCCCACAATACTATTCCCACAAAGCTTGAGGCCTTACAAGACTTCAAATACTCTATTGCGATAGAAAATAGTTCTACTCCTTATTACTTCAGTGAAAAAATCACAGATTGCTTTATTGCAGGATGTATGCCAATCTATTATGGAGCAGAAAATATTTTTGATTTCTTTCCTGAAAAATCTTTAATTTGGATTGACATCAAACAACCCAATAAAGCAAAACAAATTATCTACAATGCTCTCCAAGAAAAATTATGGGAAAAAAATCTTGATTATATTTTAGAAGCTAGACAAAAATGCTTTCAAGATTATAATTTTATCAATGCTATTGGTAGTCAAATTCTCAAAGATTTTCAAGCTCCACTCCCCAAAGAAAGATTTATTATCAAAGGCTATAAGACACCATTTTATGAAAGTTGTATTAAGCGTTTAGAGCATACTTGGCTTTATCTAAAACGCCCATTTATCCCAATACAAAAGGCAGAAATTGAAAACAATACTTTTAACCAATGATGATGGGTTTCACTCCCAAGGACTCCTAGCACTCAAAGAGGCACTTTGTGAGATTGCTGATGTATTTATTGTCGCTCCCTCAAGTGAAAAATCAGCGTGTGGGCACGGACTCACACTCTCTAAACCTCTTAAAATGATTGAGATAGAAAAAAACTTCTACAAGCTTGATAATGGCACTCCAAGTGATTGCATTTATTTGGGACTTCACGAATTTTTTAAGACAAAAAAACCTGATTTAGTCATCTCAGGCATCAATCTAGGCTCAAATATGGGAGAAGACATTACCTACTCAGGCACCGTGGCAGGGGCAATGGAGGGAGCAATCTATGGAATCCCCTCAATTGCAATCTCTCAAGTGCTAAAAAATTGGGAGAAATCTCATCACGATTTTTCTTTGGCAAAAGAGTGTATCACTCACATTGTCAAGCAGATTTTCTCCTCTACTTTTCCCTTGCAAGATAGAAAACTCCTCAATATCAATATCCCCAATCTCACTTCCTCCACTTTCAAAGGATATAAAGTGACTCAAGCAGGGTATCGCATCTATGAAAACTCTGCCCAAAAGAGCAAAAATCCTAGAGGAGAAGAGTATTTTTGGCTAGGGCTTCACCCACTCAAATGGAGAGAGAGAGCAAATGCCACACTTATTTCTGACTTTCAAGCTATTTCTGAAGGCTATGTTTCCCTCACTCCTATCACGCTAGATCTTACAAGTATGCAAGACTTACAACCCTTGCAAGATTGGATAAACAATGACTGATCGCTACACTCGCTCTAGGATTATTTTCCACGATTGCTTTGAGGCAATCTCACAAACAAAAGTGCTAATCTTTGGCGTAGGAGGTGTGGGAGGATATGCCCTTGATGCCCTCTATCGCAGTGGGATTACAAATATTACAATCGTAGATAAAGACTGCTTTGATATCACCAATCAAAACCGACAAATTGGCTCTGAAGCACTAGGGGAAGTCAAAGTAATGGCACTTGCCAAACTCTATCAAGGGATCACCCCCATTCACGCAAGTGTGAGTGAAGAGTTTTTGCAAACGCTAGATTTTGATGAGTTTGATTATATTGTAGATGCAATCGATGATATTAACGCCAAGATTCTTCTAGCCCAAAAGGCTTATGGCAGGAGAATGGGAAGCTATATTAGCTCCACAGGAAGTGCCAAAAAACTCAATCCCTTGCTTATCAAAGTTTCTAGCATTTGGAAAAGCTATGGAGATAAATTTGCAAGAAAATTCAGAGAGAATCTCAAAAAGCAACGCTTTAGAGGGAATTTTAAAGTAATATTTTCAGATGAAGTTCCAAACTGCAAGGCTCTAGGGAGTTGCAATGTGGTTACAGGGAGCTTTGGACTTCAGATTGCAAGTGAAATTTTACGAGATATAAAAGAAAGGAATAAAAATGCGTGAAAAACTAATGTTTTCTTATGAAGATGATGAGCTAGATTTTGAAGATGAATATATTGATGAGGAAGATGATGATGATCTAGGAGATGGATATTATCAAGGCTATGATGAAGATGACTATCAAAGCCCTGATGGTGAATACGACGATGAGTAAGATTCTGCCCATCGCTCTAATCCAACAAGCCTATCATCAAGAGCAAACTTTAGAGAAAACCAAAGAAGCGATTTTGGAAGCCTCCAAAAATGGAGCAAAATTGGTGCTTTTGCAAGAATTGCATACCAAAGAGTATTTTTGCCAAAGTGAAAATACCGAGTTTTTTGAGTATGCCAATGATTATGAAGAGCATATCAAGTTTTTCTCCTCTATCGCCAAAGAAGCAGGTGTCGTGCTTGTAACCTCACTCTTTGAGAAGCGTTGTGCAGGAATGTATCACAACACAGCTGTTGTATTTGAGAGTGATGGAAGCATTGCAGGGAAGTATAGAAAAATGCATATCCCTGATGATCCTGCTTTTTATGAGAAATTTTACTTCACCCCTGGGGATTTGGGCTTTGAGCCAATTTCCACAAGTGTAGGCAAACTTGGAGTAATGGTGTGCTGGGATCAGTGGTATCCTGAAGGTGCTAGGATTATGGCACTCAAAGGTGCTGAACTCCTTATCTATCCCACAGCCATTGGGTGGTTTATGAGTGATAGTGAAGAAGAGAGAATGCGTCAGAGAGAGGCGTGGATTGGGGTGCAAAGAGGACACGCAATCGCCAATGGACTCCCCACAATCGCTATCAATCGCGTAGGCTTTGAGCCTGATAGCTCTAAAGTCTTAGAGGGGATTAAGTTTTGGGGCTCTAGCTTTGTCTTTGGAGCTCAAGGAGAAGAGCTTGCGATGGGAAGTGTGGAGAATGAGGAGATCATTTATGTCAATCTTGATATGAATCGAAGTGAAGAAGTGCGTCGCATTTGGCCATTTTTGCGAGATAGACGCATTGAGAGTTATGGAGATATTTTAAAGAGGTATTGTGATTAATGCTAGAAGATGCAATCAAATGGAATCAAAAACACCTAGAACACCCTATGCCTGACACCCCTAGCACTTTGCTTGTGGAGTTTTTGCCCACCCTTCTCAACCTTGATGGTAGAAAGGCTCTTGATATTGCCTGTGGCAATGGAAGAAACTCAAAGTTTCTAGCCCAAAATGGCTTTGAGTGCGATAGTGTGGATATTTCAGAAGTGGCACTCTCTCTTTTTGCTCACCTTCCCAATATCAATACCTTTCAAGAAGACCTAGATCTCTTTCGCCCTAGCATTGATAGCTATGATGTGGTGCTAAATTTCTATTTTCTCAATCGTGAGCTTTTCCCCTCAATCATTGACACCCTCAAACCCAATGGAATCTTTTTGCTTGAAACTTTCATCAAAGAAAGTGATGGCACAAACTCCTCTGAAATCATTGATGAGAAGATTCTCAACCACAATGAGTTAGAAGAGATTTTTTCTGATTTTAAGATTCTTTACAATCAAAGCTCTTATATCACACGAAGAGAGGGACAAGAAGCCAAAATCATCTCCTTTGTCGCCCAAAAGAATGAATGATTTTCATCAAAGCCTTCTTGAGTGGTATTACAAGTTTGGGAGATTAGATCTCCCTTGGAGAAATCTCCCTACCCAATCCTCCACCCCTCACCCTAGCCTCACTCACATCAACAGAGCTTATGGGGTATATATCAGTGAGATTATGCTTCAGCAAACCCAAGTGAGTGTAGTAATGGAGCGATTCTATTTCCCTTTTCTCTCCCTTTTCCCCACCCTCACTTCCCTTGCCAATGCCAAAGAAGAAGAAGTGCTTAAAGCGTGGCAAGGACTAGGGTATTACTCAAGAGCTAGAAACTTACAAAAAAGTGCCAAAACCTGCCTAGAGCATTTTGGTGGAATCCTTCCTAGAAGTGTAAATGAGCTAAAAACTCTAAGTGGGATTGGGGATTATACTGCAGGAGCGATTGCGTGTTTTGGATATGGAGAGGCTGTGAGCTTTGTAGATGGCAATATTGCTAGGATTCTCTCTCGCCTTTTTGCCACCCCCTCCCCCACTCCCCACTTCCTCAAAGCCAAAGCCCAAGAACTCCTCAATCTCCAAAATCCTTTTGATCACAATCAAGCCCTGCTAGATATTGGAGCGACAATCTGCACCCCCAAATCCCCTAGCTGTCTATTTTGTCCCCTCCAAGACTTCTGTCTTGGCAAAGACAAACCCACACTTTATCCCACACCCAAAAAGTCCTCCCTCACTCCACTCAAGCTCTATCTAGGCTTTGTAAAAGTAGGAGATAAAATCTCTCTGCTCAAAAGCACTCAAAAGCTCTATCACGGACTTTATAACCCCATTGTCCTAGAAGAAGTGAGTGAGGAAGCTGAACTTTTGGGCAAATTCTCTCATCACTACACTCGCTACAAGATTGAAGCCTTTGTCTATCTCTGCCCCACAATCCCTACTGAAGAGAAGCTAGAATTTTTTACTCTCCAAGAGATAGAATCCCTGCCCCTCTCCAATCTCTGCAAAAAAGCCCTAAGGTGGATATAATGCTTTTTGCACACTCAACCCTCAATCGTTGCAAAAAGATTCTTCAAATCGCTCTCCCTAGTGGGCTAAACTCTTTTTTGGATATTCTCAACATCTCCATAGCTCTTCTCTTTGTAGGCAAACTCTCCACCTCCCACATCGTCGCCTTTGGAGTGGGAATGAATTTCATTATGCTTTTTTACACAATCACAGCGATTTTTTTCACAGGGACAAATGCCATCATCTCTCGCCTCTTCAAAGACTACCCCCAACGCCAAATCGCCCTCTCCACCCTCTCACTCTTCTCTCTCCTCTCCTCTCTTCCCATCTCAATCTTTGCAATGTGTATTGATAGAATCTATCTGCACTGGATGGGAGGGAGTGAGGAAGCATTAAATCTAGCTCAAACTTACCTTGAAGTGCTAGTCTATGGCTTCCCTGCCCTGCTTCTCAAAACCACGCTGACTTCAGCATTTTCAGCTATCTCAAAAGCCAAGATTCCTTTCTATATCAAAATCTTTTGCACCTCTTTTAATATCATGGCAAACTATGCTCTAATCTTTGGCTTTCTCTTCATTCCTCATCTTGATATGGTAGGGGCTGGGATTGCCAATGTAGCCTCAATCTCACTAGAAGTCGCCCTTCTCCTTTATATGGCAAACAAAGAATTCAAATTCACAACAACCCTCAATACCAAATACTTCAAACTTGCCCTCAAAATCGGCACACCCACAGGGATTGAGAGGGCTTTTACACTCTTCTCACTTGTATTGATTGCCAAATTTTTGCTTAGCTATGGAGATGAGATTTTAGCAGGGTTTCAAATCGGAGGGAGGATTGAGGCATTTGCTTTTATGCCAGGTTTTGGCTTTATGATTGCCTCAATGACTCTAATGGGACAAAACATCAAACACCTCAAAATCGCAAAACACTACATCTACCTCATTCTCCTCATCTCCTCAATCTTTATGGGGATTTTAGGGGTTTTGATGTGTGCTTTTGGCAAACCACTCTCCACTCTCTTTAGCACTGATCTTGAAGTGATTGATTATTCTTTTGCCTATCTTGTAGCTGTGGGCATCTCTCAAATCCCTTTGATTATCATTTTTGTGCTTGATGGGGCTCTTAGAGGTGCAGGAGCGACAAAAACTTCACTGCTTATCAATGCATTAAGCATTTGGGGATTGAGAATTTTGCCGATGTATTTATGCACTTATTTTTCCCTCTCATATCTGTATATTTTTGGCATTATTTGTATTGAAACTTTTATAAGAGCAGGGATTTTTTGGAGAGTGTTCTCTCAAGAAAAATGGAAGAAAAATATTGTGAAAATTTGACAAGGAGAAACAATGCGATTGTTATGTTGTGTATTTTTAGGATTTTTTACTTTGGGATATGGATTGGAGCTAGATCTTTCTTTGGAAGATTTACAATCTCAAAAAACCACGCCACAAAAACACGAAGATGATTTCCTCAATGCCCTAGAGCTTGAACTCAATCAATCTGCCCAACAAGAGCAAGATGAGCTTCAAGACACTCAAGAAACTACCAAAGACTCTACCCCCAATAGCACACAACCCTCCAATACCACTCCCCAAAATGATGAGAAAATCCCTCAAGAAATCACTCAAGCCCCCCAAGAGGAGCAGACAACTCAAGAAGAGCAATCCCCTCAAAGCAACCAAGAAACTCAAGAGGCAGACAAAGAAGCCCCTAGCCCTGCACCCACTCAACTAGAGCAAACTCTCAATCAGATACAAATCCCTCAAAATCAAGTCGCCCCCCAACAACCTCAACCTCAACCTCAACCTCAACCACAACCACAACCACAACCACAACCACAACCACAACCACAACCACAACCACAACCACAACCACAACCACAACCACAACCTCAACCACAACCACAAGCACAACCACAACCACAAGCACCTCAACCTCAAACACCAACGCCACAGCCTCAACAGCCCAACCCCCAATCCCCCATCCATCACAACACCCCCACACCCACAAACCAAGAACACTTCACCCATAGAGAAAAAATCAAAATCATAGGCAAAGAAGAATTGATGCAAAAATCCAATCTTTGCGATGAAAAGGGAGATGAGAAGGTTTGCTTTGAGGTGGGAATGATTTATTATCAAGGGCGAAGCGTGAAAGGGCAGAATCTCCAAGAAGCCTATCATTATCTTGAAAAATCCTGTCAAGGCTCAAAAGGTTTGGGGTGCTATGAGGCAGGAATCATCAATATCAATAGTGGCAAAGACTTGCATGAGGGTGCAACTTGGCTAGATCGTGCGTGTCAAAGTGGGGATTTAAGAGGATGTCGCAACCTTGCAATCCTCTACTACAATGGACAAGGTGTAGCCAAAAACATTTATCAAGCCTTCAATCTCTTCAAAAAAGGTTGCGAAGCAGGAGATGAAAAATCTTGCCATAAGTTTTATTTGGGATTAGGCAATGCTTATAGGGATTCTCAAAACTACCCCAAAGCCAAAGCAATGTATGACAAAGCTTGTTCTATGGGAGAGCAAGTGGCTTGTCAAGAGCTTTATCTACTCTCACGCAAAGCCCACCCCTCAACTCGCTATCTTTTTGGAAATAGCCAAAACAAACCCTAGTGCAATACTTGTCGCAAGTGTTACACTCCCTCCATAGCTCAAAAATGGCACAGCAATCCCTTTGATAGGGATAAGCCCTGCCACACCCATTGCATTGACAAAGAAAGAGAAAAAGAGTAAAAACGCAATCCCAATACAATAAAGCGAATAAGTGCGATTCTCCACACGATTGGCAATCTTTAAAATAGGAAATAAGATTCCAAACACAAAAACACTCAATACAACAAAAATCCCCACCACCCCAAACTCTTCAGCTAACCCTGCCAAAACCATATCTGTATGAGCCTCACTCAAAAACCCAAGCTTGACAACCCCATCTCCCACCCCATTGCCAAAAAATCCACCATTCCATATTGCATTCCCTGCGTGATAGAGCTGATAGGGTTCAGGTAACTCATCAAGCCTAAGATATTGCGTAATCCCACTAGGGAGCATATCCCTTAGCCCCACCATCCAAATCTTAATCCTCTCAATTCTCCTAGAGCTTAACCCCACAGCCAAAAGAACCAACATCATTATCCCCACAAGTAAAACAAGCATCATTCTTAGACTTCCCCCCACAAAAATAAGCATCATACACAGAATCAAGCTCATTACAAACACTTGCCCAAAGTCATTTTGAAACACCACAATCGCCCCATAACACATCACAATCAAGCCTAGATATGGGAGCAAACTCACAATCTCACTCTTTAGCTCCACTTTTTTATCAAGACGAAAATTTTTTGTCAGATTGATAGCCAAAAACATTACAAAACCAATCTTAAAAAACTCCAAAGGTGCGATAGAAAATGCCCCAAGCCTAAGCCACCTCTTTGCCCCTCCTGCACTTGTAGCCATACTCTCAGGAGCCCAATAAAGTGCCACAATCACAATCAAAGAACCCAAGAAAAAATAAGGCATCAATTTTTTGAAATATTTATCCATATCAATTTGAGAAATCCCCCACATCAATAACACCCCCACAATCACAGCGATAAATTGCCGAAACAAAAAATGATAATCTTGATAACTAAAATGCAAGATTGTATAAGTAGAAAGTGAGTAACTCATCACAATCCCCACAGCAAACAAAAACACAGCAGAATAAAAAATCTTTTTTTGCATTACCCTATCCATTTGATTTTGAATAAAAGTGCTGATTTTATCTTATTTATCCCCTTTGTTTTTATCCTTTGTGCCAAAACCCACTCAATCATCTTGGAAAATACCCAAAAAACATTATGCTAAAATCATCAAAAACACAAGGAATAGGCAATGCTAAAAATCCCTAGTGAAAAGCTCAAAGAGTTTGATACAGATATAGTTGCTATCCTCTCTGCTAAGAGATTGGAGAGCTATGAGGGAGATTTGGATAAACACTTTGATAATCTCAATTTGGCTCAAAAGATTGTCAAGCGACTTTCTGTCCTAGAGATTTATTTACGCAATAAGCTTGATTTTTGCCTCAAAGAGATGATAGGAGAAGAGTGGATCAAAACCAAAGAGAGTTTGGAAATCATCAAAGAAAAAAGCAATCTCTCTATCCTAGATTTACACTCTCATCAAATCCTCTCCTCTCTTATGTTTGGAGAGATTGTCAGACTGATAAATTTTTATAAAATAGAGCATTATATGCTTGATTTAAGAAGTATGGATTTCAAAAAATATCATTGGAGCAATAGAAATTTTTTCTATATCAATGGCAAGAAAAACAAGCTCTCCAATGTAGAGAAAGTCAATACTGCCCTCAATCTCATTCGCACTATTCGCAATCGTGCATTTCATTGGGAAAATTTACTTAAGGTTACAATCAAAGACAATGGAGAGATATTCCCACGCATTACACACAAAGAAAGAGGCTCGACTTTGGGAGTAATGCCTGATAAAATCCTAGTCTTTTTAGATGACTTACTCAATACGATTGATAATGATGTGATTAGAAAGAATGTATAGAAGAAGTGGGTGCAGGTCCGCCCTTGAACGCAGGGGAATTATAGCTTAAAACCCGTTACATTTCCCAAAAACACATAATAAAGAGACTCGACTTTGGAGTAATGCCTGATAAAATCCTAGTCTTTTTAGATGACTTACTCAATACGATTGATAATGATGTGATTAGAAAGAATGTATAGAAGAAGTGGGCGCAGGTCCGCCCTTGAACGCAGGGGAATTATAGCTTAAAATCCGTTACATTTCCCAAAAATAAAGGGCTTGACGATAACACGCCACCCCCTCCCACATCTCCCACACCTCCCACATCTCCCACATCTCCCACATCTCCCACATCTCCCACATCTCCCACATCTCCCACATCTCCCACATCTCCCACATCTCCCACAT
>NZ_NXLV01000017.1 GCF_003364205.1 Helicobacter brantae
TTGATTGAAGTATCCAAAGGCAACTTCTACTTGAGGATCAATATACCAGCTTCCTTTTTCACTCTCACCAAAACTATATCTATAACCAAACTCATCACTTAGCACCATTGCAAAGTTATTGGTTTCACTCATTCTAGTAGGATCTGTGCTAAAAGAGAATTCACTCATAATGTAATCAAACTTAAAGATTGTGTCATTATACCAGCCACTATCAGCAACATAGGAGTTATAAAGCCCTACTTCAATCATATTGGAATTGACTTTATCAAGTGCAACGCTATTGCTTGAAGCTCCATTTGTATTGAGGGCAAGAGTATTACCTTTTGTATTTGAAGTTCCATAAGCTAGGGCAATTCCCATAAAGTTTCTAGCATTCTCTCCTATGCTAAGTGAGTAGTCATATCCTGCTTGAGCTGTAACATAATCTGTCCTACTGCCAGAGCCAAAGTCATTACTCATACTTCCTCCAAAGACTCTAGCCCATACTCCATTACTATGCTCACTCTCTCGCAATTCTCCCATTCTTTTATTTAGAGAGTTGAAGTTAGCAAGGAAAAGATCATAATTGACTGTGAGAGCCGTAGAGGCGATTTCTTGGAATACAGGATCTACACCCAAATCCACAACCTTTCCGATATAGTAGTCTGTGGTGTTGTCATTCTGATTTACAACAGACACTAAATCCATAACTACATCATTAACTCCAATGAGACTGATTCCTGACTCTACTGCAATGTTATTACTTGCTTTTGCAACAAGAGTATTGTTTGCATTTGTGTGATTGCTATAAGTGATGTCATAAACATCCATCTCTCCCTTGAGTGTCAAAATTGCCTTTGCATTAGAGCCTCCATTGCTTAGAGTGATTTGATCGTTTTGAGAGGAGCTTACAAAGAGATTGAAAGTTGTGTTCTCTGAAGTGTAGTTATCAACGACAAGAGTTTTTCTTGTAGGCATAGTTTGTCTTGAAGAAATAGCTTGGACATCATTGGCTAAATCTACTCTTCCTCCATTTCCTGAGAGTTGTGAAATGTGATTGGAGTTAGTTCCGAAAGTAAGTGTCCCACCATTAAGAGCTACATTGATAGCCCCTGCACTGCTATTATTTATCCCACCTTGAGCGTGAAGTGTTGCACCTGAATTGACTTGGAGGGTTAATCCTTTGTCAGTTGCTACTGAAGTGCTGTTGATTGCACTAGCAATCACATTACTTCCACTAGAGAAAACTGCGAGATTTTTATCAGCTCCACCATTTGTAGCACTAATGCTTTGGATTGTTCCACCATTGAGGGTGAGGGTAGAAGCATTTGAAGCACTATTTAGCTCTACATCAAGATTGCCTACAATATTATGAAGTGTTGCACTGACATTATTGCTAGAAGAATCAAGAGTTAAAGTATTTCCACCCTTTGCATTAGCATTGAGAGTAGCAATATCAATGGTTTGAGTTTTTAGAGTGAGAGTAGAGCTATTATCTCCTGAGAGATTGGCAGTGTTGAGAGTGATAGCTTCAGTTCCACTTAGAGTCACACTTCCATTCTCAGCCACTTTTAGCACAGAATCTCCTGCTCCACTCATTCCACCACCAAGAGATAGTTCTGTATTGTTTGCTAGTTCAAATGTAATACCTTGATTTGCTCCTACACTTATCGCTCCTGAAATAGTGGTTTTTCCATTTTGTAGGGAGAGAGTGTTGTTTGTAGAGTTTGCTCCTAGCGTAACTCCTGCTAGAGTTCCATTACCATTACTCAAAATAAGTTTAGCTTCTTTGGTTTGGTTTCCATTGAAGTTGGCTGTGAGATTATTGCCTGTGAGAGTGGTGATTGTGGCTTGGACTCCACTCTGACTTCCTGCTCCATCAAGAGAGAGGATACCTGCATCGTTAGCTGTAACAGAGCTAAGAGCATTGCTAGAGCCTTGAAGTGTGAGTTTGGCTGTGCCACCATTAAAGACTGCATTATTAGCTCCACTATCGCTTTGAGTGATATTGCCCTTGATTGTTCCTGATTTATTGGTTGCGATATTGATTGTGGTAGTTGTAGCTGTTGTATTAACTCCTGTATTTAGCACTCCATTATCGGAATTGAAGTTGATATTTGTAGTCCCTCCACTTGTAGAAATGTCTTTGCTCTCTCCATTTGTGTTTTGCCAAGATAGAGTTTTATTGTCTGTATCAAAGGTGATAGTATTTGTCCCACTAGAGAAAGCTAATCCATCGCTGTATTTGAGAGTGGCATTATTTTTGATGACAAAGTTATGAGTTCCATTATTTGTCAATGTTCCTGTGAGGGTGTTTGTCCCTCCAAGATTGAAAGAGGTGCTTCCACTTGCTTGAGTTTCAAGATTTTGAGAGAAAGTTAAACTTGCTCCACCTGCTAAGCCAAAGATGATTCCCTTATCGGCTTCTATGGTTACTTTCTCACTAATCGCTGTTGTTCCTGTCCCACTTAGCACCAAAGTATTATTAGTCCCACTTGTAACGCTTATGGATTTAAGAGAAGTGGCATTGGCAGTATTGAGGGTGAGTTGGGTGGATTTGCTTGTATCAATTCCTTTGAAATCTACTTTTAACTTATCTCCATTAGTCAATGTGCCTATACTTGCTACTACACTCTCATTGCTTGTTGCATCTAGGGTGAGGGTATTTCCTGTGGTGGCACTAGCAAAAGCTGTGAGGGTTGTGATAGCACTAGATGAGCCTTTGAGAGTGAGGGTGGAGCTATCGCCTGAGAGAGTGAAGTTATTTTTTGCTCCATTAGAGGTGGTAATATCCCCTGTTATTGCAATAGAGCTACTTTCTCCTACAGTGATTGAGTTGATATTATTAGCATGTCGTGTTGCACTCATTGAATCAATTGTGATATTACTACTGCTTCCACCTGTGATGATATTTTTGTGATGTCCATTGCCATTGTTGTTGTCATATACCGAGAGGGTAGAGAAATGCCCTGTAAGACTGCCTGAGGCTACAATGCTGTTTTGGGCGACATTGGTAGCGGCGTTTCCATAGGCATTTAATGCCACTTTATTAGAATCACTTCCTAGGGTGATAGAGCCTGAGCTTGTGATGTTGTTTTGTCCCCATTGGGCTGTAAGCGTGATTGAACTGCTTGTGCCGATATTTAGGCTTCCTGTTGAAGAGATGGTATTTCTGCCATCGCCATTTACTGAGATATTGCCACTGATAGAGTTTGTTTCATTGTTGTTGAAGGTATTATTAAAAGTGATACTATTTGTTCCATTTCCTGCTGAAATATTCCCACTGATAGAATTCGCTCCACTTGTCCCACTTCCTGCGACAATATTATTGCTTCCACCATTGGCTGTGATTCCTCCTGAGAGAATGATTTGATTGACATTGATATAGTTTGCCCCTCTATTTGTAAATACCCCATCAGAGATTGTTAGATTGATATTGGCTTGGTGAGATGATTCGCTCCAAGATGAAGCAAAATTATCCATAAGTGCAAGAGTATTTCCACTACCTTTTGTAATGCCTTTTCCAATATAGGTATTTCCTGTTTGATCTCCTGAGATTGTGCCTTTGCTATTGATAGCTCCAATTAAAAGAGAGCTATTTGAAGTTTGATCAAAACTCAAAATATTGGAAGCTGTTACACCATTTGCAAAATCTTGCCAAGTCCCCACTGAACTAACCTCTGTAATCTTTGCATTATCACCATTGGTTGCAGTTCCACCGAATTTGAAGATATTGCTAGAACCACTTGAACCCCAAGCTGATTGATTTCTTGCGATGATGGCTGTATTTCCTTTGAAAGTGGAATTTCCTGAAATATTAAAAATATTGCTATTTCCACTTTCCCAACCTGTTACTTTTGCAAGGATAGTTTGAGTGCCATTGCTTTTTCCAAAATTCATTCCTCCACTATTTGCAACAATGATATTTTTTAGATTCCCAAGTCCTCCACTTGCATTGACAGAGATATTTCCTTCTATTGCGTTAGAGATTCCATTGAATGTGAGGGTATTAGTTCCATTACTTGTAGAAATATTTCCTGCAATTGAGTTGGAACTATTTGCCTCTCCTAGTGTAATTGAGTTATTTCCACCATTGGCTGAAATATTCCCACTGATAGAATTCGCCCCACTGCTTGTCCCATTTCCTGCGACAATATTATTGCTTCCACCATTGGCTGTGATTGTATTGGCTGTGAGAGATTTGACATTGATATAGTTTGCACCATTGTTGGTAAAAATGTCTCCTGTGATTGTAAGGTTGATATTGGCTTGATGTGATAGTTCTTTCCAAGTGCCATTATTAAAGATTGTTGAATTGAGGGCTAGTGAGCCATTGCTTCCTGTGGTAATACCCTTGATAATATAGTTATTTCCTGAATATCCACCCTTGCTATCAAGAGTAGCTTTTTTGTTGATTGCCTCAATAGTTAGGTCTGTAGTAGCCACACTATCGCCCTCAAGACTCAAAACATTATAAACTCTACTTGCATCTCCATTTTGAGCTATTGTGCCATTCATTGCCGAAGTGATTTCACTAAGTGTTCCACTCATACTAGATGAGCTTAAGATGTTGATTTTATTGCCTTGATTTGCCCAAGCTGTATTATTGCTTGCTATTATTCCTGTTTGCTCAAAGGTAATGTTACTAGCTTTAATGAGGTTTTTTGTTTGTCTGTATGTTTCAGCATTGGATTGAATCGTAGATGAATTTGTGCCATTGCCAAATGTGAGATTCTGTGTTGCAGTAATGATACTCACTGAATCATAACCACCATTTTGACTTGTGAGTATATCTCCTGCGATTGTGGTATCACTAGTGAAATTGATTGTCGCACCAGAATTTACATTGCGTGCTGTGATATTTCCTTGTAATATGCTAAGCCCATTGATTGTTGTTGTTCCACTTACAAGAGTTACATTTCCTGTAATCTCTGCATCATTGCCTGTGAAAGTCAGATTATTTGTCCCTGCAATGGATTTGAGAGATAGATTTCCCTTGATTCCCTTTCCTCCAAATGTGGCATTTGTGCCCCCTGTTTCAAAATTTTCAATAGATAGATTTCCGTAGAGGGCATATGTGTTGTTGATGGCATTTGTGCCTAATTTAAGAATAATATTTCTATTATTGCCACTGTTCCATGTATTGTTTCCAATACCAACGGTAAGTGTTCCTGTTCCATTTCCCACTTGAATTCCCTTGTCGGATTGGATTAAAAATGGTCCATCAGCAATGCCAATACTAGCTGTATAATTGCCCCCATTAAGAGTATTTGAAATGGATCCATTTTTTTTTACACTAAAAGTGAGATTTTGAATATTGGTGTTTCCATTGACATATTGTGCTTGATAATAAGAGTCTGTACTTTGCCAATTGATTCCAAGAGTGCTACTACTATCATCACCACTCCATCCAAGTTGAATTCTTGGTTGTGCTACTGCTACACTCACTCCTAAAGCAATAGCCAAAGAAGAGGCGATGAGGGGTTTATAGAGAGTTTTTGAAGTTTTCATAATATCTCCTTATGTATATTTGTATATTTAATTTGCTTATGTTACAAATTAGGTTAAAGTCTATTCTACCATAAACAAAGAGTAAATGTATAGAAAAAATAGTCTTTTCACTTGGGGGGGGGGGAATAGCGTATTTTAGGGGATTTGATAGCAATAAAAAAATTTAAAACTTAAATATTATTGATATTTATAGATTTAAATATATTTTTGGATAAAGATATTGCAAAACCCTATATAACGCTCTTTGAGAGATATAAAAGATAATAAAAAGTTGCATAGATAGTTTCTAGGGGTGAAACCCCTAGTTTGTGAGTTTAGTGGTGAGATCCCTCTATTTTCATTTTTTCTAATCTCCCCTCACTCTTTAACTCATTGTAGTAGTAAGAGTGCAAGATTGCTAGCTCTTCTTCTCCCATACTTCCATCAATCATCGCACTCATTGCCCCCTCAATGGCAAAGACTGACATATAGATATGAGTGAAAAGCAAAGCAATGATTGCAAAGCCTAAGATATTGTGAATGATTGCACTTAGCCTTAGAGCATTGATAGGTGCAAATTGAAAATACAAGAAAGCTCCTGTAATAATCATCACAAATCCACCAATAGTGCAAGTCCAAAACCACATCTTCATTCCAGCATTGAATTGCCCTGAAGGGATAGGAGTGGAGATAGTTTTGCCTAATGTGAGGTATCCTCCAAGCATCATTAGCCACTTGATATCATAAGCTTTGGGCAAAGAGGCCTTCACCCACATCAAGAACATTAATGGTCCAAAGATAGCAAAAGCAATCGTGCAAAGTCCGTGAATATCACGAGCAAGTCTGACAAATACTCCACCACCAAAGCTCTCTCCAAACACCATAATCACTCCTGTGATACAGATAGCGACAAAGGGAATAGCTGCAAGCCAGTGGATAGCAATGTTATAGCTTGAGAAGACTTTGTATTTCACTCCGTGAGAGAAAGACTTGGATTTAAAAATCATCAAATGCGATGCAAAAGCCAAAGGCACTAAGATAAGGATAGCCAAAAAGATTTTTGCAAACCATTCTCCTTGCAAAATCATAAATAGCTCTCCTAGTCCCTTACTAGCCTGAATTCCTTCAAGGGGTTTTCCACTATCAAGAGGCCCTACTGCTACTCCTTGCATTTGCATTACACTTCCACTCACAACTCCTGAAGTAGGGCTATTCACTCCCCAATTCTTGATTTGCTCAATTTGTTTGACTCCATAGATTTCTGTGTTTTGAGAGAAGTCTATGGGCTCTTTGGGTGCTTGGGCATAGAGTAGCCCAAACATAGCAAAGAGAAGAGAAAATACTGCACTTCTCATTGCTTTATCCACCATAAGCTTTTGACCAAGAATAAGGAATGCTAGGAGTTCCACTGCCTTTAGCAGCAGAGCGGTAAGTGATGATTGCACTCACTTCTTTTCCACTTCCTGCCAAAAGTGCCTTAGTAGAGCACATTGCAGCACATACAGGCACTTTCCCTTCTGCGATTCGGTTTTGTCCATAGAGCTTCATCTCCTCAGCACTATGAGTTTCCTCAGGCCCACCTGCACAGAAGGTGCATTTATCCATTGCTCCTCTTGAGCCAAATACATCAGATTTGGGGAATTGTGGAGCACCAAAAGGACAAGCATATAGGCAGTATCCACAACCAATGCAAGTCTTTTTATCATGCAATACGATTCCATCAGCTCGGATATAGAAGCAATTGACTGGACACACCTTTGCACAAGGAGCATCAGAGCAGTGCATACAAGCAATAGATACGCTCTTTTCTTTGCCCTCAATTCCATCATTTAATGTAACTACTCTTCTTCTGTTGATTCCCACAGGGAGATGATGAGCTTCTTTACAAGCGACATCACATCCGTGGCAGTCAATACAGCGATTTTCATCACAATAAAACTTCACTCTTGAACTATCAAAATCACTTATATTGTATGTATCACTCATTTTCTATCCTTTTATGCTTTTTCAATACGGCATAGACCGCACTTGGTTTCAGGGATTTGGGTAATGATGTCATAACCATAGTTTGTAACACCATTGATCGCTTCTCCAATGCTATAAGGCACATAACCCTCTGGATAGTTTTTGGCTAGGCTTTCACCTTGAGCGACACCTGCCCAGTGGAATGGAGCAAATACTACCTTTTCTTTGAGGCTGTAAGTTAGTCGGACTTTTACCTTTGCTTTGAAGCCTTCAGGTGAGTGAATCCATACAAAATCACCCTCAGAGATTCCTAGCTCTGCTGCAGTGTTGGGGTTGAGTTGGCAATACATTTCAGGGTTGATTTCTGTAAGTGCCAAGCTAACACGTGCTTCGATTCCCTGTCCGCTGTGTGTAACGATCCTTCCAGTGTTGAGTTGGAATGGGAAGTCTTTTAGCCAATCTTTTTGCAAAGAAGCAAACTTGGTATCCACTCTGAATTGATTGACTTTATCAGGATAAGTGGGATACTTAGAGATAAGGTCAGGTCTTGGAGTGTGGATAGGCTCTCTGTGAAGTGGGATTTTGTCTGGCCAAGTGCTGACATACATTCTTGCTCTTGCGTTTCCATAAGGGCAAAGTCCTGCTTCAAGTGCTTTATTGACCAAAATCATACTGAGATCTGTTTTCCAGTTCTTGCCTTTGACAATCTCTTTTTCTTTCTCAGTGAGTTTCTTGCCTGTAAGCTCTTCGATATTGTCAGCTGTGATTTCAGGATATCCACCTTTTTGGCTTGATTTTGGAGGCACACTTCCCTTACTTGCAAGCATATTGTATTTCTTGCCAAAGAGTTCTTGCTCTAGTCCAAAGTTATTTCTAAAGCCCATACCCCCTTGCATTACAGGGATTGAGTTGTTGTAGAGATTTGGACTTCCGGGGTGTTTTTCATTCCAGCAAGGCCAAGGCAATCCATAATAAGTGTCTTTAAGTGGTCCTTTTCCTTTGAGGCTAACGGTGTCAAAGAGATGCCAATTTGTGGTGTGATCTTTAAGTCTTTCAGGAGTCCAACCACTAAGTCCGATAGTTTTCATACCCATATTGATTTCTCTTGTTGCATCATCAGGCCAAATGAATTTCTCTCTTCCATTTTGTTTTGCGATGTTTGTCATAGAGCGAGTAAATTCATCATAGAATCCTAGTCTTCTTGCAAATTCAAACAAGATTTCCTCATCAGGTTTGCTCTCATAAAGAGGTTTAACGACTTGGAATCTCCATTGAGCTGAACGATTTGTCGCTGTAACTGAACCGCTTGTCTCCATTTGAGAAGCAGCAGGAAGGAGATATACACCATCTTTTCTTTCAGTATAAGCGATTGCATCGTGTGGGAATGGATCTACCATTACAAAAAGCTCAAGGTTGTTGAGGGCTTCACGCACTTTGTTTGTCTGAGCGATTGAGATAAGTCCATTACCCATACAAAACATTGCTCGAATCTTCCCTGCTTTTCCATTGTAGATTTTTTCCTCTTCTAGGACACCTTGCCACCAGCGAGAGAGTGTGAAACCAGGTTTATTCATCATTTCAGAATCAAATTGTGATTTGAGCCACTCATAATCTACATTCCACACTCTGCTCCAGTGCTTGAATGCTCCTTCTGCAAGTCCATAGTATCCTGGGAGGCTATCAGAGGTGCATCCAAAGTCTGTTGCTCCTTGAACATTGTCGTGTCCTCTAAGGATATTTGTTCCACCACCGACTTTACCCATATTTCCAAGGACAAGTTGAAGGATTGGGGCAATTCTTGTGTTTCCTGTTCCAATGCTGTGTTGAGTTAGTCCCATTGCCCAAATGAGGGTAGCAGGTTTTGTTGTGGCATAAAGTCTTGTAACTTCGATGAGTTGCTCTTCTGTAATGCCACAAACATCAGCAGTAACTTTAGGAGTCCATTTCTCAGCTTCTTTTTTGACAGCTTCGATTCCAAAAGTTCTATCATTGTTGTAGGTTTTGTCATCCCAACCATTTTTGAAAATGAGGTGAAGCATTCCATAAATGAAGGCAATGTCAGTTCCACCACGGATTTGAACAAATTTGTCAGCCTTTGCTGCTGTTCTTGTAAATCGTGGATCAATAACGATAATTTTTGCATTATTGACTTCTTTTGCTTTAAGGAAGTGCTGGAATCCCACAGGGTGATTGACAGCAGGGTTTGCTCCAAAGATGATGATTGCTTTAGAGTTTTGGATATCTCCAAGGTGGTTAGTCATAGCTCCATAACCAAATGTATTCGCCACACCGGCGACTGTAGAGCTGTGTCAGAGACGAGCTTGGTGATCGATATTGTTTGTTCCAAACATAGTGGCAAATTTTCTAATATAGTAGCATTGCTCATTGCTTACTTTAGCACTACCAAAGAATTGCACACTATCAGCACCATGATCCTTTTTGAGTTGTGAAAGTTTATCTGAAATTTCGCTAAAAGCTTGATTCCAAGAGATTCGCTTCCAAGCTCCATTTTCTTTTTTCATTGGATATTTGATACGCTTAGCACTTCGCACCATATCAATCATATCTGCACCCTTAGAGCAGTGTCCTCCAAGACTTACAGGGTGATCTTGTGCGACTTCTTGTCTTACCCAAGTTCCATTTTGAACTTCAGCGACGATTCCACAGCCAACTGAACAGATTGTACAAATTGTTTTGACTTTTTGGCTATTTGGATACGCTTCTTTAAGCTCTTCACTTGTTGCATTTCTTACAACACCTTCACTAGCACCTAAACTTGAAATCCCAGCACCAAGTCCCAATGCACTCATCTTCAAAAAACTACGACGAGATGCTTTGAGTGGTGAGAATGTTTGTGCGATATATTCACTCATTCAAACCTCCTTATTTAGCAGAAGCATAGTAAGAGTTCCAATTCTTGGTGTCTCTATACAATATTTCTTTTTTCTTTGAGCGTCCTTGTGCGACGCCATTAGCTAGTGAGTTACTAGAATTACTACCACAACCTGCGATTGCAATTCCACCCACAGCCACCGCGACTGAAGTCTTACTTGCATTTTTCAAAAAATCTCTACGAGATTTTTGATTAAGCATTGCATCATTCATATCTGCTCCTTTATAGTAGGATTGGTAGGGAAAAACCCTACTTTAGAGATTAGAGCTAATCCCTAAAGTAAGGCTCTTGCCTTACTTAAACGCCTCTGCCTTTACCCACTTCTTCTTCGCTCACTTCACTTTTTACTCTCTTTTTCCACTTGGATTTTCTCTCTTCTTTTCGTAAAGCTTCCAAATCCACATACTCTTCTAGTGGGGGTGGAGCAACCTCTAAGTAAAGTCGCTCAAACTCTGCAAAACTCCCCAAAATCTTGGCAACAGATTTATAGAATTTTGCATTTTTGCTTTTGAGGATTTCAAGCACAACAAAATTAACATAATCATTGATAAGCTCTTCAAAGATTTTTTTGCACATTGCAATCGAGCAGGGGTTGGCTTTTTGAAGCAGTGAGGAGCAAAAGAGTAGCAAAAAGCCTAGATGATCTTCAGGCTCGATAAACTCTTCACTCTTTCTAAACTCACTCTCCAAAATCAAATCGCGAATCTTAAGGCACTTCTCTCCAAACTCCCACCCCTCATCATAATAACTTGCTGTAAGAGAGATGGCTTTTTGAGAAAAGTTATCGATAAAAAGTCTATCAAACTCTTGCATTATCTCCTCACACCCTCTGCCTTCTAGCTCTGCAAGGAGGATTTGAGAATCTTTTTGGGTTTGATCATTGATTGGGTTAGCAAAGATTTGCTCTAGGATTTGAATAGCCAAATCTTGATGTCTTTTGATTCCTTGATAGCTAAAAAAGATTCCCAAAAGTGAGTAATAAATCGCTCTTGCTCTATTGATTTGAAGTTCTTCTTCTTTCATTTTCTTTCCTTAAATATTTTCAAACATAATTTTGACTTTGCAATCACTGCAACACTCTATCGTTCTGAGCTTGGCACTATCTCCTAGAAAGTGAGGGGCAATCACGGCTTTGATTTTCTCAATAGATTTTTTAGTCGCAAAGGGTTTGCCACACTCAACGCACTCAAAAAGCTCATCTTTTGCCAAAGTGTGGGTTTCAAACCAAGAGGGATTAAGCTCAATCCCACTAAGCTCAAGTCTGAGTGCATCTTCAGGACAGCTAGGGATACAATACCCACAAGTGGTGCAAAGGCTTGGATTGTATTGAAGGGCAAATTCTTTGGAGTTGGCTGTAAGACAATCGACATTACAAGCCCCCACACAGCTATTACACAAGGTGCATTTGCTCTCATCAATATGGATTTTGCCATATCGTATCATCTCTCCACTTGCTCCACTCTCTACACGCCCAAAGTCATTGTCTTTGACTAGGTATCTTAGTCTTTCTGCAAAGTGCTTTCTTCTTGGCTCTTTGGGGCTTGGAGTGTAGGAGTAGTGGGGGAGAGTGGTGGGCTTATCCCATAGGGTTTGCAACACTTGGTTATCTTGAGCGACAAAGATAGCCTTTGTCCCACAAATGGCTTCATAAATATCATTGACTAGCTTAATAGCCTCAAAGCTTGGGCGAGAAATGATGGGGGAGTAGAAAATCATAGAGTGATTACTCTCTTGAAGCATTGAGAGGAAATGCACTTCTGAGGGGAATTTCTCTCTAGGGATAATCAAAGGGGAGATGTGAGAGGGCAGGGCAATATCTTTGAGTGTGTCCAAAAAGATTTCAGGGATAAGCAAAATGGTTGTATCTTGATAGTATCTGAGTGCTTCAATCATCACCTCGATACTAAAAGAGGCAAAATCCAAAGCTCCCGTAGGACAAGTAGCGATACACCCACCACACCCCATACAATCAAGTTGAGAAAAGTTTAACTCCATTAAAGAATCATTTTTGGTTACTCCAAAAGTAGGGCAGACATTTACACATTTATGACAATACCCCTCTCCATTGCTATCAGGGCGTCTTTGGTGGTATTGGCAGATATGAGAGTTGTAAAGCGTTGTAGTTTTGTAGGTGTAAGTGCCTACTCTTGAGCTAAGAAGCTCTAAAATATCTTTAGCACTTCCAAAATCTCCTGCACTCACAATCCCCAAAAATTTGGGAAGATTATCATCTTGGATAAAGAGAGTGGCTTGAGCAAAGCCAATCTCCTCTCCACTATGTAAAATCGCTTTGAAATCTCCCAGCTGTCCTGAGATATGTGAGATAGAAGAGGGGAGAATCAAAGTGCATTGAAAATCTTTGGCTTCTTTGATAAAGTCTTGAGTAAGCTCATTGTCATTGCCGATGATTGCTAGGGTGTTGGGGACATTGAGAGAGTATTCTTTATAAGGGGCATTATCAAAAATGCTTAGGCGAGTTTGCAAAAATCTATGAATATTTTCTAGCTTGATTTCATCACTTGCATTTGAGTTTGAGAGATACCAATCAATCTCAGGGGCATAGATTTGAGAGCATTCTTTATCGTTTCCTATGAGTGCAGAGGAAAACTCTGTGGCAATTTGAGGGTATTTACCCAATAATTGAGGCGAAAAAAGATAAGAAGTTTTTAATCCAAAAGTTTGCATTTATATCCTTGTAAAAAATCTCAAATTATACGCTTTTTTGAGAAAATAAATCATTAAAAGTTCAATAAAATTAAGACATTATGATTTAAAAAAGTATTAAGGAATAAAAATTATTCTTTGGTTTTGAGAGCTAGGGAGAGATAGGAATTTTTCTACAAATAAAAATGCAAAATTTTTCAAACACATTGTGTTTTTGAGAAAAAGTGATTTTTTCTGCTATGATTTCGCCTTTTGATTTTGACTTATTAGAGGAAAGACTTTGAGTATAGAAAGTTTATTGAGTATTTTACTTCCTGCTGTGGTTTTGCTTTTGGTGTTTATCACAAAACGCCTTATTCTCTCTCTTGTTGTGGGATTATGTCTAGGGGCTGTGTTTGTCAAATACCAAACTCCATTACAAATCCCTTATTATATCTTTGAGAAATTTTTGAGTGTGTTTAGATATTTTGATGAAGGGAAGATGAAAATCAATTGGTATGCGATTCATATTTTTATCTTCTTAGCTCTCCTTGGCATACTTCCTCAAATCTTTGTCCATTCAGGAAGTATCAATGCTTTTGTGAAATGGGCACACTCCAAAGTCAAAGATCCTAGGAGTTCGGAGTGGATTATCTTTGTGGCAGGGTGTGTGATTTTTATTGATGATCAATTCAATGCCCTAACTCTAGGGCGTTCTATGCGACCTCTTAGTGATGCAAGTGGATTGAGCCGAGAGCGATTGGCATATATTATTGATAGCACTTCAGCTCCTGTGTGTATCCTTTTGCCACTTTCTAGCTGGGGGGCTTATATCATCGGAATCCTCAATGGCGTATTGCCTGATCCTAGCAAATCTGTGGGAATTTTGAGTGCAAGTATAGGGCTAAACTTCTATGCGTGGTTTGCACTTTTTGCTGTGTTTTTAAGCATTTTGTGGAGGATTCACTTACCTATTATGCGAAAAAACTTCAATGTAGGAGTAGATAAAAGTGAGATAGAGAATCAAGCTCAAAAGATTGGCTCAATGTGGGCGTTGATTATCCCAATCCTAGCTTTGATTTTTGTTACTTTGGCTTCTATCATCACCACAGGATATCAAGAGGCAAAGGTTTGGGATTTTAGAGCGATTGTAGAGAAAACTAATATCTCTCTTTCAGTCTTGCTTGGAGGGGTAAGTGCGACTTTGATTGGCTTCTTGCTCTCATTTAAAGATATTGAAGAGAGTGAGTATGGCGAGATTTTCAAAGAAGCACTAAAAATCTCACTTCCCTCAATCATCATTTTGATATTGGCTTGGGCGATTGGAGAGGTGGTGCGTTATGACTTGCAGACAGGCAAACACCTCTCAGAGCTTATCTCAGGAGTGGGTGGAGAGAATCTTATGTTTGCCCTGCCTTTAATTCTTTTTGTTTTTTCTATCATTATCGCTTTTGCCACAGGAACAAGCTGGGGGTGCTTTGCTGTGATGATACCTGTGGGTATTGCTTTGGCAGTGCATAATCAACTTGATTTGGTGGTTGCAACTTCAGCGATTTTGGCAGGTGCAATCTATGGAGATCATATCTCCCCAATCTCAGATACAACCATTTTAACTTCAGCAGGAACAGGGTGTGATGTGCAAAGTCATTTCATCACGCAACTTCCTTATGCCTCAATCTCGGCAATTTGTGCTTTTGTCTCTTTTGCTCTTTTGTCTTGGAGCAAGAGTGTTTTGATATCCTATCTTGTGGGGGGATTTTTGCTTGTTGGGATTTTTTATATTTTGAAGAGAAAATACGAACTTAAAGCACATTCTTCTTCTATGCACTAGAAATCTTCCAAAATAGGGGGATTGGAGGATATTTTGAAATTTAAGCAAACCCCATAAATGAGTCAAAAAAGCTATATTTTTCATAAAATAAACGAAATTAAAAAACTTTTTATCTTTTTTGTGATTTAATTCCACAGCGATATTTTTATCGTGGAAGATCTAAACTTAAGGAGAAAAATATGAAAAAGGTAATGGCATTAGGATTGATTTCAGCACTTGCTTGTAGTGCTTTTGCAGTTGATCCTGCAACACTTTATAAAAAATGTGCAACTTGCCACGGAGCAAAAGGAGAGAAAAAAGCACTTAACAAAAGCAATATTATTGCCACAATGAGTGCAGAGCAAATCAAAACCGCACTTGAAGGATACAAAGCAGGAACGCTCAATATCCACGGACAAGGCAAAATGATGAATATGCAAGTCAAAAATCTCTCAGCTCAAGAGATTGATGCATTAAGTCAATACATTCCTACCCTCAACAAGTAAAACCTCAAAAACTACAAAATTTCTCTAAGCTTTTTGCTTAGAGAATTTACTTTTTCTCAAAAATCCCTTATTATTATGTTTTTGAAATGGAGGGATTATATGGAGAAGAAATATCGACCCAATGTAGCAGCTATTGTTCTCTCATCGCAATATCCCCAAGTTTGTAAGTTTTTTATTGCAAAACGCATTGATATTAAAGATGCGTGGCAATTCCCACAGGGGGGGATTGATGAGGGAGAGAGTGCAATAGATGCTCTAAGAAGAGAATTAAGAGAAGAAATAGGGACAGGAGAGGTAGAGATTGTGGCAGAATATCCTCATTGGATTGCTTATGATTTTCCACCAAATGCAGTCAAAAAAATGTATCCTTTTGATGGACAAACTCAAAAGTATTTTTTGGTGCGTTTAAAGTCGGATTTGCTTATCAATATCAACACGCCTCATCCTGAGTTTTGTGAGTATGAGTTTGTGGATTATAAAGAAGTCTTTGAGAGAATCAAACACTTCAAGCGTCCTATTTATAAGCAAGTCTTAGATTATTTTAGAAGTGAGGGCTACTTGTAATGCTAATCGTTCAAAAATATGGTGGGACAAGTGTGGGGGATTGTCAAAGGATAAAAAATGTCGCAAATAAAGTCATCACTGCCAAAAACAGAGGCGATCAAGTTGTAGTGGTTGTATCTGCAATGAGTGGAGAAACCGATAAGCTTGTAGGCTTTATGCAAAGTTTTTGCCACGAGGGTTATACTATCCCTGATGGGAGAGAGTGTGATGTGGTTTTAAGCAGTGGAGAGCAAGTAACACGAGCTCTTCTTGCTCTAGCTTTGCAATCTCAAGGATATAAAGCAATCTCTCTAAGTGGGCAAGAGGCAGGGATTATCACAGATAATATGCACACAAGAGCAAGGATTGAGGGGATCAACACCTCCAAAATCGCTTCTTTGCTCTCTGAGGGATATATCGTCATTGTAGCAGGATTCCAAGGGGCAAGTTTGGAGGGGGAGATTACCACTTTGGGAAGAGGGGGGAGTGATTTATCGGCTGTGGCATTGGCTGGGGCATTGAGGGCAGATTTATGTGAGATTTATACTGATGTTGATGGAGTTTATACCACAGATCCAAGAATCGAGCCTAGAGCTAGAAAGATAGAGAAGATTAGCTATGATGAAATGCTAGAGCTTGCAAGTATGGGAGCAAAAGTGCTTCTAAATCGTTCAGTGGAAATGGCAAAAAAGCTCAATGTCAATTTGGTTACACGAAGCTCATTTAACAATAATGAGGGAACTTTGATTACAAGTGAGGAGAATATTATGGAACAACCAATCGTTAGTGGTGTAGCACTTGATAGAAATCAAGCAAGAATCTCTATTGGAGATATTGAAGATCAACCCGGAATTGCAGCACAAATCTTTGAATCCCTTTCAGAAAAAGATATCAATGTAGATATGATCGTGCAAACTATTGGAAGAGATGGCAAAACAGATTTGGACTTTACAATTCCCAAAACAGAAGTCATCGTTGCTCAAGAGGTGCTTAAAAAGTTTGCAGATTTTTATGGAGAGCTTGAGTGTGATTGTGAGATTGCCAAAGTTTCAATCGTAGGGGTAGGAATGAAATCTCATTCAGGTGTTGCAAGTTTGTGCTTTAGTGCAATGGCAAAAGAGAATATCAATATTATGATGATTGGCACAAGTGAGATCAAAATCTCAATGATTATTGAGATTACAAGAGCTGAGAAAGCTGTGAGGGCATTGCATAAGATTTATAAATTGGACGAGAAGTAAATGGAATCTTTGAAAGATTGGATGCTTAAAACAATCCGAGAGGAGAATAGCAAAGGGGTGATGAGTGGGTGGCTAGAAGAAGAGCTATACAAATGGACTCCTCTTGTTTCTTCTGCTCTCACCTCACTTCTTGGTGGTGTGAGTTTCATTGTCTTGAGTGATACGCCTAGAGCGTGGCTAAGAATGTATATTTTGCAAAACATTAACCACCCCTCAAAAAATCGCCCTTATATGCCTTTTTTGGGAATGGAAAATTTAGATGTGCTTTTGGGTGGGGAGAGAAAAAATGTCGATAATCTCAAACTAGCAGAGGGAATGCTTGATTTGGCTTATAGGGATTATGCGTTTTTTTATATTGGGAAGCGTGAGGGGTTGAGTGCAGAACTTGCAATCAGCAATGAAAATAGCTTTTTGTGGCTACTTGATGAGGATTTACCCAATGCCTTTCATTTGCAGTCATTTAACCCTATGCTAGATTTTAGATTGTTGCAACTCTATAAGATTTTTGATAGCACTCTGAGTGCTTTGATTGCTGGGAAGATTGCAATTTAGGAGAGAGAATGAGCGAGATTTATTTGACACAAGAGCCTTATGAGGTTTTAAATGAGTTAAATATCCCCAAAGCTCAACTTAGGGTTTTTGAGAGTGATGAGTTTAAGGTGGATAATGCCAAAGAGGTAATCGCTGAAGCCTATATCTCAAGTGCAGAGGAGAAGTTTATCGCCCTTATTGGCAAAAATTTCAATAAAGAAGCCCAAAACGCACTCCTTAAAGTGCTTGAAGAACCCCCTCACAATATTCATTTTCTTATTTTTGTGCCTTATAAAAATGTGCTCATTCCCACTATTCGCTCTAGAATGCGTTTGATTAACAAAACTATTTTTACCCCTCTTCCTCCACTAGAGCTTGATGTGGCAAATCTCAATTATGCCAAAATCTATGAGTTTTTAAAGAGTCTTGAGGGTATTTCAAGGCTTGAAGCTCAAGAGAGGATTGAGCGACTTTTGATTAGCATTCATCAAAGTGGCATTACTTTATCTCAAAAGGAGCTAGATTTTTTTGATTTGGCTTTGAGGGCAAATGCAGGATATGAGAGATTGGGACTGATTGTCGCTCCTATCCTCATCTCACTTATTGAAAAAAATCGCACAAGAAAAAAATGATGAAGACTTTTATCCAAAGGATTAACCCTAGCTCTTTGAGAAGAGAGTTTGAGAAAATTGGCGTAGATGAGGTGGGGGCAGGAATTATGGAGAAAAAATCTCACGACTATCTCTTTCATCTCTATGATTTGCCTTTGAGTGCTTTGCATATCCTCAAGCAAGAAGCCATAAGTGTGGGGGCAGATTTAGCCACTCCAAAAGAGGCGATTTTGTGTCAGAGCAAAAGCTATGAGGCGATTTTGCTAGGCAATCACTCTCAAATGTTGCGTTTGGCTCAAAAATGCCTCTCTCAACCCTTTGGGCTAAAAGCAGTGGCTCAAACACTCAAAGAGCATATCCAAGCCAAGAGCGAGGGCAAACCTCAAATTATGGCGATTTTGAATATCACTCCTGATAGTTTTTATGAGGGAAGTCGCTTTGGAGTAGAGGAAGCACTCAAAGAGATTGAGAGATATATTGAGCTAGGGGTGGAGATTGTGGATATTGGAGGAGCAAGCTCAAAGCCTGGAAGCGAATTAATCTCAAGTGAGGAAGAAATAGGGCGATTAAAGGGGCTTTTTGATGAGGTGGCAGAAAGAGGACTTGGAGAGAAAATCAAGCTAAGTATTGATACTTATAATTACAAAACTGCAGAATATGCTCTAAAAAGTGGATTTAAAATCCTTAATGATATTTTGGGCTTTAGTGATGAGAGAATGTTTGAGGTATGTGCCAAATACCAAGCAGAAGCAGTGCTAATGCACTCAAGAGGCACTCCTAAAGATATGCAAACCCTCACACATTACCCCTCACTTTTTGCTGAACTTGATGAGTTTTTTGGCTCAAAGATACATAAGGCTAGAGAGTTTGGAATCTCTAGTTTGATTTTGGATATTGGCTTTGGGTTTGCAAAAGAGCTAGAGCATAATCTTTCTTTGATTAGAGATTTGAGACATTTTAGACACTTCAATCTCCCACTTTTGGTGGGTGCAAGTCGCAAAAACACAATCGGACTTCTCACTCAAAAACCTATCAATGAGCGATTAAGTGGAACTTTGGCAATGCACCAAGTAGCTTTGGAGAATGGGGCAGATATTTTGAGAGTGCATGATGTGATAGAGCATTTAGATATGATTGCAATCACTCAGAGCTTAAAGGAATTGTAGTGGCAAAGATTGAGAAATTTATCACTAAAACATTACTTAACAATGGCTTCAGTCAAGAAGAGCTAAGTGCAATGAGTAATGAGGAGATTACAAAAACCTACAAAGAGGGGATACAAAGATTAGTTAATGCTTTCAATACTCACCCCAAAGAAGAGCATACCCACAAGGTTAAAAATCCTTTTTTGGAGCTAAAAAGTCCTGATGAGATTTATGAGATTCCTATTGATTTTTTGGCACATTTGGGGAGTGAAGATGTAACCTTGATGATTCATCGCAAATTTCGCTCTATCCCTATTGATAAGGTGCAAAAGATTACCTCACTTCTTTTTTGTATCTTTCAAGAAAAGATTTTAGGAGAGATTGAGAGCAAAATCGCTTCTTTGCCTGAAGATGAAAAACGCTCGATTATGGAGATTTATGAAAGACAAAAAGATGACACTCAACACCTTTTGCAAATCAATGAGAGATTACGCAAAGAAAAATTCCGTCAGCAATTTGAAAAAGTGCTAGAGATAAAAAGTATGATTCACCACTACAAAGAGAGATTGGAAGAGGAAGAATAATTAAAGCAAGATACTTGCAACATACACACAAGCACTCTCGCTTCTTAAAATTAGATTTTCTTTTGTAGAGTATTTGGGAAAGTTTTTTAGGATTTCCCTCTCTTTGGGGCTAAACCCTCCTTCTGCACCGATAAGAATAGGGAGTGAGGTTTTCTCTAATTTCTCTCCCCCAAAGTCAAACACTCCTACTTGTGGATAAAGCTTTAAGACTTCTAGGAGATTATCAAGTATTTCTAGCTTGATAGTATTGCTTCTTCCACACTGCTGAGAGGAATTGATAAGAATCTTTGTGAGTTTGTCTAAATCAACTCTCTCATTTCTTTGTGAATAATCAGCATAAAAAAGCGTGAGTTTTTGCACACCGAGTTCATTGAGAAAAGGGAGGAGTTTTTGAAGGGTTTTGCCCTCAATGATTGAGAGAATGATATGGGCTTGGCTTTGAGAAAGTAGGGGGAGATATTCTTTGTTTGTGAGTTTGAGAGTGGCACTTTTTCTATCAATCTTTTCTTGAGTGTAGAAGTAGAGGTATTCATCAATAAGATTGCGAAAAGCAAGAGTTTGGGTATTTTTGGTGCGTCTTGATTTGTAGAGATGAGTATAAAGCTCTCCTTCAATACTCAAAGTTAGATTCCCTGCTTGAGGGTGGAAGCTAAATTGCACTTTTGCTTCCAAAAAAGACTAGGATAAAACCAAGCAAATCAAGGAAATATAAAATCTTGGCTTTTTTGACATACTCTAGCATTGCCTCTTCATTTGTGCGTATTGCAACTTTGAGAAGTCTGATACGATAGATTTCTCCAAAAAGGACAAAACCTAGGTAAAAACTCATAGCAATTACTTTCAATGAAGTGAAATTGTGTTGCATTGCCAAGAGATTTAGCCCACTAAGAGCAGAAACAGCAATAAGAAAAAAAAGCAAGGGCATAACATACCAAATCTTTTTATTGAGGGCGACAAAGTTTTTGTAGGTAAAGAGTGTGATGAGGTTGATGACAAAGGGCAGAGCCAAAAAGGCACTGAAAAAATAATGATAAAACACAAGGCTAGAAAATGCCTTTTTGATCATATCTAGCTCTTGCATTTATCGCCTTTTGGTGAGATAGAGGTAAATGAGTGCAAGACTTGCACCAAAGAAAAGGAATCCCAAAGTTGAGAGAGCAGAAGAAGAGAGAGAGGAAGCAAAGCTTGGCATAAAGACTTCCTCACTTCCTCCTGAACTCACTGAAATCACGATAGCTCCAGCGATGAGAATCCCCATCAAACTTTCTCCCACGATAAGTCCTGAGGCAAGAAGTGTGCCTTTGCGTTTGAGGTTTTCTCTCTCTTGTTTTGGAGTGCGTTTATGGGCAATATAGGCAAGAAGAGCTCCAAAAAAGATAGGAATAGTTACCACAGGAGGAAGATATACACCCATTCCCACAGCAAGAGGAGGGAGCATAAGGTTTTTTCTCTTTAAAACAAGATCAGCACCAATTACAAGTATTCCAAGCACAGCCCCAATCCCAATATGAATCCAATTAAGAGTGCTTTTAAAAATCCCCTCAGCAATGGCTGCCATAAGGATTGCTTGAGGAGCATTGAGGGCATTGCTTTCTTTCATTCCCTCTCGTGGCAGATATCCGACAAAACCATAGGCTTCATAGAGGAGATTAAGCACAGGGGCAATCACAGAAGCTCCTACAATACATCCTAGCATCAAAATCACTTCTTGCTTCCAAGGAGTAGCTCCTACAAGCATACCGGTTTTGAGGTCTTGGAGATTGTCGTTTGCAATCGTGGCAACTGCAAAGACAATAGAGGTGGCAAACAAGCTTAGAGCGATGAAGAACTGCTTGTTGCCCTCATCAAGTTCAAGAGAGAAAAGTTTGGCAATCCCCAAAACACTCAAAGAAAGCAAAACCACGCCCAAGATTCCAATCCCAGAGATTGGGCTAGAAGATGAGCCGACAAGTCCTGCCATATAGCCACAAGTCGCTGAGATTAAAAATCCAATAATCACAGCACAAAGGCTAGAGACAAGCACAAAAGTCCAAGTAATTAGAGGAGAGAAAGAAGCTTTTGAAACAAAGTCATAAAAAACCACGATGATTAGAGCCACCACAGCTAGGAAGCTTAGAAGTAGCCATTTTGCAGGAATATCTTTTTGATCGCTTGTAGAGAATTTAAATGAGTGAGATAGCCCTTTGATTGTGGGTTTTAGCATATTGAGAAATGTCCAAATCGCAGCTACACCAATCATTCCCACACCAATAAATCTCACTTGGTGCTTCCAAATATCCATTGCAATCTCACCTATATCTCCACTTGCTGGAGTAAGACTTGAGATGATTGGCACTAGCACACACCACGCAATCAATACCCCCACCAAAACGGCAACCCCCACACCAATACCTACAAGCCACCCTGCACCAATGAGGGCAAGAGAGAAGCCAAAAGGGATTTGAAAAATCGCTCGTCCAATGCTAAAAAAGTATTCCACGCCATCAGAGATGACTTTCATTCCTTGAGAAAGAAAAGTCGAAGCACTTGCAAGTCCTGCACCCAAAAGCATTTCTTTTGCTCCTATGTCTTTCTCTCCCTTTTTCTCTCCAAGTTGTAAAACTTCAGCAGCAGCGATTCCCTCAGGGTAGGGGAGTTGATTTTTCTCCACTAGCTCGATTCTTGAAGGAATTGTAAAAATCACACCCAAAATCCCTCCACCTGCACAGATAATGAATGTATGCCAAAAATCAAATCCACTCCAATATCCCACAAAAAAGAGTGAGGGAATGATAAAAACCACAGCTGAAAGTGTCCCCGCAGCTGATACTTGAGTTTGTACGATATTGTTTTCTAAAATACTGCTTTTTCCAAGCATTTTAAAAAATGCCATTGAAAATACGGCAGCAGGGATTGAGGAGGCGAAAGTTAAGCCAACTTTCAATCCCAAATAAACATTGGCAGTGGTAAAAATCAATGTGATAAACACTCCAAGTAAAACCCCTGCAAGGGTGATTTCTTTGAGATTTTTTCCATACATTATTCAACTCCTTTAGAGATAACCTAGATAGTTTTGCAAAGGATTGCTTTGGATCTTAGATGATTTTGGGCTTTTTGCTTGACAAGACTATTTATCGAATTGTGTGATTCTAATAAAAAATATGCCAAAAAACAAATTTTTTGATAAATTTCTTTTATGTAGTCAAATGATTACTTACTTTTTGATAGAATCTACCTGCTTAATTAAGTGATTTTGTAAAACAAGGAGAGTAGATATGAAAAAACAAAAAGGAATCCACCAAGCATATGCTGAGAATCCACAAAAGGCAGATTTAGATATTTTTGGAAGAGAGGTTGATCCTATCAGCAGAAGAGGATTTTTGAGAAAATCTTCACTTCTAGCAATGGCTTCAATCATCGGCTCAAACATACCATTTGCAGAAAATATGCCAGGAGGAGTAATCCCTGCACTTTTTGCAAATAGTGATACACCCTTTAGTGTGGCAGGAAAAGATGGATTAATTTATCTCAATGATAAACCCATCACAGCAGAAACCCCTGTGCAATATCTTGATGCACCTTTTACTGCCCCAAATCATTTTTTCATCAGAAACAATGGAAATGCACCTGAGGAGGCAACTCTTGATCCCAAAAAATGGACTTTAGAGATTGGTGGGGAGTCTTGTAAAAAACCTCAAACTTTCACAATTGATGAGCTAAAGAAGAAGTTTAAAACCTACACTTATGCTCTAGTAGTAGAGTGTGCAGGAAACTCAAGGGCTGAAATCGTCCCAGCCACTAAAGGCAATCAGTGGAAAATCGGAGCTGTGGCTTGTGGTAGATGGACAGGAGTAAGACTAAAAGATGTTTTGGAGTATTGTGGGATTAAAAAAGACGCAGTTTATATCGGATACTATGGAGCAGATACAAGACTTGATGGCAATGCCGATAAAGCCACGATTTCAAGAGGTGTGCCAATGAGCAAGGCACTAGAAGAGGAGAGTTTGATTGCGTGGGATTATGAGGGAGAGCCAATCCCTTATATGAATGGATACCCTCTAAGACTTGTTATCGGTGGGTGGAGTGCAAGTGTTTCAGGAAAATGGCTCAAAAAGATTGTGATAAGAAACAAGGTGCATGATGGGGAAAAAATGAATGGGCAAAGTTATCGAATGCCTTGCAAACCTGTTGCACCAGGAGAGCAAGTGCCTGATGAGAATATGTGTGTGCTAGAGGGAATGGTAGTCAAGTCTATCATCACTCATCCACTCTCAGGACTTAAAACTTCAAACAAAACTCTTGATGTGAGAGGAAAAGCTTGGGCAGGAGATAGAAGTGTCAAAGAAATGTGGGTAAGTATTGACTTTGGAGCAACTTGGCAAAAAGCAAAGCTCAACAAACCTCTCAATCGCTTCTCTTGGCAGGAGTGGAGTGCAACTGTGAAATTCCCACAAGAGGGATATTATGAAGTGTGGGCTAGAGCAGTAGATGATAAGGGTGTATCTCAACCTATGGTATTGCCAGGGTGGAATCCACGAGGTTATTTGAGCAATTCTTGTCATAGAATCGCTGTGCGTGTGATTTAAGGTGAGGTGAGTGATGAAAAGAGTAGCCTCTCTTTTGCTTTTGGCAAGTTTAGGGTTTTGTGCAGAGCAAATTGATCCTGCCACAGGGATGAAAATCGCTGAGGGGTGGGAAACCGTGAGAGATAACTGCACGGTTTGTCATTCTGCCAAGATGTATACAATGACGACAGGAACACGCCAAGATTGGATTACAGCAATTAAGTGGATGCAAGAAACTCAAGGGCTTTGGGAGTTTGATCCTGAGACTGAAAAGACAATTTTGGATTATCTCTCCAAAGAATACGCTCCCAAAAACACTTCAAGACGCCGTCCATTACTTACTTCTGATCTCCTCCCTCCAAAATAATGGAGGGGGAATCCCCAAAAACGATTTGTCAAAATACCTTCTCAAAAGTTATTTAATGATTAAGTAGAAAGAGTTTGTTATCAAAATGTTTGCATTATGAGAATAATCTTTTTTGCTCAAAAATACAAAGTAAGGAGTTTTAATGAAAACTAGAGTTTTAACCCCAATTTTGCTGAGTGCAAGTTTGCTGATGGGGTTTGATGTAGAGGAGATGCCAAAAGTCCAAGATAGAGTATCTCCTGATATTGGACAAACAAGGATTTATTCTTTTAATGCTTCTATTGAAGGGGCTTCTCAAGTGGTTGTCAATATTTCCACTCAAAAGAAAATCAAAAGCCAAATGAATAATCACCCAATGTTTAACGATCCCTTTTTCCAACAATTCTTTGGAGATATGTATCGCCAAGTGCCTAAAGAAAAGGTAGAGAGATCTCTAGGAAGTGGTGTGATTATCTCCAAAGATGGATATATCGTTACCAATAATCATGTAATTGATGGTGCAGATAAGATTATGGTATCTTTGCCAGGGAGCAATAAAGAGTATAAAGCCAAAATCATCGGAACTGATTCTCGCACAGATTTGGCAGTGATTAAAATCGAGCAAAACAATCTTCCTAGTATCAAGTTTGCAGATAGCTCACTTGTAAAAGTGGGGGATTTGGTATTTGCGATAGGAAATCCTTTTGGAGTAGGGGAGACAATCACTCAAGGAATCGTCTCAGCTCTCAACAAAAATGGAATTGGAATCAATGATTATGAAAACTTTATCCAAACTGACGCTTCAATCAACCCAGGCAATTCTGGTGGAGCATTGGTGGATAGTCGTGGGGCTTTGATTGGTATCAATACTGCTATCATCTCACGCAGTGGAGGAAATCAAGGAATCGGATTTGCAATCCCTTCAGATATGGTCAAAAAGATTGTCAAGCAACTTATCGAAAAAGGGGGTATCCGCAGAGGTTATCTAGGGGTAGGGATTCAAGATGTGAGTTCAGATCTTAGAGATACTTATGGGGACAAAGAGGGGGCAGTGATTATCTCACTAGAGAATGATTCTCCAGCCAAAAAAGCAGGACTTATGGTGTGGGATCTCATCACAAAAGTCAATGGTAAACCTATCAAAAACTCAGCAGAGCTTAGAAATATGATTGGCACAATGTCGCCCAATGAGAAAGTTACAATCACTTACATTCGCGACAAAAAAGAAGCAAGTGTAACGCTCAATCTTGCAGAGCATAAAGACACCAAAGGTAAATCAGGCAAAAAAGCAGATACCAAAGCCGATCCAAAAGGACAAATCCAAGGAGTAACAGTGCAAGAAATCACTCCTCAAATCCGACAAAGAAGCAGAATCCCTCAAGATATCAATGGGGTATTAGTCACTTTTGTAAGTGAGGAAAGCCAAGCTTATGAGGCAGGATTTAGAGATGGAGATATTATCGCTCAGATTGAAAATGTAGCAATCACTGATATGAATGCCTACAACAAAGCCCTAGCACAATTCAAAGGCAAAACCAAGAGAATCTTGGTGTATAGCAACAATGGAGTTAAAACCATTGTGATTAAATAAACTAGATGGGATTTTCCCATCTAGCCCTTTTTCTCCCTCAAATAGTGTAAAATTCTCTCTCAATCTACTTTTAGGAAATTTAATGCAAAATATTAGAAATTTTTCAATCATTGCCCATATTGATCATGGCAAAAGCACCCTAGCAGATAGGCTCATTCAAGAGTGTGGAGCGATTAGTGATAGAGAGATGACAAGTCAAGTGATGGATACTATGGATATAGAAAAAGAGCGAGGGATTACAATCAAAGCCCAATCTGTAAGGCTAAACTACACTTATAAGGGCAAACCCTATATCCTCAATCTCATCGACACCCCAGGGCACGTGGATTTCAGCTATGAGGTAAGTAGAAGTCTAAGTAGCTGTGAGGGGGCATTGCTTGTAGTGGATAGCACACAAGGGGTAGAGGCTCAAACGATTGCCAATGTTTATATCGCACTAGATAATCATCTTGAAATCCTCCCTGTGCTAAATAAAATTGATTTACCTGCAAGTGATGTGGAGGGGGTAAAAGAGGATATTGAAAACACCATTGCCCTTGATTGTTCTGAGGCTTTGGAAGTGAGTGCTAAGAGTGGGTTAGGGATACAAGCCTTGCTAGAGGCGATTGTGGAGAAAATCCCCTCTCCTAGAGGCAACCCTGAGGCTCCTACAAAAGCCCTCATTTATGATTCTTGGTTTGATAACTATCTTGGAGCCCTCTCACTTGTGAGGGTGATTGATGGGAGCATTGAAGTAGGGCAAAAGCTTACAATGATGAACACGCAAAAAACTCACGAAGTGCTAAGTCTAATGTATCCTCACCCTATCCATCAGCAAAAAACCTCTAAGCTTTCTTGTGGAGAGATAGGGATCGTGTCTTTGGGGCTTAAAAGCCTTACAGATATTGCTGTGGGGGATACAATGACAGATGCCCTCAATCCTACTAGCTCCCCTGTGGAAGGTTTTATGCCTGCTAAACCCTTTGTATTTGCAGGAATCTATCCTATCCAAACTGACAAATTTGAAGAATTGCGTGATGCCCTCAACAAACTCAAACTCAATGATTCTGCCCTAGATTTTGAGCCTGAAACCTCTGTGGCGTTGGGCTTTGGGTTTCGTGTAGGGTTTTTGGGATTGCTTCATATGGAAGTAGTCAAAGAGAGGCTTGAGAGAGAGTTTGATTTGGATCTCATCGCCACTGCTCCCACGGTGGTGTATGAAGTGCATCTCACAAACGGAGAGGTGCTCAAAGTGCAAAATCCAAGCGAACTTCCCCCTGAGCAAAGGATTGCTACAATCCAAGAGCCTTATGTCCGAGCTTCTATCATCACCCCCACAGAGTATCTAGGCAATGTCATCACATTGCTAAACAATCGCCGAGGGGTGCAAGAGAAAATGGAGTATATCAATGAGAGTAGGGTAATGCTAGTGTATGCTTTGCCAAGCAATGAGATTGTAATGGATTTCTATGACAAGCTCAAATCTAGCACCAAAGGATATGCGAGTTTTGACTATGAGCCTATTGAGTATCGTGATGGCGATCTTGTCAAACTTGATGTGCGTGTGGCAGGGGAAGTGGTCGATGCACTCTCAATCATTGTAGATAGAAGCAAGGCTTATCAGAAAGGTAGGGCATTGGTAGAATCAATGAAAGAGCTTATCCCACGCCAACTCTTTGAAGTGGCGATTCAAGCAAGTGTAGGCAATAAAATCATCGCAAGAGAAACCGTGAAGTCGATGGGAAAAAATGTAACAGCCAAATGCTATGGAGGGGATATCACAAGGAAAAGAAAGCTTTTGGAGAAGCAAAAAGAGGGGAAGAAGAGAATGAAAGCTATCGGAAAAGTAGAGCTTCCACAAGAAGCGTTTTTGAGTGTGCTTAAGATTGATTAAGCCCCCTCCCATTTTTTCTCATAACTCCTCAAAAATCTTTTGCACTTTTGAGAGGTTGGATTTGATAGATTTCAAAACCTCATTTAGAGATAGTCTCTTTTCTTGATCGCAATAATGCTGCCAACTTGATTTTGACATTACTAAGAATATATCCAATGTATAAGATTGGGGATAGTAAGAAAAATATTTTGACCTCAAAATCTGTATTTGACAAAAATTGGAACACTAGTTGCTAATCGTCCTTGCGTAAAAACTTTTTAGTAAGGATACAAGATGGGTTTTAGGATAAACACAAACATCGCAGCACTAAATGCTCACGCAATTGGTGTTCAAAACAATCGTGCAATTGCTTCTTCATTGGAGAAGTTGAGTTCAGGTTTGCGTATCAACAAAGCAGCAGATGATGCTTCAGGTATGGCAATCGCTGATAGTTTGAGATCTCAAAGTGAGAGCTTAGGACAAGCAGTCAAAAATGCAAATGACGCTATCGGTATGATCCAAGTTGCTGATAAGGCAATGGATGAGCAAATCAAGATTTTGGATACAATCAAAACAAAAGCAATCCAAGCCGCTCAAGATGGGCAAACCACAGAGACAAGAAAGGCTCTTCAAGCAGATATCACAAGATTGCTAGAGGAATTGGATAATATCGCCAATACAACAAGCTTCAATGGTCAGCAAATGCTCTCAGGTGCTTTCACAAACAAAGAATTCCAAATCGGTGCATTCTCCAATACAACGATTAAGGCTTCTATTGGTGCGACAAGCTCAGATAAGATTGGACATGTGAGAATGGAAAGCTCTTCTATCACAGCTGATGGAATGAAAGCAAGTGCTGGGGCAAAAAACCTCACAGAAGTATCTTTTAATTTCAAAGAAGTTAATGGAACAGAAGAATACGAGATTGAAACCGTTAAGATTTCAAACTCTGCAGGAACAGGTATTGGAGTATTGAGTGAGGCAATCAATCGATATTCAGATAAGCTTGGTGTAAGAGCAAGTTGGAATGTAATGGCAACAGGAGGCGTGCCTGTGCAGTCAGGAACGGTGCGTGGTCTTACAATCAATGGTGTAAATATCGGGACAATCAATGATGTCAAGAAAAACGATGCAGATGGAAAACTGATTAATGCAATTAACGCTGTAAAAGACTCCACGGGTGTTGAGGCATTTATCGATATTACAGGAAGAATCAATATCAAAAGTGTTGATGGAAGAGCGATTTCGATTCAAACAACGAGTGCGAGTGGTGCGGTATTTGGAGGAGGAAACTTCGCGGGAATCTCCGGAACAAATCACGCAATCGTCGGTCGTCTCACTCTTGTTCGAACCAATGCTAGAGATATCGTCATTAGTGGAACAAACTTTAGTCATGTTGGATTCCATTCAGCTCAAGGTGTGGCAGAAGCAACGATTGCATTGCGATCTTTGCTAGGAGATTTCAATGCCAATGTTGCCTCAGCTTCAGGAGCTAATGCAAATGCCGCTCAAGCTACTCTAAACGCTCAAGGATTAAGCTCAGGTGTTACAAGTCTAGAGGGTGCGATGATTGTAATGGATATGGCAGAATCAGCAAGAATTCAGCTTGATAAGATTAGAGCAGATATGGGTTCAGTGCAAAATCAGCTCACATCAACAATCAACAACATTTCTGTAACCCAAGTCAATGTCAAGGCTGCAGAATCACAAATCAGAGATGTGGATTTTGCCGCAGAATCAGCGACATTCTCCAAGCACAACATTTTGGCACAAAGTGGAAGCTTTGCTATGGCACAAGCCAACCAAGTGCAACAAAATGTTCTCAGACTTCTCCAATAGTCTATCCCTCTCTTTGGGGGAATGGGGGGAATTTATTCTTAAGGCTTTAAATGAAAGACTTTTTCCAAAGCAATCTAGCGTGTATTGCAATCACAAATCCCAATTTAGCGTATAAACTCCAAAATCTCAAACCCAATAATCGCTATGAAGTGTTTATGAGTGAGGATATTGCCAATTATAATATCTATGATAAGCAAGAGCAAGTTTCTCTCTTTGCTACTCAACCCCTGCAAGAGAGTATGAAGCGATTTGAGGAGCTAAAAGGCTATGCGTATTATCCGTATTTGTATTTTTATGGGTTTGGAAATGGGGTGCTTTATAAACTTCTGCTCTCAAGTGAGGTACTGAAGCGTTTGGTGGTGTTTGAGCCTGAACTTGAAATGCTTTTTATTGCATTGCATTTCATTGACTTCTCTCAAGAGATTTTGGATAAAAAGCTTGTGATTATCTGCTCTCAAAATTTGAGCTATCAAGAAGTTGCCAATCTCTTTGATGAAGACAAACGATCCAAGCTCTATGCCAAAACCTATATGCTTGAGATTTTCAATGCGTATTATGAGCGATATTCTCAAAAGTTTTTTGAGCTAAATCACTACTTTATCAAAGCTATAGAACACGCTGTGGTTTCAGTGGGAAATGACGCACACGATGCAATCGTGGGGATAGATCATCATATCCAAAACCTCCCCCAAGCTCTGAACTCTCCCACCCTTGTAGAGCTTATCACTCAACTCAAAGGCAGAGATACAGCTATTATTGTCGCCACAGGGCCAAGTCTGTATAAGCAACTCCCATTGCTCAAAGAAATTGCTCCTTATGCGACACTCTTTTGTATCGATGCATCTTTCCCTATCCTCTATCAACACGGCATTAAGCCTGATGTGGTGCTTTCTTTAGAGAGAGTAGAGGCTACGGCAAAGTTTTATGAAGAGACTCCAAAAGAGGCATTTGAGGGCGTGGTTTTTGCCCTCACTTCAATTGTGCATCCACGACTTAAAAAGGCCGTGGAGGACAAAGGAGGATTGATTCAATATAGCTTCCGTCCCTTTGGATATACCACTTATTTTGGGATTGACTCTTATGGGTATCTAGGTATTGGAATGAGTGCGGCAAATATGGCGTATGAAATGGTGGTGCATTCTAGGTTTAAGCGTTGCATTATTATCGGACAAGATTTGGCTTTTGGAGAGGATGGAAGCTCACACTCTAAGGGAGCGATTTATGGAAGTGATGAGATTAAGCCAAGAGAAAACAAAGTCTATGTTACCAAATATGGTGGAGGAGGGGAGGTTGAAAGCACACAAGTGTGGAAAATGTTCCTCAACTTCTATGAGCGAGATATTGCAAACACGCCTTATCCTTTGGAGGTGATTAACTCCACTGAAGGGGGAGCAAGGATTGAGGGGAGTAAGGAAGTATCCTTCAAAGAGGCAATCGCTTCTATCCCAAGAGAGATTAAAGCTCCAATTATTCTCACTTTCCCAAGAGTGGAGGAGGTAGAGGAAAATATGGAACTTGTTTCAAAAAGATGCCAAACTTGGCTCAAAGAGGGAAAAAGTAAGCAAAAAAAGATTGAAAAAGTCTTCCTTAAAGTCGCAGAGTTTTGTGATGAGCTAGAAAAACTCAATGAAGCAAATGAGCTAGAAAAAATCGATTATAAAAAAATGGATAAGCTCTACAAGGAGATTGACAAAATCAAAGATTTTTTCAAAGATCCTATCTTTGGAGCGACTTTTATTGATGCCTTGCAGTCTTATATCTTTCATCAAGAGATGGATATAGCCAAAGTGCTAGTTAAGAATACTCAAGATGAAATGCAAAGAAGAGCCAAACAAATTGAGCTAATTTTCTTGCATAAATATTGGCTCTTCTCCCTTGCAGGAGGAATGGATAGTGTGCTTGAGGTAGTCAAAAAAGCAACAAAGACTTGGAAAAAAGTCAAAAAAAGCTAAAAATTGCTCTTTTTGGGGTATAATTCCCATCACGTTCAAGGGCGGACTTGCGCCCACCTTTCAAAATCCTCTTATATTTATACTCCGATATGCTTTCATCATTGGATTATCAATACAATCAATCAAGTCATCTAAAAATTCTAAAATCTTATCAGGCATTATCCCTATGGTTGTGCCTCTTTCTTTGTGGGTAATGCGTGGGAATATCTCTGCATTGTCCTTGATTGTAACCTTGAATAAATTTTCCCAATGAAATGCACGATTGCGAATATTGCGAATGAGATTGAGGGCAGTATTGACTTTTTCAACATTGGAGAAGTGATTTTTTCTGCCATTGATATAGAAAAAGTTTCGATTGCTCCAATGATACTTCTTAAAATCTATCTTTCTCAAATCAAACATATAATGCTTGATTTCATAGTGATTGATAAGCCCCACAATCTCCCCAAGCATAAGAGAGGAGAGGATTTGAGAGGGGGAGAGAGATTGGAGTGGAGTATGTCCTTTTTGGGAGATTAGCCCTAAGCTCTCTTCTTCTTTTATCCACTCTTCTCCTACTAATTCCTTAAGGCAAAAGTCCATTTTGTTACGCAAATAGATTTCTAGCTCTGCAATCTTATGTCCTGCCCTAAAGGCTAAAATCCTGTTTGCATAGTATTGCTCTATATTTCCTTTATAGCTCTCTAATCTTTGAGATGAGAGGATAGAGATGATATCTTTATCAAAGCTTTGAAGTATCTCAATTGGGAGTTTTTTCATTTCTTCTCCTTTGAGTGGATTTCAAAGATTTTAGCACACTTGAGACTTCAATACTTTTTGGCAATGAGGGTTTATATAGGAAAGAAACACAAAAAAGCAATATCTTGTAGGCTTCTAGGCTTATTTTTGTTTTAAAATTGCATTACAAATTCTAAGGAGAAAAGATGAGAGAGCAAATTAGAGAGTTTTTTGCAAGTTGTAGTGAAAATGAGGTTGAGTTTATCGACTTTAGATTTACTGATATCAAAGGCACTTGGCATCATGTGAGTTTCTCAGCGAGTGCAGTAGATGAAGATGTATTTGAGAAGGGAATCGCTTTTGATGCAAGTTCTTTGCCAAAGTGGCAACCTATCAATCGTTCAGATATGATTCTCAAACCTGATCCTGTGCGATACTTTATCGATCCATTCAGTGCAGATGCGACAATGGTTGTGTTTTGTGATGTGTGGGATATTTACAAAAATCAGCCCTATGAGAAATGTCCTAGAAGTATCATCAAAAAGGCAATGAGTTATCTCAAAGAAAGTGGAATCGGAGATATTGCCTACTTTGGGCCTGAAAATGAGTTTTTTATCTTTGATAGTATTAAAATCAAAGACAATATCAACACTCAAGCCTATGAGATTGATACAGAAGAGGGTGAGTGGAATAGAAACAAAGAATTTGATGGTGTGAATATGGGGCATCGCCCTGGCACAAAAGGAGGGTATTTCCCTGTGCCACCTATTGATAGTATGGTAGATATTAGAGCTGAGATGGTAAAAGTGCTTAATCAAGTGGGGATTGAAACTTTTGTAGTTCATCACGAAGTTGCTCAAGCACAAGGCGAGATTGGGATCAAATTTGGCGATATGCTAGAAGCTGCTGATAATGTCCAAAAGCTAAAATATGTTGTCAAAATGGTTGCTCATCTCAATGGCAAAACTGCTACATTTATGCCAAAGCCACTTTATGGAGATAATGGAAGTGGTATGCACACTCATATCAGTATTTGGAAAGATGGCAAAAATCTCTTTGCAGGAGATAAGTATCAAGGGCTAAGCGATATGGCATTGCATTTTTTGGGAGGGGTATTAACTCACGCAAGAAGTGTGGCAGCTTTCACTAATGCTTCTACAAACTCCTACAAACGCCTTATCCCTGGGTTTGAAGCCCCTTCAATCTTGGCATATTCAGCTCAAAATCGCTCTGCAAGTATCCGAATCCCCTACAATCAAGGAGAGAAAGCCAAGCGATTGGAATTTAGATTCCCTGATAGCTCTAGCAATCCTTATCTTGCATTTTCTTCTTTGCTTATGGCAGGGCTTGATGGGATTATCCACAAGCTCCCTGCAGGAGAGCCTATGGATATAGATCTCTTTGAGCTTACACTTGATGAGATTAGAGATAAAGGGATCAAACAACTCCCTCACACTCTAAGAACAGCGATTGAGGAAATGCTTTTGGATAGGGATTATCTCAAAGTGGGAGAAGTCTTTAGCGAAGAATTTATCCAAACCTATAAAGCCTATAAATTTGAGGCTGAAATTTGGCCTTGGGAAGCTCGTCCTCATCCATTTGAGTTTATTAGCACTTATAGTTGCTAGTCTGCAGAATCGGGGGGTGCATAGGGGTTGCTCTCCTATTGGTTTATCTTTGGAAATCAATTTAGAGAATATTTAAGCCAAATGGTGCTAGAATGTGGGTTTTATTTTACTCAATAAGGAGTTAGTCTTTGGACCCTTACCAGTCGGTTTTGATGGTATTTTTCGCATTAGTGCTTGTTTTTTTGAATGGTTTTTTTGTTCTCTCAGAGTTTGCAATCGTCAAAGTGCGTCGCTCCAAATTAGAGGAGTTGGCCAAAAACGGCAGTTCAAGTGCCAAACTTGCTTTAAAAATCACAAATTCTCTTGATAGTTATTTGAGTGCTACCCAGCTTGGTATCACACTCTCCTCACTTGCTCTAGGGTGGATTGGAGAACCTGCGATTGCTAAGATTTTGGAAGCATTTTTTTCTCTGTTTATCAGCCAAGAAAATGAGGTTTTGATCCACTCTATTAGCTTTGTGATTGCTTTCACAGCCATTACTTTGCTTCATGTGGTTTTAGGGGAGCTTGTCCCAAAATCTATCGCTATTGCAAAAGCTGAGAGTATCACGCTTTGGGTATCACGCCCATTGCATTATTTTTGGCTTTTGCTCTATCCATTTATCCGATTTTTTGAGATTTTGGCAGGATTTTTCCTCTCTCTTATTCGCATTCGCCCTGCCACAGAGCATGAGATCGCCCACTCTGATGAAGAGCTCAAAATCATTGTGGGGGAGAGTTTGAAGGGAGGGTTTTTGGATTCTGTGGAGGGGGAGATTATCAAAAATGCTGTGGATTTCTCCGATACTGTGGCAAAAGAGATTATGACACCACGCAAAAATATGATTTGTCTTGATGCAGATGAGAGCTTTGAGGAGAATCTCAAAGTCATTATGGAAACCAACCACACACGCTATCCTTACTTCAAAGAGAGCAAAGACAATATTTTGGGAATGATTCATATCCGTGATTTGCTTGGAGAGATGAGTGAGAAAAAGAGGGATTTTAACTCTATTTTACGCAAGATGATGATCGTCCCTGAAAATGCTTCGATCTCTGACATTCTCAAGAAAATGAATAAAGAGCAAATCCATACAGCTTTGGTTGTCGATGAATATGGTGGCACTTCAGGGCTTTTGACGATGGAAGACATCATCGAGGAGATTGTGGGAGATATTTCAGATGAGTATGACTCTGTTGATGAGGAATGCTCTCAAATCAATGAGAAAACTTATAAAATCAGTGGAATGCTAGATTTGGAGAGTGTAGAAGAGGAGCTAGGGGTGAGCTTTGAAGATGATCACGAGCAAGTAACTCTTGGGGGTTATGTCTTCAATCTCTTAGGAAGATTGCCAGAAGTGGGCGATGTGATTGAAGATGAGTTTTGTAGCTATGAGGTGCTTGAGATGGATGGAGCAAGAATTAATGAGCTAAAAGTTATCAAAAAAGATTTGCCACAAGAAGAGCAGGAGTAGGGGAGGGAGAGGCTTTATCAGTCTTTCAAAAACACTTTACAATCCAAAAACTTACAACAACAAGTCAAAACCCTATGGTATCCCATACCCTTTGGGATACCATCAAACCTTGCACTCTAATTCTTTCTATCTCAAACTCCCACCCCCTCTATAAAACTCTGTGATACCTCTCCCCTCTAATACTCAAACCTAGAGTGATAAGAGGTATCATCAAGCCTTATAGATATATAGAGAAAGACTCTTAAGAGT
>NZ_NXLV01000018.1 GCF_003364205.1 Helicobacter brantae
CCCCCCCCCACAAGATTTGTCTAACTTTTTTTGTTTATTTACTATTGATTTATGATAAAATCTTGGTTTATTTTTGTAAAGACATAAAAACACTATAAAACTCAAGGAGTAATTTATGCCAAGACACAATAAGAAGAATACGACTATTGGGGGGGGGGGTATAGAGAGAATAGCCCCAATTACAGCAAGTTTATTGCACTAGGACTCTCAACCCTACTTCCTAGTTTTGCCCTCTCGGCTGAAAGTGATGAAGCTCTCACTCAGCTTCTCTCCACCACCTCAAGCAATCCCAATGATTCCAAAGTTCAAACCCTAGCTTCCTATTCGCCTGTGGTGGATTTGAGGACTTCAAGAGCCACGATTGACTATACTCAAAATCCTCCATTTCCCAATGGTGGGACTTGGAATACAGACACGACAATTAATGTCAATATTGACTCTGTAATTCGTCTTTCTAAAGCCAATCGAATTTTTCAAGCCAACAATAATGCAAATGTCGTAATGAATTTTAATGTCATTACCCCAACAAATGCCTATGATGCTAAGGGAATATTTACAGCAAACTCAATGAGTATTAGCTTTGAGGGAAATGGTTTTTTCGATATTACAGCCAATATTAGTGGAAATACAGATTCTCAGTATGCAAATTTTATAGGAATGTGGGATGAGGGCAATAAATTCACACGCATTTCAAGTCGTTTTAGATTCCAAGCCCAAGGAAATCTTGCAAATTTTATTAATCTCTATCTAGGTGATTATGGAAATGGAAAACACTATCTTAATTCTCCATATATTGAAATTGATATGTCAGGCAGTTCTCGAACTGATGAAAAATACATTATCTACAATGGTGCTACTTCTACCCCCTCAATTTACATTAACGCCAATCAATCCAACACTTCTCAAGCCGATAACAATGCAAATATTCTAAAGCTAACGGGAAGTATTTATGGAGGAACTTCAAAGCTCTATGCCTATTTTACAAATAGTCAATCTTTTCTCAAAGGAAATCTAAGATTGGCAAATGGAAACTCCATTGTTTCTTTCTCCAATGGCTCATCAATGAGTGGAAACATTATTTATCAAAACAATGGAAATCACTCTATCACTTTTGATAATGCAAGTTTTGTAGGAGTGGTTAAGAGTAGTGATAGCACAAACAGAGGCTCAAACTCCTCTATCACTTTCACCAACACTGCAGGACAAACCTTTGGCTCAAATGAGGGAGTGGTGGATAGTAGCTACAATGGAAGAGTTGTAGGAACTTTCGATCTCTCAGCCAACTCTACCACAAGAATCAATGGAGGGGCTTTGGGAGATAAAGGCTTCTTTGGAAGTGGGACAAATAACCTCACATTTGATTTCAAAGGGAATGCAAAAACCAATACCACTTCAACTTTCACTATCGGTGGTGGAAATGCAAATTCGGTTTATATTTTGAGTGGTTTCCAAAATAGTGGAAGCCAAACCTTAGATTTAAGCACTGGACTTAGTGCAACTGACACCCTCTACAAAAAAATAGAACAAGCAGGACTTAAAATCGCAGTAGATACTCAAAGTGATACAGCACACAACCACCTCAATGGAACTCTCCTCTTTACCCATACAAATATGCAAGTCGGAGATAGCTCTAACGCCCTATTTGCCTCAAAAGACAATATCGTAGGCACTAGCAACTCTCTCAATAACCTCACCCTTGGAGCAATGTTTGGAAATGCCACTTGGGTGGATAGCAATAATGATGGCTATATCACAGGCAATGAGATTAGAGCCAATGCAGGAGGGACAAACTATAAGCTTACAAATGGCTCAACTACTTCAGGTAACGGAATCGACACCAACACCTCCACAGGAAATATCGGAAGTGCGAATGACAATATCAAAAAACAAATCGGCTTTATATTCACTGATGGCTCTTATGACTTTGGAGGAGATAAGCAAGGATATAGTGGGATTATCAATGGTGGGACAAATGATAGTAAATACTACTTTGCAAATGCAGGATATATCACACGCACTCAAATCAACAATGCTCTAGGAGATCTAGTCCTCTTTAACACTGCCTTCCGTGGGGATTTGGGAGTAAGTAATGATAATGTAGCCATAATGCTAGATTTCTCCAATGGCAAAAATGGACTTAGAGCAGAAGTGGGGACAGATAATGCCAATATCGTAGGAGCAGGAAGCAAAAATATAACATTCAACTTCACAGGCAATACAAAAGCTGTGAAGTTTGAAGGTGCAGTGGTAGGTGATGCAAGTAAAACAGATTCTACAAATTCAACAGCTGACAATCAAACAGCCAAATACACTATGCTAAACCTTGTCAAATACAGCCAAAATGGAACAATGGATGGCAATGGAGCATTGAGAGTGGAGTCAGGTAGAGCAGGTAGCAAAACCCTCATCAACGCACTTCAAGAATCAGGATTGACAAACTTTGATAATCCTAGTGGAAATGGTGTAAATAATAAGGGATATGGGCAAAATTCTGAAAACACAAACATCTCCGCTCTCTCTACCTCTGCCACCACCCTAGCTCTCAGAGGAACTTCCCTTAATACCACAAACCTAAACTTTGATAGCTACAAATATGACTTTGTTTTTGGAAGCAATATTGGAGAGGTTGAGGGAGTTACAATAGAAGATAGCAAACTCTATGGGGATATTGATTTAAGCTCAAATGCTAACACAGGACATAGCATTATCCTTAGAGGGGATAGTTTGGGGCAAGACTCAGCGACTATCACATTTGGAGCTTCTTCAGTCGGTAGTGGAGCAAGTGTTTTTGTCTATGATGACTCCACAGCTACAAGAACAGCCACAGACAAAAAGACTCTTAAACTCAGTGGTTTGACTCAAACCAACTACCTTGGCTCCAATAGTGCCCTCAATATCTCAAACACAAATCTTGAGGGAGATATTTGGGCAAGTAATGCCACAAGCATTAACCTCAATTTCACCAATGGCAATACTTGGAAGATGAACACTTCAGGACTATATCTAGCTAGTGGAAGCAATATTATTGTCAATGGCAGTATGAAAACCGATATAGGAAATAATCCAACACTTAAGCTAAAGATTCAGAGCAAACAAGGAGATATTCAGCTCATCAACACTGGTGCAACCCTTGTTTTAAATACGAATATTGGTTATTACAATAATTTAGCAAAATCATTCAAGCTTAGAGGAACTTCACTCAAGCTTGTAAGTAATGGTTCTAAACTCACAGGATCTCTTGATACTCAAAGTTTTGATATGGTATTTGCAAAAGGAACAAATCTCCAAACAAATGTCTCCGACAATAATAGTGGATATTACAATATCACAGATGAAAGTTTGGGTGCAGACAATTATATTGCTCAATCCTCTGCCAATATCAAAGGTTTTGATACACAATCAGGTTTTAATCTAACCTTTATTGGTGAAAGTGCTTGGGAAAATGATAGCCTGAGCAATTGGAATAATGCCGACAGAAGTAGCAAACTCACACTCATCAATGCAAGTAACACAACAGCCTTTGATGGATCAAAAATAGGAACTTTTTTCAATCGTGATAGTGGTGGCAATGCTCAAATCACACTTCAAGGAACTTCTCTTACCAATGGAAATAATCTTGTTAAAAGAAGTGGCTCTCAAGGAAAGCTTACTTTCAATCTAACTTTCATCAAAGATTCTTCTATGACAAGTGATGGAAACTATGTTACAGATAAATATGGCGAAGAATTGATGACTACCAATGCCAATGGAGCTCTCTCTGACTCTATTCTCAAAGTCGCTCAAAGCTCACTTAATGGTGGGATTGATTTCAAAGGTTCAAACTTCAATGTCCTTTTTGTAGGGGATCAAGCCCAATCTCTAAACAATAGCAATGTCCTCAAAGGTGGTTCAGCTTCTTCAGTCGTAACTTTCCGCGATAGTGATCTCAATGCAGGTAATGGCACAACCAATGGCTCATCTTTGCAAAACATCAAAGGAACAATCGCCTTTGATCTCTCTCATGCAAATGAAGATATGCAAATCAGTGGCACACTTAGTAATATGTTTGCAAGTGATGGAAGATACCAAACCAAGTTTGGAGAAGCAAGAGGGGATAATCTTGATAGCCTAACATTCAATAAGCTTGTATTTGTAAGTATGGATAATGTAGCAAATGCCAATACCCTAACTTCTCTAAAAACCAATGGAAACTATTTTAGCGATAGTGATACCTTTGGAAATCTCTCAAGTGCAGATTATTCACAAATTGGATATATCAAAGATTTGGATACGACTAAAAACTCTAGTCTAACTCTAGCAAATAATGCAGTCGTTGCCCTCAATGGTGCAAATACAGAAATCTTCTTCATCGGCTCAGATTCTCACGGATTTGATACCACTGATACAAATGCCACAAAGCTTGGCAATAGCTCAGGCTCTACTCTCACTTTCATTGATGCAGGAAATCTCAAGCTAGAAAATATTATCAACGCAGATTCTAGTGGAGCTCAACAAGGAAAGGGGACAATCAATCTGATTGGAACAACAAACTTTGATTTGGGATCAGATACTACAAAAACCCTCACGCTCTACAAAGCAGGGACAACACGAACAACCCCTACTATCACAGGAGCAGGAATCACAATCAATGCAATCTTTACAGGTAGCAATGTTTTAGGTGGGACAGGTGTAGCAGTGCAAGAGAGTGGCGTAACTGATGCAAACTCTCTAGGAAATATCGCTTCTAATGTCAATATCGGACAAGCAGGAGAGCAAACAACCTATCATCTTCTTTTTGACTATACAGAAGCCCTAAAAGGAAAGACAAACTATGGATTTGGAAACTATCAAGTCTATCAAGGAAACATCACAGGGCTTACAAGCAATAGCGTGATTAAATTCAAAAACGCAGGATATATCAATCAAGAGCAAATCGCCAATACTCAAGCTACAATCCTAGTGGATAACACTCAAATCAAAGGGAATTTTAGAGGGGATTATGCAATCCTAGACTTTAGAAACAACAATTCAGCAATTAGTGGAAAAATCCTCACTTCTGATAATAGAGAGACAGATAGTATCCTTAGTCAAAAAACACTTATTTTCGATCTCACAGGGACAACCAAGACAACTTTCACAGACAATATCCAAGCAGGATATAAGATTGCTCCTGACTATACAGATAATGGACAATCCACCCTCACCTTCCAAAACGCCCCTACTCTCACTCTAGGAGATGATAGCAATGCTACAAGAGGGGCAAACGCCAATCCAAGTGAGTTTGTCAAATCTTTGGCTAATGATGTAGGGTTTAGTGGGATTGGAAGTGCAAAGACAACAGAAGATGACTTCTCTACTCAAAAAGAAGCTTCCTATATCCTTAAGGGCACAAAGCTAGTCTTCCAAGGCACAAACATTACTGCCTCAAATGCTGATAAATCTATCACTGAAAACACTTATGAGCTAGATCTAAGCTTTGATTATCGTGATAACAATAGAGGAAGCACAGGGCTAGGAGAAACACTCAAACAAGCCACCCTTACAGCCAACTCTATCGCTATGGGAGAATACAAAAGTGATAGCTCTAAACCTCTAGGGCTTTCTCTCTTTTTCAAAGATAAAGGCTCTTTGGTTGCCGACAACAACACTCTCAATGTCAAACTCAAAGAAAATGCGAGATTTAATCTCACAGCTGTAAGTGATAATGGAGCGATAGGAACTCTTATCCTCTCTCAAAACAATGGTAGCACCCCTACAGCTCTAAGCAATGTTTCCAAAGATAGCTCACTCTCTATCGCTGAGGGTTCTATGAGCTTTGTGGGTAATTTCTCTCAGAGCGAAGATCAACCTAGTGGAGCAAATGCAGGGGAGATTAACGCCTCTTTCAATGACACCAATAAAATCTATGGAACTCTTGCAGGAAGAGGAGTAATGAATGTAACTATTAGTGGAGAGGGTGTGTTTGATAGCACAGAGATGACAAACTATTCTTTTGCCAAACCCACAAATAGCGATGTTTTCATTGATACAAGCAATGCCACAGGTGGGACAATCACACTCTCTCACACAAGTGGAAGTGTAGGAGTGAAGGGGAAAACTTATGAAAGCAGTGGAACTCAATCAAACTTCACAAGTATCAATCTTGGCAATTATGTAGGCAATGAGAATAATAGTCTTACTCTTCAAGGAGCATTTGATATTGGAAGTGCAAGTCTTAATCTCTCAGGAAATCAGTTTGTGGTTACAGACGATCTCTTCCTCAAAGTCAATTCAGGGAACTCTATCACGCTCAAAGATATTCAAATCGCAAAACCCACAAATCCACAAGATGGACAACAAACCACAAAAACTCTCTCTATCGGAGCTATTGGTGGAGTAAGCAATTTTGCAGTCAATCTCGCACTCACCAACCTTGATCCCAACCTTATTGTCGAGCTTACAAGCACGACTAGAAATGCAAACATTGCAGATTGGGGGAATAAAGGCGTTTGGAATATCCGAGGGACAAACATTCAGCTCACTACAGCTTTCTGGGCAGAGAATAATACAAATCTCAAGAAATTTGTATTTGCTAAAGGAAGTGGGACGCAGACAACAACAAACTCACTCACACTAGATCAACTCACCACAGAGGATAAGATCAACCAATCTGCTTTAAGTGGAAATATTATCACTGCAACTGGTGGAAGTGGTGATACAGAAAATGTCAGAAATGTCATTATGAAAAATGGTGAGATGACATTTATTGGGAAGCAATCCCTTGCTGTATCTGAAGCAAATCAAAAGTTTGATGGAACACAGGGAAAAATCACTTTTGGACTCTATAACACTATCCTCAAAAGTGGTTCAGTTCTATTAGACAATACAAACAATGATAATCATAGCAATCTAGGTAAAACTGCTAGTATCCAAGATATAGCCACCCTAAGAGGAACAGATACATTCAACCTCTCTGTCAGTAAAATGGCTAATACAACAGGAGCTAACAACTCCACTATCGATGCAATATTTGTCAATGGCACAACAACAGCTCCAACAGATGGCACTGATAACTCTATCACAGGAGTAAGATATATCAATTCTTCAAACTCTTATGCCTCTAGCTATGCTACAAGTAATGCAGGTGGAGCATTGAGTGAGACAAAGCTTAAGACTTTGGAATCCAAAGCTTATGGAAATATCACGCTTGATAACACAGTTACAGCGACAATGAAATTCATCGGAGAAAACTCCCATAGCTTTGATGGGAAGACAGCAGTCAATAACAATGGAACAGCAAACAATCTTGCTGATGATACATTCTACTATTCTCAAACCTCAAGTGATTCAAATGGGGCAAATTGGAAGAAGATTGAGATTAATGATGAGGGTATAGTTACACTAGGAACTGACAATCTTGGTAGTGCAATAGGTGCAAACATAGCCCTAGCCACTCTCTCAGGAGGAAACTCTAGCTCAAGATTTGATTTCGATCACACTTCTGTAAGCCTAGAGCAAATCAAAAACGCAGGAGGGAAAACTTATGTGTATAACTCCAATATTGTGGGCAATATCGCTGTAAGTGGATTAGCTCAGACACCTGTTGATCCTGATGCACCAGTTCTCAAACCCAATGAAATCACTCCTTCCACAACACTCTTTTTCAATGCAGTAATGGAAGAGAAAAAAGAAGGTGTTGCTATCAGCACAAATGCTCAAGAGCTTACACAAACAGCCAAGAGTTTTATTGACTCTCAATTTAAAAATGAGTTGGGAATCAATCTTGATTTAAGCACGGCTCATACACTCTCCAATGAAAATTTGACAAACAATAGTGGCTACAAACTTGGAACAACAACCAAACAAACCAATCTAGTTTTGATTGGCAAAGGCTCTGTAAGTGCAAATGGTGCAAATGGCAATGGTAGTGCAATTGATTTGAGCTTCTTGCCCGATGCTAATAATAGTGCAAATTATGCCTATACGCTCATTAGTGGTGGGGTGATTGATTCATCGGTGCTTGATAGAGTGGCAAGTCAATATGAACAAGATGCGACAATTTTTGGAAACTCAAAAGTTCAACTTGTAGATACCTATGTAATAGGAGCCAGAAATTATGCTGACACTGGATTTATCAACACAAATCTTGATCATAATCAGCAATCTTCTTGGGGTGGAGGAGAAACAATTGAGCAATACCTTATCTTTAATATGGGTGGAAAGCCTAATCAACTCAATAAGAATGGAAGCACTGATGTTATTGTCAATACTTCAGCCCAATCACGCTATATCTTTAGCAATCTAGGGGCAAAAGAAGTTACATTTACTACAAATATGAAAAATACTCTCAATACTGCAATGAATAATGTCGCTCCAAGCACAAAGCAAGTCATTGGCAATGATGTTAAGGGCTATCTAGGACTTAGAGGAGTAAGCGTTGTGGGAGATATTGATGAGAGCAATAATGGAGTAGATATCGTCTTCAACTCCACAAGCGACACCAATGCAAATCAAGGGATTGCTTATAAAGAGTGGTTTGATTCTAGCAATACGCACCACTCAAAAATTATCGAAGGAGAAAAAAACCTAGTCTCTCACGGAACAGACTATAAAGAAGATCCAAATATCTCAGGTTATGCAGTGCTAAAAGCAAGTAGTGGAAAGAATGAGGTTGCTATCAAGGGGAGTGCCAATAAGGACATCACCTTCATTGGTGCAAACTCAGTTGAAGGCGGAATGAACAATCTTAGGATTGAGGGTGGAAGTAAGGATTCTAACTATACCTTCTATTCAGTAGGAACTCTAGGAGATATATTCTTGGGCAATATAGGGCTACAAAAGAGTGGAACACCACAAGAAGCCACAGCAGGAAGTTTCACTTTTGAAAACTCTACAATCAATGGAGCTATCAATGTAGATCAAAATGAAACCAGAACAGATAACTCGGCTAATGTCCTTGCATTTAAGAATGTCAATTACTCAGGAGCTTTGAGTGGAAGCCTTAAGAAAAACCTTGTCTTTGGAGCAAACTCCAATGATATAACTATCAAAGGTGGAGGCGATGATTCAAGCTATGATTTCTCAGCTCTCTGTGGCAAAAGTGTAAGTCTTGATATTGATATGAGTAAGAGTGGCACAACCTACTATGCTTCAAATATCGCAGGATTTGAGAGTGGAGATATTTCTCTAGTAGGTTCTTTGAAATTGGCTAAAGTCTTTAGTGAGGTTGAGGGTAATTATTCAAATACCTATACCAACTCCTTTGCATTCAATGATAATGCTAAATGGACGCTTACAGCTGATTCAAGAGTGATGAGCCTCTCTCTTTCTAACTCTAGCACCAACTACAACCTAGATCTCACCTCAGCTCCTAGAAGTAGCTCTAAGGCAGTGAGTGATGATACTTCCAAAGACTTAAGAGTGCTAGAGGTAGGAAGCCTTAGTGGTAATGGAGGACAAGTCTTGCTTGGAACAATCATTGATTCGGACAATCAAGCCAACTCTAAGAGCGATAAAATCAAAGCAAGTGTCATCACTTCAGGAACTACTCTCTACATCACAGCCAAAGATTACTCTCTCAATAGTGGAACTTTCTCTACAAGTGATAGTGAAGCCATTGTGCTAGTGAGTGCAGATACTTCTTATGGAGAAGTTAAGGGTGCAGAGAGAAAGCAAGGTTTGAGCTATGTTGCCACAGCTTTAGAGCACCAAGTGAGTGTAGATGGCAATACCTGGAGTGAAGCCACACAAGAGAATACTTCTACTAGCAATACTCATCGCTGGGTTCTCTCTAGGTTTGATACTTCTACCAATCAAGAGCTAGTGGATGAGAGTGGATTTATCATCTCTAATCCTTATAGAATGCTTCTAATTGAGACTAATAATCTCAATAAGAGAATGGGAGATTTAAGAGATAATGACTACAATCACGGAGCTTGGATAAGAGTATTTAATGGAAGTGATAGTGGAGAGGGAAGCAAAAACCTCTATACTAATATCCAACTAGGATATGACTATGGCACTCCTAGTATTGGAGCTAAGAATTATAGTGGTGTGGCTTTCTCTACTTCAATTGTAGATATAGATGGCAATCAATATAGTGGAAAGGCAAATACTTATAGTGTGGCTCTTTATAATGCCTATATCGCTGATAGTGGGTTGTATGTAGATACTATCGGAAAGTATCTCTATACAGATCAAAAACTCTCTCCAAATGGAAGTTCTGATTCTAGCTTTGGAAGTCATGCACTCTCTTTAGGACTTGAAGTAGGATATAGAGCCTATATGGGAGAGAGCAACTTCTACTTTGAAACTCAAGCAGAAGCGATTGGAGGAGTAATCTTTGGAGTGAAAGACATTGCTATGGGTAATATTGGTGGAATGAATATCACAGGAGATCTTAAAACCACTCTCTCACTCAATACTAGAATTGGAATCGTTCAAGGATACTCTCTAAAAACTCAAAGTGGATTTAGAGCTGACTTTAGGCTAGGAGTAAGTTTAGTCAATGAGAGTGTCAATGATAATAACTCTATCACTCTCTATGATAGTATTACTGAAGCAAGCACAAGTATTGCCAATGATACAAAAGCAGTGCTTAATGTAGGAACAAACCTTATCCTTACAGATCAGTGGAGAGTCTATCTTGATGCTGAGAGAAGCTTTGGTGGGAAGAGAAATGTAGATTATCAAGCTAATATTGGAGCTAGATTTAGCTTTGGAGATATTACTAAGCCTTTGCCAAAGCCTGAGAAGCCTTTGCCTTTGAAGGTAGGAGAGAAGGAGTAAGGGGTTAGAAACCCCTTAATCAAGCCCTTTTTGATAAGGGCTTAATATAGTATAGATAGATAGTAGTCTTGCTGATACCTCTAATCTTCAAGAATTTTTAGAGAGGGTTTCTTGGAAGTGGAGGTATCACAGAGCCTACTGCTTTATTGAGATTTTTATCTTAAAAAGGCTCTGTTTTTCTTTGTTGGTTTTTTCATTATTTGGAGTGGGCTTAGCTCACTCTAGCAAAGATTTGCTGATACTTCTTTAGCAAAAGAAGTATCACAAAGTTTTTCCCCTAGCCTATTGCAAGAGGGTATAAAAACCCTCTTTGAAATGGTGGAGGAGTATTACAGAGTTTAGAGCAAGAGGGCAAAAGCCCTCTTTGAGTGATTAAAAAACTCAGAGATAAAAATCTAGAACACCCAATTATTCAAACAAAAACATTCAATCCATCCCCACTCTCCTCAAAGCTATGATAAAATTTTCATATCTCTAAAATAAATCAAAACAATAAGGAATAACTATGGGAAGAGCGTTTGAATATCGCCGTGCTGCCAAAGAAAAACGATGGGATAAGATGAGTAAGATTTTCCCCAAACTTGCCAAAGCCATTACCGTGGCTGCCAAAGAAGGGGGAAGTGATCCTGATATGAATGCCAAACTTAGAACAGCAATCGCCAATGCTAAGGCTCAAAATATGCCAAAGGACAATATTGAAGCAGCGATTAAGAGAGCAAGTGGAAAAGATGGAGTCTTTAGTGAAATCACTTATGAGGGCAAGGCTGCTCATGGGGTGCTTATTATGATTGAATGCACCACAGACAACCCCACAAGAACAATCGCCAATGTCAAAAGCTATTTCAACAAAACTCCCAATGCCTCTATCGTGCCAAATGGCTCACTAGAGTTTATGTTTTCACGCAAAAGTGTATTTGAGTTTGCTAAGCCTGAGATGGATCTTGAAGAGCTTGAACTTGCCTTGATTGACTATGGACTTCAAGAGCTTGAAAGTGTAGAGATTGATGGCAACACTACTTATATCGCTTATGGGGATTATACTGATTTTGGCAAACTCAATGAGGGATTTGAGGCTCTAGGAATCCCTGTGCAAAAGGCAAGTTTGCAAAGGATTCCCAACTCTCCTATCACTCTTAGTGAAGAGCAAATGGCAGAAACTGAAAAACTTTTGGACAAAATCGAAGAAGATGATGATGTCCAAGCAGTCTATACCAATATTGAATAACTCTCTCTAGCCTTTGAGCTAGAGGACTTCTCCACTCTCTAGTTCCCACTTCTCTCTCATACAATCCTCATTCTTCTATTTTTTTGAAGCTCTATTTTTAATTTTTGAGAATAATTCTTATCTTTATCTGATACAATTATGATAATAAATATCATAATCATAGGAAACAATATGCTTGATCGACAATTATTTGCCTTTATCAAAGAAAAGCAAGGCTTGGTTTTCAAATCCCTTTTCTTGCTCCTAGCCAATCTCTTTTGTAATCTCTCTATCACTGCTTTGTGTATCTTCTCGCTTTACTGCTTCATTCACTCTCTCCCACTCTATGCCCTACTCTCTTTGCTTGTGGTGTGTTTTTTTGTCTATCTCAAATCCATTTCTCTTTCTCTCCAAGGAGAGGCTAGTGCGACTTTGGCAGATTATGTGACTCAAAAACTGCGACTTCAAAGCTATACCCATTTTCTATCTTTGAGAGCCAAAACCCCTCTAAGTATCCAAGAAATGGCTCAGTTATCCACTGAAGGGATTGAGCAATTACGCCTGTATTATTCAGTGTATCTCTCCTCATTTTTCTACTCCCTTATTGCCCCTATGCTTCTCTTTGTCCTTTTTGCATTCTTAGATTTTAAAGTTGCCCTAACCTATCTTCTCTGTATCCCCCTCATTCCTCTCTCAATCATCGCAATCTCCAAATGGGCAAAAAAGATTTTTCATATTTATTGGGGAGAATATCTCTCTTTGGGGGATTATTTTTTGGATAGTGCAAGGGGAATGAAAGAGCTTAAGATTTTTAATTATGATGAGATTAAGCAAAAAGAAATGAGTCATCAAGCTCAAAGATTTAGAGAGGTTACAATGAAAGTCCTAGTAATGCAACTCTCTTCGGTTACCATAATGGATCTTGTCGCTTATCTTGGTGCTGGGATAGGGATCGTCCTCTCACTTCAGGCAATGCGTGAGGGACTAAGTGTGTATATGGTGCTTTTTATGATTTTGGTAGGGGCAGAATTTTTCTTGCCAATGCGACAGCTTGGAAGTGCCTTTCATATCGCAATGAATGGCGTTACAGCAGGGAAAAAAATCCTCACTCTCCTCTCTCTCCCACTCCCTCAAACCCCTACAATTCCCCTACCCTCGCCTCTCACTTCAATCACTTCTCAAAATCTTAGCTTCTCTTATGAGGATAGAGAAATACTCACAAACCTCAATCTCACGCTCTATCGTGGGCTTTATAGCATTGTAGGAGTTTCAGGAAGTGGTAAATCCACACTCTCAAAACTCCTCACCAACTCACTCACCCCAACAAGTGGAGAAATCCTCTACAACTCCACTCCACTAAGCCAAATCAACCCCCAAAGCTTCTATGAAAAAGTCGCCTATCTTAGCAATCAGAGTTTTTTGCTAAGCAAAAGTTTAAGAGAGCTTTTTGCATTTTACAATCCCTCTATAAGTGAGCAGAGAATCTATGAACTTCTCTCCTTAGTAAGGCTTAAAGATTTTGTCCTAGAGAATAATGGACTAGATTTTTGTATCAACCCCTCTTGTTCCAACCTCTCAGGAGGCGAAAAACAACGCCTGCTCTTAGCTCTCTATCTTAGCAAGGATTATGAGGTGTATATCTTTGATGAGATTACAAGCAATATTGATAGAGAAAGTGAGGAGATTATCATCAATCTCATCAAAAATCTCTCAAAAGACAAAATCATTCTTCTCATCTCTCATCGTCTCAAAAACACACTCTCTAGCGATTGTATTTTTGTCATTAAAGATACAAATATCATTGAGAGTGGCAATGCAGAAGAGCTTTTGAGAGCAAAAGGAGAGTTTTTCACTCTCTACAATCAACAAAAACAACTTGAGGAAATCTAAATGAAATACAATACTTTTACCCTTATCATCAGACTTCTAGTCTTCATCAAAGAGTTTATCCCCTCTATTTTAATCGCCGTTTTTAATGGAACTTTGGGATTCATCTTGGCAATGAATATCAGCATTTTTGCTTCTTTGGCTGTTTTGAAATACCTTGAAGTGCCTATCTCTTTGAGCTATACACAACTCTTCTCAATCATTCTCATCAGTGGAGCATTGAGAGGAGGGGTGCGTTATATTGAACAATACTTCAATCATCTTTTGGCTTTTAAACTCTTAGCAATCTTGAGGGAAAAAATCTTTGCAATCCTCAGAAAGCTCTCCCCCTCAAAACTTGATGAGAAAAACAAAGGTGAAATTTTAAGTATGCTTCAAGGTGATATTGAAACGCTTGAGATTTTTTATGCCCACACCATTACCCCCTTTGCAATCGCATTGCTCACTTCAAGTATTACAGCTTTATTTTTGGGGATCTATATCCATTGGGCTTTGGGGGTGTTTGCGTTGTTTGCTTATTTTTTGATTGGACTTGTGATCCCCTACTTTTTCTATCACTCCAATCACTTGCTAGGAGAACATTATCGCCAAGAGCTCTCTAGCTCTCAAGAAATCTATCTTCAAAGCATTTTTGGCTCTTATGAAATCCTCTCTCAAAATAGACAAAAAGAGCAAATCCAACTCATCTCTTCCACCACCCAAACTCTCAATTCTCTCAGCCACGCCTTGGAGGAAAAAAACACATATTTTAAAAACCTCTGCAATAGTGCAATTATCTTGCTTAATCTCTGCATTATTTTACTCACTGCCTTTCTAGCCCATCAAGGGAGGGTTGAGAATGTGATGAATATTTTGGGTTTTGTTACTCTAACTTCATCATTTGGAAGCGTCATTGCTCTTGCCAATCTCCCTCACAATCTTGCAATGAGCTTTGCCTCAGGGCGTAGAATCTTGGATCTATTAGATGAGAAACCCCTAGTGCGTGAGGGAAGTGAGGAATTTGAGTTTGAAGAATTGCAAGTTAGAAACCTAAGCTTTGAGTATGAAAATAAACAAATCTTAAAAGAGATAAATTTTGAAATCAAAAAAGGAGAAATCAGTGGAATCTATGGGAAATCAGGAAGTGGAAAGACAACAATCCTCAAACTCCTTATGCACTTTTACAATCCAAGCGGTGGGGAGATTCTCTACAATGGACTTCCCATAGAGCTTCTCTCTCATCAAAGCCTCTATCACAATGTCAATCTATTCTCTCAAGAGACCTATCTATTTGCCACAACAATTAGAGAAAACCTCAAAATCGCCAATCCCAACGCCACAGAGCAAGAGCTTATCAATGCAACAAAAGAGGCAAATATCTATGAGCTTATCTCAAAACTCCCCAATCAATTTGATACCAAAATCACAGATATGCAAGACAATCTCTCAAGTGGAGAAAAGCAACGCATCGGACTTGCTAGAGTATTTTTGAAAAAACCCAAACTACTTTTGCTTGATGAAGCCACAGCAAATATTGATATCTTAAATGAGTCTTTTATCCTCAAAACTCTAAAAAATCTCTCCCACTCAATGGCAATCCTCATCATCTCTCATCGCCCCTCTACCCTCTCAATCTGCGATAGGGTTTATCGACTTAGTGAGGGGAGATTACAGAGAGAATAATCCCCTCATCACTCCTCTATCCACCCACCCTCTCGCCTTGCTTGTGGTAAGGGGGTTTGAGGAGCAAGATAAAAACCTCAAGAGCAAGATTTAGCGAGGCTCTCCCCTATTGACAAAAAGAAAGGAGCAAGACTTTCTTTTTGGGCTGAGGGGAGTGAGGAGGGGTAAGCTTTTTCTTTGGGAGCAAAATTGATATTCTAAAATCTAATAATAAAGAGGCAAAAATGATAAAAAGACACAGGGGTGGTAGTCCCCTGTGTTGAACTCGGTATGGCAGTCATCTCTTATTTCTTGAGAAAACTCCTTATTTCCTCTCGAAAGAGGGTAACAAGGATAGAAATAACCGCGATGAGAATCATCAAGAAATCCATCTTGGACTCCTACAATCGAAAATCCACCCACACACCCAACTCAATGTCCAAAAAAAAAGCTCAAGTCCCCCAACAGAGACTTGAGCTATTCGATTGTAGGACCGAGTCCAAATAACCACCTACCAAATGGTTGAGAATATTCTAACTCAAAAATAGACAATCACCAAACAAAATCTCAATCAAGATTGCAAATCCTCTCAACCCCTATCCACCCACCCTCTCGCCTTGAGCGTTGATGAAATTTTGGAGAAAAAACAAGGCAGAAGTGCCTTGTTCTCCAAAATGAATAGCTCAAGATTGAGCGAGACTCTCCCCTATTGACAAAAAGAAAGGAGCAAGACTTTCTTTTTGGGCTGAGGGGAGTGAGGAGGGGTAAGTCTTTTTCTTTGGGAAAATAAAAGAGAATAAAAAGTAAAAAATGGCAAGATGAGAAACACAGGGGTGGTAGCCCCCTGTGCCGAGTTCAAAACGTCGGTTATTTTACTTTTTAAAAAAGTTCCTTATTTCCTCTCGAAAGAGAGTAACAAGGACAGAAATAACCGCAATGAAAATCATCAAGAAATCCATCTTGGCCTCCAACGGCTAAAATCCACCCACACACCCAACTCAATGTCCAAAAAAAAAGCCCAAGCCCTTTGGGGGACTTGAGCTTTAGCCGTTGATTTGAACTCGAAAAATAACCACCTACCAAATGGTTGAGAATATTCTAACTCAAAAATAGACAATCGTTAAATAAAATCTCAATCAAGATTGCAAATCCTCTCAAACCCTATCCACCCACTCTCTCGCCTTTCTCATGGTGAGAGTTTTGAGGAAAATAGATAAGGCAGAAGTGCCTTATCCCTCAAAACCTCAAGAGCAAGATTGAATAAGACTCTCCCCTATTGACAAAAAGAAAGGGGATAATCACTTTCTTTTTGGGCTGAGGGGAGTGAGGAGGGGTAAGCCTTTTTCTTTGGGAATAAAAAAAGAATAAAAAAAATCAAAACAAAAAAAGCTAAAAATATCAAAACAAACCACAATCCCTCTCAAATCTTATCCACCCACCCTCTCGCCTTGAGCGTTGATGAAATTTTGGAGAAAAAACAAGGCAGAAGTGCCTTGTTCTCCAAAATGAATAGCTCAAGATTTAGCGAGGCTCTCCCCTATTGACAAAAAGAAAGGGGATAATCACTTTCTTTTTGGGCTGAGGGGAGTGAGGAGGGGTAAGCCTTTTTCTTTGGCAATCAAAAAAGAGAAAAAAAAATCAATTATAAAAATTCAAACCCCAAAAAAGAGCTTATACCACACCCCTTGAAGTCATAAAACCATTCACCCCCTCTACCACTCTCTCCCTCTCTTCTTGTGTGATAAACGCACTCATTGGCAAAGAAAGAATTTGCTTTGAGATTTTCTCACTTACAGGAAAATCCCCTTCCTTATAGCCAAGATACTCAAATGCTTCTTGCAAATGCAGAGGCATTGGGTAATGCACTGCTGTGGGGATCTCCCTCTCTTTGAGATATACACTTAGCTCATCACGATATGGGGTGCAAATGGAGTATTGGGCATAAACACTCTCATTGCCCTCTTGGATAAATGGAGTAATCACCCCTTGAAGATGATTATCATAATACTTAGCCACCTCTTGGCGTTTGAGTATCTCATCTTTGAAAAACTTAAGCTTGGCACACAAGATTGAAGCTTGGAGCGAATCCATTCTTGCATTCATTCCAATGTATTGATGAATATATCTCCTTTTTTGTCCGTGAGAAAGCAAGGATTTGATTTTGTGTGCCAACCCCTCATCTTGACAAAACACTGCCCCTCCATCGCCATAGCACCCCAAAGGCTTACTTGGGAAAAAGCTTGTAGTGGCAAGGGGGGAGAGAGAGCAAGAGTATTTGCCCTGATATTTTCCTCCAAAGCTTTGAGCTCCATCTTCTATCACGCACAAGCCATATTTTTGGGCTATCTGATTGATCGGATAGAGATCGCAAACCTGCCCATAAAGACTTACAGGCAAAATCGCTTTGGTTTTGGGAGTGATTTTTTCTTCTATAAGATGATAGTTGAAATTATAAGTATCTTCAAAAATATCTACAAACACAGGCTTTGCACCCAAAAAGGCAATCGCCTCAGCTGTGGCAATGAAAGTAAATGGAGTGGTAATCACCTCATCATCTCTTCCCACTCCACAGGCTAGGAGTGCCAAAATAATTGCATCAGTTCCACTAGAACAAGCTATTGCAAAAGGAGAGGAGCAAAACTCGCTTAGCCCTCTCTCAAGCCGTGCAATACTCTCACCATTGATATAGCTAGAGCTATCAAGCACTTTTTGGATTTCTGCATTGATTTGTGTTTTGTAAAGTTGATATTGAGATTGCAAGTTTGTGAAGTCCATTGCGACTCCTTGAGAGAATTATCCCACCCCCTCCCCTATTTTAGAATGAGAATTTAGTGAAAGCGATTGCTTTATCAAAGTGATTTTCTTGCACCCAGCCTCCACCAACGCTCCATTTCATAGATCTGTTGTTGATGATATTGACACTTCCAACGACTGAAATCTCTTTGTAATCCCAATCTGCATACAAGATATCAAGATCAAAATATTTATGTGTCAATCCTGTGAAAACATACCATACATCTCTTCCTGCTGAGAAGAAATCAGTGTTTTGTCCAAAAGTGTTGCCATAAAATCTTGATTTTTCACTGGTATGATAGATTCCTCCATTCTTTCCAACAGTATAAACACCTCCACCAAACTTGACTAAATCATAGATTTTAAACTCTTGATCAAGCCAGAGCAAGAATGTATTTTCATACCAATTTTGATACATTCCTCTAAAGGTTGTTTGAGAAGAGAATTTTTTGTTTCCAAGATCTAGCTCTACTTTACCACCAAGCTGAATCACATCATCTCCATCTTGCAATACATAAGTTACAAATGGATCGACATAGAGCATTTCATTGATATTGATATCTACTCCAGTAGACATATAGTGTGAATTGCTACCAAATCCTACATGTCCATATTGGTGGAATCCCATCAAATCACTGCCGATTCTTCCTGGGTTTCTTGCTCCAAAATCCATAATCTCATAAGCATAGTTTGCCCACCAAGTCAAGTATCGAGTTTCTAGCTTTAAGCTCACACCCTCACTCAACCCTGAGATCCAATCTACACCATTTTTTGTCTTACCATCTTTACCATCAAAGAAAGTGCTAAGATCGTATCGACCACCAATCAATGAGAAGTTTCTAGTATCCACTCTCAAATATGCATCAGAAAGCCAGTTATACCACTTCACATCTCCTGGCTTTGTGAAAAAACCTCTCTCTACAATAGATTTAAATGCTCCATCTGGAGAGATAAGATAAGGAAGACCTCCTGCTACACCCAATCCTAAGCTTACAGGCCCAAAGCCCACTTCAAATCCTGCTCTAGCTGTCACTCCACCAAACCAAGGCTGTTTGCTTTCTCCACTACCATCATTAATCTTATCAATCCCAAAACTATAAGCTGTCCCTATATGTCCAAAAACATCAAAAGTTACAGCATTTGCTCCACTTACCAATAAACTTGCTACTGCAAGTGATCCAAAAAACTTAGTTCTCATTTTTAATTCTCCTTATACCTTAAAAGGTTGGTGTAATATTATTACAATATCGACACATTTTGTAAAACCTAAAAATAAAATTGTAAATAAGTTCTCATTTCTCCCTTATCTCTTCCTAGATTCCCAAACTGCTCTGCCCCCATAATCAATATCAAATCCAGCCCCACCTCAAGATTTTTGATTGGGAAATAGCTAGTTCTTGTCTCCCAACCAAATATGACTTTGGCTTCAGGGGAAATCGTTGTCCTCATAGAAGTCTTAAGAGAAATATCATATTTAAAATTAAATTTACCAAAGGCATACAATGTCGTCATATTGGCATCAAACAACCCCGTAGTATCTTCAAACCCCGTATTTTGTCCAAAAATATCAATATCCCTAGCCCCATCAATGGCTGAAACCATTATCCCACCTCCTGCCTCATACCGCCCTCGTGTATCTTTCCAAGTCAAATCTGACCAATACATCAGACTATCTCCATCGTGTTGCTTATCGTGATAGGCTGTATAGAAAAGCAAAGTCGCTCTTGCTTGAAGCATACCACTTACATCAGGGAAATAAAAATCCATACTTGCCTTAAGTGCAGGACTCCAAAAGTGATTTGCCACGCTATAAGCATAAGGGGTGAGAACCAAAGTAGTATCAGGGATTTTGAAATTTGCACTTGCCCAAAGTCCCCCTATCCAATTCCCTGCCCCCTCAAACATTCTCACTCGATAATAATCAATCCAAGCAGAGCGATTGATCCAAGTAATTTCATAATCAATCAAAGGGGTGGGAGAATGAAAGAAACTTAGCCCTTGCACATAGTTATTGATCCAATCTCTTTGATACTCAAACCTTCCTGCATCAAATCCAAAGTTCAATCTTGTATTGTAGAAATTCACTCCAAGCTCAGGAAACTCAAGCCAAGTTTTATTGTCCCTAAATCCTCGATTCATTTCATAAAGCTTGGGATTGAACCACATTGAAGCAAAAAATTTATATCCATAAAAATTGGTAGTTTCATATGCAAGTGAGGTGCTAAGATCAAGGTAAGTGCCATCACCCAAAAAATCAGCATTGAGTAATGTGCCTACATGCCCTTTGAGTTTGCCCTCTTTAAAAGCCCTCCCAATCTCTGAAGAGAAGAGTAAAAGGGGCAGTAAAAAAAAGAAAATAAATCTCTTAAACAAATGCTTTCCTTTGAATTTTCAAAACTTAAAGGCAAATATAAGCAAATTCTAGTCCTATTTTCATCTCTATCAAAAACTTTTGGCAAAAATCTATACATCTATAAATAAGCACTCCTTCTTTTCTTTTTGTAATTTTCTCACTCAAATAGGAAAAAATTTAATATAAAACTTTGAGATAAAAGCAAAATAGATTATAATCGTTAGCATACACACCAAAAAATCTCAATCTTTTGTAGTTAAATACAGAATAGAAAGGAAGTCAATGACACACAATACTCATCAAAGAAATCTAAATTCCTACTTTATGGGACACCCTAAACCACTATTGAGCTTATTTTTTACTGAACTATGGGAGAGATTTTCTTTTTATGGGATTCGCCCCTTACTTGTGCTCTATATGGTTGCGACTTTAGGAGAAAATGGCTTAGGACTAGATAGACAAACAGCCTCAGCAATTGTGGGAATCTTTGGTGGGTGCATTTACCTAGCCCCTCTTGGAGGTGGGTGGTTGGCTGATAATTGGCTAGGACAGAAAAAAGCCACGCTTTATGGAGCAGGACTTATGGCTATGGGGCATTTGAGTATCGCCCTTTCAGCGTGGTTTGGGCTTAGTTTCTTTTTTCTGGGATTATCACTCATTGTCTTTGGCACAGGGTTATTTAAGACTTGTATTTCTGTGATTGTGGGAATGCTCTATAAAGAGGGGGATTCTAGGAGAGATAGTGGGTTTTTGATTTTTTATACTGGTGTAAATATCGGAGCATTTATCGCTCCACTCATTACAGGACTTCTCCAAGAGCATTATGGGTGGCATTTGGGATTTGGGATAGGGGGAGTGGGAATGCTCCTCTCTCTTGTGATTTTCTACTTCAAAGCCATTAGAGATCTTGATGAGTTTTCTAGTGCTTATGGCATAGAGCAAAGCTGGGAGCAACCCAAAAACCCCAAAAAAGTAGGCAAGTTTCTTGGTGTATTTTTTGCCCTCTTTGGCATTGTCTTTGTTTGCATTGCTCTAGGAATCTTCACAATCAACCCTCAAACCATAGCCAAACATATGCTTAGCTTTATTGTGGTGTTTGTGTGTGGATATTTTATCTTTCTAATGTTTTTTGCCAATCTCAACACCCAAGAGAGAAAAAATCTCCTCATCTTGCTTGTCTTACTCATCTCTGCAAGTGTGTTTTGGTCAACCTTTGAGCAACAATCTCTCTCATTCAATCTCTTTGCAAACGACTATCTCAATCGCAAGTTTTTGGGCTATGAGATTCCCTCTGTGTGGTTTCAATCCATTAACCCCCTCTTTATCATCATCTTTGCCCCACTCATTGGCTCACTTTGGATCTCTCTCTCCAAAAGAGGGATTCAAATCAGCAGTTTTTTAAAATTCTCTCTTGGACTATTCCTTACAGGGGTAGGCTATATTGTGATGATTTTTGCCTCCAAAACCCTTCTAGCTCAAAATGGAGAGCCTGTCTCAATGCTTTGGATGATCTCTGCATACTTTTTCATCACAATGGGGGAGCTATGGCTTAGTCCTGTGGGATTGTCGATGATGACTCAAATCGCACCAGAAAAAATCAAAGGACAAAGTATGGGGCTATGGTTTATCGCTGTGGCATTGGGAAATGTCGTAGCAGGGCTTTATGGAGGGGAAGTGAGAGCAGATAATCTAGCCAATCTTCCTAGCATTTTCTCTCAACTTACCTATATTCTCTTTGGAGCAGGAAGTGTTTTGATTGTTTTATATTTTGTGCTAAAAGCTAAGAAAATCAAAATCTAAGGAGAGAGTGATGAATCCTCACAAACAACGCCTAGAGCAAATACGAGAGATGATGAGAGTGGAGGGAATTGATGCGTATATTCTCCCAATGAGTGATCCACATTTAAGCGAGTATATCCCCTCATTTTGGAAAGGGATTGAGTGGCTTTGTGGATTTAGTGGTTCAGCAGGAGTTTTGCTCATCACACAAAAAGAAGCTAGTCTTTGGACTGATGGACGCTATTGGCTTCAAGCCCAAAAACAGCTCCAAGATACGGGATTTGTCTTGCAAAAAGCCACAAAAGATCACACCTACACCTCCTATCTTCTCTCTCTTCTCCCTCCCTCTAGTGTTGTGGGGATTGATGGGAGGATTTTTAGCCTAAAGGCTAAGAGCGAGTTAGAATCTCTTTTACACTCTGCTCATATCTCTCTGCACTCACAATGCGATCTGCTCTCCCCTCTCTGGCAAAATCGCCCCCCACTTCAAAGAGAGCCAATCTTTGAGCACCCCCTAGAGTATGCCCTCCAAGATAGAGGGCAAAAACTCTCTACTATTAGAGAGAAGCTTAGAGAGTGTGGGGCTGATAGCCATCTCATCGCTTCACTTGAAGACATTGCGTGGATTAGCAATCTTAGAGGAAGCGATATTGAGTGCAATCCTGTGTTTATGAGCTATCTTTTGATTGAAGGTTTAAATACCTATCTTTTTATCCAAGAAGGCACACTCTCTGAAGAGTTGCAAAAGAAATTGGAGAGCGAGGGATTTATCATCAAAAGATATGAGGAGATTGAAGAGCATTTGAAGGGATTGAGGGAGAGAAAAATCCTGCTTGATCCTGAGAGGATTCCAAGCTCTCTCTCACAAATCCTACACCCTAGCAACACCCTCATACAAGAATACAATCCAAGCCTATTTCTCAAATCTATCAAAAGCAAAGAGCAAATAGAGCATATCAAAAACGCAATGGAGCAAGATGGTGTGGCTTTGTGTCATCTAGGCATTTGGCTAGAGGAGAGCTTGAGAAGTGGGGAGAGGATAAGTGAGCTAGATATCGAGTCCAAACTTCACTCCCTTAGGGCTTCTCATTCACTCTTTTGGGGAGATAGCTTCAATACCATTGTCGGATTTAATGCCAATGGGGCCCAATGTCATTATAGAGCTACAAAAGAGAGCTACTCTTATATTGATGATAAGGGATTTTTGCTCCTAGATAGTGGAGGAAGCTATCTCAATGGCACGACAGACATCACACGAGTTTTCCCCATAGGAGAAATAAGCAAAGAGCAAAAAAGGGATTATACATTGGTGCTAAAAGCTCATATCGCAATGAGTTCAAGCGTGTTTCCTCAAGGCATTGCAATGCCCTTGCTTGATGCACTCACTAGAGCTCCATTGTGGAAATATCATCTTGACTACGCTCATGGTACAGGGCATGGGGTGGGATACTTCCTCAATGTCCATGAAGGTCCTCAAGTGCTTTCTTATTTTGCTCCACCACTAGAGAAAAGCAAAGTCTATGAGGGAATGATCACCTCAATTGAACCAGGGATTTATAGAGAGGGGAAATGGGGAATCAGACTTGAAAACCTTGTAGTAACGCAACTTGATGGAGTGAGTGAAGAGGGAAGAGAGTTTTTGAGATTTGAGGCCTTAAGTCTTTATCCTTTTGAGAGAGAGTGCTTGGAGCTAGAGCTACTAGAGAAGAGTGAGAGAGAGTGGATCAACTCCTATCATCAAGAGGTTTATAGCAGACTTTCAAAGTACCTAGATTCAAAAATGCAAAAGTGGTTAGAAAAAAAATGTGAGCGTTTATAGAGAGGTTTTTACCCCCTCTATACAATTACCTCTTTAGAAAATAAGCCAATGCTTAAATTCCAAAAAACAAAAATAAAGCCCTCCCCCTAGACTTTGAGATGTCTCCTTTTGGGAGAGGGGAACTAATAGTGACATTTCCAAGCAAAAATGGCTAGAAAGAGATTTTAAGCACAGCTTCTATGATAGAATCTCTAAAATTTTAGAAGTGCTTAGGGATTTTCAATGAAAAAATCAATCAAGAAAAAAAATCTATTTGAAACCATTGTGTTTGCTCACAAAAATAAAGCCAATGAGAATATTACAAAGCTCATTATAAAAGCAAAAGAAGAGAAGCCAAAACATTATGCAAAAGTGCAACTTTGCCATCCTAGCGATCTGAGTCTTTAGTGCAAACTTATTCTTTGGGAGAATTGCTTCATTTTCATCAAAAAGAAAAAATAGAGAAGAAAATAAAAGATTTTAGATGCAAAGATAAGAGCATCAATCATTTTTTTACAAAAAAAGCCATCATTTTTGAAGAAAAACACATATGCAGAACCTATATCAATTGGGAAGCAGATAGTATCGATTCATTCTTCTCTATTGCGATGGGTATCATTGCAAAAGAGAGCATCAAGAAAGAAACCGCAAAACTCATCTTTGACTCCATAAACACAAAGCAAAAAACCCATATTCCTGTTTTTTTATTGGCACAATTGGCAAAAAGAATGGAGAGTAAAAGTATTGGAAACACTCTAGTAAATCAAGCAATGGGGCTTATCTATGAAATACAAAGCAGAATTGGTGGTGCCCTAATTGTCGTTGATGCTATCAATCAAGAAAAAATTATCAAGCTTTATAGAGAATTTGATTTTCAAGAAATTGAAGAGAGCAAAGATAAAAAGATTGTCAAAATGATGCACTACATTTCCACAGCCCTATAAGTGCATCTCTTGCACTGCTCCTCGACTGCCACTCCCCTCTCAAAGCCCCTCTTTATAGCTATTGCTCTAGGAGAGGAAAGGATTTGATCCAAAGATTGGGTATGCAAATCCCCCAAAGCAATCCCCCCATCACAATCAATACAGCAAGGCACGACAACCCCATTGGCAAGAATCCCCACTTGAGAGAGAAGTCCATAGCACTTTTTGCTCACTTCTCCACTTCTCCCCTCTTGCTCAGCCCTCACCCACTCAAAGCTTTTGGTTAGGAGCAAAAAGACCCTATAAGCTAATCGCACCCTCCCCTTCTGCTCTAGCTCATCTCTCACTCCAAACCTCTCACAAAGCCTTTTTGCCAAAGTGGGATTCAGTCTGTTTTCGTGCATTCTAAGATTGATAAATGTTTGAGAGTGCAAGTTTTGATGAGCTTCAATCAACTCTAAACATCTCTCTATCACCCTCTCTCTCACTTCTTCCCTCACCTCTTCTAATGCACTCAAAGAAATGCTTATCTGCCTAATAGGTGGAGAGAGAAGCAAAGAGGGAGCAAAACGATGAATATATAACCCACTTGTTACGATTTCCACAGGGAGATTATATTTTTCTGCGATTGAGAGGTATTGAGGGAGATTGCTTAGATAGAGGGGATCTCCAAGGAGATGAAAAGTAATATTTTGAGTAAATGGAGAGATTTGAGTGCAAACCCTCTCAAAAAACTCCACCCCCATTTCCCCCCTCCTGCCTTTGGGTGCAGGACAAAATGAGCATTTAAGCCCACAAAAATCACTTAGCTCAACATAAGTGCGAATAAATGGCTTAGACATTGAATCTGAAATGCATTACATCGCCATCTTGCACGATATATTCTTTGCCCTCCACTCTCATTGCTCCTGCCTCTTTGGCTTTGGCTTCCCCACCATATTTGATAAAGTCCTCATAAGCAATCGTTTCAGCTCGGATAAAGCCTTTTTCAAAGTCTTTGTGGATAACCCCTGCAGCTACTGGAGCACTATCACCTCGATGAATTGTCCAAGCCCTCACTTCTTTCACCCCTGCTGTAAAATAGCTAATAAGCCCCAACTTTTCAAAGCCCTTTTGGATAATCTGCTCCAAGCCACTCATCTCACAGCCCAAAGAGCCTAAAAACTCTGCTCTCTCCCCCTCACTCATTCCCACCATTTCCTCTTCTAGCTTAGAGCAAAGTTTGATAACTTCACAGCCATTATTTGAAGCAAACTCTTTGAGAGCCTTGACATAGGCATTGTCCTCTCCTAGCTCATCTTCTCCTACATTTGCCCCATAAATTACTTCTTTATTGGTAAGAAATCTCAACTCTTTATTGATCTCAACAAAAGCCTCGCTTTCTTTGTCAGAGAAAGTCCTAGCAGGTTTGCCCTCTTCTAGGTGAGCTTTGAGTGAGAGTGCGACATCTAGCATTGCTTTGGCGTTTTTATCAGCTTTGCTTTGTCGCTCTAATCTCTCAATACGCTTTTGCAAGGTTTGAAGATCTGCAAAAAGAAGTTCAAGCTCGATGATTTCCACATCACTCACAGGATCTACTCTCCCCTCCACATGCACCACATTTTCATCATCAAAACATCGCACAATATGCAAAATCACATCAGTTTCTTTGATATTTCCCAAAAATTGATTCCCTAGCCCCTCACCTTTACTTGCCCCCCTCACAAGTCCTGCAATATCCACAAACTCCACTACTGAATGCTGAATGCGTTCAGGATTGACGATTTTGGCTAACTCATCTAGTCTTTTATCAGGCACAGGCACGATAGCACGATTTGGCTCAATGGTGCAGAAAGGATAATTTGCTGCTTGAGCATTTTGAGTCTGACTAAGGGCATTAAAAGTGGTAGATTTCCCTACATTGGGGAGTCCGACGATTCCGATTGATAGTCCCATTACTTCTCCTCACACAAAGAGATAGCAAACTCTACACACGCCCTTACCCCTGCACCACTTCCCCCATAAGGATTGATATCCCACTCTCTCTCCACATACGCTGGACCTGCGATATCAAGGTGTAGCCATTTTTGCTCATTTTCTTTTCTGATAAACTCTGAGAGGAACATTCCTGCACTAATCGCTCCTCCATAGCGATTGGAAGCTACATTGCAAATATCTGCGATTTTTGAATCAATGAGTTTGCGAATATGGGAGTTGAAAGGCAGTTTAGCCACTAGCTCACCGCTTTTGAGTGCCTCTCTCTCAAACACACTCTTTAGCTCCTCATTGTGCCCCATTATCCCAAAGGTATATTCTCCAAGCCCCACGACACACGCACCTGTAAGAGTAGCCAAATCGATAAGATAATCAGGAGCAAGATCTTGGGCATAACTCAAACAATCCACTAGTACCAATCGCCCCTCTGCATCGGTGTTTCTCACCTCAATACTCTTGCCCTCTCTTGAGCTAAGCACATCATCAGGCTTATAAGCATTCCCCCCAATCATATTCTCCACTGCTCCGATGATTGTATGCACCTCTAGAGGAAGATTTAATCTTGCAATTGCTAGGATAATCCCCAAAGACGCACACCCTCCACTTTTATCAGCTTTCATCGTAACCATAAACTCTGAGGGCTTAAGGCTCAAACCTCCACTATCATAAGTCAAGCCCTTACCCACAAAGACTAGCTTAGCTTTGGCATTTTTGGGTTTGTAGCTGAGGTGGATTACCTTTGGCTCTTCACTTGAAGCTCTTGCCACTGAGAGGAGTGAGTGCATTTTTTCTCTCTCTATCTCCTTTTTGTCTAGCACCTTGCACTCAATCCCAAGCTTTTGAGCCTCGCTTTTGGAGATTTCAGCCAAATAGCTTGGAGTGGCATCACAAGGGGGAGTATTGACTAAATCTCGCACCAATTTTAGGCTATCAAAGAGGATTTGAGCTTTCTCAATAAGCTTTTGAGAGAGATTGCTAAAGCAAAGAGTTTGAAGGGTGAAAGGCTTTTTCTCACTTTTGTATTTATCAAACTCATAGCTCCCACTCAAAGCCCCTAGAGTGATTGCATAATCTAGCTCTTCATCTAAGAAAGTGGGGATTTTCACACTTTTGTAAGTGAGGGCATTGAGGTATCTTACTGCCTTATATGCCCCCTCACGCAAACAATCGCTATTTTTTTGAGCCACATTGACATAGAGTGTCTTGCTCCCCTGCACCAAAGCCATATCTTTGAAATTCAACTCTTGCAAGATTGTTTTATCTGCTAGATTATCAAGGTTTTTGTCCCACACCCACGCCACAGAGCAATCTGCTTGTATGCTCTCAAAATTTTCTTTAAAAACTTCTATTTTCATTTTTTATCCTTTTTCTTAGTTTTGAAGTGAAAATAAGCCAAAATCCCACCACCAAAAGCGATAGCTAGAGGGATAAGCAAATAAGGATGAGATTTGAACCACGCCAAAATATCCCAAATCACTGCCCCAAAATACCACACAAAGATGATCGTAATCCCTGCCCACACCCAAGCACTCAAAAGATTGATAAACGCAAACTTGACTGCACTATATCTTGTAAGCCCAATGCTAATAGGGATAATCGTTCGCATTCCATACATATAGCGTTGGATAAAGATAATGGGCCAACCATATTTTTTGAGAAGCAAATGAGCTAGGGCAAATTTGCGTCTTTGAGAATGAAGCATTTTTCCCAAAGAGCGTTTGTTTAATCGCCCAATATAAAAATAGATTTGATCTCCTACAAATCCACCAAGCCCTGCCACAAAGACAGCCAAGAAAACATTCATATGTCCATCATGACTTGCAAGTCCTGCAAAAATCAGCCCTATCTCACCCTCTAAAATACTCCAGCAAAACAAAATCAAATACCCCCAAGTCCCCACATGATTGTTCCAAAGTTCTGTTAGCCAAGCTTCCATTACTCAATCTCCAATACGCTATATACTTTTGTTTTCTTCTCTAGCTCCTTTGAGCCACCCAAAGCCACTAAATCTAGCAAAAAACACGCTTCCACACACTCTCCCCCAATCTCTTCAATCAACTCTACTCCAGCCTTAGCTGTCCCCCCTGTGGCAATCAAATCATCAATGAGCAACACCCTTGCTCCCTTCTTGCCCCCAAAAGCATCGATATGAATTTCAATACTATCCTCTCCATACTCCAACGCATAGCTTTTAGCAACGCACTTATAAGGGAGTTTGCCCTTCTTTCGGATAGGCACAAACCCCACTCCTAGAGCATAAGCCAAAGCAGAGCCAAAAATAAAACCTCTTGATTCTAACCCTGCGACAAAGTCAAGATTTTGAGATTGATAACGCTCTTTGAGATGATTGATAAGAGATGAGAAAGCCTCTCCATCGCCAATCAAAGTCGTAATATCACGGAAAAGTATCCCCTCTTTGGGATAGTTAGGGATTTCTCGGATACTTGAGAGTAATTTTTCTTTTAGCATTTTTTCTCCTTAGAGTAGAGATTCTATTTTTTGTTCTAGTTCTTTGATACGCGCTTTGTATCTATCTGTTTCTATTTTGTATTGAGAATTTCTCTGCTTGAGGGAGCGAATATCACCTTTGAGGGCTGTTAGCTCTTGAGTGAGAATATCAATATCCCCCAATGCTCTTTGAAGCTGAACTTGGTGTTTGCGTATCAAAATCTCTGCATCTTGTAAGGTGAGTTTCATATTGATAGAGTTTTTTTCCTCTCTTTGAGCGATTGAGCGATAATAAAAAGTCCTAATCACCATATAAAGCACAAAGATGATAAATCCTGTGATAAAAAACCATTGTCCAAACATCTCTAGCATTGGCACTCCTCAATTTTTTGGATTCTCTCTTGATGACGCCCACCCTCAAACTCTGTATGGATAAAAGCCTCCAAAATCGCCTCAATCTCTCCAAGCCCACTCACTCTCTCTCCCATACATAAGACATTGGCATCATTGTGAGCTCTTGTCATCTTCGCCATATACGAATCCGTGCAAAGCCCTGCCCTAATGCCTTTAAATCGATTGGCAGAAATACTCATACCAATCCCGCTCCCACACACCAAAATCCCTCTTGAGTTAGGAGTCTTTAGCACTTCTTGGCAAACCTTTTTTGCATAATCTGGATAATCCACCCTCTCAGCACTCTTTGGCGATAAATCCACTAGCTCTAAGCCCTTTTTGGCAAAATACTCTACGATAAAATCTCGCACATTGATTCCTGCGTGATCTGTCCCTAGAAAATATTTCATTTACTCCCTCCTTATAGTAAGAATCCTAGCATAAGCATTGCAGGATACACAATAATTTGATTGAGTGGGGTGAAAAACACTACAAGCAAGACAAAAAACTGATAAGGAGCAAGAAAAGAATAAAATCTTGCAAACATATCATTCCCAAACTTCAATCCCACATAGCTCAAAATCCTCAATCCCTCATAAGGCACAATAGGACAGAGTTTGATAAAAGCAAAAAAGATATTGAAAATGATCACATACCCCAAAAGCTTTGCTACTTCTACTATGGGGATAAAATCCAAAAAAAGTGAAGAGAGAAAAGCAATAAAAAAGTTAAAAAAGATTCCTGAACTCTCTAGCAAAATAGCAGAGTTAAATCCATATCTTGAAATCACACGAGGATAATCCACAAAAACATTCTTACTCCACCCAAACATTATAGGAGATTGCAAAACAATCACAATCAAAGGAAAAAGCCCACTGCCTATGGGATCAAAGTATCTGAAAGGATTGAAACTTATCTTCCCATCCTCTCCCAAAATATGTCTTACCTCTATGCAGTCTTGGGTATAGCGATAAGCAATATAAGCATACACCACAGCACAACCCAAAATCGTGATAAGAAGTGCGATATAACGCAAAAGTGCATCAAACAAATCAAAAGACTCTAGCATTACTTCTCCTCTCTCTTCATCTCTTGCTCCAAGCTCTCCACACTTCTAAAGACACGATCCCATCGCACGGTATATTTCCACCACCCCTCATTTTTGCCTAGCTCTTTGGCTCTCTCTTGGGCTTCAACAGAATTATCCAAATTGATAGAAAAATAGATTAACCAAGGTGTTCCGATGATACTTGAGTAAGGCACACTTCCCCAATATCTCGAATCAAGGCTATTATCACGATTATCTCCAATCATAAAAAACTCATCAGGAGCGATTTTTTTGTAAAACACGATCTCATCAGCTCCATAAGGGCGATTGGGAGCAATCACCTTGCCATCAACCCCTATAGGACTCATCGCAAACCCCTGCCCTCCAAGCACTCTCCACTCTTTGCCTTCAAAACGAAGGCTTGAGAGAGCTTCTTGGAATCTTAGGTTATTACTTGCATAGTGAATCCCTGCGTGTTTATCCATATAAGGATTTTTTACAAAAGTTTTGCCAAAGAATTGCTTAGTTTGGGCATTGGGGAAGTGCTGAGCGATATAGCTCTCTCCCTCTTTGGGGTGCAAATAAAAGCCATCATAAGCATACACCACTTCATCTCCACCCACAGCAAAGTTTCTCTTCACATAATAAGTCTTTGCCACATGAGGGGGGATAAAAACTACAATATCCCCTCTTTTGGGGCGTTCGCCATCGATAATATGCCCATCACCTCTAAAATCAGGCAATACAGGGATTTCAAGCCAAGGGATTCTAGGTGTAGGAATCCCATAAGAAAACTTCTTGACAAAGAGCATATCTCCCTCATAAAGTGTGCCTACCATTGAGCGTGAGGGGATTACAAATGCTTGAGCGATGAAAAAGATCACAAAAGCAACGATAAGAATCGTTCCTGTCCAAGATGATGAGAAACGATAGAGTTTTTTTATAAATTCCATTTTTTACCTTTTTAGTTTTGTTTTTGCGGATTGGAGCGTGTTTTGAAGCAATGTGGCTATTGTCATAGGGCCCACTCCTCCTGGAACTGGGGTGATATAGCTACATTTTGGAGCGACATTTTCAAAATCCACATCACCCACAAGTCTGCCATCACTCAAGCGATTGATACCGATATCCACTACAATCGCCCCCTCTTTTATCATCTCTTGCGTGATAAGATTGGGCTTACCCACAGCCACAAAGACGATATCTGCCATCTTGGTATAGATAGAAACATCTTTGGTATCAATATGGCACACACTCACCGTCGCTCCAGCGTTGAGAAGCAAAGTAGCTAGAGGTTTGCCTACGATATTACTTGCTCCCACCACGACACAATCTTTGCCCCTAAGCTCTATGGCATACTCACTTAAGAGGTGCATTACCCCTAGAGGTGTGGCAGGGATAAAGCACTCAAACCCCAAAGTCGCTCTTCCGACATTGAGAGAGTGGAAGCCATCAACATCTTTGCTAGGACAAATCGCTTCTAGAATTTTACTTGAATCAATGTGTTTAGGCAATGGAAGTTGCACCAAAATTCCATCAATTTTGTTATCAATATTGAGTTCGTGGATTTTCTCTAGCAAAATCTCTTCTTCTGTATTGCTTGGCATTGCAAAGGTAAGAGTATTCATCCCTACCCTCTCACACGCTTTGGATTTCATCTTGACATATGAAGCACTTGCAGGATCATCGCCTACCAAAATGACTGCTAAAGTGGGGTAGATAAAGTTTTGATTTAAAAACTCGACTTCTTTTTGTATCTGAACTTCAATCTTTGAAGAAAGCATTTTGCCATCAAGAATTTTCATTGCTCCTGCCTTTGTTTATTGAGAGTGTATTATAGGATATATTATAATACCAAAAGACTTTAATACACAGGGTGCTAATGAAAAAAGAGCTATTTTCTATTTTTGTTTTATTCTCTATGCTTTGCTCTCAAGAGAGGGCAGATTTCATCGATGATTTGGAATATGGCAAACGACTTTATGAAGATCCAAGAGGGATAAGCTGTCAGAAATGCCACGGAGCCAAAGGCGAGGGAGAAGTGATCGCTACCTATCGCTCCAAAGGATACCTCAAAGAGCTTATCGCTCCACGCATCAACAATCTTCCCCTAGAAAACTTTGCAAAAAATATCAACAAAAACAAAGGCGTAATGCCAAAGTATTACCTCACAGAAAAAGAAATCAACGCTATTTACAAATACCTCACTCAAAACTCAAAAGCACAAAATCAACTCTCTCAAACTCCCTAATCTCAATACTTCTATATTACCCCCCCCCCCCCACGAATCAAAAAATATATTGTAAAAAATCAAAATTTTTGATAGAATATTACTTTCGTATTTAATCCAAAACCTCAACATAAAGGAAAGACAATGACTAAAAAGAATAAAACTCTACAGGGGGGGGGGGGGCAGTAGCAAAATCTAACACCCTCTCTTCTCAAACTTCAGTCGCTAAACCTAGCAGATTTTTCAAACCCCTCGTTGCTACTTCTTTAGCTCTTGCTTTAGGGGTGAGTGTGGGGAGTGCTACTTGTGCTGTAACAAATGGAAGCCCTGTAATTTGCACCAATGGTGGGAGTTCTGATACCAGTTCCACTTTTGGAATCACTTGGAATTCCTCTAATGGTGCATACACACCACAACAAAATAGCACAAACATTACTCAACTATTCCTGTCCTTTAATTCCTCTGGCAACAATACCGATCAAGGAGAAGTTTCAGGAAATGGCTATGCAATCAAAGTAAGCAGTGCAAGTACATCATTAACTCTCGTAAGTAACTCTACAATCAATATGACAGAATCAGGTTCTCTTGAAATGAGATCAGGAAAATTTCTCTCTAGTGCAAATAACAAAACAATCACAGTAGATCTCTCTGGTGTAACTAGTGAAAACTATTCTTTGATTGGTAATCTTCTTGCAGGTGGGGCAAGAGGGAATACAAACGCTGGAACATTTGGAGGATTGGGAATTAATGGAAGTGTAACTGTTGATGGAGATGCAGGAATCAATCTTGCATTTACTCAAGCAAATGGAGGAATCACAGGGAATGTAACAAATACTGGAAGCAATGCCACAAATATATTTACTTTTCAAGAAAATGGAACAAGCACGATTGGAGGAAATGTAACGCTAAATGGAGGAGGAAGTAGCGGAAGTACATTCGCCAATATCAACAAAATTACAGGAAATGTAAATCTCTACAATGGAACAAACGCTTTCACTTTCTCTGGAAATGACACAAAAATTGGTGGAAGTATTACATTATTGTATGGAACAACTGTATTTTCTGGTAGCGATCTTACAATCAATGGTGGGATAACTAGTGGAAGTGGAGCTAGTGGAACATTAACCTTCAATAACAATGTTACAATTAGTGGAGCAATCAGTAAACCTAATGGGGGACCAAATACTTCGGGTGCAACAACAACAATCAATTTCAATGGAGCAACCAATAGATTGAATGGCAATATCAACATTGCAGAAACCACACAAAATGGGCAAAATATTTTTGCTATTACTTTTGGAAGCAATGCAACAGACAATATCATTTCAGGCAATATTTCTTCAACAGGAGGAAATTATGGAAATGGAAGTCAGCAACATACAAACAAAATCATCTTCCAAGGCAGTGGCACTAACACAATCACAGGGAGTATCACAGCAGGTAGGGATAGTTGGGGTGGAAATGGAAAAAATGATATTACTTTTCAGCAAGGTGGAAGAATTGAGCTGACTTCAGCAAAGCAAATTGAAGCCGCGGGAGGAAATAATGTAATTACTTTCCAAGGCAACAATGATTCAAGCATTGTTGGAAAGATTTTGGGAGGAATGAGTGGAGCAAGTGGTGGGCGTGCTGGAACCAACACAATCACTTTTGGAAATCTCGCAAGCACCAATTCTGGTGCAACTACTCCAGCCTCTACTGGAAATAATAGCATTTCAAAGAGTGAGGGGGGAACTGATGCAATCAATGCTACTGGTGGAAGCAATACAATTAAAATGTATGGAAGCAATGCTTCAATCACAGGAAAAATTGTTGCTGATGGAAGTAGCTTTCAAAACTATCATTCTACAAATACTATCACACTTGGGGCTTCAAACTCAAATACCATAACTGGGAATATTTCAAACTCCACTTTCTATTCTTCTGGGTGGTCAACCAATGGGACAAATTCAATCACTTTTGTTGCAGGAGCAACAAATACAATCGCAGAAAATATCACTCAATCTGGAAATGGAACAACCACAATCAATTTCAATAGTGCAAGTGGAACAACAAATGCCATCAATGGAACACTTGAGGCCTCAAGTGGAACTGCAACAGTCAATTTCCAACAAGGAAGTGGCAATGCAATCACCAATATTCTTTCAAGTGGTGGGACAAACCAAGTCAATGTTACAAGTTCAGGATTATCCATAGGAGGCTATATCGGATCAACAGGGGGAAGCAACACAATTAGTATAACGAGTGGGGATATGAATATCACTCAAGGGATATATATCCGCACTGCTGGATCTGATAGATCCAATACCATTACTCTCACTGATGGAAATCTAAGCATTGGAGCTTTCAGCAGCAATGTAACAAGTGGCTATGGAGATTCCAATGGAAGCTCTATCCATGCTTGGAATGGTGGCAATAGCAACACTATTACATTAAGCAAAGATGGAGCGATTCTGACTTTAGGTGGAGCTATCACTTCAGGAGGTGGAAGTCAAAATGGCAACACCATCAACTTCAATGGAACTAGTGGTATCTTAAAGTCTAGCAGTGGAGATTCTATCTCTGCAAGTGGAATTACAAATATCAATGCAACTTCACTCACAATCCAAGATAATGGCTTAGGCACTGGAACTCTTACTACTACAGGTGGGACAACAAATCTCACTTTTAAAGACAGCACCGATGGTAGTCTAAATGGAAATATCACAACCACAGGTGGGACAACAAATCTTGTGCTAAAAG
>NZ_NXLV01000019.1 GCF_003364205.1 Helicobacter brantae
GGGGGCGGGGATTTTCCAAATCGCAAGATTTGGAAAATGATTAAACCCTCCTTAATCCCTCAAGCACTCTTTCATACTCTTGGAATCCTCCAAAATTCCCAATCCTTGAAACTTTTGTTTTGAGATGACTTTGCCCACTAGAGATGAGGATATTGTGTTGGGCTAGAGTGTTTTTGATTTGACTTTGAGAGTCATTAAATGCGATGATTGAGTAAGAGGGGTTTTGAGGATAGAGGGCGATTCCTTTAGAGTGCAAAATCTCTTTTGTTTCCCTAAACCTCTCTTTTATCAGAGCATAATTTCTCTCAAAATCAATGCTCTTTAGCACATACTCTAGGGCTAGAAAAAGGTTTGAGGGCAAAGAGAAAGCAATAGGGTTGTCAAGATAATTTTGCAATGCAAGATAATAAGATTTTGGAGCTCTATTTTGTAAAAGATTGAGGGCGTAAGAGCTAGTGAAAACAAATCCTAGCCCCACAGGAAGTCCTAGAATCTTCTGTGATGAAGCCACAAGCACATCAATATTTTGCACCTCAATTCTCTCGCCCCCAAAGAGTGCAATCGCATCAAGGAAAGTTAGGATTTGGGGATTGTGGGCTTTTATGCTTTGAGTGATTGCTTCATACTCTTCTCTCACCCCTCCACTGCTCTCCACTCCACATAGGCACACCCCATCGATACTTTCATTATCTTGCAACACTTTCAATACTTCACTAGCTCTATGAGAGCAATCCCAAGAGCTAGAGAGCGTGGTGGTTTTGATACCAAAACTTCTTGCAATCTCTCCCCACCTCTGAGAGAATTTGCCATTTTCCAAAATCAGCAAATGGCTAGGAGAGAGGCTACTTATCGCACTCTCCATTGCTCCACTTCCACTAGAGCAGAGCATAAACACCTCTTGCATTTGAGCGATTTCAAGAAGCCTATCGTGGCAAAAATCAAAGCACTCTCTAAACTCTTTGGAGCGATGATGAATGATAGGGAGAGAGAGGATTTTTGAGATTTGAGGAGAGATTTCAGAGGGTCCAGCAGTGAAAAGTGGCATAAAAACTCCATTTGTATGAAAAAATTGCATTATTTTAAGCAGTTTTGCAAAAAACTTGATTAGTTTTGAGTAAAAACACTTTATAATTATCGCTTTTAAATAAAATCAAGGAGATTTTTGCAAATGGCAACAGTGATTCGATTGACAAGAATGGGTCGAAAGAAAAAACCATTTTATAGAGTGGTTGTAACAGATAGTAGAAAAAGAAGAGATGGTGGTTGGATTGAGTCTATTGGGATTTACAATCCTCTAGTAGAACCTGCATATGTCAAGATTGATGCTGAGAGATTGGCTTATTGGAAAGGTGTGGGTGCGAAAATGAGTGAGAGGGTTGCTAAACTCACTAGCAAGTAATTATGGCAGAACGCTTTATTTTAGAATACGCCAAAAAAATTGCTTCATATCCTGAAGAGATTCGTGTGCAGACACGAGAAGATGAAGAGGGAACAGAGGTTATCCTTTTTGCTTCTCCTGAAGATATGGGGAAGTTCATTGGAAAAAATGGAAAGATGATTCACTCCCTCAAAAATGTGCTTTCAGGGTGTAAAGTAAAAAATGGCAAAAACTATCGAATTGTCGTGCAGTCTGTATGATACAGGTTGCAAAGATTGGGAAAACAAGTGGAGTTTATGGGGGGTTGAAGCTTCATCTACTCAGTGATTTCCCTCAAATTCTCTCCCAAGACATTAACTTCACTGCAAAGTCTTTAGGACTCAAACCTCAAACACTCAACCTCAAAATCAAATCCTATCAAAATGGAATTGTAACCTTTGAGGGGTATGAGAGTAGAGAGAGTGCAGGGACTTTGACAAACTTTATCCTCTATGCCTCAAAGGAAGATACCAAAAAGTATTGCACTCTCAAAGAGGGGGAAGCGTTTTGGTTTGATGTGATTGGAATGGAAGTGGTAGAGGGAGAAGAGATTTTGGGAGAAGTCATTGAGATTGAGAGGATTGGAGCGATAGATTATCTTATCATCGCCTCCAATCTCTCTCTTCCTTCACTCCCACCCAAAAAACCTTCCAAAACTTTTATGCTCCCCTATATCAATCGCTATATTTTAGAGATGAGAGAGGGGAAGATTTACACCCAAGATGCCAAAGACATTTGGTTTGCAAGTTAGATGAGTAAATTTACTTTTCTCTCTCTTTTTCCTTCCCTTATCTTGCCTTATTTCTCTGATTCTATTCTCTCTCGAGCGATAAAAAATGGGCTTTTTGAGGTAGAAGCAATCGATTTGAGGGAGTTTGCAGACAATCGGCACAATAAAGTCGATGAACCACAAATCGGAGGGGGAGCAGGGCAGGTGATATGTGCTGATGTGATTGATAGGGCTTTAAGCTCTATTGCCACCCCTAGCTCTCATATCATCTTCCTCACCCCCTCAGCTCCACAATTTTGCCAAAAAGATAGCATAAGACTAGCTAAAAAAGAGCATATTATCTTTGTGTGTGGGCGATATGAGGGGTTTGATGAGAGGGTGGTGGAGATGTGGGCTGATGAGGTGTTTTGTATCGGAGATTTTATCCTCACAGGTGGAGAGCTTCCAGCACTAAGTTTATGTGATAGTATTGCTAGACAGATTGGGGGAGTGCTAGGAAATGAGGATTCTTTGTGCGGAGAGAGTTTTGAAAATTGCTTACTTGAAGCTCCAATTTTTGCAAAAACACTCAAAAAAGATGAAAAATTTGAAAAAAAATCGCCACCTTTAGAATTTTTCAAGGGAAATCATAGTAAAATCTCAAGTTTAAAACTCAACCTTTCTGAATTGAGGACAAAATATTACAGACCCGATTTGTATCAGAAATGGAAAAATCATAAGGACAGAAAATGAAAAATCGATATATCGAGAGCTTTGAGAAAGCACAAATTGGTGGAAAAGCAGTTCCTACTTTTAAAGCAGGAGATACTCTAAGACTTGGGATCAAAATCCAAGAGGGAGACAAAAGCAGAGTTCAAAACTTTGAGGGGATTTGTATCGCAATCCGTGGAAATGGTGTAGATAGAACTTTCACGGTGAGAAAAATGGGTGCAAACAATGTAGGTGTTGAAAAAGTATTCCCACTTTATAGCGATTCTTTAGAGAGAATTGAAGTGCTAAGAATCGGACGCGTTAGAAGAGCAAAGCTTTACTATCTTAGAGATAGAAAAGGTAAATCTGCAAGAATTAAAGAGCTTAGAAAATAAGCTCTTTTCCCCCACTTTTATTCCCCTTGTTTCAGCAAATCTAACTTCTTATCATAATCTTTAGTCGTAATCCCAAAATACCCTAGAATGCTATGAAAAACATAGTCTTGACTAAGAGGAGTGTTTTCTTTGGCTTTGAGTGAGAGGTAGGATTGTCTATCTCCAAACCACATCAAAGATGCCACTTTGGTTTGAGTGCTTGGAGAGAGTGAGTAGGGAAGTCCTCCGTGCATATAGTTTCCACCCTCTCCCAAACTCTCTCCGTGATCGCTGATAAACCATAGCGATACCTCAAAATCTTGCATACCTTTAAGCCAAGCGATTGTTTGCTCAAGCAAGGAGTCTGTATAGAGAATGCTATTGTCATAAGAGTTTATAATCTCTTCACTACTGCATTGATTGAGGGCTGAGGTTTGGCAAGTGGGTTTGTGGATTTCAAACTCTTTGGGATAGCGATTGAAATAATCAGGCCCATGACTTCCATAAGTGTGTAAGATAAAAAATGAGCTTTGGGTGGTGTGAGCTAAAAGCTCTTTGAGTTTTTCAAACATTACTCCATCTAAGCCATCAAAATAATATTTCTCTTTGAGCCTATCACATAGCCCACCGATACACGCTTTGGAGCTTCCACTATTGTTATCAAGCCAATAAGTGGCAATCCCCACCCTTTGGGTAATATCTAAGATATTGTCAATATAATCTGAGAGATAGCGATTGGTATAAGTGGAATGGGTGTAGGAAGTCAGCATACAAGGCACAGAGATAGCAGTGATGACTCCACAAGAAGAAAAATCTTTGAAGCTCACACTTTGGGGCTTAAACTTTGGCATTAGCTCTCTGGGGTAGTCATTGAGATTTTCACTCCTTACACTCTCGCCAATCACAAGCACTAAAATTCTCTTTCTGCTATCTTTGAGTTTGGCATCAAGGGCGATGTGCTGATAGCTCATAGAAGCTTTGGCTTTGGCGTTGTAAAGCAAGATACTAGAGCGAATAGGAGAGATAGGGGTGATGAGTGAGGAGAGGGGACGCAGTTGCAAAACCAAATCTTTCCCCACCACTCCAAACCACAATCCATAACTCCCCACTAGATAAATCCCTACACAAAAGAGCTTGGTAAGTAGGGCATAGGAGAGTTTGGTGCGTTTGAGCTTGAGCTTGTAGAGTAGAAATAGAGGAAAAATACAAGTGGCAAGAAGATAGAGGAAAAGGTGGGGATTGAGGAAGCTTTGGGCTTCAGAGAGATTGGTGTTGAGGGTGCTTTGGATAATATCAGGGGTGATTCCAATATGTAAAACACTTATAAAATACGAACTCACAGAGCTTAGAGTGATAAAAAACGCACAGACAATCTTCACACTCCATATATAGCTTAGCAACTCTAGGGCAAGAGAGAAGAGAAAAATCATAAAAAGCATTGTGAGTGCTAGAGTGGAGGGTGTGGTGATTGTGCTAAGTTTGGAGAAAAATTCAATATTTAATCCCACACTCATAAAGATAGCAGTGAGGAGAATGAGAAAATGATAATTAAATGGTTTGGCAAACATAAAACTCTCCATAGTTTTTGGAGCGTATTTTACTCAAAAGTATTTCCTACAAAAAGCTAGGAGATCGTTTTGTTTAGAGATTTTGTGTATAAGGCACAAAAAATACTAAGGTTAGAAAATGAAGCGATACAAAATCAGCAATCTTGATTGCCCCTCTTGTGCTTCTCATCTTGAAGAAGAGCTAAAAAAAGATAGCAATATCATTGAAGCAAGAGTGGATTTCTCACTTGGGGCATTGTATATGGAGTGCAAAGACTTTCAAAAGGCAGTGGATAAGATCCAAGAGATTGAGCCTGAAGTGAGAGTGGGGGAATGGGAAGAGGGGGAGAGTGAGGGGGCGTATGAGGTGTGGAGAGAAGTGGCGTTTTTGTCCCTTTTGCTAGGAGCATTTGGAATCTGTGTGTTTTACAAAGAGATGAGTAAAGCACTTTTTATCACTATCTTGCTAGGGATTTATATCATTGCAGGACTTCCTGTGTTTAGAGGAGCGTATAGAAGGATAAAAGAGGGAGAGATTTTTGATGAAAATTTCTTAATGCTCTTTGCCACTCTTTCAGCGTGGGGGATAGGGGCTTATGAAGAGGCTGTGGCTGTAATGCTTTTCTTTAGAGTGGGAGAGTTTTTTGAAGAATTGGCTGTGAAAAAAAGTCGTCGCTCGATTAACTCTTTGCTTGAGATTACCCCCTCTTTTGCACTCAAAAAGATAGGAGAGGAGTATGTAGAGGTTTCTCCCAAAGATTTGAGGGTTGATGATATTGTGCTAGTGAGGGTAGGGGAGAAGATTCCAAGTGATGGAGTGATTATAAAAGGGGAGAGTGAAATCAACGCTCAAGCAATCAGTGGGGAGAGTTTGCCTATCTTTAAGGGCATAGGAGATAATGTGCTTGGAGGGTGTATCAATCTTCTTAATGTCCTTGAGGTGAAAATCACTCACCCCTATGAGCAAAGCTCTATTGCTACTTTAGTAGAGCTTGTGCAAAGAGCGACAAGCAAGAAAGCAAAGGTGGAAAAACTCATCACTTCATTTGCCAAGATTTATACCCCTTGTGTGTTTGTCTTAAGTGTGTTGATTGCCCTATTGCCTCCACTTTTGGGGTTTGGAGAGTGGAGAGAATGGATTTATAAGGCATTAGTGGTGATGATGGTGAGTTGTCCTTGTGCGTTGGTTTTGAGTGTGCCATTGGGGTATTTTGGAGGGATTGGTGGAGCGTGTGCTAAGGGGATTTTGATTAAGGGGGCAAACTACCTAGAAGCACTAGCAAAAGTGCAAAGTATCTTTTTTGACAAAACAGGGACTTTGAGTGAGGGGAGATTTGAGATTGTAGAGATTGCTCCTTTTGGAGGGGTTTCAAAAGAAGAATTGCTTTCTTTGGCTTCTTGTGCTGAACATTTGAGTAATCACCCCATAGCTCAATCACTCAACTCCTCTCTTCCTAGCAAATCCCACACCTCACTTTTCAATCAGCAAATCAGTGGAATGGGAATGTGTGTGAAATGCTGTGGGAATGAAATACTAGCAGGGAATCTAGCTTTGCTAGAGAGCAAGGGGATAGAAATCCCTAGCTTAGAGGAGGTGGAGTATAGTGTGGTGCATATTGCTAAAAATGGCGAGTATATGGGATATATTGGGATTGAGGATAAGATAAAAAGTGAGAGTGCAGGAGTAGTGAAGAGATTGCAGGATATGGGGATAGAGGTGGGGATTCTTTCAGGGGATTTGCCTCAAAATGTCAAAAGAGTGGCTCAGAGGCTAGGAGTGAAGCAATATTTTGGAGGGCTACTCCCTCAAGAAAAGCTCTCAATCTTTGAGAGAAGCAAAAGGGGAGTGAGTGCATTTGTGGGAGATGGAATCAACGACGCTCCAGTTCTAGCAAGTGCAGATGTGGGGATTTCTATGGGGAGAGGGGGAAGTGAGCTAAGCAAAGAGAGTGCAGATGTGATTGTTGTCAATGATGATTTAAACAAGGTTGTTGAAGCAATTTTACACGCTAGAAAAACCCAAAATATCATCAAGCAAAATATCATCTTTGCTTTGGGAGTGAAGGGAGTGTTTATCATTTTGGGAATCTTTGGAATCGCAGGAATGTGGGAAGCTGTATTTGGAGATGTGGGCGTGGCACTTTTGGCATTGCTCAACTCTACAAGAGTTTTGAGATAAGGATTGGCAAGAAAAGGAGGTGGGAGTGAGTAGATTCTTAAAAAAATATTATTAGAAATTATGCTATCGTTTTCTTTCAAGGAAGGGAAATGAGATACAAAATCATCACTTTAAAAGATAGCAAAATTACTTCTTATACCCTATGGGCTTCTTCCCTTACACAAGCTGAGCAAAAGGCATTTGAGCGAGATGGAATCGCTCCAATAGAAATCATAGAAAAATCTTTTTTCCTCAATCTTTATCCTATCAGCCAAAAAGAAATGATCACCACCCTCAAAGGACTTCATCTTTTGCTAGAGGCTCAAACACCCCTCAATCGCTCTATTGAGATGATTCAAAAACACTCTAGCAATCCTAGATTGGCTCACATCTTGGCTTGTATTCAAAAATCCCTAGCCAATGGCGTGAGTTTGCCTGAGAGTTTTGCTCCTTTTAGGGGAGTGTTTGGGGATTTGTGTATTGCAATGCTTCAAGCAGGGGCTAGAAGTGGAAAAATGGTGGAGTGTTTGGAGTTGCTTCTAGTGGATATGGAGCAAAGAGAGAGCGATAGAGGGGCAGTGATGAGGGCATTGAGTTATCCACTCTTTGTGCTTGTGGCGACTTTGATTTGCTTTGGGGTATTGCTTTTGTTTGTAGTTCCCTCTTTTGTGGAGTTGCTTACTCAAAATGGAGCAAGTTTGCCTATCTATACAAAGATTTTGATTGCTCTCTTTGAGTTTGTCAAAACTTATGGATTATATGTATTGCTTTTGGGGGTGGGAGCAGGGGTTTTCTTGCTTTTGGAGATGAAAAAGAGAGGGGCAATCTCTCAAAAGCTCTTTACTATCGTGCTTTGTATCCCCTACATTGGGACAATTTTTAAGCAAAGCTATCTTAGAAATTATTGCTTCTCACTCTCTATCTTGTTGCGTTCAGGCAATGCACTTCTGCAATCTCATTTGTTTGCAATTCAAGGGGTTTTCCCTCAATTTCTTCAAAAGAGATTAGAAAAAATCCAAGAAGCCCTAGAAAATGGCAAAACTCTCTCTTGTGGAATGCAAGAGAGCAGAGTGTTTGATATGCTAAGTCTTTCTTTGCTAGAGGTAGCTCAAGAGAGTGGGAGAGTAGAGGAAGTGCTAGAGCTTTGCTCTAAGAATTATCAAGAGAGCAATAATGTAAAAATCTCAAAACTCATCTCTTGGGTTGAGCCAATGCTTACGCTTTTGCTAGGGGGATTTATCCTTTTGTTGGCGTTGGGAATCTTTGTGCCGATTTGGGATATGGGGTTTTAAGAGGGGCTTATTATCGTGAGGACAAAATCAGGGGTATAAAAATACCTATCTTCTTTCCTTGCTCCCCCTTTGTGGGGGATTTGTGGGGGATTTGTGGGGGATTATTTTCTATTTTTTCCTGCGATGATAAATCTTAGGGCATTGAGTTTGATGAATCCCTCTGCATCGCTTTGATTATAAACGCTATCTTCTTCAAATGTAGAGTATGCCTCATCAAAGAGGGATTTATCTGACTTTCGCCCTGTGATGATGACATTGCCTTTGTAAAGCTTGGCTCTTACCTCTCCCTCAACATTTTTTTGAGTTTTATCAATGAGGGCTTGAAGTGCTTCCCTCTCAGGGCTAAACCAATAGCCATTATAGATGAGTGAAGCATAGCGTGGCATTAACTCATCTTTGAGGTGGGCTTCTTCTCTATCAAGTGTAATACTCTCAATCGCTCTGTGGGCTTTGAGTAAGATTGTCCCCCCTGGTGTTTCATAGCACCCACGAGATTTCATCCCTACATAGCGATTTTCTACAATATCAAGGCGTCCGATTCCGTGTTTTCCTCCTAGAGCATTGAGTTTTTCTAAGAGTTTGGCAGGACTTAGGAGTTCTCCATTGAGGCTAATGGGATCTCCATTTTTAAATCCGATGACAATCTCCTCAGCACTATCAGGGGCATCAAATGGAGAAGTCGTCCATCTCCACATACTCTCCTCAGGCTCTGCATTTGGATCTTCTAGGATTTGCCCTTCATAAGAGATATGCAAAAGGTTTGCGTCCATAGAATAAGGAGATTTATTGGGCTTTTTCTCAATAGGAATCCCTGCATTCTCTGCATAAGAGAGAAGTTTTTCACGGCTGTTGAGATCCCATTCTCTCCAAGGAGCAATGACTTTGATATTGGGATTGAGTGCATAAGCCCCTAGCTCAAATCTCACTTGATCATTTCCCTTGCCTGTGGCTCCGTGAGCAATAGCATCAGCTCCCACTTCTTTGGCAATCTCTACTAGGCGTTTAGCAATCAAAGGGCGTGCGATACTTGTCCCTAGCAAATACTCTCCCTCATAAATCGTATTGGCTCTAAACATAGGGAAGACAAAATCTCTCACAAACTCTTCTCTCAAATCCTCAATAAAGATATTTTGGGGCTTGATTCCCAAAAGCTCTGCTTTGGCTCGTGCAGGTTCTACCTCTTCGCCTTGTCCGATATCTGCTGTGAAAGTTACCACCTCACACTTATAAGTATCTCCAAGCCATTTGAGAATCACGCTTGTATCAAGCCCTCCAGAATATGCTAAAACTACCTTTTTAATCTCTTTCATTTCTCCTCCTTATTTGCAACAGCTTGGGGCTTCTTGAGTGATAGGATAGTTATGTTCCTTCCAAGACTTAAACCCACCTGCAAGTTTATAGACTTTTTTAAACCCTAGCTTTTTTGCCCACAAACACGCAGTATCAGCTCTTCCCCCCATATAAAGCCCTCCATTTCCTCCATCATAAATCACAACGATTCTCTCTCTATCTCCCCCCATTTTTTTGGCAAATTTCTCTTGTGATCCAGCTTTGGAATTCCACTCTAGGCTTCCATTGGCACTTTTGCTAGAGGTGTCGATTTCAAAGTTTTTTGCCATAGGGATAAGTCCTAGCAAATACTCACCTTTAGGGGAAACATTGAGGAGGGAGAGTGGAGTTTTTTCATCAATCATTTTTTTGAGCTCTGCACAAGTGATAAGCTCATAGCCTCCACTCTCAGCCCTATCAATCATCACTTGAGCGTCATCGATGAGGGTTTGAGGGGCATTGGGCTTCTCTCCTTTTTGAATCTGAGTGATGACTTCATCAATCTTGTAGGCTTTGCTATGCTCTTGCTTTTTGTCCCCACAACCACTAAGGGCTAGAAGTGAGAAGGCAAGTGCTGTAAGTAGTGTTTTTTTCATTTTTTATCCTTTGAGAGCTTCAAGCTCAGAGATGACTTTTGCAAGTTTTTCTTTGGCATTTTTTAGTCCCTCTTGATTGGTTTCAATCACATTTTTGGGGGCATTTTTGACAAAGTTTTCATTTCCAAGCATTGCTTCTAGTTTTTGCACTTCTGATTGTAGTTTATTTTTTTGGTTTTCTAGTCGGTTTTTTATCGCACTTAAATCGATATTTTCAAGAGAGATAAAGCACTCACACCACTCTCCCACATCGCCAATGCTATTTTGGGGCTTACTCTCTACAAATTCACAACTCTCAACTTTTGCAAGTTTGCAAACAAAAGTTTTAAATAGCTCTTGATTTTGGCTTTTGGCTTTGATAGAGATTGTTTGAATGCTTTGATTGCCAAGCTCTAGGAGGATTTTTAGTCGCCTAATAGAAGTGATTGCATCTTTGATAAGGGCAAACTCTCTCTCTATGCCCTCATCTCTCTCTCCTGTTTTGGGGAAAGGAGCAATCATAATACTCTCTTCTCTCTCTAAGTCTGTTTTTCTGAGTTTATGGTAGAGATACTCGCTCAAAAATGGCATATAGGGGTGGAGAAGTTTCATTGAGGTTAAAAATACGCTTCCAAGCTCTTTGATACTCTCTTTACTTGCCTTAGCCAACTCAATCCCCCAATCACAAAACTCTCCCCACAAGAAGCGATACAGCACGCTTGCTCCGTCATTGAAGCGATAGCTATCAAGTGAATCTCTAAGCTCTTTTATCGTGCTTTGAAGTCTTGAGTTGAGATAGATTCCAAGAGGGGTGGAGAAACTCTCTAGCTCTTCAAAAATCGCATTGTTATTGATTTGCTCTAAATACATCATCAAGAAATTACTTGCATTAAAGAGCTTGTTGGCAAAGTTTTTGGAGAGATCCATTTCTTTTTCTGAAAGCTTGATATCTCTTCCTTGAGCACAAAGTGAGGCTAGAGTGAAACGCAAAGCGTCAGCTCCGTGGCTTTTTATCTTCTCTAGTGGATCAATAACATTGCCCTTGCTTTTGCTCATCTTTTGTCCAAACTCATCTCTTACCAAAGCATGAAGATAAATATCTTTAAATGGCACTTCTCCTAGCAAAGATTCTCCACTCAAAAGCATTCTAGCCACCCAGAAGAAGAGAATGTCAAAGCCTGTGATAAGCAAAGAGTTGGGATAGAAATCACTCAAATCACTCTTTTGCCACTTCTCTCCCTCTCCCCATTCTCCATTGCCCCACCCAAGTGTGCTAAACGCCCAAAGCCCTGAGCTAAACCAAGTGTCAAGCACATCAGGATCTTGGCTAACTTTTTTGCTCCCACATTTTGGACAAGAAGGAGAGTCTTCTAGTGCGACAAATTGCTCTTTGCATTCACACTCAAACACAGGGATTTGATGTCCCCACCAAAGTTGGCGAGAGATACACCACGGACGCAATTCTCTCATCCACGCATCATAGTTGTTTTTCCATTGAGGTGGAAAAAACTTACTCTCCCCCTTGCTAACTGCCTCAATCGCTCCACGAGCCACTTCAGGGGAGACAAACCATTGCTTAGAGATATAAGGCTCTACGATATTGCCACAGCGATAGCATTTGCCTACTTGGTTTTTATGCTCTTCAATTTTTTCTACAAATCCTTCTTTTTGAAGTCTCTCTATGACAATCTCTCTTGCCTCAAGTCGCTCTAGACCTTGAAACTCTCCTGCGTGTTGGTTGAGGATACCAAACTTATCAAAGATAGTGATAAACTCTAGATTGTGGCGTTTTCCCACTTCATAGTCATTGACATCGTGTGCTGGAGTAACTTTCACACACCCCGTCCCAAACTCCATATCCACAGCCTCATCAGCAATGATTGGAATCTCACGATTGAGTAAAGGGAGGATAACGCTTTTACCGATGAGGTGGGTGTAGCGAGTATCATTGGGGTTAATCATCACAGCACTATCGCCAAAGAATGTTTCAGGGCGAGTGGTAGCAACGATGATAAACTCCGAGCTGTCTTTGATAGGATATTTGAGATGATAGAGTTTGCCTACATTTTCTTCATACTCTACTTCAATATCTGAGAGTGCTCCATCGTGGGTGCACCAATTGATCATATAGTTGCCTTGATAGATAAGCCCTTTTTCATACCAAGTTTTGAAAGCAAGTTTGACTGCCCTTTTCAATCCCTCATCCATTGTAAATCGTGTCCTGCTCCATGCAGGAGTGATTCCTAGATTTTCCATTTGTGAGAGGATCATTCCTCCACTTTTCTCTTTCCACTCCCACACTTTCTCAATGAATTTTTCTCTTCCTAATTCTTCTTTTTTGATTCCTTGGGCTAGAAGTTGTTTTTCTACGACATTTTGAGTAGCAATCCCTGCGTGATCCATACCAGGTTGATAGAGGGTGCGATAGCCATCCATTCTTTTGTAGCGAGTGATAATGTCTTGGAGTGTGAAAGTGAGAGCGTGTCCGATATGAAGCACACCTGTAACATTGGGAGGTGGCATCATAATGGCAAAGTTTTTGCCTTTTTGAGCGATTTTTGAGTTCCCCTCTACTTCAAAATACCCCCTATTTTTGGTGGTTTGATAAATATTTTGTTCGATTTCTTGGGGATTGTAGGTTTTCATTTGGATTCCTTTAAAGGTAGAATTTTTGTAAAATTATATCACTTGATAAAGACAAAAGATGTCCCTTATAAAAAATATAAATTTTAGGAAAGTTAATGCCATTATCCAATCTCAATACCGAGCAAAGACAAGCTGCCACAGCCCCACTAGGGCATAATCTTATCATCGCTTCAGCAGGGACAGGCAAAACCTCTACGATTGTGGGGAGAATCGCACATTTGCTTTCTTTGGGGATTGAGCCTAGTGAGATTTTGCTTCTCACTTTTACCAATAAGGCAAGTAGTGAGATGATTGAGAGGGTGGGGAAGTTTTTTGGCAAAGAGATTGCCCAAAAGATTGAGGCAGGGACATTTCACTCTGTGGCTTATCGCTATCTCAAAGAGCATTTTGCTGTCTTGCTCAAACAACCCAGAGAGCTAAAAATCCTTTTTAAAAGTATTTATGATAGGCGTGTGTTTATGGAGCGAGATGAGGCGATGCCTTATTCCTCTCAATATCTTTTTGAGTTTTACTCTCTTTTTCTCAACTCTAGCAAAGAAGAGGAGTTTGGGGAGTATTTGGAGAGAAAAGCTCCTGCTCAAATGAGGTTTTTGCCAATCTATGAGGGGATATTTGAGGAGTTTAATACCCTTAAGAGAGAGTATCGCTATGTGGATTATAATGATTTACTATTGCTTTATCGTGAGGAGATGGGCAAACTCTCTTCTTGCCCTTACTCTGAAATCCTTTGTGATGAATACCAAGATACAAACCCACTCCAAGAATCAATCCTTAAAGCCCTAAATCCAAAAAGCCTCTTTTGTGTGGGGGATTATGATCAAAGCATTTATGCTTTTAATGGGGCTGATATTTCTATCATTGCCAATTTTACTCACACTTATCCTGACGCTCAAGTCTTCACTCTTGTAAAAAACTATCGCTCCACTTCTGCAATCCTAGATCTTGCCAATCGTGTGATAAGCAAAAATGAGCGAATCTACCCCAAAAGCTTGGAGGTTGTCAAAAATGGGGAGTGTGAGATCCCAAAACTTTTGATTTATGATGAGTTGTTTTTGCAATATCAAGGCATTGCCAAACGCATTGCAATGGGAGGGGTGAATTTTGAAGATATTGCTATTATCTTTCGCAACAATTCAAGTGCTGATGGGATTGAGGCAAGTTTGAGGGAGCTTGGGGTAAGCTCGAAGAGAAAAGGGGGGAGAAGTTTTTTTGAAACCAAAGAGATTGCTCTTTTGCTTGATATCTGCTCTTGCTTTTTTAATCCCAAAGATATGATGTCTTATATCCACACTCTAAGCTATGGCAAAGGGATAGGCAACTCGATTGCCAAAGATATTTATGAGGGATTGATGAGAGTGGGGGAGGGAAGTGTGATGAGAGGGCTATTTTCACCCAATGATTCCAAGCCCTACACCCCCAAAGCCAAGCAAACTCAAGCAGGGCTATTTGATGATTTTTTTAGCTTGGAGAATGCAAGTCGGTTTAACTCAATGCTTGAAGTGGAGTTTGCTTCCCACCCTATTTTTGAACACCCCAAGCTTGTCAGTGAGGGGGCAAAGTTTCTCAATGATTTTTATCTCCTAGCCAAGAGAGGAAGGGGTGTGAATAACCCTACTGAGCTTATAGAGATAGTGCAAAAAAGTGCGTTTTTCAATCACATTATGCAAGATTTTGCACTTCAGAGAGCCAAAAACAAAGATGGAAGCCTAGATCTTGCTCGTAAAGAGGAAGCACTAGAGAGGATAGAGAGAAAGGTGGATTTGCTGAAAAATTTGAGTATGCACTATGAGGATTTGGGGAGATTTCTCAATGCAATGGTGCTAGGAGGGGCAGAGGCAAGTGAGGGAAGTGGGGTCAATCTCCTCTCAATCCACGCAAGTAAGGGGCTAGAGTTTAAAGAAGTGTATGTGATTGATTTGATGGAGGGGCGATTCCCCAATACTAAGCTAATGAGCAAGGGAGGGAGCTTGGAAGAGGAGAGAAGGTTATTTTATGTGGCTGTAACAAGGGCGAAAGAGAGGCTATTTTTGAGCTATGCCAAAAAAGATGAGCTAAAAAGCATTGACTATGCCCCCTCAATCTTCCTCTATGAGGCAGGAATGGTGAGGGGAAGAGAAAAAGAGTTAGACTAGGGGATTTGGGGGATTTGGGTTTTTGGAATCTTTGAGGAAGAGTTGATAGTAGAGTAGAAAAAAGAGGATAAATTCTCCAAAATAAAAGAATGCATAAGCTATGGGGGAGAAAACAAAAGCGATAGCTATATCAACAAGGAGCAACCATTCAGCAATTTTTTTAGGAAAAATATCAAGAAAGCTGTCTTCCAATATGCTTAAATAAAATGAGAGAAGCAAAAAAAGCAAATTAAGACTAAAAAAATAAAAAAGAATTTTTTGATATGTCTTTTGATGATATTTTAAAAACAAGAGCCAAAGTGAAAAAACCCCACAAAAACCACTTATGGCAAAAATCCCCAAGCCCTTTTCTCCAAAATCTGGACTATTGGGAAATCCCATTGTTCTAGCTGTAATAACCCAAGGCAATGCAAAGAAGACAATATCAAAACATTGTGAGCTATATTTTTTGTATAAAAAGAATGCTAGGACAAAAAGAGCAGGAAAGAATATGAAAACCCCTCCACTAATCTCTGAATTGGGATGATTCCAAAAAGCAAAAGCAATATAGGCTACCAATGCAAAGACAATCACAACCCCCTTAATGGCTTTCTTGTAAGCCATAAGAGCACAACTTGCAAACATTGCCCCCATAAAAAGTATAGAAACCAAGCTCATTTTCTACTCCTTGCCATTTAAAATCCTTATAGATAGGTATAGAAAGATACATTTTATCATCTTTATAGTTTCTGTATTTTTATTCAAGATTGTGGAGATAACTGCCAAAAAGATTAAAAAATCGACAATCTCTTGAGTGTCTATCGTGTAGTCTTCATATTTTCGAGAAATTCTTTTGTGTTTTATTCCCCCTCTTATTCCAAGAAATTTCCATATAAAACGAATTTGATTCTCATATTTCATACTAATGTTTTTAATCGTGTTTGACATATTCTCATCGTAACTCAATATGGATTTATTCTCCTTTAAAAGTCTTTACCCTCTAAAAATTTGAATTAGTCAATTCTTTTTAATCCTTTTTGAATTGCTTTCAATCATCTTGTTGAGAATAGTAATATTCCTCAACTTGTTTGTAAATTTCAAGAAAATATTAAATAATTTGTTTTATGTTGCCATTGGAGGATTTGATATAGTATGTTTCACCTCGCCAAAAAAGACACTTTTACTCAAAGAATTCATTTTGCTTTGAAAAGTCAGATTTGTGGGGTTTTGAGCTTTTTTCTTATTCTAGGGTGATGCCAAGAGCGTGAGGGGTGAGAGAGGAAGGATTTTTCAAGTATTTTTATCTTTTAAAAACAATTTCCAAGCCTTGTATCTTAGCTCAATGCAATGTGTATCAAAATCATCATACCCACTTTGTCCTCCACAACAAGGGCAGTGTCTGTATTTTGGATAGCCTTGATCATCATAGAAAAAATCCTGCTCTTGACCCTTTTTTAAATAACCTTTTTCATCATAGTGCAAATCTTCACCTTGTGCTTCATATCCACAGATTCTGCAAATATTTCTTTCTTTGAGAGTGGGGATAAAAGAAGGAGAGGGGCATAAGAAACTTTGAGGAATTTGTTGGAGTTGCAATATTTTATCTTGTGGTGATTGATTGATGAAATCATAGCGATAACGATAGATATTTTGTAGAGTTGCATCATCACATCCACTAATCCCCTCACAATAAGGGCATTGTTTGTATTTTGCATAATTTTTTTCATCATAGAAAAAATTTTCTTCTTCATTTTTGTATCCACAGATTCTACAAACACTTCTTTCTTCTGGTGTAAGAGCATAAAGTGGAAAGCTATTGACTAATAAATATCTTGGAATGTTTTGCATTTGGTGTTGTTTGTCCCAAACTCTAGGTTGTGTATCATTCAGGACATCATCAAACCATAGATTTGGATTCCCATTTTGCCAATGAAGTGCTCCCCTCTCCCATTCATAACGATACATCAAGAGATTTTCTAAACTAAAATCATTATTGCCACTCTGACATCCACAACACCTGCAAATAGCAAGAGTCCCATAATCATTGCAATCATAAAAATAATACTCTTCTTTTTCTTGCAATCCACAACACATACAGGTGCTATATAAGCGATTCTTTTTCATTTTTTAGTCCTATTACCAACCCAACAGCAATTCTAGCAAGGGAAGTCAAATTCTCTCCCCCACTCTCACACAACTCCTCCAAGATAGGCTCTAGCATTATACTCATTTCTTTTCTTTTATGCCTCTGTGCAATTTAGTAGCTTCTTTGAGAGAGGAGAGAGAATCTATGAGTGAGGTCAAAATGCTTTTGTGATAGTCAAAAATCAGTTGAGGACATACAGCTCCATTTCTTGAATTTTTGTCTTAATTTCTTTGTTTTTATCAAAGATAAATGCCTCCATACAATAATCTTCATTGATTGTGTTTATAAGGATTTTTGTCTTGGGAAAATAAAGGCTGTATCCTCTTCCCAATCTTGCACCCATATAGAAGCTATTGATAAGATCTTGCCGATACATTTTTTTCAAAACAAGTTTTTGATTATCTAAATAGATGCGATAAACCTCGCTTTTTGATGAGAGCCACATTAAAAAATTTAATAACTTGTCCTCGTTTGCTTGTTTTTGACTCATTAAAGTGGGTTGAGTTTTTAAGAGATAAGCATTTGGAAAATATTCGACAATAAGCCTTTTGAATTCTTGATTATCTTTAATCCAATGATCCCAAAGTGTTATAAAAAAACGATTTGAGTGATGTGAGGGTGGGGATAAAAAATCTTCTTCCATTTGAAAAAGATATACAAGCCTCTCATATTGCTCTTTCTCAATCAGCTTTGCCACCTGATGACTTGAAAGCTTTCTTTGTCTTGCATAAATTCTCCTGCTTTTCTCACTTCTAGCTATATTTCTATCAAGGAAAAAGTCGTGTTTTTTTAAAATAGGGGCTATTGTTTTGATATTTTTTTCATTTATGAATACGCGAATAAAACAATGGCAGGTTACATAAAATACAATTTTGGGCTTCTCAATTATCAGAATATGATCTGAATGATAGCTTTGCATCCATTCATAACAATCAAAGCTTTCCCAATCTCTTAAAGAAGAGCTTTTGATACGATAAGGTATCTTTTCTTCAAGTTGAGAAAATTCATCTAGGGTAATTTTTTGTTTTTTGGTTATCTTGGATAGGAATTTGGGTCTAAATACCTGATAAACTTCAAAGGTATTTGTAATTTCTCTTATCAAATTGAAATATATATTTTCATCTAAGTGAATATAGCTTTTAAAATTATTTATTTTATTTGGTATGCAATAATAGTGTGTCATTTAGCAACAATCCTTTTATTTTCATCAAGTGAGCCAATTCTTTTTTTAAATTTATTGGGAAGATCTTGATTTTCCAAAAAGATGTCTTGTTTTTGTGTTGCACTGCAAATATTTGGCTTTGTCCCTGCACTGATTTGAGCCACAATCATTTCATCCTCATCGATTTCTATTGCTGTTTTGATTCTCAAATTGCGTGTCTTGAAACCAAGATTCCATACAAGTGATAGAAAAACGCAAAAATCCTCACATTTTTGTCTGTCTTGAAAATCAATCTCAAAGATATTCATCGCTAATTCCATATTGGTAATATTTGGGCTTGTTTGATATTGGATAAACAAATCATCTCTATACAAAAGTTCCAAAAAGTGGTATTTGCCTTTATATAAAACTTGGGGATACAAAAAATCTGCAAATGCAAGTAAAAATTCTAATTTAGAGCAAAAATCAAAGTTGTATTTTTGCAACTCCTCAAAAAGTGCTTGGAAAGAAAAGTGAGTTTTACACTCGGTGCTAAATGCTTGAATATTTTCTCTTGCACAAAATCTAATCCCTTCATCGCCAAGCTCAAAAATAAGGAGTGGAGAATACAAAAGATTCCAAAAAAAGAATAGAGCTTCTTGAAGTTTGGCAATCTGATGAGCCTCTTGTGAATCTGTGGCGTTAAAAAATTGACTAAGATTGATTAGATTGAGATGTTTTTGTATTTCTGTTTTGTTGAGATTGGGCTTAAGCTCATCAATTTTTGTTTGATCAAAAGTGAAATCAAAAAATATCATACTCTCATAAGAAATGATTCTTGGATAAAACAAGGATTGAAGCAAGGCAAATAAATCATCGATATAAAAATTATTAGCCACAAGCAAGACTAGGTTTTCAGGAACAATTGGAGGATACCATTCTTTAAAATCCCCTGCATTGTTTGAGCAAGAAGGGTTTAAAAACCTTGTTTTACTTCCAAGATTTAGGGATTTCATCGCTTCTAGCTTCTCTAACTTCGTAGCCTTCATAAACTTTTCCATCCTTTTTCTTGATTGTATATTGTTTTTCTTTTATTGCACTCTCTTTTATGCTCTCCTCTAAGTGCTTTTCTTGTATTTTTTCCAATAAAAATGCAAATTTAGCACTTGTTTATTTTCCAAATCTTGATAGTCAAAATAAATTCCCCCTTCTTGTTTTATGAGATTTTGTAATTTTGCTTCATCATTTGGATAGCTCTGAAGAATAGAGTTAAAAATGCTATATCCTCGTTTAAGACACATATAAAACAATCTATTGGATTTTGGATTAGAAATGTAGAGGGAAAAAATATTGACATCAAGTGGCACTTGATAGATTGTGATTCCTTTTTCATCACATTGTGCAATCTTGCAAGGCTCTAATTCTCCTTGGATTTTTTGTATTCTCTCTTTTGTAGGTAAAGAAGTAGTGAGCAAAAAGAAATAGCAAGGCGAAGAAATCGCATATAGAGGTGGATCTTTTATCATTGTGGGTGGGTTGGTATGAAAAATATTGTTAATTTCAGCAAGGAAATAATAAGACTTTTGGCGTGAAGAATTGATTTCAAGAGTGATTTGTTTAGTGTAATTTGAGAGATCAAGTTTTTCACTCTTTTTCTTTTGTGGTTTTGTTTTGTCAGGAGAGTATTCAAAAGGTTTGTTTTTGATTAAATTAATATCATTTGTCATCAATGCAAGAATAAGGAATTTAAAACGCTCAATGCGTATCGATAAATCATTGTTAGATTTTTGTGTATCACACTCTTCAAAATCAATAAAATACCAATCTGAACTAATCCCAAAATACACATAAATAATCTTCTCAAGAATATTATTGATTTTGTCTTGAAACTCTCTGTTGCAATTAAGTTCAATGAGTTGCAATAATCCTTGCTCTAGTTTCCAATATTCCCTATCATTCCACCCCTTACCTGCCCATAGACAATATCTAAAATTTTCATCATCTACAAAATCTTCAAAATTTTCATTAGAAAAATTTCTTAGCACATCAAGTGGTATTCTTGTCATTTTCCCCTCCAATCCTTGCATAGATGATTGTATCATCACAATGCTTTGATTCAACCCATAAACGCTTTTTAATCAGGTTATCTAAATAAGTCAGAAAACAAGCAGTCATACACATTTACCTCTCCTTGATTTTTGAGTTCTGTTTGGGTGCAATCCACGCTATCCATTGGGTTCTTGACACGACAATAGCCTTTTTGTAAAAAGAATAAATCAAGCCTTTTTAGCTTTTCTTGATAGATTTTTTGATATTTTTTCTGAATCTCTGCACTTTCAAGGCTATCTTGAAAACTATTTTTGGCACTCTCAATAAAAAAATAGCAATAATACAAATCAAGATAGCTAATCACTACAACAAGCTCAAGGGTTTTGCTTTTATCACAATCTTGAAGCAAACAATGATAACGATATGACACATCATTTTTAAGATTGGAAAAATTTACAACCTCAAGTCCTAAAAGATTCTGCAATTCCTCTCTAAAAATCTCAATCTGTTGGTGATTTTTCATAGCTTTTTTACGCTTTTTGATAAAGGCTTTGAACTCTTTTGTCTTTTTGTAGGACTTTCCTTTCTTTCTATTGTATGAAATATGTTTGGGATAGAATCTGTAAATAGTTTGCAGTATTTGAGATGTTTCAAGCTTCATTTTCTGTTATCTCCCTTGTTGAAACGCTTATCTTGAAGGAGTTTTTGTCTTTTTATCCCTCTTCCCACTTCCACTCAGCTCTCCAAGAAGGCTTTGCTATTATACTCATTTTCCTCTTTTAATACTCCATTGCCTCTAAAGGCTTCTTTTATATCATCTCTTTAAGAGAAAAAAGCAAAGTCTAAGAAACTTTGGGCAAATGGGATTGGGGATTGAAGTCTTTAATAGGGGAATTTTGGGATTTTTGAGGAAGATTTGGCAAGGAAAATCACTAAATATTTTTGAGTGTATTATTCACTCATATCTTGATAATTTTCTATTTCTTTAATACAAAAATTTCTTGACTGATTAAAATCGGTAATCCCTCTTTCAATGGCTTGGTATATTTGTGTATAGCCCTGCATACAGTGAAGATAAATCTTAAAAAATACAGGATAACTTAAATCCCAAGGAGAAAAACAACTACCTCTCTCCCATTTTTCTTTTGTCTTGCAAAGAAGAGCGATAAAATCAGAAATATATTGATATTGATTTTGTTTTTTGAAACATTTTTTCAAAATCCTCAATCAAAAAGAAAAATGTTTTAATAGCTTGTTTGCCCTGATTTTCATCAAAAATAATATTCATATCATCATTCCATAACCACCTCAAATCATTGATATACTCATCAAGTGCCATTTTATTTTTGCCATAGTAATCTAGAAATTAAAAAATCTTCTGCATTGTCTTGTGCAAAGATTCTTTATTGGAGCATTCACTTCCTTTGCAATAGGCAAGATAACTTTGAGAGAGATTGCATACAGCAAGACGAAGTTTCTCAAAAGATTTTTTGTTTGATGTAAGGTAAATATATTTGTCATCCCAAGCAGAATTGATAAAATGATTCATCATCCATTCCTTGAAGCCATTAATTAGAATCAATCCCAAGCCGAATCGAGTTGTCGTGACAATATGAAATCAATTCTAGTGGAATCAATCCCTCAAAATTGCCACATAGATAAATCACAACAAAGCAAGATGTCAGTTTTTGGATTTTTCGCACTCTTGCATTCTTTCTTTTTAGTTTTTGTATGAAGTTTGTAATTTTTTCTGAGATATTTTCTTTGAAAATGGGAGAAGTTATTTTGTAGTAATTAAGAGGCTTGAGGGGGTTTTCTGCTGTGTTTTGTGGTGCTGAATTGATATATTCTTCAAGCCTTGCCCTCCAATCTCTTGAAAGTAAAACAATTTCTTCTTTATCTGACAATTTGCAAAAACTAGGTTTTATGCCTAAGATTTTATGGAATTGCCAAGGGTCAAAATCTCTATCTGTAAAGATTGATAATTCAAGATAGCAATATCTTTTCATTTCTTGATATTTTCTCCTTGTGCTTCTTTAGTATTTAGAGTATCGTATTTTGGGGATTCTAAATAGAATATTTGTGCTTATCTTGGAATTTTTTCCATATCAATCCAAAAATCCAAGTTTGCCTCAACCCAAATTTTGCTCTCCCCCAAAGAGATTTTTCCTTCAAAGATTTTATCTGCCTCTTTTCTGTCTTTTTGTGTTTGAATATCTGCAAAACAGAGTGTTTGAAAAACTTGGATTATTTGAATCTGCTCTTGGGTGAGATAGTCTTTAAGATTGCTAGGAAATTCTAGGGACTTTATCTTGACATATCCCTCTAGTGAGTTTGAGGGGTTTTTGTAAAATTTCTTTGGAGGAATATCAAGAATCATTAGCTTGACATCACATTCACTCATTTTATTTCTAACCCAAGCATTGGGAAATTGTCTGTAAAGTTTGATTGTTTTTGTGTCGTCTTGCCAATCTTTAAGCCTAAAACTCACAAGGAGTTTGTGGGAAAGCAAATGTGGATTGAGCTTGGAAATCTTTAGCATTTCAAGTAAAGCAAAAATCCCTAGAAGCAAACTTTGCCTATCTGTCAGGGTTTCTAGTTTCTGATAAAGGGCGAAGTTTTTGGGAAAGAATTTTCTTTGCTCTTTAGATAGGAAAGAAAAATCAATTTGTGAGATATGTTTATCATAAGTTACGCTTGAGTTAGGGCAATAGAAGTGGAGATAAAACCACTCAGCAATTCTAAACTCTTTCATTTGGTATTCCCCATTTATTTTGTTTTAAAAAGTTGTTTTCTTCATTTGTTAGTTGTGGGGGATTTGCTCCTTTTAAATCTTTCCAACCTCTGTCTTTGTGGATACCATAACTATTGCCATTTTTCCTGCATTTGATTTGTTCCTTTGTTTGGATTATTTTGTTGTTGTTCCTTCTCCCCATTCCCACTAGAAGAGCTTCCACTATCTCCACCTTTCCTACCCTCTTGTTTTGGTGTCTCACCCTCTCCAGTGATTTTTTTTATAGATAGAATTGGCATTTTTAAATCACCTCAAAGTATAGGTAAGAATAGCATTATTATACAGATCCAAATTCTCTTCTAGCCAAGGCTCTTCATCATCTCTTAACTTATGAAATCCAATTGTTGAGATTGGAAGAAGTCTTTTGTTTCTTTTTGTTATATGGCATTGAATATCGCCAAAGATAAAAAAGCTTTCGTGTGAAAATTTTTTAGCCAAATACTTTCCAAGTATTAGAACACTCCAATAGGTGATACCCATAATGTTTTTTACTGATAGGTTTTTTATTGAATCCTCTATGTGCCAATTGTTGCATTGACACTCTAGTTGAGTGAGATCATCAATCTCTGTTTGAAAAAAATCATCCTCATTAGAGAAGAGATTTGTATAAAGATTTGTATTGAAATATTCTTGATCTCCAATGAATGATTTATTTAATTTTGAAGTATAGGACTTGATAAACATTTGAGCTTGTTGTTTGTGCTTATAAATATCTGTCTTCAAAAAGAAATACAAAAAATTTTGATTCATTGCAATCATTTTATTCCTCCATTCAAATTGGGTAAAAACTTTTGCTATCAATATATGATCCATTTTTTCCAATTTTTTTTTCTTATCTTTCCCACCCTCTCCAGTGATTTTCTTATAGATAGAATTAGCATTTTTTATTGCTATCAAGTCCTACTACCACCCTAAAGAGTGCATCAAGTTTTTCTTTGTTTGAAGCTTCTCCTACAAGCATTCCCACATCTTGTGCAATAGCTTTGCCCTCAGAGGCATCATATCTCCTAATTCTTTGAGATTAGGAAGTCTATTCCAAGCCGATAGAAGCTATAAATCCTCTTAGAGATTTTTAAGGCACTTACTCCCACTCTTAAGACAGAGTTATCCCTCTCCCCACTTCCACTCAACTCTCCAAGATAGGCTTTGGTATTATACTCATTTCCTTCTTTTAATACTCCATTACCTCTAAGTGCTTCTCTTGTGTTTTCTCTTTGATTCCATTGTGTGGTAGAGATTGT
>NZ_NXLV01000001.1 GCF_003364205.1 Helicobacter brantae
CCCCCCCCCCATTTTTGTATTTTTCTTGGTATTTTTTTTTATTATAAACTCCTTTGTAAAAAACCTAAAATTTAAATTCTTGAAATTTAGAAAAATTAAATCAATGACAAACACAAAAAGTGGGTAAATAAAAGGTTATTTTTTGTGGGGGGGGGGGGGGCATATATCGGTATCTAGGGAGTTTGAGGGATTTTATCTCTTGCAACCTTTGTATTTGGAGAGAATGTCTAAAATGATTTGTGAAGTATTTTTGGCATCTTCTAAGCTCATCTTTTGATGACAAGGGATAGAAAGCTCTGCTTTGTAGAAATTTTCGGCATTGTAGAGTGGAGTATGGGGAGAGTAGAGAGAGTAGAGGTGGATAGGTTTGTAATGCACTTGCACTCCAAGCCCTGCGTTTTGTAGCTCTGTGAATATGTCTTCTTTGGAGCACCACAGACTTTGAGAGAGGAGGATTGGGTAGAGGTGGCGAGTGCTTTTGATATAAGAGGGGATAGAGAGGGTATCAAAGTAGGGGTTACCCTCAAAAACTTCATTATAAAATTGTGCGATTTTCTCCCTTTGGGCGATGAAAGTATCAATCTTTTTGAGCTGTGAGCGTCCAAGTGCTGAGGCAATATCGCTTAGTCTGAAGTTGAATCCACTGCTTTGCACTTCAGTATTCCAAAGTGTTTTTTTCACTACTCCATGAGAGCGTATGAGCTTGGCTTGATTGTAAATCTCCTCATCATTTGTTGCCAATGCCCCACCTTCGGCTGTGGTGATGGGCTTGAGTGCGTGGAAGCTAAAAATCGTGCTATCTGCCAAAGTGCCGATTTTCTCTCCTTTGTATTCTCCCCCAAAACTATGAGAGCTATCAGAGATAAAAGCAAGGTTGTGTTTGTGGGCGATTTGTCTGAGAGTATCTACCTCTACACTCTTTCCTGCATAATCTACACTTACAATCGCTCTAGTGCGTGGGGTGATGAGGGAGCTTATTTTGTCTTCATTGATATTGCCATCGCTCTTGATATCGCAAAATATGGGTTTTGCTCCATTTTCTAAGAGCATATTGCAAGTGGCTACAAAGCTTATAGGAGTGGTAATGACTTCGCTATCTTTGAGAGCGTGAGCTTTATAAGAGCAATATAGGGCTGAAGTGGCAGAGTTGAAAACTAGCACATACTTTACTCCCAAATACTCTGCTAACTCTCTTTCAAAAAGCTCTGTTTGCTCTCCTTGAGTGAGGGTGGGGGATTGCAGGGCATTGATGACAGAGGCGATGTCATCATCTTGGATAAATTGTGTGCTGTAAGGATTCATAGGAGTTGAGAGAGATTGGGTGTGAGAGTGGCGAGATTGTGAGCGTTTTTGAAAAGTGGGTTTTTAAGCATTGTTTCATCAAACTCTACACTTTGCTCAAACATTCCATCTATCTCTTCCTCAAAACCTTTGAGAAGAGTTTGAGCTTTTTCTTGATTTTTGGAGAGAAGCTCTTGATATTTTTGTGGATTTTTTAGCACCTGTTCGATTGAGGGGGTGGGGTTTGAGCCTAGAAGTGGGTTGTTGATTTTCTCTAGCATTGGTTTTAGTCGTGTTTTGAGAGAATCAAGGCGATGATGAAGATTGGTGGCATTGGTGTTGTTTGCCATTTGGGATTTGATAGATTCAATCTCGCCGATTTCTTCTTGGATAAGAGAGAGGGTTTTTTCATAGCTTTGCAAAGAAGAGATTTTGTGGTTTAGCTCTTTGATTTTTGTCATTAGAGCATTTTGAAACTTGACTTCTTCTTGGAATTTTTTCTTCTCCTCTTGGGGGATAGAGGAGGAAGAAGTGGGTTGCATCGCTACCTTGAGGGTTTGAGCGTTGCTAGGTTGGGAATGAGTTTGTATCTTCATCTAAAGGATATGCTCTTCAAGATATTTGGTGTAAATCTTTGATTGTTTGAAATCTTGATTTTCCATCATCTCGATATGGAAGGGGATTGTAGTTTTGATCCCCTCGACTTTAAACTCTCTCAAAGCTCTATGCATTCTTTTGATTGCCTTTTCTCTATCTTCAGCCCAAACGATGAGTTTGCCTATCATAGAGTCATAAAACATCGGCACGACATAGTTGCAATATGCTTGGCTATCAAGTCTGACATTAGCCCCACCCGGTGCAATCCAAGTGGTGATTTTGCCAGGACAGGGGAAGAACTTTTTAGGATCTTCGGCTGTGATTCTGCACTCGATAGAATGCCCTTTGAATGTGATTTTCTCTTGGCTTGGGAGCTTCTCTCCCTCTGCGATTTTTATCATCCACTCCACTAAGTCAAGCCCACTCACCATTTCACTCACGGTATGCTCGACTTGAAGTCGTGTATTCATCTCCATAAAATAAAAATCTTTGTTGTTGGCATCTAGCAAAAACTCAAATGTCCCTGCTCCCACATAGCCGATATGTTTCCCTGCTTTGACTGCTGTTTGAAGCAATCTTTCTCTCACTTCAGGACTTAGCACCACAGCAGGAGACTCCTCAATGAGCTTTTGCTGTCGTCTTTGGGCTGAACAATCTCTTTCTCCGATGTGGATTACATTGCCGTGTTTGTCAGCCAAAATCTGCACTTCAATATGTTTGGGGTTTTTGATGAACTTTTCCATATAAATCGTGCCATCACCAAACGCTGAAAGTGCCTCACTCTCGGCAGCTAGATAGGAGTTGGCTAAGTTTTCTTCACTCTCTACCACTCTCATTCCTCTTCCTCCACCTCCTGCGGCGGCTTTGATGATGACAGGATAGCCAATCTCTCTAGCAACTTCTTTGGCTTCTTCTAAGTCTTTGAGTGCTCCATTGCTTCCCATAATCACAGGTACTCCTGCCTCTCTCATCACATCTTTGGCTTTGGATTTATCACTCATAAGATTCATCACTTCAGAACTAGGTCCGATAAACTCGATATTGTGATGTTTGCAAATCTCGACAAATTGCTGATTTTCACTCAAAAACCCATATCCTGGGAAAATCGCATCAGCCTCAAAAAGCTCGGCAGCACTGATGATGGCAGGGATATTGAGATAGCTCTCACTTGATTTCTCAGCCCCTATGCAAACTTTGGCATCTGCTACATCTAAATAATGTGCGTCTTTGTCAGCAGTAGAATACACTGCGATTGCCTCTTTCCCCATTTCTTGAATCGTGCGAATCGCACGCAAAACGATTTCGCCTCTATTGGCGATTAGGATTCTTTTTAGTTTTTTCATTGCTATTAGATCTTTTCTACTTTGATAAGATTTGAGCCAAACTCCACAGGTTGAGCGTCATTTGCGACGATTTCAACAACTTTGCAATCAAATTCAGCTTCAATTTCATTCATAATCTTCATCGCCTCAACAATACCGATGATTTGTCCTTTTTTGATTTTGTCCCCTACATTGACATAAGGAGAGGCATTGGGAGAAGGACAGCGATAAAAAGTCCCTACCATTGGGGATTTGATAAACTCACCCTCTTGTGTGCTTAGGGCAGGGGTTGTGCTTGGAGCTTCAGCCACTACTGAAACACTAGGCATAGCAGGGGCTACATTTTGCACTTGGGGGATTTGCACTTGGGAAGCAGGAGCATTTTTTTCTAGGTGGATTTCAAAATCTCCTTCTTTGAGAAAAATGCTAGAGATAGAGTTTTTGGAAAAAATGTCAATGAGTTTTTCGACTTCTTTAAAATTCATAAATCAACCTTTCATTATAAAGATTTGCCCTCTTTGAGAGGCTATAAGTTTGCTATCATAACATATTTAAAAACACAAACACCATAAAGTAAGGAAAATCAATGGGACTAAAGTCAGATTTTTGGATTAGAGAGATGAGTGTGAAGCACAAAATGATTGAGCCATTTTGTGAGAAGCAGGTAGGGAGTGGGGTAGTGAGCTATGGACTAAGTAGCTATGGATATGATATTAGAGTGAGTGATGAGTTTAAGATTTTTACCAATATCAACTCCACCGTGGTTGATCCTAAAAACTTTGATTTTAATAATGTAATAGATTTTACAGGAGATGTATGTATCGTGCCACCGAATTCTTTTGCACTGGCTAGGACGATTGAGTATTTTAGGATTCCAAGAGATGTTTTGGCTATCTGTCTAGGGAAAAGCACTTATGCACGCTGTGGGATTATCGTCAATGTTACGCCTTTTGAGCCTGAGTTTGAGGGGCATATCACGATTGAGATTTCAAACACAACTCCACTTCCTGCAAAGATTTATGCCAATGAGGGGATTGCTCAAGTATTGTTCTTGCAAGGCGATGAGGCGTGTGAAACAAGCTATAAAGATAAGGCAGGGAAATATCAAGGGCAGAGAGGAATTACTCTACCTAGAATATTGAAGTAATTTTCTTAAAAAGAGCGAGTATAAGAGATACTATATACACTGCGATCGCGAATGTCATTGGTGCGATTGAGTGCGATTCGCTCTTTGCTTGGATCAATGTATTTGGAGCTGACAAGGTAGCTGATACCAAAGCCAATCATTGCTCCTGATACGACTTGAAAGGGGGTATGCTTTTGGGCTACAACCCTAGATACTCCTGTGAGGGTTGCCAAAAGAAAAGTAGGTAATCCCCATTTCCACCCATAACGCTTTTGCATAAAACCTGTGGCAGAAAATGCTGAGGCTGTATGTCCTGATGGGAATCCGTGAAATGCTCCACCATTGGGGCGTTGAGCAAATGCCACTTCTGTGGAGTATTTTTTGCCTAGTGCGTTGAGAGAGAGCTTGAAAGTGTAGGTTACCCCCATTGTCGCTCCAAAACCTATGGCAAGCTCTTTTAGTCCCTCATAGTCTTCTTTTGCTAGAGCATAAGTGGCTGAGAAAGCAGGAAGGAGTTGCAAGACATCACTGAGCTGATCAAAGAGATCTCTGACTTTTTGTGAAGCACAAAGGGGGGATGTGAAAGTGGCACAAGCCAAGAGTAGGCTTAAAAATGGCTTTTTCAATGTTTTTCCTTAAAATGAAGTGATTTATGGAATTTTTACATAAAAAAGGAGCAAAATTGTAAAAGTTGAGGGGAATTATCTTGCTAGGGGTTGAAGCTTTGGCTTTTGGTTTGGATTGTATTTGAGCAAAGATTTAATAAGGAAGTAAGGCATTGGGGGAAATCCCCCACAAACCAGCTTCCTTTTTAGGATACTTCCTTATTATTTGAAAAAGTGCAAAAAGCTAACAAAAAATCGGCTGGTTTGTAATATAATGCCTTTTGGTTTTTGTTAGAGTTACTTATTAGAGCAACTCAAGAATAAGTTTTACTAGCTCTAAAAAAGCTAGTAAGAACTTGGCAATTTGGATTATTAGATTCATTTTGCCAACCCTCCTTATTCCTAAGGAAAGTATCCCTGCTTTATGCACAATTTAATTCTACCATAGTCAATGATAAATTTCCCTTGAAAATCAAAAATGTAAAAACACAATAAAAATAGTTTTTAGAGATTATTTGGAGAGCAAATAAACGCAGTAAATTCTAGGTTTATATGCTTTTGTGGGCAGGACTATTTGTAAATTGAGAATTTGAAAAGACATTTTTTGAAGAAGGCAAAGGTTTTGTAGTTTTGGTTGAAGTGGAGTGAGGAGGGGTAAGCCTTTTTCTTTGGGGATTAAAAAGAGGATAAAAACAAAAACAACAAAAAAGCTAAAAATACCCTATCAAACCACAATCTCCTTCAAATCTTATCCACCCATTCTCTCACCTTGAGCGTTGATGAAATTTTGGAGAAAAAACAAGGCAGAAGTGCCTTGTTCTCCAAAATGAATAGCTCAAGATTTAGCGAGGCTTTCCTCTATTGGCAAAAAGAAAGGGGGCAATCACTTTCTTTTAGGGGGAGTGAGGAGGGGTAAGCCTTTTTCTTTGGGAGTAAAACCTGATATTCTAAAATCTAATAATAAAGAGGTGAAAGTGATAAAAGGACACAGGGGTGGTAGTCCCCTGTGTTGAACTCGGTATGGCAGTCATCTCTTATTTCTTGAGAAAATTCCTTATTTCCTCTCGAAAGAGGGTAACAAGGATAGAAATAACCGCGATGAAAATCATCAAGAAATCCATCTTGGACTCCTAATAAACAAGAATCCACCCACACACCCAACTCAATGTCCAAAAAAAAAGCCCAAACCCCAAAGGAGCTTGAGCTTACTTGTTTATTAGGACCAAGTTCAAATAACCACCTACCAAATGGTTGAGAATATTCTAACTCAAAAATAGACAATCGTTAAACAAAATCTCAATCAAGATTGCAAATCCTCTCAAATCTTATCCATTCACCCTCTTGTCTTGAGCGTGGTAGGGGTTTTGAGGAGCAAAATAAAAAAACTCAAGAGCAAGATTTAGCGAGGCTCTCCCCCATTGGCAAAAAGAAAGAGCAATCACTTTCTTTTAGGGGGAATGAGGAGGGATAAGCTTTTTTCTTTGGGAGTAAAACTTGATATTTTAAAATCTAATAATGAAGTAAAAAACTACAATGAAAATCATCAAGAAGCACACAAAATATAAAAAAGTATAAATAGGGATAAGTATTTGTAGATGAGTAAATGGTATGCCCAGAGGGATTCAAACCCCCGACCTACAGGACCGCAACCTGTTGCTCTATTCAGCTGAGCTATGGACACATATTCTAAGCAAAAGCGTAATTATAAATGAAGTTTTGCAAAATTGAGGGAGAAAAATGATTTTTTTGATTAAAATTGCATTCTCTCTATTGTATAGAGAGTAAATTTATCAAAGATTGGTGGTGATTTTATGCCAGGCATTAAAATGCGTGAGAACGAGTCTTTTGATGAGGGTTACAGAAAATTCAAAAAGCAAACTGATCGAAACTTGGTGGTAACTGAGTGCAGAGCTAGAAGATTTTTTGAATCTAACACTGAAAAACGCAAAAAGCAAAAGATTAACGCGAAGAAAAAAATGCTTAAGCGTCTTTATATGTTGCGACGCTATGAGTCAAGACTCTAAGATGCTTTTCTCCTCCCTTTTGGGAGAGAGTTTCCCCTTTTAATCAATCAATTTCTTAGATTATCCCATAAAGATTATTTCCAAACTAAGATACACTTTGCTTTTGAAAAAGTTTTGATAAGGAGTGCAGATGCATTTTAGTGGAAAGAATGTTTTGATTACAGGTGCAAGTAAAAGCATTGGTGCAGATATTGCAAGAGTATTGGCAGGTTATGGGCTTAAAGTATGGATCAACTATCGCTCTAAGCCTGAATTGGCTGATGCATTGCAAAAAGAAATCACTGATAATGGTGGGGTAGCAGCGACAATTTGCTTTGATGCTACTGATGAGGAGGCGTTTATCCAAGCTATCAATACGATTGTGGAGTGTGATGGAGAGTTGAGTTATTTAGTCAATAATGCAGGAATCACAAACGATAAACTAGCTCTAAGAATGAAAACTGATGAGTTTATGGGCGTGATTGATGCAAATCTCAAGTCTTGCTTCATTGGTTGTCGTGAGGCACTCAAGGTAATGAGTAAGCAAAGGAAGGGGAGTGTAGTCAATATCGCTTCAATCATCGGAGAGAGAGGGAATGCAGGACAGACAAACTATGCAGCAAGTAAGGGGGGAATGATTGCGATGAGTAAGTCATTTGCTTATGAGGGAGCAAGTAGAAATGTTCGATTTAATTGCATTACTCCAGGATTTATTCGCACAGATATGACAGCAGAACTCAAAGAAGAGATTAAAGATTACTATATCAAAAACATTCCTCTAGCACGATTTGGAGAGGGCAAAGAAATCGCTGAGAGCGTGGCATTTTTGCTCTCTGATAGCTCCTCTTATATTACAGGTGAAGTGCTAAAAGTGAATGGTGGATTGTATATGTAATGCAAAAAGTGGTAAGTTTGCTAGAATTTTTAGCTAAAATTCACCGCTTAATCCAAAATACAAAAATGTAAGGAGAAAAAATGGCTACATTTGATGATGTAAAAGCGATTGTTGTTGAGCAACTTGGTGTAAGTGCTGATGAGGTAAAGATGGAGTCAAAGTTTGTTGATGATCTCAATGCTGACTCTCTTGATGTTGTTGAGTTGATTATGGCTCTTGAAGAGAAACTTGGGGTAGAAATCCCTGATGAAGATGCTGAAAAGATGACATCAGTTGGTGATGTTGTAGCTTATATCGATAGCAAGAAGTAAAATACTCCCCCTACAAGGGGGGAAACTAAGGAGAAAATATATGCGTCGCGTTGTTGTAACAGGTCTTGGAATGATCAATTCATTGGGTCTTACTAGAGAAAGTTCTTTTAAATCCATTGTTGAGGGAAATTGTGGGATTAAAAGAATTTCGTGTTTTGATGCAAGTGATTTCCCTGTGCAGATTGCAGGAGAGATTACAGATTTCAATCCTGAAGAAGTGCTTGATGCAAAAGAGATAAAAAAAGCCGATCGCTTTATTCAAATTGCACTCAAAGCTTCAAAAGAAGCGATGCTAGATAGTGGACTATTAGGAAGTGATGGCAAGTGTGATGAGAGTTTATCAAATCGATTTGGTGTAAGCTCAGGAGCAGGGATTGGAGGACTAGGCAATATTGAGAAAAATTCAATTGTATGTGAGCAAAAAGGTCCAAGAAGAATCACTCCATTTTTTATCCCCTCAGCACTTGTGAATATGCTAGGAGGATTTACTTCTATTGAGTTTGGACTAAAGGGGCCAAATCTAGCAAGTGTTACAGCTTGTGCGGCAGGGACTCACGCAATCTCTGAAGCGACAAAAACTATTATGCTAGGTGGAGCTGATAAAATGCTAGTGATTGGTGCAGAATCCTCTATCTGTCCAGTAGGGATTGGTGGATTTGCAGCGATGAAAGCACTTTGTGATCGCAATGATGAGCCACAAAAGGCTTCACGCCCATTTGATAAAGAAAGAAGTGGATTTGTAATGGGTGAGGGTGCAGGAGCATTGGTGCTTGAAGAATACGAGAGTGCCAAAGCTAGAGGAGCTAAAATCTATGCTGAAGTTGTAGGATTTGGAGAGAGTGGAGATGCAAACCACATCACAACTCCTGCTCCTCAAGGCGAGGGAGCTTATCGAGCGATGAAGGCTGCACTTGAGATGGCAAAGATTAAACCTGATTATATCAACGCTCATGGAACAAGCACATATTACAATGATTTGTATGAGACTTTGGCTCTCAAATCTCTCTTTGGTGGCAAAGAAAATGTTCCACCTGTAAGCTCTACAAAAGGACAAATCGGACATTGTCTAGGAGCAGCAGGAGCGTTGGAGGCAGTTATCTCAATTACTGCAATGGAAAAAGGCATACTCCCTCCTACAATCAATCAAGAAAATCCTGATCCTGAGTGTGATTTGGATTATATCCCTAATGTGGCAAGAGAGGCTAAGATTGAGTCTGTGATGAGTAACTCTTTTGGCTTTGGTGGGACAAATGGGGTTGTAGTTTTCAAGAAAGTATAAAATGGCAGTTTATTTAGATTTCGAGCAAAAACTCAAAAGCATTCAAGATGAGATAGATTCTGCAAAGCTCAAAGGCGATTTTCACGCCCAAGAAATTTTGGAAAAAAATCTTGAGAAAGAGACTCAAAAACTCTACTCTAGTATGAGTGATTATCAAAAAATGCAAATTGCACGACACCCCGATCGTCCTTATGCAATGGACTATATCGATATGATTATGGATGAGAAGTGCGAGATTAGTGGAGATAGACACTACAAAGATGATAAAGCTATTGTTTGCTTCTTAGGGTATATTGGGGGGCAAAAGGTTATGGTCATAGGGGAAGAGAAAGGAAGAGGGACGAAAAATAAGCTAGAGAGAAATTTTGGTATGCCAAACCCTGAGGGATATCGCAAAGCCCTTAAGGCTGCAAAATTGGCAGAGAAGTTTGAGATCCCAATTTTAATGCTTGTAGATACCGCAGGAGCATATCCAGGAATTGGAGCAGAGGAAAGGGGACAGAGTGAGGCGATTGCTAAGAATTTGCAAGAATTTGCAGATTTGAAAGTGCCTACAATTTCTATCATCATTGGAGAGGGTGGAAGTGGAGGAGCTTTGGCTATCGCTGTGGCTGATAGACTTGCAATGATGAGCTATTCAGTCTTTAGTGTCATCTCTCCTGAGGGTTGTGCAGCAATTTTGTGGAATGATCCTAGCAAGATTGAATCAGCAATGAAAGCAATGAAAATCACAGCAAAAGATCTCAAAGAGTGCAAACTCATTGATGATATTGTAGAAGAGCCATTTTGTGGAGCACATCGCAATAAAGAAGAGGCAGGAAAAGCAATCAAAGACTACTTCCTTAAAGCTCTCAAAGAAATCAAGTCAAACAAAGACTTCCTCTCTAAGCGATATGAAAAATTGATGAATTATGGGGTTTTCAAAGAATGATCCCTCAAAAAGGGGTGGGTTTCTTCTAAGATTTTAGTTTCCATTTATCTTTCAAAAATTCACTAAGCTTAAGCTTTCAAGAAAGATTTGATAAGAAAAATCAAAAAAACACAAAAAAATCATTTAAATTTTTTGAGAGCTTCCGATATTGTCTTCACTAAACAGGGAAGTTTAGGTTAAAAAACAAAAAGGAGTTTATTATGGCTTTTCAAGTCAATACAAACATTAGTGCATTGAATGCACACGCCCAATCAACCTTTACACAAAGCAAGTTGAAAGGTTCATTGGAGAAACTAAGCTCAGGTTTGAGAATCAACAAAGCAGCAGATGATGCTTCAGGTATGGTTATCGCTGATTCTTTGAGATCTCAAGCAATGAGTTTGGGTCAAGCAATCCGAAATGCAAATGACGGAATTGGAATGATCCAAATTGCTGATAAGGCAATGGATGAGCAAGTAAAAATTTTGGAAACTATCAAAGTAAAAGCTGCACAAGCTGCACAAGATGGTCAATCAGCTCAATCAAGAAGAGCGATCCAAAATGACATTACTCGTCTTATCCAAGGGCTTGACAATATCGGTAACACAACAAGTTACAATGGTATTTCTTTGCTCACAGGTTCTTTTACAAACAAAGAGTTCCAAATTGGTGCATATTCAAACCAAACAATTCACGCCACTATTGGTGCAACAACTTCTGATAAAATCGGACAAGTTAGAATTGAAACAGGTTCAAATGTATCTGCTGCTGGTGAGGTGTCTTTGACATTTAGACAAGCAGATGGTGCTAATGATGTAACTTTGGAGAGTGTTGTTATTTCTCACTCAGCTGGAACTGGACTTGGTGCTTTGGCTGAAGTAATCAACAAAAACTCTGATAGAACAGGAATTAGAGCTCAAGCTAATGTCCAATCTACTTCTGATGGTGCAATCAAAGCAGGAGATATCAAAGGATTGACAATCAATGGTGTAAGCTTTGGTGATATTATTGGAGTAAAAGAGAACGATGCTGATGGTCGTTTGGTTGCTGCAATCAATGCTGCGACATCTGATACAGGAGTTGAGGCTTTCACAGATAATCTTGGAAGACTTAACCTTAGAAGTATGGATGGAAGAGGTATCTATCTTAAGGCTCAAGATGCTGGAGAGAATGCAGCAATCACTTCTCTTAATGGAGGACAAAGACTTGCTGAGGGTTCTAGCAACTATGGAAGACTTTCTCTTACTCGTCTTGATGCAAGAGATATCCAAGTAGTTTCAGCCCCTGGTTTCTCTGGAGCTTCAGATTTCAAAGCTATTGGTTTTGGAATGGGTATGGCTGCTGAGACAACAGTAAATCTAAGAAGTGTTCTTGGAGAGTTCAATGCTTCAGTTAAATCTGCTGCTGGTGGAAACTACAATGCCGTAATTGCAAGTGGTGCTAGTTCTCTTGGTGCGGGTGTAACAAGCTTGGTAGGTGCAATGGTTGTAATGAATATTGCTGAATCAGCACAAAAAACACTTGATAAGATTAGAGCGGATATGGGTTCTGTGCAAAATCAAATGACAAGCACAATGGACAATATCACAATCACTCAAGTGAATGTCAAAGCTGCTGAATCCAATATCAGAGATGTTGATTTTGCTGCTGAGTCTTCAGACTTCAGTAAATACAGCATTCTTGCTCAATCTGGTAGCTATGCACTATCACAAGCAAATGCAATGCAACAAAACATTCTAAGACTTCTTAGCTAAGTTTTTTAATGTGATCTTCCCTAAACCCCTTATCAAAGGGGTGGGGGGATAAAGTTGCAAAAATGAAATATCAAAATTCTTTTGAACTCCTCTCTTATCTTAAAAGCTTAGATTTATTAGAGCAATCTCCATCGTGGTGGTGGCCAAATTATGGAAGTTTTGAAGTGGTTGTTGGCTCAATCCTTACCCAAAATACACGCTGGGAAAATGTAGAAAAATCTCTTCAAAAACTCCATAGCATAGGAGTATTGAGTGGTGAGAGTGAGAGGGATTTGCTCTCCTTTGCTCAATGCGATTCGCTTCTTTTGGGCTCATTGATTGCTCCAAGTGGATTTGCCAATCAGAAAGCCACTCGATTAATCCTTCTTGCCAAAAATATTCTTCAAGAATTTGGGAGCTTTGAGGTGTTTGCTCAAGAGGTGAGCGGTGAGTGGTTGCTTTCTCAAAAAGGCATAGGGCAAGAGAGTAGGGATTGTATCCTCAATTATGCGTGTTTGAGGGAGGTTATGGTGGTGGATCGCTACACTCAAAGACTGCTCTCACAGATTGGCTATGAGATTTTTGATTATCAAGAGTTGCAAGAGTGGTTTATGAGTGGGCTAGAGTGGGGAGATGTTTATAGCTTGTATGAGGAAGATGTATCTTTGGCACAAATTTATGCAAGGTATCATGGAAAAATCGTTGAGTTTAGCAAAAGGGGTTTGCGTATTTAGTGGGTTTTGTTATAAAGATAAAAACAAAAGGGAGAGAATGAGAGTCGTAGTTTTTTTGAGTTTTTTTATTTCTTTGATTTTGGCTTGTAGTGGGGATTGTGCAAGTTGTCATTTTAAGCTTGATTACAAGAGCGATGAAAGACATAAAAGTATGCTTGAGTGCAAAAGTTGCCATACAGAAGAGAAAATGAATGCCATTGAGATGGGGGGGTGTGGGCAAGATTGCTTTGCTTGTCATTCTCCTCAAAAGCTCCAAAACCCCTCTCTAAGCAAAGAGCATGGAATGATCCCACAATGCATTGAATGCCACAAAGGACTCCAAAAACAACTCTTTAATCCTCAAAATCTTTTCAAAGGAGGGAGTGTCTTTGAGCAAATGCCAAACCTCTTCCCTCAAAAATGATTTTTGAATTTCACCAATCTTTGATAGATGAGTAGATAAAGAATGATAAAAATCCCACTTCCAAGCAAAAGAGCTTTTTCATCATTGCAGAAATAGAGTGCATAGAGCATAAAGGGGGCAATAAAGGCAAGGATAATAAGTGTGGTTTTGGGGTTGCTTTGAGTTTTGTGAAAAATGAGTTGGTGGAGATGATTGCTATCAGGAAGCATTGCAGGAATTTTGTGTCTTTTTCTGCGATAGATTGAAAAAATCACTTCCCAAAATGGATAGATTAGCAATGCGATCCCAAACCAAGGACTAATGTGAGAGCTTGGGGCTTGGGTGAGATTGATAAGAGAAATGGAGAGAATGAAGCCCAAAAAATACGCCCCACCATCTCCTAAAAATATCTTTCCCTTAGGGAAGTTAAGAGCCAAAAATCCCAATACTCCACCTAGCAAAGCAAGAAACACAATACTCTCAACCCCTCCCTCACTTAGATAAGTTAGCACTCCAAGAGCAATGAGTGCCACTCCACCTGCTAGTCCATTGAATCCATCAATGATATTGATTGCATTGATAATCCCTACAATTGCAAAGAGTGTGAAAGGGATAGCGATATAAGAGGGCAGAGTAATCCCAAAGCCAAGATTTTGGAGATATAAATCTGAGAGATAGATAAAAGCCCCACCCCCTAAGCATTGCAAAACCAAACGCACTTTTGGAGAAAGAGAGGCGTTGAAATCTTCTACTAATCCACTTAAAAACACCAAGCTCCCCCCCACCAAAGCCCCATAGATAAAGTTTGATTGAGTGTGAAGCAAAGAGAGGGAAGTGAAGAGAAAGGGTGCAAAGATTCCTATCCCGCCCGCTCTTGGAGTGGGGAGAGTGTGGAATCTTTGGGGTTTATCACTCGTGGCAGTATCGATAAATAGTCCAAATTTTTTGGATAAAACAATGATAGAGAGATTGAGTAAAAGAGAGCAGAAAAACCCTCCAAAGAGTAGATATGCACTCAAATTATTTCCTCAAACACTTTTCCCACTCATACGCACTTTTGCAAATCAGCTCTAAGTCATTGTAGAGAGGTTTCCAAGAAGTGAGAGTGAGGAGTTTTTGGTTTGAGGCAATAAGCATTGCAGGATCTCCCTCTCGGCGTGGAGAGATTTTGGCTTCAAAGTCAATGCCTGTAACCCTCTTCATCGTTTCCACAACCTCTTTGACGCTATATCCTCTATTGTAACCCACATTGAAAATATCAGATTTTTGGTTTTGCATCAAATACTCATACGCACTCAAATGAGCCCTTGCCAAGTCATTGATATGCAAATAATCTCTAATGCAAGTGCCATCAGGAGTAGGGTAATCATCACCATAGATTCCCATACTCGCTCTTTTGCCAATCGCACACTCGCTTGCCACTTTGATGAGGTGAGTTGCCTCTAGGCTTCTCTGCCCCAATCCCTCAGCCTTTGCCATCTCTTCAGGTGTGTTATCTACATTTGCCCCTGCGACATTGAAATATCTCAAAGCAATGTAGTTGAAATCGTGAGCCAAAGCCGTATCTCTCAATACCCATTCACTCATCAATTTTGAGCTTCCATAGGGGTTGATAGGGGAGAGTGGGGTGGCTTCACTCACAGGATTGATTTTGGGCTCTCCATAGACTGCTGCTGTGGAGCTGAAGATAAAGTTTTTGATATGGTTTTTGACACAAAGATTGATAAGATTTGTGGTATTTACAGCATTATTGAGATAATACTTCAGGGGATTTGCCACCGATTCGCTTACAATGATTGAGGCTGCAAAATGCACTACGCAATCAAATTGATTTTTTCTCAAAAATTCATCAATCTTCTCCACTTCTTCCAAAGACGCTTCAAAAAAACTCACACGATTGGGGAAGTGCTTAATCAAATAATCATAAGTTTCTCTAAACCCTGTGCTGAGATTGTCAAGCAAAGTGATATGGGCTTGAGTGTTTTTCAAAAATTCATAGGCAGTATGTGAGCCGATATATCCACACCCACCGCTTAAAAGAAGTTTCATTTTTGCTCCTTTTTATAGAGATAATTTGAGATTATACATTAAAGAGTTTTGTTTGGAGATGACAAAAGGGGTTGCACTAGGCAAAGCCTAGCGATTATTTAGAAGATTTTTCTTTGGGTTGTGATTTGGCTGGAGCTTTTGTGTCTTTGGTGGTTTTGCTCTCTTCTGCTTTATCACTCTTGGCTTCCCCCTCACCCTCTTTGCCCTCTATCTTCTCTCCACTCTCTTCTCCCTCTTTCTCTTCCCCTTCAATCTTGAGTGGTGCTTTGTAATCAGCTTTTTCAAGGATTGGGCTATATCCATCACTCTCTCCAAAGCTATATCTCACTCCAAAATTCACTTGATAATCAGTGTTGATTTTCCCCATAAAGCTTTTTTCAAAGTCAAAGTATAGTCTTGTGTTATCTTGGATAGTCATATTTGTCCCTACATTGACTACCACCCTGCCATCAGTTCCAATATCGCTCTTTTGAGTCTCTGTCGTTCCATCACTGACAACCATAGAGATATCTCCACCCATAACATAATCATACTCATAGAATGCTCCTACATAAAGTGAGGCATTGAAAGTATCTTTTTGAGTGAAAGCTCTAAAGTCATAAGTCAATGCACTTCCTGCTCTAGCCCTTAGGGTTAGCACACTTTCAGCTTTAGAATCTAGATATTGACTGCTATCAGAGAGAGTTTGTTTGAAATCACTTTGGCTAAAGTATCCAAATGTTGCTTCTACTTGAGGAGTAAGACTCCACTCACTCATCTCTCCCATTCTAATAGCATATCCCACTTCATCACTAAGGGTTAGGGCATAGTTATTTGTTTCACTTGCTCTGCTTTCAGCTGAAACTCCACTTGCTTGGATATCAAAACTACTCATAATGTAGCTAAATTTAGCAATAGTGTCATTATACCAACCGCTATCAGCTACATAGGAGTTGTAAAGTGCCACTTCTACTGCATTACTATAAATGTTGTCAAGCCCTCTAACCTCTCCCATAGAATAATCTGTGGCTTTGGAGTTTGAGGTTGCAAAAGAGAGTGCATAAGAGAGAGCCACTCCTAGATAGTTATTTGCTCCCTCAAACCCAAAGGCATAGTCATATCCTGCTTGAATAGTAGTGTAATTACTCTTGCTTCCTAGTCCAAAGTCATTACTTAAAGCCCCATTAAATACTCTAGCCCATACTCCTTGGCTATGAGCATTCTCACGCAATTCTCCCATTCTTCTATTGAGTGAATTGAGATTTGCCATATAGAGGTTATAGTCAAGCATAAAGGCTGAAGCAATGGCTTGTTGCTCTGAGGTTGTTATGCCTTGAGTTCTAACAGAGCTGAGGAGATATTTTTGGTAATTCCCATCATCAGCAATAGTAAAATCTGCTTCTTTGATAAGGAAGCCATCAATGAGTTTAGAAGTTTTTTCAAATTCAATTCCTGAATCATTCTTTACACTTGCTACAAGGATGGGAGACTCTTTGCCAACTTGATTAGTATCCACTCCATCACTGAGGATTAGGCTGATATGTCCTGTGAGCTTTGGTGTGTTTGCTTGTGTGTCATCTTGATTGCCTTCTACTTCTTTGCTTGTAGAGAAAGTTGCACTATTGATAGTGAAGGTATTGGCTTCATTTGTGGAGATTTGAGAGATGAGCTTAAGCGTTCCATTGGCCATATTATTTACATTCTCAATCACTGCATCTCTGCTAGTGTATTTTTGTTTTTTTCCTTTTTCTCCATTTTGCATCAAAGCAAGGATATTTTCTCCTGCTCCCATTGTGAGAGTGGTGATTTGATTAGTTGAGCCTTGAAGGATAAGGGTGCTTGTCTTACCTTCAGTAGATTTGAAAGTTACATTTGTCGCTGGTGTTGCTCCTCTTACACTAAATCCATCACGAGAAGGGGTAGGAGTAGTGATATTGCCATTGATTGTGGCTATCGCCTCATCGGCAATGTTGATATTTGTAGTTCCTGAATCTGTAGTGTTTACTCCTCCTGCAATGCTTCCACTATGATTGAAGTTGATATTTGTGCTTCCTCCACTTGTAGTGATAGCTTGAGAATCTCCATCGCTATTTTGCCAAGAGAGTGTCGCACCATTTTCAGAAGTGTTTGCAAAGTTGATTTCATTTGTCCCACTAGAGAAGCTCAATCCACTAGCTCCATATTGAAGAGTGGTTGTGGCTGAATTGACATTGAAAGTGTTTGTTCCATTGTTTGAGAGAGTTCCATTGATTGTGGCTGTAACACTGCTTGAAGCTTCACTTATACTTGCACTAGAGCCAAGATTGAAGATTGTAGTTGCACCTGCACTTGTAGTGATGGTGTTTCCTGTTAATGTTCCATTTTCTCCATTAAAGTTGAAAGTGGTATTTCTACTATTGCTAAGTCCAGCTGTTAGAGTGAGAGTTGCATTATTACCAATATCTGCTGTGGTGGTGGCTGAGTTTGTTATAGATCCTGTGATTGTCCCACTCTTGCCCTCTGCAATCTTGATAGTGGTTGTTCCATTGTTGGAAGTGTCAAGTGTCCCTGTGAGAATTCCATTTGTGCCATTGAATTCAAGATTTGCACTTCCACCTGTGTTTGATATGGCATTTGTGAGATTGACATCGCTTCCATCTGCCAAAACAAATGTTAGAGCTTGGCTTGTAGTAATAGTTGTGCCTGTTTCAATGCTAGTGCTTCCTGTGGAGAGAATGAGCTTGTTATTTGTGGCACTATCTCCCAAAGTAATTGCCTTGAGGGCATTTCCACTAGCACTTAGAGTCATCTCTGCTTTTTTGCCACTTGCACCATTGAAGTTGAGAGTAGTGGTTTTGTTTCCGCTTTCATCTGCTGTAATCGCACTTGAAACACTAGCAGTAACCCCTACACTACTTGAAGCTCCATCAAGCTTGAGTGTTCCACTCGTGGTGGAGCTTACACTTGTGAGTTGATTGTCTGCACCTTGCAGGGTGAGAGTTCCATTTTCTCCAATAGCTACATTTGTGGTATTGCTATTGGTTGTATAGATGTTTCCTATAATAACCCCTGTTGAAGCATTTGTCACATTGAGAGTTGTGATTACATCACTACTTAAACTATCTCCTGTTGTGATATCTCCTGATATGGCATTTATCTTGGTGCTACCTCCTTGGAAATTAAAAGCTAGACTTTTTAGTGAGCCAGTATTGGTAATATTGTTAGCAAAAGCAAGACTTGAATTGTCCTCAAGATTAAAAATCATAACTTGTCCACTTGTTATACTCACATTTTCATCAATACTTGTATTTCCTTGAGAGAGAATGAGAGTATTGTTTGTAGCACCACTTCCCAAAGTGATTGCTTTGAGTGCATTGCCACCATCACTTAGAGTCATCTCTGCTTTTTTATCTGTTCTTCCATTGAAGTTTAGAGTAGTGCTATTGCCCACAATCGCACTTAAAACACTAGCACTAACCCCATTTTCATTTGAAGCTCCATCAAGACTTAGTGTTCCACTCGTAGTAGAGCTTACACTTGTGAGCTGATTGTTTTCACCTTGCAAAGCAAGAGTTCCACCATTGCCAATAGTTACATTATTTGCTCCATCATTGCTCAAAGTGATATTTCCATTGATTATCGAAGAGGCACTATCTTTGACATTGAAAAGTGAAGTTCCACCATTGCTCAAAAGCCCATTGGTAAATGCAAGTGTCGTGCCATTTGCCAAATCAAATGTAAGGGCTTGATTTGCCCCTACATTTACACCACTTGTTCCATTGAATGTTGTGCTTCCTTGAGAGAGGAAGAGAGTGTTTGCTGTTGAATCGCTTCCTAGAACAATTCCTGTAAGCGTATTGCCCCCTGCACCTAGAGTGAGGGATTTTGCACCACTACCATCTGCAAAATCAATGTTTGTAGCTCCACTCTCTGCTGTGGTTACAGCTCCACTAATTGTCCCACTCTTGCCCTCTGCAATCTTGATGGTTGTAGTCCCTGCTGTGGTGCTGATTGTCCCTGTGAGGAGTCCAGCACTTCCATTGAAGGCAAGGTTTGTAGTCCCTTGATTTGTAATCCCACTAGCTAATTCTGTATTATCAGATAGATTGATAGTCATTCCTTGATTTGAAGCGATAGAGAGATTATCGGTGATTGTGGTTTTTCTAGCACCAAGATTTAGCACATTTTCTTCCACTGCTGAAGCATTTGCCAATGTGAGGGCTTTGAGTGTGCTATCTCCATTTGTGTTATTGAGTGTTAGCTCTGCATTTTTGCTTGTTGTCCCACCCATAGAGATAGTGAGGCTATCTCCTACAATGGCATTGGTTACTCCCACACTCACACCATTTCTAGTCGTATCAAGGTTAAGGGTGTTGTTGCTTCCATTTGAAGTGATAGTGGTGATTGCATTATTTGCACCTTGAAGATTCAAAGACTTAGCATTACTTCCATCTGCAAAATCAATATTTGTAGTTCCACTTGTTGTGGCTATCGCTCCTGTGATTGTCCCACTCTTGCTATCTGCAATCTTGATAGCTGTAGTCCCTCCACTTGTGCTAAGTGTCCCTGTGAGAGTTCCATTTGTGCCATTGAATTCAAGTTTTGCACTCCCACCTGTGTTTTCAAGATTATTTGTAAGATTGACATTGTTTCCATCAGCAAAATCAAATGTTAGAGCTTGATTCTCTGCAATGGTTGTGGTATCGGTGATTCCTGTGCTTCCTTGAGAGAGAGTAAGGGTGTTTGCTGTCGAATTACTTCCTAGAGTGATTCTTGATAGCGTATTATCTCCTGCACTTAGAGTAAGGGATTTTGCATTGCTACCACTAGCAAAGTCAATATTTGTAGTTCCACTTCCTGTGGTGGTGGTTACAGCTCCACTGATTGATCCACTTTTGCCATTTGCGATAGAGATTGTTGTAATCCCTGCTGTGGTGCTGATTGTCCCTGTGAGGAGTCCATTGCTTCCATTAAACTCAAGATTTGTAGTTCCTGCATTGGAGATATTGTTTGTAAGATTGACACTATCTTTCAAATCAAATGTTAGAGCTTGATTGTTTGCAATATTTGTGGCTGTGTTGATAGTAGTTGTCCCTGTGGAGAGAGTAAGGGTGTTTGCTGTCGAATTGTTTCCTAGAGTGATTCCTGTAAGCGTATTATCTCCTGCACTTAGAGTAAGGGATTTTGCACCACTACCATTTGCAAAGCTAATGTTTGTGGTTGAATTACTAGCACCTGTGCTTACAGCTCCATTGATTGTTCCACTTTTGCCATCTGCGATTGTGATTGTGGTGGTTGTGGCAGTAGTTCCATTTGTGCTAACCCCACCACTGATTACACCATCATTATCAAAGTTGATATTTGTAGTTCCCCCTGTGGTGCTGATGTTTTGAGTTTCTCCATTGCTATCTTGCCAAGTGAGAGTAGAGCCATTAGTGTTGGCAAAGTTGATTGTATTTGTCCCACCTGAGAAGACTAAGCCATTATCATTTTTGAGAGTTGTTGTGGTTGCATTGACATTGAAGATATTTGTCGCTGAGTTTGTGATAGTCCCTGAGATTGTAGCTGTGGCAGTAGAGGAGTTGCTAGAGCCGAGATTGAAAGTCGTCGTCCCTCCTGTGGTGCTGGCAGCTCCTGCTAAGGTGCTTTCTCCGATGAAATCAATTTGAGTGCTTCCACTATCGCTTGTCGTTACCCCACTTGTGATAGTCGCTGTTTTGGCACTACCGATTGAGATGATTGTAGTTCCACCACTTGTGCTAACCCCTTGTGTGATACTTCCACTTTGTATGAAGTTTAGTGCAGTTGTCCCACCTGAAGTAGAGACATTACCTGTAAGTGTGCCATTATCTTCACCAAACCTAACATTTGCTTCTCCACCTGTGTTTGAAATATTGTTTGTCAGTTCGACATTCTTTCCTTCATAATTAAAAGTCAATCCCTGATTTGCACTGATAGTTGTGGTGTCTTTGATTGTGGTGCTTCCATTGAGATCAAGAGTGTTGTGAGTCGAAGAAGAAGAGCCATTGCCAAAAGTAATGTTTGTAAGTGTATTTGTGTCTTGTCCTAGTTGCAAGGTTTTATCCCCATCTCCCTCTGCAAAGTTGATCGTCGTTGTAGCTCCACTCTCTGCTGTGGTTACAGCTCCACTGATTGATCCACTCTTGCCATTTGCAATCTTGATAGTTGTAGTCCCTGCTGTGGTGTCAAGTGTCCCTGTGAGAGTTCCATTTGTGCCATTGAATTCAAGATTTGTAGTCCCTGCATTGGAGATATTGTTTGTAAGATTGACATTGCTTCCATTGGCAAAATCAAATGTCAGAGCCTGTCCTGTGGTGATGGCTGTATTTGTTTCAACGCTAGTGCTTCCTGCAGAGAGGATAAGTTTATTGTTTGTAGCACTAGCTTCCAATGTGATTGCTTTGAGTTCATTACCACTAGCACTTAGAGTCATCTCTGCTTTTTTGTCTGTCGTTCCATTGAAGTTTAGGGTAGTGGTATTGCCTGTAATCGCATTTGAAACACTAGCACTAACTCCTGCACTATTTGAAGCACCATCAAGGCTTAGGATTCCACTTGTGGTGGAGCTTACACTTGTGAGCTGATTGTCTGCACCTTGGAGAATGAGAGTCCCTGTCCCTGCAAAATTTACATTATTTTCTCCATTATCACTCAAAGTGATATTTCCATTGATTGTCGAAGAGGCACTATCTTTGACATTGAAAAGTGAAGTTCCACCATTGCTCAAAAGCCCATTGGTAAATGTAAGTGTCGTGCCACCTGTCAAATCAAATGTAAGGGCTTGATTTTCTCCTACACTTACGCCACTTGCTCCATTGAATATTGTGCTTCCTGTGGAGAGGGCAAGAGTGTTTGCTGTTGAATTGCTTCCTAGAGTGATTCCTGATAGTGTATTACCCCCTGCACTTAGAGTGAGGGATTTTGCATTGCTACCACTAGCAAAATCAATGTTTGTAGCTCCACTATTTGCTGTGGTTACGGCTTCATCAATAGTTCCGCTATTGCCATCAGAGATATTGATAGTCGTAACTGCACCACTTCCAGTGGTTGCGATATTTCCACTAAAGTGTCCATTACTTCCATTGAAGTTGATATTTGCAGTTCCTGAGTTTGCAATGTTGTTTCTAAGCATAGTATTTGCATTCTCAAAAACAATATTTAAGCCATTGCCACTAGCAATCGTTGTAGGAGTGGTTGAAACGCCAATCACTGTCGTTCCACCAGAGAGACTAAGAGTGTTGTTGGTAGAAGCATTTCCATTCCCTAGGGTAATGCCTGCAAGAGTGTTACTGCTTCCACCCAATCTTAGAGATTTGTTCCCATTTCCACTAGCGAAAACGATTGTCGCAAGAGTGGTGCTTGGACTTGGTGTCGATATATTTCCATTGATTGTCCCACTTGAAGAATCTGCGATATTTATCGTGGTGCTTCCTCCACTTGTCTCTACTCCTCCTGCAAGGATTCCATTTTCTCCCTTGAAGTTGATAGAGGTTGTTCCTGCTGTGGTGGAAATATTTCCATTACCATTATTGAGTGTGAGCGTGGTGTTAGCATTGAGGTTGATAGTATTTATCCCCCCATTGGCAGTTAGTCCATTGCTGATAGTTGCACCTACTCCATTAAAAGTCAAGGTGTTTGTTCCTTGACTAATCGTAACGCTCCCCTCAATCCCTGCATTATTTCCGAAAATAAGGTCGGCATTTCCAAGAGAGTTAAAAGTTAGACTTCCTTTAATCCCTTTTCCACCAAATTTTCCAGTCAATGTTTTGTTTGAGTAGTTTTGTTGACTTCCATTAGTAGAACCAGCAATTGTTATGTTTCCATAGAAAGCATAAGAATTGCTGTCAGTTATAGTGGATAAATCCATAATGAAAGAGCTGGGTGTATTATCGCCTGTATTTGTCCACATATCCCAAGTCAATGTTCCTGTCCCACTATCCCCCATAGCCAATCCTGTATTTGAGACAAGCATAGCATTGCTTTGAATATCAAGCTGAGAACCAGAGCTGTTCCAAGTATTTTGATTTGATTTGACATAAAGTTTAAAGGTGTCTTTTAGAGTTGAATTGTACAAAAAGGTTGAGTATTGAATCTCTCCGATAGTTGTTGTTCCCCAAGTTAGATTCGTTGGACTTATCGCAGTCCCTTGCCCTCCATTAGAATCTTGCTGATAAAACGAGGTTGTCGCATTTCCCACACTCACCCCTAGAGCTAAAGCAAGTGAGCTAGAGATAAGGGGTTTGAAGATTGAGCGTTGATTTTTTACTCTACCCCCCCCCCCATTGTAGTTATTTTCAGACTTTATTTTTCTCATAAGAATACTCTCCTAAATATAGTTATGGATTTGGATATAGCAATATCGGAATATTAGCAAAAATCATTAAGATAAGTCAAGAGATTATCCTATCTTTTTCAGTGGGGGGGGGGGGTGCAATATCGGTATTTAGGGGATTTGGGAGAGATTTTTGGACTAGATAGTGAGAGGGAGTTTCGCCAAAAAAGGGTAGAGAAGTAGAGGATAGGTTTTGGGGATATGTTAGAATTACAAAAAACAATATATGGATAAGGGTATGAAACAGCAAGATATCAAAACTTTGAGAATGTCGATTTTGGCTTCACCCTCACTTGCCAATTTTAGTGGAGTGGTGCATGGAGGAGAGTTGCTAAAGCTCCTAGATCAAGTGGCTTATGCGTGTGCGACACGATATTGTGGGTGTGGGGTGGTTACTTTGAGTGTGGATCAAGTGCTTTTCAAACAGCCCATACCGATTGGCTCATTGATGAATTTCTATGCAAGTGTGAATTATGTAGGCAAGACAAGTTGTGAGGTGGGAATCCGAGTGGAGTTTGAAAATATCAAGACACACGAGGTGTTTCATTGCAATAGCTCTTATTTCACAATGGTTGCACTTGATGAGAAGGGTAACAAAGTGGCTATCCCTCCTCTCACACCCCATACTCCTGAAGAAGTGCGACGCTATGAAGAGGCACAAAAGAGGCGAGAGAAAAGGAAAGTGAAGTGAGCTGGACTCCAAGCACTTGGAGAAGTTTGCCTATCAAACAATCCCCCAATTACGCTGATAGAGAGCGACTTGTAGAGGTGGAGAGGGAGCTTAGGGGGTATCCTCCTTTGATTTTTGCCAAAGAAGTGGAGCTTCTCAAAAGCAAAATCGCCAAAGTGCAAGAGGGTAGGGCTTTTATCTTGCAAGGAGGGGATTGTGCTGAGAGCTTTGATCGATTGAGTGGGGCAGGGATTAGGGACTTTTATAAGCTTTTTTTGCAAATGAGTGTCATTGTGGGCTATGCAAGAGGTATGGAAATCCTCAAAATCGGCAGGATTGCAGGGCAGTTTGCCAAGCCAAGAAGCGAGGAGTTTGAAGAGGTTGGGGGTGTGAGGATTCCTAGCTTTAGGGGAGATATGATTAATGGCATTGCTTTAGATGAGAGGGAGCATAACCCTGAGCGAATGCTAAAGGCTTATCATCAATCAAGTAGCACACTCAATCTCTTAAGAGCCTTTAGCAAGGGGGGAATGGCAGACTTGCACCTTATTTCACGCTATAACCTTGATTTTGTAACGCATAATCCTTTGGGGCAGAAATACCAAGCTTTGGCAAAAGATATTTCTCAAGCTTTGGCATTTGTGGAGAGCTGTGGGGTGGATATTGACAAAAGAAATGAGTTTGGAGAGTTTTTTGTCAGCCACGAGGCGTTGGTGCTAAACTATGAGGAAGCAATGTGTCGTGAGGATAGTTTGGGGGGTGGGATATATGATTGCTCTTCTCATTTTCTTTGGATTGGGGAGAGGACGATTGATAGCCCTGCTCATATTGAGTTTATGCGTGGGATAAAAAACCCCAAAGGGATTAAAGTCAGCCCTAGAATGAGTGCAGAGAGATTGCTTGGGTTGCTTGATACTCTCAATCCTAGTAATCAAAAGGGAGAAATTGTGCTGATTGCTAGAATGGGAGAGGAGTATATCGCCTCATCTCTCCCTCCACTCCTTAGAGCGACAAAAGAAAGAAATGTCGTGTGGGTCAATGATCCAATGCATGGCAACACAATCAAAAGCAATGGGGTAAAAACACGATATTTTGAGAGTATTTTGAGTGAGATTAGGCAGTTTTTTGCACTTTGTGAGGAGTGTGGAGTGTATGCAGGGGGATTGCACCTTGAGATGACACAAGAAGATGTAAGTGAGTGTATCGGAGGGAGTGTAACCATAGAGGGGCTAGGGAAAAACTATGCAACACAATGCGATCCAAGACTGAATGCTACTCAGTCTTTGGAACTTGCCTTTTTGGTGGGTGAGGGGCTATAAGTGGTTGCACTTATAGATAACTATGATTCTTTTACTTACAATATTGTGCATTTTTTAGAAGAGCTTAGTTGTGAGGTGAGAGTCTATGAGGCTAGGGAGATAGGGGATTTATCAAATGCTTCTCATATCATCATCTCCCCAGGTGCAGGGAGTCCGAGTGAGGCGGTGGAGAGCTTGGGGGTGATAGAGAAGTATAAGGGGGTTAAGCCAATTTTAGGAATCTGTCTAGGACATCAGTGTATCGCTTATGCTTTTGGGGGGAGAGTGGGGAGAGGGAGTGAGCCAATTCAAGGCAAAACCTCAAAAGTGGATTTTGTAGAAAATGAGCTTTTTGTGGGGTGTAAGAGTGGGTTTGAGGTGATGAGGTATCACTCTTTGGTGGTGGAGAGTTTGGGGGAAGAGCTAGAGGGGATTGCTTGGAGTAGGGAAGATAGTGTCATTATGGCACTCAGACACAAAACACTCCCAATCTATGGAGTGCAATTCCACCCAGAATCTATCCTCTCACAAAATGGACATTTACTGCTTGAGAATTTTTTGAGAATGTGATGGAAAAAAGTTGTTTTGTTGTAAAAATCTAGTATAATCTCATTCACTTTCGAGGGCGGACTGACGCCCACCTTTAAAATCCTTCTATTTTTATATCACGATACCTTTTCATCACTTTGTTGTTGATATTGTCAATCAAATCATCTAAAAAAGTCAAAATCATCTCAGGCATTATTCCTATGCTAGAACCATTTTCTTTGTGGGTAATGCGAGGATAGGGGATATTGTCAATCTCTCTAGTTTTGAGTAAATTTTCCCAATGAAAAGCACGATTACGGATATTGCGTAAAAGGTTGAGGGCGATATTTACTTTGGCAACATTAGAGAGGTGGTGCTTTTTGCCATTGATATAGCAAAAATTGCGATTTCTCCAATGGTATTTTCTAAAATCCATTTTTTGCAAATCAAACATATAATGTCTTATCTCATATTCTCCAATCAACCCCACAATTTCTCCAAGCATAAGAGAAGAGAGGATTTGATGAGGGGATAGGTCAAGGAGAGGGGCGTGAGTTTTGGGTTTGATAAGTGCTAGACTTCTCTCGCTCTTTATCCATTGTTCCCCTATAAGTTTGCTAAGGCAGAAATCAAGCATATTTCTTAGATAGATTTCAATTTCTGCAACCTTGTGTCCTGCTCTAAAGGCTAAAATGCGATTTTTGTAATAGCACTCTATATCATCTTGATAGCTTTGCAATCGTCTATGTGAGAGGATTGAGGCAATATCTAATCTAAATGAAGCAAGAGTATCTTTGGAAAGTTTTTGCATTTTTGCTCCTTTGGAGGGTTTGCTAGATTGTAGCATATCGTAAAGAGAGGAGATGAATTGACAACTATAAAAATATTGTTTTGTTGTAAAAATCTAGTATAATCTCATTCACTTTCAAGGGCGGACTGACGCCCATTTCTCTTGCTTTCATCTCATCTTAAATCACTGAAATCAAAGCTCTTAGGTAGAATTAAACACATAAAATTATGTTAAACTTCGTTATATTTATAAATATATAACGACAAGGAGTGGAAATGAGGGCTTTTGTGTGTAGTGCTCTTTTGGTTTTGGGACTTTGGGGAGGGGAGCTAAGAATCCTTGCAGCCGCCAATCTCAAAAATGTATTGGAAGAAATCAAACAAGAGTTTTTAAAGAGCTATCCTGATGAGAATATCATCATCACTTATCTTTCTTCAGGCAAGGCTTACGCTCAAATCAAAAATGGCTTTGAGGCAGATTTGTTTTTCTCAGCTGATAGCAAAAAACCTCAAATGCTCTTTGATGAGGGAATGGCACTCCTAGAGCCTAGAGTGTATGCACTAGGCAAACTTGTATTGTGTGCTATGGGAAATGTCAATATCTCAACCCCTTATGTGCTAAAAAGTAGTGAAAAAATCAAGCATATTGCCATAGCCAACCCCAAACTTGCCCCCTATGGAGAAGCAGGGGTAGAGTATCTTAAAAGAGCCAAGCTTTATGAGAGTGTGCAAGATAAATTAGTCTATGGAGATTCTATTGGTCAGGCTCTAAACTTTGTCAGAAGTGGAAATGCTGAAGTGGGGCTAAATGCCCTCTCTTTGGTTATCAATGATTCAAAAATGAGCTATCTTATCTTAGATCCTGCCCTCTACTCTCCTATCAAGCAGTCTTTCATCATTCTCAAAAAGAGCAAAAACCAAGCTCTATCAAGGGCGTTTTCAAGATTTGTTTTGAGTAATGATGGGCAGGGGATTTTCCTCAAATATGGATATGAGAGAGGACAATGAATCAACTCATCGGAGAGATTGTCGCTATCAAAGAGGCTGAGGGGATTGCATTTATCAAAGTGCAAGGAGAGGGGTTTGTCTTGGGAGTGATGACTTTGAGGGGTGGATTAGGAGTGGGGGAGAGAGTGAGGGCAAGTTTCAAAGAAAGTGATGTGATGGTGGCTCATAAACAAAGTGAGAAAATCAGTGCAAGAAATAAATTCCTCTCTCCTATTTTCTCAATTACGCATAATGAAGTCCTAGCAAGAGTGAAGTTTGAGTTTTGTGGAGGGGAGATTAGCTCTCTTATCTCTTATGAGGCGTGCAAAGAGCTAGGGATAGAGGTGGGGGAGGAGTTTTTTTGGTTTGTCAAATCCAATGAGATTATCCTTGAGAGGCTTGGTTAATGTTTGTTGAGACGATGACGCTTACTTTTGCTCTAGCATTTTTGACGATGATTATCTTGCTTCCTATTGGGATTTTGGCAGGGTATTATTTTTATTATTCCAAAGGGTGGCTTAAACTTGTTTTTGAGGTTTTGGTGTGGCTTCCTTTGGTTTTGCCTCCCACGGTGCTAGGATTCTATCTCCTCCTTGCCCTCTCTCCCCAAAGCCCTTTGGGAGCTTTTTTGCTTGAGCATTTTAATGTGAAGCTTGTATTTAGCTTTGGAGGGATTTTGCTAGGAAGCGTGATTTTTGGGCTTCCTTTTATGATACAGCCTATCAAAAGTGGCTTATTTGCTTTGAGTGATAATCTTCAGAGAGCGAGTTTTACACTTGGCAGAGGCAAACTCTACACGCTTTTTAAAGTCTTGCTTCCCAATATCAAGCCCTCTATTTTGATTGCGTGTGTGGGGACTTTTATTCACGCTGTGGGGGAGTTTGGGGTGGTGATGATGATAGGGGGGAATATTGAGGGCAAAACAAAAGTGGCAAGTATTGCTATTGTTGATGAGGTGGAGATGATTAACTACTCTTTGGCTCATCAATACGCCCTAACCCTCTTTCTCACTAGCTTTATTTTGCTTTTTGTAATGCTCTATATTAATAAAAGGTTTTTGAATGATAGAGCTTGACTTTTGCAAATCCCTCAATGGGGCAAATGGGGAGTTTGTGCTAGAGGTGAGAGAGAATATCGCTCTTGGCTCAAGAGTGGCGTTTTTTGGCAAAAGTGGAGTAGGCAAAAGCACGATATTAAAAGTCTTGGCAGGATTAGAAGAGATAGAGAGTGGGAGAGTTGTTGTGGGGGGAGAGGTGTGGAGTGAGAGGGGATTTAGTTTGCCACCACAGAGGAGAGGGGTGGGCTTTGTGTTTCAAGACTATTCCCTCTTCCCCAATCTCTCTGTATTTGAAAATATCGCTTATGGCAAGGGAGCAAGTAAGGAGAGGGTGGAGAGACTTATAGAGATAATGGAGCTAGGGGCATTGTGTGAGTTTAAGCCTAGCAAACTCTCAGGGGGGCAATCTCAAAGAGTGGCTATCGCTAGGGCTTTGGCAAGTAGTCCAAAGATTTTGCTTCTTGATGAGCCATTTTCAGCCCTTGATAGTGGGATAAAAAACAAGCTTTTAAATGAAGTGTTGGGATTGCAAAAGGAGTTGGGATTTACTCTCATTTTGGTAAGCCACGATATTGGGGAGGTGTATCGCTTGAGTGAGGAGGTTTTGCTTATGAATGAGGGCAAAGTCATCTCTCGCTCCTCTCCCAAAGGAGCTTTTGGCAAGAACAATATCCAGCTTATCGCCCAAGTGCTAGAGATTAAGAAAAATGATTTGGTGTGTGAGGTGTGTGTGCTAGTGGGGGGAGAGGTATTGAGCTTTGTAGCTCATAGTGATGAGCTAGAGGGGATAGAGGTGGGAGAGAGTGTGGAAGTGGTGCTAAAGTCCTTTTCTCCGATGATTAGAAAAATTTTTGAGTAAAAGTATAAAAAAATGTGGTAGAATTTCGTATTTTCAAGGGCGAACTAGCGCCCACCCTTTCTGAAAATCTCTTATCTTTAATTAGCACAATCTATCAACAACTCCAAAAAAGTTTTTTGATTTTATAGTAAAATTCTATATTTTCGAGGGTGAACTAGCACCCACCTTTTCTAATACATTCTTTTATCACTTCATTTCCGATACAATCTATCAAATCATCTAAAAACTCTAAAATCATTTCAGGCATTACCCCTATTGTTGAATTGTTTTCTTTATGAGTAAGGCGAGGAAATATATCCCCATTATCTTTTTTTGTAACCTTGAATAGATTTTCCCAATGAAATGCACGATTGCGAATGTTGCGAATCAGATTGAGAACAATTGCGTTTTTATCAATATTGGAAAATGCCACCTTTTTTCCATTGATATACCCATAGTTGCGATTGCTCCAATGATATTTTCTAAAATCAAAATCTCTCAAATCAAACATATAGTGCTTGATTCCATAGGCATTGATAAGTCCGATAAGTTCTCCAAACATAAGACTTGAGAGGATTTGATGAGGATAGAGGGCTGGGAGTGGAATATGTGTTTTTTGCTTGATAAGACATAAACTCTTTTCACTCTTTATCCAATCCTCCCCCTCAATTTCTCTAAGACAAAAATCAAGCTTATTGCGTAAGTAGATTTCAAGCGTGGCGATTCTTTTCCCTGATTGAAAAGCTAAAAAGAGATTTTCATAGTGCCTCTCTATGCTTCCCTCATAGCCCTCTAGCCTTTTTGGTGAGAGGATAGAGATAGCGTCTTTGTCAAATGTCCTTAGAGTGTCAAGTGGGATTTTTCTCATCAAAACTCCTTTGCTTGAGCTTTGTGGATTGTAGCATATCTTAGAGAGTGGGAGAGGATAGAGGAGGTTAATCACTGCTCCTATACCTAAATTGCCCTTTTTTTAGCACCATTTTTAGCCCACCGATTCCAAAAAGCCACCGATTTTCAATGCTATTTTTCACAAATGCACTTAGCTCTCCGCTAATCTTTTTGCCAAAGACGACTCCCACGCCATCAAGGTGTCCGATAGAGCAAACTGAACCTCGATTGATAAACTTAAAATCTTCAAAGTGGGTTTTGCCCCCTAGCTTGTCAGCCAAAAGATTTCCCACATACTCTCCCATTTGTGTGGCAAGTTGAGCTGTGGGGACATAGATGACATCTTTTTGGGCATAAATCGCACAATCCCCCACTACATAGATATTCTCATAATCTATGCTTTTGAGTTTGCTATCGACTTTGAGCCTTCCTTTTTGATTTTCTATCTTTGAGTAATGCTCGATACTATCATTTCCCTTTACTCCTGCACTCCAAAGGATTGTATTCCCATAGATTTTGCTCTCCACTCCATCACAAGAGATAAGCACCCCATCACTATGGCACTCTAGCACACTTGTTTGATTGTGGAGTGTTACCCCTAGAGCAGTGAGTTTGCTCTCGGTTTTGTCTTTGAGGCTTTGAGGGAAGACAGGCAAGACATTGCTAGAGCGTCCAATACAAGAGATTTGCACATCTTTGGGATTGATTCCATAGATTTTACAAAGTCTTGGCACATCACTTGCAAGCTCAGCACTAAACTCAATGCCTGTAAGCCCACTTCCACAAATGATGAAAGAGAGATCGTTTTTATCTTGGGTGATATGATAATCTTTGAACTTTCTTTCAATATGTTTGCATAGTCTTAGAGAAGCATTGAGTGAGGAGAGTTTGAAAGCGTGTTCTTTCACTCCCTTGATCCCAAAATCATCAGGTTTGAACCCTAGAGCAATGACTAAAATATCATAAGGATACTCTCCAAGTTTGCCGATGAGCTTGTTATCTTGGGGGCAGATCTCCATCACTTTGTCTTTGATGAAAGAGACTTTTTTGAGAAGAGGGCGATAGTAGATTTTGGCTTTTCTCTCTCCTAGTGTGCCTACGGCGATTTTGTGCAAAAGCGTGGTTTGATAGTGGTAATCGTGTTTTGAGATAAGAGTGATTTCTGCATTTGGATTGCGTTTTTGGAGTGTGAGGGCGGTTTTCAGCCCACCATATCCTCCACCTGCGATTAAGATTTTCATTATCATTTCCTTTTGGGGCAAAATAAAAGGGTGGAACTCTAAAATTTTTGAGTGAATAAAAAAACAACTTTGTATAAGTTTTTGAGAAAAATTATACTTTTGGGGATAAAAAGAAAAATTCAAAGGCAAATTTACGCTAAAATCTTGGCTTCCTTTTTGGCTTTGCCAAAGCAATACGCACACGCTAATTCTTCAAGAGTTGCCCTGAAGGGCTAAGGAGCGTGGAGGAACAAACTCAAAACATTACTAAGGAGAAGCCCTATGGTTACAATGAAAGACCTACTAGAGTGTGGTGTTCATTTCGGACATCAGACAAGAAGATGGAATCCAAAGATGAAAAGATTTATCTTTGGTGTGAGAAAAAATATCCACATTATCGATTTGCAAAAGACAATTCGATACTTCAGATATACATACAATATCGTTCGTGATGCAGCGGCTGAGGGAAAAACGATTATGTTTGTAGGGACAAAAAAACAAGCAAGTGAGACACTTAAGCAATACGCTGAGAGTGTGAATGTGCCTTATGTCAATTACCGATGGCTTGGTGGAATGCTTACAAACTTCAGCACAATTAAGCGATCTGTAAGAAAGCTAGAAGTGATTGAAGAGATGGAAGCAAGCGGACAAATTGATTTGCTTACTAAGAAAGAAAAGCTAATGCTTATGAGAAAAAAAGAAAAGCTCAACAAATATCTTGGTGGTGTTCGCCATATGAAAAAAGCTCCTGATATGATTTTTGTCATTGATGCAGCAAAAGAGAAAATCGCAGTGGCAGAGGCTAGAAGACTTGGAATCCCTGTGGTTGCACCTATTGATACAAACTGCGATCCTGATATGATTGATTATCCAATCCCAGGAAATGATGATGCGATTCGCTCAATTCAACTTTTCTGCAAAGAAATGGCTGAAGCGATTACTGAAGGTCGTGCGATGGCAGGTGGAGAGGGAGAACAAGCTCCAATCGAAACTGCTCCTGCAAGTGAGGAAGAGAAGCAAGAAGTGCTTGATGAAGTAACAGCTGAGATTGAGAAAGAAATGAAGGGAGATGCGTAATGGAAATTAACGCACAACTTGTAAAAAAACTTCGTGAGATGACTGATGCAGGAATGATGGACTGCAAAAAAGCTCTTGTAGAAGTGGCAGGGGACATTGAAAAAGCAGTAGAGTATTTGAGAGAAAAAGGACTTAGCAAAGCAGCCAAAAAAGCCGATCGCGTTGCTGCTGAGGGTGTGATTTCTGTAAAAGTCGCACCTGATTTCAAAAATGCTGTAATGCTTGAAATCAATAGTGAAACTGACTTTGTGGCAAAAAATGAGGGATTTATCGCTTTGGTTGAGAAATCTACAAATCTTGTAGAGCAAAACAAAATTTCAAACGCTGAAGATTTAGTCAAGGTTAGTGTCGATGGCTCTAGCTTTGATGATTATCTCAAAGGACAAATCGCAAAGATTGGTGAAAACATTGTCGTAAGACGCATCGCAAATGTCAGTGCTGACTCTCAAAGCGTTGTTAATGGTTATGTGCATTCCAATGGGCGTGTAGGGGTAATCATCAAGATTGCTTACAAAGATGCCAAAAATGCTCCTGCACTAGCTGAGTTTGCAAGAAACCTTTGTATGCACGCAGCAGCGATGAAACCTCAATATCTAAGCTATAAGCAAATTGATAGCGAGTTTATCGCCAAAGAAAAAATCGCTTTGATTGCTGAGCTTGAGAAAGAAAACGAGGAGCTAAAGCGACTTGGAAAGCCATTGCACAAAATCCCTAGCTATGTTTCACAAATCGAGCTTACAGAAGCAGTATTGAAAAAAGCTGAAGAGGATTTGAGAGCAGAGCTAAAAGCTCAAGGCAAACCTGAGGCAATTTGGGACAAAATCCTCCCAGGTCAAATGGAGCGATTTATCGCAGATAACACACTAATTGATCAAAGAATGACGCTTCTTGGACAATTTTATGTAATGGACGATAAGAAAACTATCGCTCAAGTGCTAGAAGCAAAAAGCAAAGAACTCAATGATAGCATTGAGATTACTGAGTATGTGAGATTTGAGCTTGGTGAGGGGATTGAAAAAGAAGTTGTAGATTTTGCAGCAGAAGTTAAGGCTCAACTCTAAAATAATGCAACTCCTCAAAGCTACGGATTTATCACATAGCTTTGAAACTTTACTTTATGAGGGGGTAAATCTAGATTGCAATGAGGGGGAATCTATTGCAATCTTAGGTGTGAGTGGGAGTGGGAAATCCACGATCCTCAACCACCTCTCAACCCTTCTTCCTCCCAAAAGTGGGAGCATTGATTTACTCAATCAAAAAAATATCTACTCTCTTAGCATTGATGAGCTTTTGGCTTTGCGTCGCTATGGTGTGGGAATCATCTTCCAAGCTCATTATCTTTTTCGTGGATTTAGCACACAAGAAAATCTAGCTATCGCTTCATTTTTGGCTCATCAAGAAGTAGATATGAAACTTTTAGAGAGAATGGGAATCTCCCACACTCTTTCTCAACAAGTTGGAGAGCTAAGTGGAGGGCAACAGCAAAGAGTGTCAATCGCTAGGATTTTATGCAAGAAGCCCAAAATGATTTTTGCTGATGAGCCAACAGGCAATCTAGATAAGCAAACAGCATTGAGCGTGATGAAAATCATTTTGGAGTTTTTGCAAGAGAGAGGGGCAGGAATGGTTTTGGCAACGCACGATGAGGAGATTGCCAAAAATTGCACTAAAATATTTCTTTTGGAAAACAAAGTCTTTAGACAAATCAAGTAAGGAGTGAATATGGAAATTTTGCATAGTGTCAATGATTTTAATGAAGCCAAACAAGTGATAGTAGGAGGGGTGAATTCTCCTGTGAGGGCATTTGGAAGCGTGGGAGGGACTCCACGATTCATCGCAAAAGGGGAGGGGAGCTATCTTTATGATGTTGATGGCAACAAATACCTAGATTTTGTGCAAAGTTGGGGACCATTGATTTGGGGGCATTGTGATAGCAGTATCTTAGAGGCTGTGATTGAGAGTGCCAAGAGGGGAATGAGCTTTGGAGCACCCACAGAGCTTGAAACGACTTTGGCTAAAGAAATCATCTCTATTTATGAGGGGGTAGAGAAAGTGAGAATGGTGAGCAGTGGGACAGAGGCGACAATGAGTGCAATCCGCCTTGCTAGAGCATATAGTGGCAAAGATAATATTCTCAAATTTGATGGGTGCTATCACGGACATAGCGATAGTTTGCTTGTGAGTGCAGGGAGTGGGTGTGCGACTTTTGGAGCTCCAAGCTCCCCTGGTGTGCCTGAGGACTTTAGCAAACATACTTTAGTGGCAAAATACAATGACACTCAATCTCTAAGAGAGTTTTTTGAGAAGGGAAATATCGGCTGTGTGATTATTGAGCCAATAGCAGGGAATATGGGGTTAGTGCCTGCAAGCAAAGAATTTATCTCCACTTTGAGGGCTTTGTGTGATGAGTTTGGAGCGGTGCTAATCTTTGATGAAGTGATGAGTGGCTTTAGGGCTTCACTCAAAGGGGCTCAAAGCTATTATGATGTGATTCCTGATATGGTAACTTTTGGGAAAGTCATCGGTGGAGGAATGCCTTTGGCGTGTTTTGGAGGGAGAGATGAGATAATGAAACTTCTCTCTCCTGTGGGTAAAGTGTATCAAGCAGGGACTTTGAGTGGCAATCCTGTGGCTGTGAGTGCAGGGCTTATGTCAGTTTGCAAAATCAAGGCTGAGCCAAAACTATATGAGAGATTGCAATCTTTGGCAGAGCGTTTGATGAATGGATTCAAACTTGAAGCTTCTAAGCGTAATATCCCTATTCAAGTGGTGGTGCGTGGCAGTATGTTTGGATACTTTTTCAATCAAAATGAGGTTAAAAACTTTGATGATGCCAAGAAAAGCGATACAGAGCTTTTCTCAAAATTTCACGCCAAAATGTTAGAGAAGGGTATCTATCTTGCTCCTTCAGCCTATGAGGCAGGGTTTATCTGCTCTACGATGAATGAAGAGCAGATTGATAGTGCGATTAGAGCTTGTGGAGAGGCACTAGAGGAGATTTGCAATGGAATCTAAGCAAACTCAAAAAGATTTAAACTCCGTTACAAAAGAGCCAAAGTATGGCAGAGTCGTGAGTGCTGTGAGTGGGCTGTCTTTGGGGATTTCTATGGTGGTGGCAGTTTTGCTAGGAGTGGGGATAGGAATGTGGCTCAAAAGCCTTACAGGGCAAACTTGGACTTTGTGGCTAGGGGTGTTTTGGGGAGTGGGTGGAGCGATTTATAATCTCTATCTAGCCTATAAAAGACAGCAAAAAGAGATGAATGAACTCCAAAATGATCCCAAATATAGGGAGTATCAAGATATTGAAAAGACTCTCTCCTAAGATTTTTTTCACATTTTTGGCTATCTTTTTTGGAGGGATAATCCATTTTATCCTTTGGGGGGTGAGTGGGGTGGTGAGCTTTGAAGTAGGGTTTGTATGCTTTATGCTTGTTTTCCTCTCACTTTTTCTCTCGATGAATTCAAGACTGAAAAATACTCAAGAGGAATTTAATTTCTCTCAAAAACTTACATTGGGCTTGGGGGTGAGTTTTTCGCTCTTTAGAATCCTCTCCTATATTGTTCTAATAGTGGCAATCATTGCTTTGATTGAGTTTTCTCTTTTCAATCTTTACGCGTATATGATTGGAGTTTTTATCTCGCTTTTGAATTCTTTGATTTCATTGTCGGTGAGTATGACAAGGTAAAACCTTGTCATACAAGATTATTTCTCTATTTCCTCACTCTCTTCTTGAGATTTGATTTTTAGGGGTGCTTGATTCTCTTCTTGGGATATTTCTTGATTGACAATAGGGGTATGGAGCTTTTCTCCAAAGCTATATCTCACTCCAAAATTTACTTGGTAATCAGTTTGGATTTGTTTCCCAAAGAAACTTTTTTCAAAATCAAAATACAAACTTGTTTGCTCATAAATCTTTATATCTGTTCCCACATTTAAAACCATTCTACCCTCAGATTTTAGGACTTTATGGGTTTGGAAGTCATTGAGAGTTTTTAGAGAAATCTCCCCTCCACTAAGAAAATCATACATATAATAAGTGCCAATATATGCACTTGCTTTCACGCTTTCAGAGAGATAAGAGAAATCATATCTCCAATCCAATCCCACACGATTTCTAAGCAAAGAGATTGCGTTTTGATGCACTTGCATTGTGTGGTTTGTAGGAAGAGTTTGGGTGAAATCGGTGCTATTGAGATAAGAGTAGGCTACTTCAAGCTCTGGGGTGATGATCCACTCATTTGAGCTACCAAAAGCAAAGCGATAGCCCAACTCTTGAGAGAGTGTGAGGGCATAGTTGCTGACATCATAGCGATTGCTTTGATTGAAAAAATCTAGCTGACTATTGAGATAACTAGCCTTGAGAATAGAATCTGAGTAAAAGCCATTTTCTGCGATATAAGCATTATAGATTGCAAACTCCACCCCATTGGTAGAAACATAGTTGCTGACATCTTGGGCATATTGAAGAGAGTAGAGGTTTTGAGTAGTGTTGGAGTTGGTATAAGAGAGGGCAAATCCTAGATAGTTTGTGCTACCTTCAAGAGAAAAACCATAGTCATATCCTGCTTGAAGTGTCCAATACTCATTTTTATCTTGTGTGCCTATATCAAAATCAAGGCTAAGAGATCCTACAAATGCTCTAGCCCATACTCCATGCTCTCTCCCATCAGCTCTCAAATCCCCCATACGCTTATTGAGTGAGTTGAGATTGGCACTGAGGAGGGAGAAGTTAGAGTGCAAAGAATAGAGTGTAGAATTTGAAAAGTCCGAATTTATAGCAATCTTGTTGGGGGTTGTGGGATTTCCTTCAGTTGTGCTATCCCCCTGACTTCCTCCACCACTAGAGTCCGAGTTTCCTTCATTTGAGCTACCCCCTTGCTCCCCACCTGTTCCTCCAGTGTTTCCACTTTCACTACCATTGCCCGAACTTCCTGAGCCACCTCCTGCTCCTCCAGTGCCTCCACTGCCACCACTTGAGCCTCCTCCTTGACTTCCACCACTCCCACTTCCACTGCCTGAACCACTGCCCCCTGAACCCAAATCTCCCCCACCACTACTTCCGCTATCACTAGAGTTGCTAGGTGTGGATAGATGAGAGAAATAATAAGTTTTATCAGTATCATCATATCTTTCAATCTCTAAAGTTTGAGTTTCAAATCCTGCATAGCTAGTGATTTTGGCTCTATCTCCACTTTGAGTTAGTCCATTGAAGATTACAGTGTCTTTGGCACTTTTATCTACTTCTGCCAATACTACATAGGTTTTGGTTTCATTGAAGTTTGTAAGTGTGATTTGGAGTGTGTTGTAGATTGGGGTGTAAAGGGTGCTTCCATTGATGATGATTCTATCACTCCCTCCTTGAGATAGGTGAGCCTTGTCATCGCCATAAGCTCGTCCATCAAAGCCATTGGTTGTATCGATTGTGGCTGTTTTATCTGCATAGAGGACTATGGAAGAGTTGTTGAGGTTGAATTTATCCACTTCCAAGCTTCTAAGCAAGAGTGATGAGCCTTGTTTCATTCGATTGTCTTTTGAAGTGCCACTAAGCAAGAGTTTGCCATCATTTCCTGAGACAGAAGCGAGTTTTCCTCCATTGGAGTTGAAAATCACTTGAGATTGAGAAGAGAGAATGAGATTACCACCATTGAATGCTGTCCCTTCTTTTGTCGTGCTTTTTAAGTCGAAGTTGAGTGTTTTGTTGGCTTGGAGGAGCATTGTGGTGGAATCTTGGGCGATAATCCCTGTGGTGGTGTCTTTGCTAGAGCTAAGCACCATATTTCCAAGCTCAAGTGTGCTACCTAATCCCTCATAGATTTTATAATCTGTTGATTCTCCGACTTTAGGTGTGCCAAAAGTGATAGATGAGCCATCAGAGAGGATCATATCCCCATTGTTTTGAATCCCATAAACCCCTCCAAAAGAGTTGCTAATAGAAGTGAAAGTCAAAGAGCCTGAAATCTCCATTAAGCCTTGATGATTGTAAATCCCTGTGGCTCTAAGCTTCCCACCGATGATAGAATCAAAGCTTATACCACCACTGCCAAAGTTATAAATAGCATTGCCATTGTTATAGATTCCATAAGAGGCGATTGAGCCTGTAATCTTTGTAAAAGTCATTTTGGCTTTGTCATCGAAAGTGTAGAAGTTGATCTTATTTGTTGATTCTGAGTGAAGTCCATAGGCGATTTTACTTCCCTCAATGCTTGTAAAGAGGATTTCTCCATTGCCACTAAATCCAATAGAGCTTCCACCTCCGATATACATCCCCTCAGCCAATCCTCCTGAGATTTTTGTAAAGACAAGACTTGATTTTGTGCTATCGGCATCAAATGTGAAATTAGTATTTTGATAACCTGTGAGATAAATCCCTGAAGCTGTGAGAGGAGAAGTGATATTAGAGAAGGTAATATTCCCTCCACCTGTGAGGTTGAAGACTCCTTCATAGGCTGAAATGCCAATCGCATCTTGTTTTGTGGCTTCAATATTGCTAAATTCAATACTTGAGGTTTTATCAATAGAGTATATCATCCCAAGCTCACTATAAGTAATTCCTCTAATTTTATTTCCCTTGATTTCAGAGAAAACAATGTGAGAATCCTGATTGAGTTCTATGTTTGCTATATCATATGAGGACATTCCTATGATTTCCAAATCTCCCTTTAGACTATCAAAAGTGATTGTTGATCCGTTTGAAAGAGAATAATTTTTGATGAAAGAGATACCCACTGTTCTTTGAATAGAAGTGATGTTTTGAAATGTTATTGTTGAAGAATTTAAAGAGAGATTTCGCATTTCTAATCCAAAACTTTCATTTCCATTGAGAGATTTAAAATCAAAATTAACATTGTTGATTTGCAAAGCATTGTTGTTATAGTTTAAAAAACCATATACATTTTGAGTTGTGGACATGGTATCAAAGAAAAAGGTTGATTGTTGTTGGCTTGTAATTGTAGTGGTGAAGGGATTTCTCACATAACCTTCAGAAGAAACTCCTGCCATCCGTTCAGATGTATCGGTTGGTGTAATCGTAATAGGAGCAAAATAATAATCTCCATTTAGGGCAAGCGTAGTGTTGGAAGATGCTGAACTATTATTGTAGCTATAATAGATTCCTAAATAACAACCACTAGAATTTTCATAAAAATTAGCAGGACTATCACTACTATTTCCACTAAGACTTGGGGTTGTAGAAATATCAACCCCATTTTGCCCCATAGCAACGCTAGAGAGGAATGAGGCTAGAGAGATAGAGATGAGGGCTGAGGATTTTAGCTTACCCCCCCCCCCCTTAAGAGTTTTTGAATTTTTCATATTTAATCCTTTGAGATGAGATAAAGTAAATGGAAATTATAAGACAAATCAAAAGTAAATGCAAGGGTTTATGTCAATTTTCTAAAGCTTCACAACCTTAGCCCCAAACCCTCCCATTTGGGGTGGAGCATCAGAGAAGCTTATGACTTTGGGGTGGGTGGAGAGGAAGTCTTTGATGACTTTAGAGAGGATTCCACCTCCAATCCCATGATAAATCAGCACTTCATCATATCCTGCAAGTAAGCAATCAGAGATAAATTTATCTGCCCTCTCCAATGCCTCTTCAGCCCTTAGTCCGTGCAAATCTAGACTTACTCCTACCGAGTTTTTGGGAGCTATGACTTTGTTTTTTGGACTTAGAGTTGGGGGTGGTGTGCCACAGGGTTTTAGAGAGTTGGCTTCGACTTTGAGCTTAAACCCATCATCACATTCTATGAGATAGAGTGAGCCACTTTTTCCTTTGATTACCCCTCTATTTTTGCCATATTTAATCCTCTCTCCTATCTTATACTCTCTAGGGCTTTGGGGGAGTGCAGGGGAGGGGGTTTGGGCATTTTTAAGAATCTGGCTAGATTTATTCATATTTTGATGAATCTCCCCTAGAGTCTTTGCCTCTTTTTTGAGTTCAGAGAGGGCTTCTTGATAGATTTGCTCTAAGCGATTTTTCTCTTTTTGCAAAGCCTTAGTATTGGCTTCTATCTGCTCTTCTAGCTCTTGGCGTTTTTTATAAAGTTTGTCATTTTGCTCTTGGAGTTTGAGCTTTTCCTCATATAGCTCTAGCTCTAGGAGTGTGGATTTTTCTATGAGGGCGTTAAGCTTTTCTTTGTCCTCTCCATAATGCTCTCTTGCCCTTTGTATGAGAGAGTGGGGGATATGATAACGCAATGCTGTTTCAAACGCATAGCTCTTGCCTATACTGCCCTTGAGGAAAGAAAATGTGGGAATCTGATTTTTCTCATCAAAGAGAGCAGCGTATAGCTCGACTTGTGGGTTTGTCGCCATAAGGGAAGCTAGGCGTTTGTGATGGGTGGTGATGATGATTTTTGCCCCCTTGCTTAATAAATGCTCCAAAATCTCTTTATACAAGCTTGAAGCCTCATCTGCATCAGTCCCTAGCTCTATCTCATCGATTGCTAGGAGGAGGGAGGGAGTGTTGAGAATATGAGAGATTTCAAGCATTCTTCCTGCAAAGGTGGAGATATCATCTTTGCTATTTTGTGGATCAGAGATGATAGCTTCAATATGTTTAAAGCTCCCGATCCTTGAGTGCGTGGCATTGATTTTTTGAGGGAGGAGGAGAGAGGAGAGAAACACGCTTGAGAGAATGGACTTTAAAAGCATTGTTTTTCCCCCTGCATTCACTCCTGTAATCATCAAAAGATTCTTTTTGAATTCAAGATTGAGGAGTTTGGGGTTTTTGAGATTGGGGTGAGCGTAGTCTTTGAGAATGATTTCGCTCCCATTATGCTTATAGGCAAATTCTAGGTTTTTATCCCTTGCAAAAAGTATCCTTGAGTAGAGATGATCGAGTTTGTCAAAAGCTTTGTTGATGAATTTCAAAAAGAGCAAACTTTTTGAAAACTCTTTGCTAAGCTCTTTGCAAATGCTATAAATTTGGGTTTGGTATAAGTCTTTGAGATTGCTTTCTTTTTCTTTGAGTTTGAGGATACTTTCAGGGCAGAGGTAGAAAAACCCACCTGAAGAGCGTGAGAGTATCATTCCTTTGATAAAGTGATTGAATCCTGATTTGAGAAGGAGGCATTCGCTATTGTTGATGAAATGCACTTGTTTATCCACAAGATAGGGGGCAAGTGAGGTTTGAGAGAGGGTGGAGCTAAGGGCTGATTTGATTTGGGACTGGATAGAGCTAAGGTTGTAGCGGATTTGATCAAGTTCAGGGTAGATTCCCTCTTTGATCTCTCCATCTTCTTCAAAAAATCGTGCAATTTTTAGAAGATGGCTTGGAAGCTCAATTTTATCTACCCAATCTCTAAAAACCCCCATTTTTGGCAATGAGCTTAGGGTTTTGAGAGCGTGGAAGAAAAGCAAGATTTTGCTAAACTCAAAGATTTCTTCTAAGTGCAATACCCCACTTTTTTGCAAATGTACTAGCTGAGTATCAAGGTTTTTGACTTTGGGGAGAGTGGGAAGCGTGAGGGGTTCTAAGTCTTTGAGGAGAGCTGAGAAAACAGCATAATCCCCCTCAAAGGCGATTTCTTTCTCTCTTGCAAAATAGCTAGAAAAGGAGTTTAGAAACTCACACAAATCAAGTTTTTGGGCAAGGGAGAGGAGCTTAGACATTTTTCTCTCTAAGCTGATAGGTGATATCCCCTGCACCAAAACCGATGATTAGCCCCTCACTTAGCACTTCAAGTAAGCATTCATTCTCATACACATAGATTTTCCCTCCCTCTTGGCTGATATGAGTGGCAAAGGTGGGGGAGTATGAAGAAAATAGGGTGGGGAAATCAATTTGGATATGATTCTCTCCTGCTCTCCATACAGGCAAGATGATGAGGCGATCACAGCCTTTGAAACACTCAATAAATGCCTTTTGATTATCCAAAAATCTTGAGTATTTGTGAGGTTGCCAAATGCAAGTGATAGGAAGATTGGCTTTGTTTTGAGTGTAGATTTTGACTGCTTGAAGCGTAGCTTTGATCTCTGTGGGGTGGTGGGCGTAATCATCGATGATGATACAAGGAGATTTGCTCACAATATCAAAGCGTTTTTTGATTCCTTTGAAGTTTTTGAGATTTGCTCTAATGCTTTCAAGTGGGAGTTCATCAAGTGAGGCAAGGATAGCAAGTGAGGCATTGAGTGCTGTATGCTCTCCAAACCCCCACACCTCGAACTCTCCCAAGTCTTTGAGGGCAAAGCGAGTATGAGGCTCATCGTCTTTGAGAAAATAGGTGATATTGCTAATATCTTTTTGGGGATAGAGCCTTGTAGCTTCTATATCAAGGGTGGAGAGGAAAGGATCGTCCATATTGATAACCCTCTTTTGGGCTTTTAAAAGAAAGGATTTGTAGCATTCATAAAACTCATCAAGGTTATGGTTGTAGCTCTCCATATGCTCTGGCTCTGTATTTGTAACAATCGCACAATAAGGGTTTGAGTTCAAAAAACTCTTATCGCTCTCATCAGCCTCAAACACAATGCTCTCACTCTCTACTTCTCTCACATTGCAATCAAACTCTTTACTCTCTGCCCCAATGATTGCCCCAAAGTGAGGCAAAATGCTACTTAAAATCGCTGTGGTTGTGCTTTTGCCGTGAGCCCCACATACGCTAAACACTCTTTTGTCTTGCAAAATTTTCTCTAATGCGTCTTTTCTTGAAAGGATTGGGATATTTTGATTTTTTGCCTCTATGATTTCGATATTTTCAGGTTTGATGATTGCTGAGTGAATGACTAAATCCTGCCCTTCTATGGCATCTTTGCAGTGGGGGATTGTGATTTTTGCTCCATCTTTTTGGAGCTTTTTTACACTTTTGTTTGAAGCAATATCAGAGCCACTGATTTGCACCCCTTGAGATTTGAGATAGCGAGCAAGCCCTGAGATTCCAATCCCACCAATACCGATAAAATGCACTTTCATTTCTAACCTTTATAAATATTTCTTAATTGTTGTTAATGCTTCTTGAATGACTTGCTCCTCATACACTAGAGCAATTCTCACAAAGCCCTCTCCTTCTCCCTCACGCCCTAGAAAGCTTCCTGCCAAAAGCATAATCCCCTCTTTTTCATAAAGAGTTTTGCAAAACTCTAGTTCATCACCCACTTTTAGCCAAACATAGAAACTATAAGGAGAGATAGGAGTATTTGAGAAAATCTCTCTAGCGATTTTGAGGTTTTTTGCATAGATTTTTCTTGTATCCTCACTGCTTAGTTCCCACGCCACTTTTGAGGCCTCTTGCAAGGGGAGGGGAATCGCACACCCACAATAAGTGCGATAAAGCCCATAAGCTCTAAGAATCTCCTCATCTCCTGCAATAAACCCACTTCTAAGACCGGGGGCTGAGGAGCGTTTGGAGATAGAGTTGAGGGCTAGAATGTTTTTAAAGCTTGTGTTTTCCTCTAAAATTGAGGCTTCTAAAATGCTATGAGGGGGCTTGTCTTCATAAATCTCACTATAACACTCATCGCTTAAAATCACAAAATTGTATTTGAGTGCATTTCTTACCCACTCTCTTAACTCCTCTATCTCTAGCACTGCTCCTGTGGGGTTGTTGGGGGAGTTGAGGATTACAAGATTGACTTGCTCTAGCTCTTGCTCTGTGAGTGAGGGCTTGAAATGATTGTCCTCATTTAGGGGCATTAAAAATACTTTTGCCCTACAAGCAAGAGAAGCACCCTCATAGATTTGATAAAAGGGGTTAGGATAAGCCATAGTGGGGTTTGTCAATCCATAAAGAAAGAATTGAGGGAAGTTAAATAGCACCTCTCTTGTCCCAAAAGTGGGAATGATTTGAGTGGGAGAGAGAGTGAGGGAGAAGCGATTTTTAAGGAAGTGAAGTTGGGCTTCTTTGAGATAATCTTCTCCTTTGCTTTTGGGATATTTTTGGAGAAGAGAGGTGTGAGATTTGAGTGCTTCTTGGATAGGGAGAGGGGTTTGAAATCGTGGCTCTCCAATTGTGAGATCAATAAGGGGTTTGTCCTTGGGAGGAGTAATCCCTTTTAGGAGAGAAGAGAGTTTTTCAAATGGATAGGTTTGAAATTGAGTTAGCACTTTTTCCTCATTTGCCAAAAATTTAAAGAGTGTATTCTATCAAAACCTAAGCATACTTTGAGGGCATTATCTAAAATGCTTAAAAAGTGTGATTTACCTTGTGGGGGTATAATTATCCTGAAATCCTTTTTCGCAAAGAAATTGGAAGTAGGCTTATGCTTTTGGCATAGGTTACCTCGTCTTAGAGCGGGGGTATTTTGGTTTTTCTTTGGGGCTTTTCTCAATATTTTTATATTTTTCTCATTCTATCTTGATTTTTTATAAAAACCCTGCTAAAATCTCGGTTTTGATTGCGGGAATAGCTCAGTGGTAGAGCACAACCTTGCCAAGGTTGGGGCCGCGAGTTCGATCCTCGTTTCCCGCTCCAAATGAAAATTTAGTTCTTTTTGATAACACGATGCTTAGAAGCCCGGGTGGTGGAATGGTAGACACAAGGGACTTAAAATCCCTCGAACATTGCGTTCGTGCCGGTTCAAGTCCGGCTTCGGGCACCAACTTTTATGTGGCGACATAGCCAAGTGGTAAGGCATGGGCCTGCAAAGCCTTGATTCCTCGGTTCGAATCCGAGTGTCGCCTCCACATTTTTATCGGGAGATGGCTGAGTGGTCGAAAGCGGCGGTCTTGAAAACCGTTGAGGGTCACACCTCCGGGGGTTCGAATCCCTCTCTCCCGGCCATAACTTCTTTTATCTTCAATAAGGCTTCATAATATAACTGATATAAAAGCGTATCAAAGTCTTGACTTTGGGATGTGGATAATCTTTATAAGCAATCTCTATGGTTTTGGTGCTGTTGCGATCTAGCAGGATAAACCCACTAGGCTTGATGATTTTAAGATCACTGATATCACCATTGGGGTGGAGGTAAAACTCTACGACATTCATTCCTGACTGCTTGAGCATTCCTGCGTTTGCTGGATATCTAAGATAGCTTTGAGTGATGCGTCCGATATAGGAGAGATTGTTGATGATAAACTCCTGCTCTTCTTTGCCTAACTCTCCAAACTCTGCTCCATAGATTTCAGAAATATTTTTCTTGGTGTAAGTATCTGCAAATTGATAGGCAAGGGTTTGCTTATAGGGAAGGGGAGGAGTTTGCTCTTGAGCGTTTTCTTGTGAGGGTGGCTCTTGAGATAAATCTAGGTTTTGCAAAGATTGCTCTAGGGTTTGTGCTTCTTGGAGTTCTTGAGGGGTTTCTTGGGGTGTTGCCTGAGAGATTTCTCTAGGAGACTCTCTAGGAGTTTCTTGCTCTTTGTTTATTTTTTCTTCTTTGATTATCTCTTTGCTTGTTTGTTGTTTTTCAATCTTTTTGGGTTTTTGAGTAGGGGGAGTGGGAGGGGGTGTGGCTTTGGATTTTAGCAGAGGTTGGGGCTTGGTGAGAGAGCTAAGAGATTCTTGAGGAATTTCTGAGAGGGTTTTGAATGAGGCTTTAATCCTATGCTCTCCCACACCTTTTTTGAATCCTAGATTTTTTTGATGAATGATAAAGTAGGCGACAAGGAGAGCGTGGAGAGAAAAAGAGAGAAAAAGTGTGATAATAAGGCGATATTTTCGCAATTACTCTTCCTTGATTAAATCTGTGAATTCCTTATTATCTTTTGTTTTTGGATAATGATTGAGAAGCGTGCAACCTTTTTGATTGGAAAAAATAAGATATTTCTCTCCCTCATACTCCAAAGCGATGAGTTTTGCTCTAGCTTTGAGGTGGATTTCTGAGTAGTGGATTTTTTGAGTGGGGAGTTTGAGTTTTTTTCTTACAAAATATAAGACAATAATCATAGCTCCCAAAAATCCAATGACTGAAAAATATGATCCCCAAGAGACTTGAAGAATCTCAGAGCTAAAACTCAAAACGCTCTCTTCTTGACCTTTTTGGATAGAAAGCTCAAGATTTTTACCACAAAGAGTGATTTGGGCTTTGTTTTGAGAATTGTTTGAGATAGTAATTTGCTCAAATGGAGATTGGAGTTTTTGAGTGAGTGATTCCCCAATGAGAGGGGAGGAGAAAGTGAGAAGAAGGCAGTGTTCTTGATTAGAGGTTTGAAATCTCTCTTTGGAAGGGAGGGAGATTTCTATTTTTTTGAGTGAGGGAGTGATTTTGATTTGTGAGATTTCAAGAGCTTGAGAGAAGCAAAAAAATAGAAGCAAAAAGGATAAAAAACGCACTAAATTCTCTCACGAGTGATATAGTAAATAATCGCATCAGAATCAAGTATTTCATTGATACGAATAGCTAGATTTTTCTCATAAACCATTACCTCTCCTTTGCCAATCACTCTTCCATTGACAAAAGCTTCAATACTCTCTCCTGCGGGTTTTTGCAAATCAATAATTGAGCCTTTTTCAAGCTTGATAATATCCCTTAGGCTTAAGCGAGTGGCAGCAAGTTGGGCATCAAAGACAACTTCCATATCCAAAAGCCCTGCATAATTCTCCATCATTCTCTCAAAATTGCGTGCAAGTTCGACTTCTTTTTCGGTGTGTTCATAATCCTGATTGAGGATTGCTGAGCTCATAATTTCTCCTTGTAGATACTACATTTTCCTTTCTCTATTGCAAAATGTATTCCCTCTAGGTGGCTTGGAGCATTGCTAGTTTCTCCTAAAAAACTTGGAGTGCTAAGAGTGGTTTGAATATTTTGTTGAGAATACAAAACTTTGGCTTTCCCAATCACAAGATTGGCCAATTCATTGCACAAATCATAAAGATCTTCTTTTTGGGGATTGCTCTCAAAAAGAATGGCGTGTGAGAGAAAATGCAAAAACTCAATATCACTATAGAAATAAAAATTTGCCTCACTTGTAGAGATTTTGGAGCAATAGCCGTGCGTGATTCCTTGAGGGATTTGCTCTGGGGTTACTCCTGTGGTGGTTTGAATTGTTTGTATAAAACTTTCGATAATCACTTCCATTTTTCCATCCTTATTGGGGTTTAAAGATTTTTGTGCTTACACAAAACTCTCGCACAAAGCAATCTTGGCACTCTGGTTTGAGGGCTTTGCAAACATAGCGTCCAAAAAGGACAAAAGCTTGATGCAATGCACTTAAATCATTTTGGAATAATTTTACTAATTCTTGCTCTGTTTTGAGTGCTGTTTTTGCACAACTTAATCCAAGTCTGTGTGAAACCCTGAAAACATGGGTATCCACAGCCATAAAATTTTTTTCAAAATACTCTATCAAAACGACATTGGCTGTCTTTTGTCCTACCCCTGAGAGGGTTTTTAGCTCCTCTTGAGTGTGAGGAATCTCTCCATTGAAATTTTCTAATACTTGGTTTGCCATTTTGATGAGGTTGGTGGCCTTGTTGTTGAAAAATGAGCAAGTTTGGATCAACGCCTTTAGCTCATCAAGATTGGCATTGGCTAAGTGTTTGGGGGTAGGATAAGAGGCAAAGAGAGAGGGGGTAATGAGATTGACCCTCCTATCTGTGCATTGGGCTGAGAGCATAACGCTGACTAAAAGCTCATAGAGATTTTGATAGCGTAACTCTGTTTTGGGGTTGGGATAGGCAAGAAGAAAAAGCCTTTTGAGCTTTTGAGCTTTTTGCTTTTTTGTCATAGAGGCTCAACGATGATGATTTGAGCTTCACTATCTCTTAGGGCAAGTTTGCTATGGTTGATTTGGATAGCCAAAGTGGCTTTGTTGGAAGAAAACCGCTCCAAAAAGATTTGGGAATCTTTAGTCAATCCCAAAGAAAGCAAACGATGAGCAAGTGTCTCATCGGGAGTTTTGATTTGAATGATTTTATAGGTTTGTCCCTCAATTCCTTCATAAAGTGTCATTTTATTCTCCTGTAAAAATTCTCTGAATGATTTTAAAAGGTGCACTGATTAAATCTTCAGCAATCGTTACCTCTGATTTTGGATCATCAAGTGTTCCTTTGATTACCACACCTGTGGATATTTTACCTTCTTTACCCAACAAAAGATAACCAACGATAGGAATTTTACTCAAAACTTCTGAAAGTCCTTTAATTGTCGAGATATTTAGAGCAATATCAATGCTTTTATCCTCTAGTTTGACAACCCCACTGCCAAGCACATCAATAGAGCTTCCAATCAAATCAATCTTTTTCAGTCCCAAATACTCATTATTGACATCAAAAGTAATTCTGCCTTGAGTTACCTCATAGCCATCAGCTCCAAGTCCAGGTTTTTTGAAAACTATAAGTGAGGGGATTGTATCAATGAGTGCAACGACATTTTGCAAGGTGGCAAAGTTCTTGAAAATCGTATTTTGGATCTCAATCTCCCCTCTTAAGACTTTGTTTTTGTAAATCCCCTTACCACTAAAAAGCCCACCCTCTACAATCGTTTTATCTGCAATAAGGTTGATGAAATTGCCACTAAAGTTATTGGCTTGAAACTTGATAATATCATCATAGAAATCAAGATTGGCTACTCCATTTTTATGCGTAAGATCGGCTTTGATTTTACCATCAATGAGATTGACAATGATTTCATCTGTTGGCACAATCCAATTTTTGTATCGCACCCCTGAATCTTTGGCTTCTAAATAGAGTTGAAAATTGCTTGGGGATTCTTGGGATTGAGTTTGTTGAGTTTGTTGAGTTTTGGGCGTGTTGAAAGAGAGGAAGGGAATCTTGTTTTGCTCTAGTGCGTCTAAATCAAAGTTTTTGCTCACAAAATTGGCTTTGAGAAAATGATCTTGATAATCTAGGATAATGCTCTCATCTAAAGAACTTGCATAAATCCTTTTTGGAGTGATTTTGATTGTAGAGTGAAGCTCTTTGATTGGATTCCATTTTTTATCAAAGAGAGGGTAGGCTAGGTCTGAGATTTGAGTTTGGATATAAATGGTTTTGAAATCTTGTGTTTGGATTGCGATTTCGCCTTTGTGGATTGCAAGATATTGCAGTAGGGGAGAGTAGGGATAGAGTTTGCTAATATCGCTGAGGATAATGTTTTTGGTAGGAGAGAGGGAGATTTGGGCTTTGAAATCCTCTAGCGTGATAAGAGGAGTATCGGCAAAATCCACACCAAAACGCATTTGTTGAACCTCTTGCCCTGAAAATTCAAGGATTTCATCAAGTTGTGATTGAGGGTTGTCATTGGCATTGATGATGAGATAATCAGGATTGATTTTTCCTTGAGCTTTTTTGTCTTTGAGATTAATATCACAATTCACTAATCCCAAAAATTCAGGATTTTCAAATGAAAGCTTAGAATCATTGAGGAAGATGTGTTTTTCTTGTGGGGTAATGTCTAAAACCACATTGAGGTTTTGGGCAAAGATTGGGAAACCAAAAAAATCAAAATCAGCATCTTGGGATTTTAAAATCCCTTTTGCCTCCACTTCTACTCCCTCTTCTTGTGCCTCAAAAGTGAGCTTTAAATCCACATTGATATTTGAGTTTTTTTGATGAATATCAAAATCAATATCATAAGTTTGCAAGAGATGATGAAGCCTTTGATCCAAAATCGCCTCTTGGGATTTGATAGAAACTATGGTTTGTAAATTCCCTCCAAAATTTGTAAGCTCTACTTTGCTTCCATCAAGTTTGAGATCTTCGTATCTAGGAGAGTCTAGCAAGAAGCTTAGAGTGTCGTTTTTGTATTTTACGCTTAGGTGTGGGGTGGTGATAGGAGGGAGATTTTCTTCTAATCGGAGTGCAACATTCTCAAGCGTGATTTCTGCATAAAGGCTTTTTAAAAGCTTTTGTGCAAAATTTTCATTAAAAGGAGCAGAGAAGAAAAGATTTGTGATTCTCACATTGTTGAATTGAGATTTTTGAAATAGCCACTTATAGAGCGTGAAGTTTAGTTCTTTGATTTGCTCTTTGAAGGGATCAAGAGATTTGAGTGTGGTGCTAAAAGCACTTAGATTGAGGGTTTGAAGATCGGAATTTCCTTTGATGACAAGCTTTTCTTCTGCATTCATTCCCTCCTCAAAAGAGTTTGCCACGACATTAAAGGCAAGTTTGTTTTTGGTGGTTGAGAAGATGAATTTTCCTATGGTGTTGATTTTGTATTTTTCAAAGACAAGTTTTTGGATATTGAGGTGAATATTGCTTTGATCTTGAGTAAGCTCAAATCGAGCAATCACAGAGGGAAAAAGCAATTCATAGCGTTTGCCATCATAAAAGATTGAGGCGTGTTGTGAATCAGGCAAGATAATATCTCTTACTTCCACTTCCTTAAAATAAGACATTGCTACAAGACTGCGTTGAAACCAACGCAAGGTTTTTTGGATATTGAAGCTTGATTGGGTGTTTGAGGGGGAGATTTGGAGTTTGTCAAGGGTAAAAATAAACTTATTGTCAAGTTTTAGATACAATCCTTGTAATTTGATATTTGAAAAGCTCAAGTTTTGGATATGTATCCCACGATAGAGCGTAAAAAACAAACCAAGGATTAAAAGGGCAAGCGTGAGAAATAGTGTAGTGAGAATGATTGATTTCTTTTTGGGTTTTGTCTTTTTTGTCTGTGTTTGCATTCTGTTCTATCTCAATCTTAGGGTTTTTACTTCAGAGGTTATTCAACTTCCAAGGGGTTCAATTAAAACTATTGTAGCACATTTACACTCTCAAAAGGTAGATGTCAATGCTTTAGATTCTCTTATTTTGCGATTTTTTGGAAAACCTCAGAGTGGGTGGATTGATTTGGGCAAAAGTGAGATGAGTAAAGCTGATTTGCTCTATAAACTCACTAAAGCCAAGCCCCCACTTAAAGAGATTACACTCATACCAGGGGAGAGTGCCGTGTTTTTTATAGAGCAAATCTCTCAAACACTCCAAATCCCCAAAGAAGAGCTATGGAGGGCATATAGAGAGAGAGTGGAGTGTGAAGATGGCAATATAGTCCCTCAAACCTATAAAGTCCCTTATGGAATCAATGCAAATGAGCTTTTTGCCTATTTGCTTAACTACTCTCAAAAAGAGTATGAAAAAATTGCCAAGCAATATGGCTATCAAACCAACTCAAAAGAGTGGAAGCAAATCCTCTCAATTGCTTCAATTATCCAAAAAGAGGCTGCCAATGCCAAAGAAATGCCCCTAGTTTCTGCTGTGGTGTATAACAGACTAAAGAGAGGAATGCCCTTGCAAATGGATGGCTCACTCAATTATGGGAAATACTCTCATCAAAAAATCACCCCTCAACGCATAAGAGAAGATGACACACCTTTTAATACCTATCGTTACAAAGGAGTCCCTCCCTGCCCTTGTGGAAGTATCTCAAAGTCTGCACTTCTCTCTTCTCTCTCTCCTGCTGATGTGCCTTATTTATACTTTGTGCGTAACCAAAACGGAGTGCATAGCTTCTCAACAAACTACAAAGAACATCAAGAGAATTTCAAAAGATAATTTTTTGATATATAATCCCCTAAAAGCAAAATCTAAGGAGGCTTGATGGAAAAAGTTCCTGTATGGGTAGATGAGGAGAGATGCAAGGGGTGCGATATTTGCGTGTCTTTGTGTCCTGCTGGAGTATTGTCAATGAGGCTAGATTCTCACAAAGTGCTAGGCAAGGTGATTGAAGTGAGTTTTCCTCAGAGCTGTATTGGGTGCAAGGAATGTGAGTTGCATTGCCCTGACTTTGCGATTTTTGTAGCAGAGAAGGGAGATTATAGTTTTGCAAAAATTAGCTTTGAGGCTCAAGAGAGAGGCAAAAGGATCAAAGAAAATGGCTTTATATTGCCTCAAGGAGAGAGAGTATGAGAGAGTTAGTCATCAATGGTAATGAGCTTGTCGCTTTGGCAGCGATTGAGGCAGGGTGCAAGTTTTTTGGAGGGTATCCTATCACTCCCTCAAGTGAGATTGCTCATCAAATGAGTATTTTGCTTCCCAAAAATGAGGGGACTTTTATTCAAATGGAAGATGAGATTAGTGGAATTTGTGTAGCTCTTGGAGCTTCAATGAGTGGGTGTAAGGCAATGACAGCAAGTTCAGGGCCGGGGATTTCGCTCAAAAGTGAGCAAATTGGCTATGGCTTTATGGCTGAGATTCCACTAGTGATTGTTGATGTGATGCGTGGAGGACCTTCCACTGGACTTCCCACTCGTGTATCTCAAGGCGATATAGAGTTTCTCAAGCACCCCACACACGGAGATTTTCAAGCTGTGCTGATTGCTCCCTCAACCCTAGAGGAGATTTATTTTAAAACCATTGAGGCTTTTAACTTGGCTGAAGAGTTGATGACGCCTGTATTTTTGGTGCTTGATGAAACCATAGGACATATGTATGGAAAAGTGCTCTTGCCTGAAGTAAGTGAGATAAAAATCTCTTCACGCAAGAGGTTTAGTGGAGAGAGCAAGGATTATTTCCCCTATGGTGTGGGAGAGAATACTCCTGCTGTGCTAAATCCATTTTTCCAAGGCTATCCCTATCATATCACAGGGCTTCATCACGGCAAGGGAGGATTCCCCACTGAAGATAAAGCTCTCTCTCAAGCCCTCATCGATCGCCTAGTGGGAAAAATCCAAAGCAGAGCCAATGAGCTTTTTACTTACTCAAGCAGTGAGCTAGAAGATGCAGAGGTGGTTATTGTGGCGTATGGCTCTGTGTATCTTTCAGCAATGGAGGCACTAAAGGCTTTAAGAAGTGAGGGGGTAAAGGTGGGAATCTTCTCTCCTAAACTCCTCTATCCTGTGGCAGAAGAGAGAATCAAAGAGCTACTTAAAGATAGAGAAGTGATTGTAGTAGAGCTTAATAAAGGGCAATATCTCCAAGAGATTGAGAGGGTGTTGGGAAGAGAAGTGAAATTTATCGGACAATCTGATGGCAGATCAATTGATCCCTTGGTGATGAAAGAGATGATTTTGCAAAGTATGGGAGGCAAGTAATGGCGTTTGATTATAGTGCGTATTTACGCAATGATAAATTACCTACACTTTGGTGTTGGGGGTGTGGAGATGGCGTGATTCTCAAAGCAATTATCCGAGCCATTGTAGAGAATGGTTGGGATATGAAAGATGTGTGTGTGGTGAGTGGAATAGGGTGTAGTGGAAGAATGAGCTCTTATATCAATTGCAATAGCGTGCATACCACACACGGCAGAGCTTTGGCTTATGCCACAGGGATAAAACTTGCCAATCCTAGCAAAAAGGTGATTGTAGTCTGTGGAGATGGCGATGCTTTGGCAATCGGAGGAAATCACACTATCCATGCTTGTAGAAGAAATATTGATCTAAATTTGGTGCTTATCAACAACTTCATCTATGGCTTGACAAACTCCCAAACCTCCCCCACCACTCCTCAAGGCTTTTGGACTGCCACAGCACAATATGGCAATATTGATCCCAATTTCAATGCCTGTGATTTGGCTATGAGTGCAGGAGCTTCTTTTGTGGCTAGAGAGAGTGTGCTAAACCCCAAAAGGATTGAGAAAATCCTAAGTGAGGGGTTTGCTCATGAGGGCTTTAGCTTTATGGAGATTTTCAGTAATTGTCATATCAATCTTGGAAGAAAAAATAAAATGGGAGAGGCAGTGGAGTGTTTAAGGTGGATTGATAGCCTCACACTCTCCAAAGCCAAATATGAATCACTCCCCATAGAAGAGAGAGCAGGGAAATTCCCTGTGGGAGTTTTGCACCAAGAAGCAAGGGTGGAATACACCAAAGCTTATGAGGAAGTGAGAAAGAAAGCAAGAGGAGAGGGCAAGTGAGAAAGGCATTGAGATTTAGTGGAGTAGGGGGACAAGGTGTGCTTTTGGCAGGAGAGATTTTGGCAGAGGCAAAGATAGAGAGTGGAGGCTATGGAATCAAGGCTGCAAGTTATACAAGCCAAGTGCGAGGGGGGCCAACAAAAGTAGATATTTTGCTAGATGAAGAGGAGATACTTTATCCTTATGCTACTGAGGGGAAGATTGATTTTATGCTCTCAACTGCTCAAGTGGGGTTTGATTCTTTTAAGAGCGGGATAAAAGAGGGAGGGATTATTGTCATTGATAGCAATCTTGTGAGGGCAAGTGAGGAGGATAGGGCAAGATATGAGATTGTAGAAATCCCTCTTATCTCTATTGCCAAAAACGAGATAGGCAATGTGGTGACTCAATCAGTCGTGGCTTTGGGGGTGAGCGTGGAGCTTTCAGGTTGTATGGATAGAGAGCTTGTATTTGCTGTAATGCAAAAAAAAGTGCCAAGCAAAGTGCTAGAGCTCAATAAAAGGGCATTTGAAGTGGGTGAGGAGTATGCCAAAAGGGCTAGGGGGTAAGACTTTCTTTGCTCTAAAGAGTAAAAATAGGGGGAGGATTAAAAGCTAAGTGATTTTTAGTATTTGGGTTTGGGGTTGTTGGTTACGCTTGTTCTATCACGATAGAATTTTCGAGTGTTGATGAAGTAATCACTATCATAGCCTTGTGGAGTTTTGGGCGTTGCAGAGTTGTTGTTTCTGATATCTTCTGTGGTGTAGTCAGTAATCACAGGAATATTTCTAGGATCGTATTCAGGTTTTTTAGGCTCTTGTGTGGTGAGTGGTGGGGCTTTGAGTTTGCGAGTATTTTTGTATCCGAAAGAAAATCTAGCTCCTGCATTGATTGAATAATTTGTCTTAGTTTTACTCAAAAAGCTTGTCCCTGCCTCAAAATACACCCTTGCATTATCGGTAAATAAAATATCAAATCCCCCTTGAAGTGTGAGTTTGAATCCTCCTTTATGACTATAACTCACATCATTATATGAATCGCTCAAATCTACATTTCCTCCCCCTGTGGTTTCATAGAAAAATGAAGTCCCTACATAAAAATCTGATTTGAGCCAAGTATTTAGGCTATATCCTGCATTTAGCCCAGTTCTAAGGATAAGTGGGATTGAGCCTCCGATATTAGAATCAATTGTGGTTTGAGAGAGATCAACAAAAGAGAGTTCATTACCAAAGATATATCCCACAGAGATTTGAAAATCAGGTTGGAGGAAGAAATGGTTTTTGCTCTCTGTGAGCTTAAACTTTTTCCCAATCTCTGCACTTAGCATTACTTTGTGATTGAAGTAGCTTGGAGTGTTTTTGGCAAGGTTATAGTAAGAGATTTCATAATCTGAGTATGTAAGAATGTATTTGAAGACAAAGTCCATATAAAAATCATTTCTTGCCACAAAAGTATCATAGAAGTTAAATCCAATATTGTGGATATTTCCTACATAGTCTTTGCCTTCAGGATTGACATAGCTATAACTAAGTGCAAAACCATAGAAATTTTGCCCTTTAAGATCTAGCACATTTTGATCATATCCTACCCAAGCAGTATAGTAGTTGTCAGTGATTTCAACCCCATTTTCATCTTCAGGAGTATAGGTTGTCCCCATAGCATAACGCCCCCAAAGTCCATGCACTCGGTTAATATCTCGCAACTCTCCCATTCTCTGACGCAAACTCTCAGTTTGCAACACATAGCTTCGATATTGGCTTTGCATAATTGAAGAGATGACTTTTGTCCCATAGTTTGCCCCACCACTTTGGGTTTTCCCCAAAATCCAGTCAAATCCTCCATTTTCAGAAACTACTTTTCTCAAATCTGTTTTATAGCTTTGAGTTCCCACTTGGGTTGTCCCACCCTCAAAGTTTGCTGTGGTTTGCTCATCATCGACATGGGCTACGACAATATAGCGATCGCCTATCTCTGTGGTAAATGTGGCAGGGTTGTAATACACCTGCATAATATGATTTCCACTAGCATTAACTGCTGAAATCTTATCACTTGCCTCAGCTCCAATATCTGTATAGACTCTAAATACACCATTTAATCCACTTAGATTTCCCACTCTGATAGTTCTCTCTGCAGTTTGTCCTGCTGTGGGTGCAACTCCAGCTTTCACCATATCAAGACCAATCCTTGAAGCCCCTCCTACATCTCTTGTGGTATCTGCTAGGCTTATGGTGGTGTTATAGGTATCTTGTTGCATTAGAGCTTCATTGGCGACATTTCCTGAAGAGTTTGTGATATTGAGAGTTGCGATGTTAGAATCCCCTGTGGCAATCCATCTCCCTCCAAAAGCCCCTGCTGTCCCTAGTGTCATTGTCCCCACTTGGGGTTGAGCTTGATTGATTGTCCCCTCTAGGATACCACCATTGAGAGTGATAGTGGCTGTTGTTCCTGTCGCAGGAGTTAGATTGACTTTGAGGTTGGCATTGCTTAGAGAGGTGATAATGGCATTGGCAGTCCCTTCAAGCTTGATATCTCCATTGAGAATCGCTCCATTTTGCCCTGTGAGAGTGAGGGTGGAACTATCACTCATTTTGAGGGAATTGATTGTGGAGTTTGAGTTGTTTTGTGTGAGGATAGTGATGGTGTTAGATCCTGCTGTGGTTATGCTCTCAATCGTCCCTGTGGAGTTAGTGAGAGTGAGCTTGAGAGTCCCAAGCATTAGATTGATCCCCCCTGTGGAGTTAATCTGTGAGTTTGTGGAATCAATAGCCATATTTCCTGTGAAGTTGATTGTGCCATTGTTGAGGGTGGAGTTGTTAGTGAAATTGAGAGTAATCTCATCCCCATTTCCTATCTCTCCTGTGTGAGTAATATTTCCTTGCATAGTTGAGCCAGAGGAGGTAAGTGTAAAACTAGGATTGTTTGTCAAGACAAAATCTCCATTGATTGAAGAGCCATTGTTCATAGTGATTGTATTTTGACTATCACCTATTGTGAAATTTCCTGTAATGCTTGAGCGATCTAGTGTGGCTAGAAATTCCAATCCTGAAAGGGTGATATCGCCTGTCATTGCCGAGCCATTGGTGTAATTAAGATCGATTTCTCCATTGGTTTGATTGATATTGCCTATGAAAGTAGAGTTATTTAGGAGAATATGGCTTTTGGGAGTTGTGGGTGCTGTGGCTGTGGCTGTAAGATCGCCTTTGATGGTTGATTGGCTTAGGGCTTTGAGTGTGGCTTCTGTATTTGTGAAAGTGATATTTCCCTCTAGTGTGGATTGATCCTCTAGGATGACTAGATTGTCATCTCCCTCAATAATCTCAAGTTCGCCCATTTTGGATTGCTGAAGTGTGAGATGGGATTTATCTCCATTGTTTAGAGTGGTTGTGCCTTGGATATCTGAGTTATTAGAGAATGTGAGATCAAATGTGCCATTTTCTTGCTTGAGTGTCCCTTGTATTGTCATTCCTGAGATTGAGGTGGGGAGAGGTTCGTGTCCTGCTTGAACATAATCATCCCCTCCTGTGATGAGGATTGAATCTGTGGAGACGAGGTTTCCTGTAATGGTGTTGTTGTCTCCAAATCCTCCTAGGGTGGCATTGGTATCAGTAAAAGTCAAATCTCCTTCAATTGTGCTTCCATTATTGATACTCAGTCCTAGTGTAGGATTTCTGCCTTGATTATCCACCCCGCTCATTGTAAAGCCTGTGCCGATGGTTGAGTTATCAATCGTAAGCAATGTATATCCACGCGTGATTTCTATCCCTTTATTTACACTAGAATCGATGATATGAAGGTGAGTTGTGGCATCTGTGAGCTTGATAGCTCCATTCATCGTCGTGCCTGTGATGTCTCCATCAAGACTTCCATTGCTGATTTCTAAATCTCCCCCAATTTCATTATCAGTGCCTTCAAAGTCAAGTTTAAGCTCATTGTCGTTATCAGTAGATTTGATACTTCCTGTGATTTTTGAGCCATTTTTGACACCCAAAGTTACTTTGGAATGCACTAAATTAAAATTTCCATCAAGAGTTGTAATGTGATCAAGTGTGAAAGAGTTGTTGGCATTTAGACTTCCACTTAAAGTGGTGGTTTTGAGTTGAGAGTTATTATCAAAAGTGATATTGGTTTGATCTGGGCTATTTAGTTTGGTTTCTTGCTGAAAATTTGCACTCTCAAATGTGATATTTGAAGTTCCATTATTTTGAGTAAAAGCACCCTCAAGAGTTAGTCCTCCAAGATTCCCACTAAGAGTTCCTCCATTTTGAGTGAAATCTCCCTTAAAGGTTTCAAGTTTATCTACTGCTGCTCCATTGCCAAGAGTGGTATTCACATCATTGAGCGTAACATCTCCGCTAACGATAGCCTCTCCCCCTAGTATCCAATCAAGTGAGCCATTGTTTTGAGTGTAAGATCCATCAAGTTTTGAGTTTGAGCGAAGCTCAAAGTTTGTATTTGTATTATTGTTGAGGATGTTTCCCTTGATAGTAGAGCTATCAAGTGCTGTGAGGTTTTGATTGCCTCCTGTTTGAGTGATGTCGCCTGTGAAAGTGGAGTTATCAAGGTATAGACTTGTAGTTCCTGTATCTTGAGAAGTCAGATCTCCCTCAAAACTTGAATTACCCTTTCCACTGATATAAGCATCTCCCCCTGTGATGGTGATATCTCCCTCTTCTGTGCTTCTATTATCAAGCTCTACCCAGATAGAGTGATTATTGGAAATGATTCCTCCATTGAGTGTTGAGCTATTGTCAAAAAGCAACGCTGTATCATAGCTTGTAGAGAGTGCAAGATTTCCCCTAGCATTCCCTCCATCTCTTACCTGAACACCATTGTTAAGCGTGGAGTTGCTAAAATTTAAATAAACACGATCTCTTCCCGTTTGGTCATATCCTCCATTAATGGTTGAATTGTCGGTAATCTGTCCGCTAATCCCCCCATTAATTGTTCGAGTTTTAATCCCTCCATTCACTGTTGTGCTACTTAGACTGATTTGTGGAATTGTGTTGCCTGGTGTAACTGAAGAGATAATCATCCCTTGCCCAATAGTAGAGCCTGTTGCTCTAAACAAGGTGAGTTGCCCTCCATTTTGGGTGTAGCTTCCATCTAGGGTTGTATTATTAAGCGTAGCTTTGAGTGTCCCACCTGTTTGATTGATACTTCCTGTGATTTCTGAGTTGCTAGAGTCAATGAGTGTAGCACCATTAGAATTTGTGATACTTCCATTGACTTTACTTTTTACTCCTGATATGGTTTCTTGATCCCATTGATTTGTAGGAGTGATGCGAGTGTTGAGAAAGACATCAAGTGTAGCACCATTTGAGCCTGTGATAGAGCCATCGATTGTGGAGTTGAGAGCTTGGAGAGTGAGTGTCCCACCGCTTTGAGAAACACTTTTTGTCGAAGAACCCTCAACTACCCTCAATAACCCCACACCCCCTATCCCTGTATAGTCTTCCATTGTAGAGCCTGAAGCACCATTCGTCCCTGTTTTTTGATCCCCCTTGAGATTGATTGTAGTTGTGCCATTGGTGGCTGAGATGGATTTGAGATTGGTAGAGTAGAAGTGAATGGTCGTGGTGGCTCCACTGAGGGTGGTGGCTGATTGAAAATCTGAGTGATGAAAGGCAATATCAGAGCTTCCTCCTGTTTGAGTATAGTTACCCTTCAAAGTCAAGCCTTTGACAATCCCCTCTAATCCCCCTCCTTCAATAGAGATATTTCCTGTGATTGTGGCTGTTGGGTTAGCAGGAGTTTGATCTTTATTTGCCCAAAGTTTTGTTGTAGTTACCCCACTTGTAGAGGTGATACTTCCCGTAAGTGTCCCCTCAATAGTGGCGTTCATTGTCCCCCCTATTTGGGTGATATTTCCTTGTATTTCTCCTCCATTATTGATTGTGATAGTGCTTTCTCCATCATTACTAAGATTTCCCTTAAGTATCCCTCCTACTGTGGCTTGAAGTGTAGTATTTGAGCCTTGGAACACACCATTCCCCATACCATTTGCCCCTGCTGTGAGGGTGAGTGAAGCACCATTGCTGATATTGAAAGCTACATTATTTTGAGCTTTATCTGCATTGTTGAGGGTTAATCCTACATCAAGACTCCCCCCTGTGATATTGAATGTTACCCCTGCTCCATCTTTGAGCCAATACATTCGGAGCTGTTTGATGATATTACTCCCACCCACGCTATTGATTGTCAAAGTTTCATCGTTTTTGATATCTACCTTATCAAGAGTTTGTCCATTCAGATCTGGCACCACTCCATGCCCCACCCCTCCAAGCAATAAGACAGATAAAGTGATAGCAGGAGAGATACGCATCAGAAGCTTACCTCACTTGTAATATCTCGGACAGATTGGCGTGATTGAGAGCTATATCCTCCTATGCCATTTGGAGTGCGTGTGGGGAGTTGATTGCCCTCAATATAGCTTTCTATTTTTCTAGGTTTTCCTGCATAGTTTTGATCGATATCTTTTGTAGTGTAGCGTTTTACCACAGGCACGGTGCGTTTATCGTCATTGATTGCCACAGGTGGAGTATAGGGGTTATAGACCATTGGGACATTTCTTACTCGATTATTAGCCCTTCCAAAAGTCATTCTAAGCCCTACATTTGCAGAATACACGACATTATAATCCCCAAAAAAGCTTGTATCCAAACTTGCATAGAGCTTGAAAAAGTCATTAAAAGTAAAATCTGTTTGAGCACTCAAAATCATTCTAAAATCGCCATCTTGTTTGTAGCTAAGTTCTGTGGAGCTATCTTTGAAGCTAAGATCTCCACCACTATTGACATCATAAGCAAAAGAGCTTCCAACTTTGATATGGGATTTGATTTTTTCTCCAAAAACCTGTCCCCAAAACACACCTGCTCTAATATTGACAGGGAAATTTCTCGCCATTGTAGCACTAATTGTCTCTCCACTCACATCAACCACTTCAAGAGTGGATTTGTCAATATACCCACTTGTTACCTGAAATTGTGGCTCAATATATCCACTTTTATTTTTCTCTCCATAATAAAAGCTATACCCAATTTCAGCATTTAAGAGCAGTTTGTGGTTACTTATACTTGGACTATTTTTTGCCAAAGAGTAGTTGCTGATTTCAAAAGAATTGGAGCTATAAATGTATTTTGCCAATACATCAGCATAGAATCCACTGAAAGCTTTAAAGGTGTTGTAGATTCCAAAAGCGACATTATAGCCTTTGGCTGTGTAGTCTTTGCTCTCTGTGTTGATAGCTGTGTAGTTGAAGAATGCTCCTGCAAAGTTATGCACAGTCAAGCCCAAAGAGTTGAAATCCACCCCTGCCCATACAGAATAATAATTATCTTTTGAAGCCACACTAAAGTCCCTTGCCTCTTGGCTTCCTTGTCCCACATATCCCCTCATCCATACCCCCAAATCCCTTTGGATATATTTGAGATCCCCTAGTCGTCTATCTAGGCTATCTATCTCAACGCTAAAGTTACGATATTGGCTTTGAATCATGGAAGCAATAATCTTAGAGCTATAGCTAATCCCTGAAGGCGTGGCTTGTCCGATAATCCACTCAAATCCTTGTCCATCAGCTGAATTCTCTTTGAGGATTTCAGTATCATAGCGTGTAAGCCCTACCTCGCTTTGAGTCCCTTTGAAGCTCACTGAAGTAGTTGGATCTGTAACTTTGGCTACGACAATTCTTTGCCCCCCAATCTCTTGGAAAGTCTCGGCTCGGTATTGCACTTGAATGAGGTGATCTCCACTTGCTTTTTGAGCCAAGATATTATCTGCTAGTCCTGCCCCCAAATCTGCATACACTCTAAAAAGCCCATTATTTCCACTTAGAGTATTGACTTGAAGTTGTCGCACATAGGTTTGTCCATTGGGAGCGTCAGGGATTGGCTGACCATTTATGGGATTGGGTTTGACAATCATTTCTTTGCCTACCCTAGAGGTAGTAGCTGTATCATCAAATTCCAATGTAAAATCCACATAGCTCATCGGATTGCTAAACGCTGAGGCAAAAAGGGCATTGGTATAGAGGATTTGCTCATCATTGCTGAGCGAGAGGGATTTGAGCTGAGAATCATCAGTGATTGCTAGTCTTCCTCCAAAGTTCCCTACACTCTCTAGCACTACATCTCCGACACTAAACCCTCCAGCTCCATTGCCGGTCTGAGTGAAGCTCCCTTGTAGCATTCCTCCACTGAGATTGACATCAAGTGTAGAGGCTTGGGAGGCGATAGTTGTATTGACATTGAGATTTCCATTGGTGAGGGCAGTATAGGTGGCTGTTGTGTTGCCTTGCAAAGTAACATTTGCCATCAATCTTGCATTGTTTTCTGCTAGGAGGTCAAGGGTGCTATCTGTGGTTGAAAGCTCATTGATAAAGGCTCGGCTACCCCCTGTGGCTGTAATGTCTAGCTTTGTATTTGTGGCTGTGAGTTTGCTAATCACCCCACCATTAGGAGAGCTATCATATTTGAGTGTGAAACTTCCCCCTGCGATTGTCATCTCTTCAGAGTTGAGGGTAGAGCCTGTGAATGTGGCTGTGGTGTCAATATTACTAAAGTTCATCTTTCCATTATAGACACTGCCTGAGCTAAAGCCTAGAGTGGCTGTTTTGAGCGGTTGGGTGTTTGTGTTGTTATTGTCTGTAATATTGGCATTGAAGCTTGAGCCATTACTTGCAGTGATAGAGAGGGTGCTATTAGTGAGGTTTATATCTGAAGGATTTCCTGCTTCTCCTAGAGAGGAGTTGTTATTGAGATTGAAAGTGAGAGTAGAGGAATCTGCTGTGATATTGCCTGTAAGGGTGGAATTGGTGTCAAGATTGACATTTGTTGTCGCTGTTGTCCCATTGCCATTGATTGTAACGCCTTGAGTAGTGAAACTTGAGCCATTTGTCCCTGTGAGATTCATAGTCCCTTGATTTTGGGTGATACTTCCATTGAAGCTTGAGCCTGTGAGGGAGAGGGTGGTAGTGGAATTGTCAGCACTCAAATTTCCTGTGATAGAAGAACCATTAGAGCCTGTGATGGTAGCTGTTGCACCTGTGATGGTAGTCGCACCATTGATAAAGGAATTATCACTAAGATTGACTGCATTATTATTTCCATTTGTGATTGTAAGTGTATTGTTTATCCCTGATTGATTAGTAAAGTTGAGGTTTGAAGAGGTTGCGTCTTTGATTGTTACCTCTCCATTGAAATTTGAGTTATTTCTAAAAGTGATATTTGAAGTGCCATTTTCTTGAGTAAATGTCCCTGTCAGTGTCAATCCACTCACATCTCCTGTAAGGGTTGAGTTTTTGGAGAGGAAATTTCCACCGATACTATTTCCTGCCCCACTGCCTGTGAAGTGAGCATTTGTATCTTTAAATGTGAGATCTCCTCCAATACTAGAGCCATTGGAGAGATCAAGACTGATTTCTCCATCTGTTTGAGAGAGATTGCCTGTGATAGAGGAGTTATCAAACTTGATTGTATTATTAGAGTTTGTCCCTGTGGCTGTTACATCTCCATTGATAGTGCTTCCATTAGTGAAACTCACATTTGAAGTCGTATCTGTAAGAGTGAAATCCCCACCAAAGCTTGTGCTATCGGCTATGCCTGTGAGTCCCCCTGTGTCAATTGTGGTTGTGCCTGTAACTTGGGAATTGAGAGTATTGAAGTTGAGGGTAGAGTTGTTTTGAGCGTCTATATTCCCCTCAATCGTTGAGCTATCCATCTTGAGCGTTGCTGTGGCTGTATTTTTGAGTGTGAGATTCCCTGTCATTGTTGTGTCATTGAGGAGCTTGAGAGTATTATCATCCCCTCCACTGATAGTATAGGCTTTGAGAATGGAATGATCAAATGTGAGTGAGGAGCTAGTGGCATCTGTGATTGTGGTGTTATTTTGGAATGCTGAATTTGTGAAGCTCACACTTGAAGTCCCACCATCTTGAGTGTAAGTCCCTGTAAGGGTTAGTCCATTCATCGAGCCTGTAACGCTACCATTAGTTTGAGAGAAATTTCCACCGATACTATTATCTGTCCCACTTCCTGAAAGTGTCGTGGTAACGCCACTTAGTGTAACATCATTTGTAATATTTCCATCATTAGAGAGATCAAGCTTGAGTGAGCCATTGGTTTGCTCTAAACTTCCCTCAAGCTTCCCACCTGTTTGGATATGGATTATGCTATTGGTGTTAGTGTTTGTGATATTGCCTGTAAAGGTAGAGTTTTGTTTGATTGTGATTTCTTGATTGTTGTTTGTTTGCTCTAAACTCCCCTCAAACTTTGAAGTCGTATCAAGAGTGAGTTTAAGATGTGCGTTTTGCACTTGCATTTGAGGGCTAGTGATTGTGGAGTTGTTTTGTGCTGTGAGATCAAAACTCCCCCCTGTGATTGTCATATTTCCATCAATCTTTGAGCCATCGACAAGGATTGTGGTAGTGTGATCGGTGGCTGTGATACCATTTTCAATCTTAGAGCTATTAAAAAGGGAGAGGGTGGTAGAGCCACTAGAGAGAGTAAGTCCTGCTGTTCCATTTCCTCCACTGATTGAAGAGCCCCCATCAAGTGTGCCTGTTACACTACCTTGAGTTTGAGTAAATCCCCCCTTCAGTGTAGAATTGCTTAAAAGCATAAAGGAGAAACGACTATCACTTGAGGTAAATCCACCTGTGATCCTTGAATTTTGAGCGAAGCTAAGAGTCCCACTCTGCACTGTGGTGAAATCTATCCCTTGTCCGATAGAAGAGTTTGTGAAATTCACCATACTCACCCCATCGGTTTGCTTATACTTTCCTTCTACTTGTGTATCTGAAGCATTGAAGTTCATCGAACTTGCTCTTTGTGTAACATCACCTGTAATGGTGGAATTTTGAGAAGAGATAGTGGTATTTTCTCCATTATTGCTGATATTCCCCTCTACTCTTGAATTATTTAAAGAGATAGAGAGGGTGGAGAAATTGCTTGTGATACTTTGAGTGGTAGATCCGCTTGTGGCATTGATTGTAAGCTCTCTACCATTGGTTTGAGTGAAAGTCCCTGCATCAGAATCTGTCAATGTTACAGAGTGAGTCCCTCTATTTCCTGAAAAATCCCCCATTTTGCTATTGGTAAGATTAAAAGAAGTTGAGCCATTATTGGCTTGAATATTTTTTATTTCTGATTTTGTAAAAATCATACTTGCACTTGTGGCAGAAGTGATAGAGATATCTCCCTCAAAAGTGCTATTTGCAAAAGTGAGGTTAGAAGCCCCATTGGTTTGATTAAACTCCCCTTTGAGGGTGAGGGCATTGGATACTCCACTTGTATTTGATGAGGTGAGAGTAATCCCACCCTCTACAACAGCTGTATTGGCATAGAGTCCAAAGTCTGCATTTGTAGCACTGATAGAAGTATTTGTGCTTGTAACCTTGGCATTTGTGAGATAGAGATCCATAGAGCCTGTATTTTGTGAGATTGTCCCTCCGACATTCGCTCCTGTAACGCTGATATTATTAGTGCTGTTGCCTGTGCCTTGGATATTTCCTGTTACTTCTGCGTTTGTCCTAAATTCCAAACTTCCACTATTTTGAGATACATTTGCTATCGTTGTATCCATCAGGTGGATAACATTTTGAGAATTGTTAGTTCCATTGAAGCTCCCAATGTTTTGCATACTGACAATATCAGCCTTGAGGCTTCCCCCACTTTGAGTGATATCGCCATTATTGAAGTTCCCATCAAGCATTTTGAGAGTGTTAGTGGAGCTTGTCCCTTGGAATCCCCCTTCTATGGTTGTGCCTTCAGAGAGGAAGTCAAGACCTCCTGTGGTTTGCTTGATCCCTCCACTTAGACTTCCTTTTGTCATTGTAATATCATTTTCAGAATTTTGTGTCCCCTCAAATCCCCCTGTGATGATGGATTCTGTGGCAGTGAGGGTAAGTTTGCCACTTTTTTGCTGTATCCCATTTGCTATCTTGCTATTTGTGAGGGTGAGATTGTTGATTGATCGTTCTCCTACAAATCCCCCCAAGATTTGAGAGCTTTTGAAATCCCCTGTCATTCCTGAGTTATTTACGCTTGGACCTTGATAAATTTGTCCTTGCACTTCTGAAGTGGTGAGGTTAAATTCTACTTCATCATATCCTGTAACTTTGCCTGTAATCCTGCTATTTGTAAAATCTCCCTTGCTGTTTCCCATAATATCTCCCAAACCATCAAGAGTGAGATTGCCCTTCAAAAGTGAATTATTAAAAGTTACATCATTCTTTGTCCCTTGAGCTTTGATATCTCCTACGATATAGGCTTGGTTATCAAAAGATATATTTGTAGTTCCATTAGTAGTGGTGATGTTTCCTTGCATATTGGCTATACCATGAAAGGTGATATTTGAAGCCCCATTGCTTTGATCAAAATTCCCTGTCCATTTGGCATTATCTTTGAATGTGATAGTTGAATCCCCCCCACTTTGGGTGGCATTACCATTGAATTGGGAATCATCTTTAAAGGTAGCATTAAATGTCCCACCACTTTGGGTAAGTGTGCCTGTGAGGTTTGCACTTGTATCTGCTGTGAGGGTTGTATCTCCTGAAGCGGTGCTGATTGTCCCATTTGTCATTTTGGAGCTATTTGTGAAAGTGATATTAGCATCTCCCCCATTGTTGTTGATACTTCCCCCTTGCATCTCTGCATTATCTTGAAATTTGATATTGGCTGTGCCTTGAGCGACATTGAAAGTCTCACTAATGGCTTTGGAAGTATTTGCAAAAGTAATGTCAATATCGGAGTGGAAAGTAGAAGTTCCACTTTGGAGTTTTGAATCTGTGGTGAAGTTGGCTGTGGTTTTTCCTGCCCCTGCTTGTGTATCAATCCCCCCTGTGATTGTGGCGTTTTGGTTTATGGTAAGGTCTGTTGTCCCTGTCCCTGCTCCACTGATAATTTGCCCTGTGATAGCTGAATCGCTATTAGCTGTAAGAGTGCTTGTCCCTCCTGCAAAAGTGATATTGCCATTGACTTGGGAGCTATTGTAGAGATTTATTTTATTTGTTTGGTTTGCAAATGAAGAATCCCCACTAAGTGTGGTTGTATTGTTGAGATTGACAAGTGCTGTGCCTATCCCTCCTGTGGTTTGTATCCCATTACTGATTTTTGAGTTTTGATTAAAAATTGCTGTAAGATTTCCATCACTATGGCGAATTCCCCCATTGATTGTTGCATTTCCTGCTTGTCCTGAGCTTACGGAAGTTAAGCCCTGTGTAGTGAGTGTGCCATTGATTGTCCCATTATCAAGTTTTACGGTATTTCTTGTTGTAGCTGTGAGAGTGGCGTCGCCCTGAATGACAAGTGAGGCTGTCGTGGTCATTACTCCTATTTGATTGATTGCACCTGTCATTGTTGCACTTTGGATTGTATTGGTTCCATAGGCAAGAAGATTGTTCTGTGTTGTTCCATTAAAAACAAAGTCTCCTCCACCTGAAGTTCCATAAAATCCAACCTGATTAACATTTGCTGAAAATGTGGAAGCTCCATTGATTTGAGAGTTTCCATTGGCTTGGACTACTGCCTGTGTCCCTGAATTAACCGTGATTCCTTGAGTGATGGTTGTATTGCCATAAAGTATTGCTTGAAATTTTGAATCTGAATGCACGATTTTATTGATAGTGGAATCTGTTGAAGTGATGCTTGCCAATCCTCCATTGGATTGTGTAGTCAGAGTATTGTTAATATTTGAACTTACAAGTTGGATAGAGTGATTTGTCCCTGAAAAACTAAGATTATTGGCTGTGGTGCCTGAGGCATTGAAAATATTTGTGGTGGCTGTGGAGTTTAGATCTCCTAGAGTATTTGTCCCTGTAAGTATGGCTTGAAATCTTGTCCCACTAATATTGCTAGTGCCATTGATTGTCCCATTATCCACAGTCAGCGTTGTAGTGCCATCAGCGTCAAATCCACCACTGATACTCGCATTACTTTGTATCGTTACATTGTTTGTCCCCCCTCCCTTAGTGGTAAGCTTCCCCCCAATACTCCCCCCATTCATTGTAACGCTATTGTTTCCCCCTTGCAAAGACACTCCATTGGTAACATTGGTATTTGTGAGAGAGGCTTCATTTTTTGTTGTGCCATTGAGTGTGAGGCTTGTGATAGTTGAGCTATCTGATTTGAAGTCGTTTGTAGAGGCTGATGAGGTAAGAGTGCCTAGATTGGATTTATCTTTGAGTTCGGCTGTGAAACTTGTTCCTTGAATATTGCTAGTGCCACCGATTGTCCCACTATCCATTGTCAGCATTGTAGTGCCATCTGCGTCAAATCCACCATTCACTCTTGCACTATCTTTAATCTCAATCGTATTTGTCCCATTTCCTGCTGTGAGTTTTCCACCGATACTCCCCCCACTCATTGTTACGTTATTTGTGCCACTTCCATTAAAAGAGGCGTTGTTTGTGATGGTAGAGCTTGTGAGAGTGGCTGTATTGTTTTGAGCAGTGGAATTGACACTTTGGGTGATAGAGCCATTATTCATTGTGAGGTTAAGTTTTTGTCCTTGCGTGGTGAGTGTGCCTTGGAGTTGTCCTCTATTAGTGATATTGATAGTGCTAGTGCTGTTTGTGCCGTTGTTGGTTACGCTTCCTGCGTAAGTGGAGGCGTCAATGTCAAGTGTAAGATTGCCACTACCTGTGTAAGTTCCTGTGATTTTGTCCTGACTATCAAGTTTGATGGTGCTTGTCCCACTCCCTGCGTTGATATTTCCTGAGATTTGCACATTTTTTCCACCAGAAGAGTTGATACTAAGAGCTCCACTCCCCATCGTGATGGCTGTGTTGCCATTGCCATTGATTGTTGTATCTCCGCTAAAAGTTAGACTTGCACCATTTTGTGCTCTAAAAATCCCTCCAGAGACAGCTTGTCCTGATGAGGTAATGCTAATGCCTGAAGAGATTGTCAATGAAGTATTACCAGAAAGATTAAAAAATGAGGGTTGTCCTACAGAGCCTTGAACATTGACATTAAAGTCGATTGTTCCATTCCCTCCAAAAGTAATATTGCCACTAGTAAAATTGGCAACTAGTCCGTTGAGCTGTTGTCTTGAATCACTTGTAATATTTGCACTAACAGTGCCACCATTGATGGTTAAGTCACTATTGAGAATTGTGGGATTGGTGTTTTTGAAGTCGTTGGTAATATTTACAATGTCTCCACCATTTAAATTTCCCCCATTCCAATTTTGATAGCTAGCCCCACACAATACGCTAGATGCAACAATGCTAAAGGCAATGTAGCGATTGAATCTCAATATAGGCAACCTCACTTTTCTTTTATACTTCGTATAAATATCGGCTTTTTAAATCCGAAATAATGCCCTTTTTTTGCTTGAAAACAAATATTTTTGAAGTGCTTGAAGTGCCTTCTCAACTTTGTTTAAGCTACCTCCTAGAATTGTATCTATCCTCTTGGGTTATGGTGGTGCTTGGAGAGTAACTATCTTGTTTGTAGTATCTCTCAGCTGTGGGGGTGGATTTGGGCTGGACATTCCCTCTATCACGCACTCCACTATTACGATAACTCTCTTGAGGTTGAGAGGTGGTTCTTGGGACATAATAATCTCTTGGATAGAAGCGATTAGTGTTCCCACTTTCTTCACCCCCTCCTTGAGGGGCAGAGTATTGAGGAGATGAGGGTTGAGGATAGGAGTCAATGATATTGTCTCGATTGCCCTCATAGTGCTTCATATTGCCCCTATCATTATCTCTAACGGTGGGAATATCCCTAATGGTATTGTATTTGAGCTTCCTTACTTTGAGGCGATTGGGGTCTTTGGGGGGTGGAGGTGGGGGGACATAGCGATCTCCAAAACTCCAGCGAATCCCTGCATTAAAAAGGATATCGTGTGTGTAGCTACCCATAAAGCTTGTATCAAATTGGAGATAAAATCTTAGATAATCCTTAAGTGTGATATTTGAGATGAGAGATACCCCCACATCAAAGTCCATATCAAAATTTTTCTCAAATTTACTCCATTGATCACTGAGTGTGGTTTTTGTCCCATTAAAAAGTGAGTAGTCAATAAACGCACCAAGTTTGAGATCTCCGATAAAACTCTCATTCCACTCATATCCTAGATACAAAGAGCTTCTGATGAGGAGAGGAAACTGAAAATCACTCTCGCCTTGGATTTGAGTGCCGTGAGGGTCTTGAGTATCAAGAGAGGCTGAGGAGATGAACCCTGAAGTGAGCTTGGCTTGAGGTTCGATATAAAAAAAGCTCTTATTGGAATTGAATGCAAATTTCTTCCCTACCTCTGTGCTAAGAGTGAGGAGGTGGGAGGAGATGGAGGTAGAAGAGGCAAGAGAGCCAAGATTGATATCTGTGGGCATATAGGCGTATTTGAGGACAATATCATAATAGAATCGATTGCTCCAAATCGAGGTATAGTAGAGGAAGCCCCCATAAGATTGGCTCTCTGAAGTGAAAATCTCTGTGGTGGTGTCTAAGAGATTGATTTCAAGCCCAAAGCCAAAAAAATCATCGTGCCCTTTGTAGAGGGCATTCATATCAAATCCCCCTACCATACTCATAAAGAGGTCTTTACCTGTGGTGAGGTTAGAATCTTCTTTGAAGTCGTTTTGGGCGATTGTGTAGTGGAAGTAGAGTCCAAAATCTTTGGGGTAGTTTCTAAGATCGCCAAGCCTTAGATTAAGGGATTGGCTAGATAGCTCAAAGAGGCGATAGGGGGTGTTGAGAGCAGTGGTGAGGGCTTTGGTAAGGGGGCTTTCTCCATCGGGAGTTACATTGGTAATCAGCCATTCTGTATTAGTCCCATTGACTTGCTTTGTGAGTGTGGTGTGATAGGAGGTAAGTCCCATTGTGGTGGGGAGAGCTGAGAATGTGGCTGTGGAATTGGTGCTGTTGATTGTGGCGACTACCATACGATCTGCAGTAGTGATACTTCCTGCTAGGGCTTGGGTGAAGGTATTGGGATTGTAGAGGATATCAAAAGTGTGAGAGCCATCAGCATTAGTAAAAGTCATCGTATCTATCTCTCTTGTAGCCACATCTCCATAGATTGCAAAGATTCCAGAGCCTGAGAGGTTTGTTCCACTTAAGGTTTTTTGGGTGAAGTTATTGCCAAAACGAGAAGAGCCATTGGGGATATTCATAAAATTGACTTTAGCACCTGAGGAGAGAGAGAGATCTTTTACCACATTATCTTCACTCTTTGAGCCATTTGTCATATTCCCCCACATATTCCACACAGAATTTGAAGAAAGACTTAGATCTGTGTTGTTGCCGATGATTGTGGCATTGAGGGTTGAGCCTGAAGAGGCGGTGATTGTGGCTGAGCCATTTTGTTGGGAGTAGGTGGTAAAGGTAGCTGAAGAATCAGAGAGATTGAGAGTGAAAGTTGAGTTATTAGAGAGTGAGACTGAACCGATAAAATAAGAGCTTTTGTTGTAGAGATTAAGCTCAAAAGAGCCTCCAGCGATATTTAGATTTCCTTTGAGGATAATGCTTTGTGAGGCTTTATTTCCTCCATTGTTGATGGTTACTTTTGAGTTAGTTCCCATTGTTGAAAAAAGATAGGGTAGAGGGCTTTGATTGTTGGAGAGATCGAGATAAAGGTTTGCATCGGTGATATTGAGATTGGAGTTATTTAAGAAAAACATACCATTGCTAAAATCACTTTCGCTAGAGGCTGTAACCTTAAGATTTGCATTGATATCAAGCTCTGAGCCATTGGGGAGATAGAAGTATCCTGAACTAAGATTTTGAGCTTGACTTGAATCAATGTAAAAACTCATATTTCCGCTATTGAAGGTGTATTTTCCACCATTAGTGTTTGTATCAGCACAAAATACAAGCCCACAAACATTTTGATTTGCATTATTTGCCCAATCCCCCGTGATTGTATTTGTGATAGAGAGGGTGGCATTTTGGTTATTGAAGAGGATATTATTTTTTAAGATAAAGTTTGCTGAATTAGCCGAATTATAAGTGAAATTTCCTGTGGTGTTTTCTTGGATTCCTGCAGGAAGTTGTGTCCAATTGTCAATCGTCGCACCACTTAAAAGATTGCAAACAATCAAAGAGAGATAGAATCTAGTCTTTGCCATATTTTCTCTCTAGCTCTCTTTTGTGATAATCACGGATAACCCCAATATCACGCACTTGCATTTGAGGGGTGTTTCTGTTTTGATAATTTTCTTCATTTTTCTTGATGTCTATCCATTGACTGCTCTCTCGCAAATAGCGTTGTCTTTTGGCGTATTTTATATCATCTTGCACATAAGGGGAGTTTCTTTTGGCTTGGGTGGTGTATTTTTCTTCCACTTGCTCCTCTGTAAGATGAGTTCGCTCCTCCACTCTTGCAATGCTTACATCTCCCTCATAACGCAAATTTTGCTGAATGGCTTTCATCGTCCTTGTATCGCTTCCTCCATAGCCTCTTTTGGGGGGTTGCTGATAGGTTGAGCCTCCAAAGAGGAATCTCATTCCCAAATTTGCCCCATAAGTGATATTACTCTCTCCAAAAAAGCTAGTCTTTGCCCCAAAATAAAGCCTAAAGTTTTTACTTGCGTGAATGTTTGTGGCAAACTCTAGTTCTAAGCGATAGCTCTCTCTTGAGGAGAGTTGAGTTTGGTTGAGTTTGGGAGAGGAGAGAAAGAAAAAATCACTATCAAAAAACGCTCCCAATCTCACATCTCCCCTCACTCCACCAAAAAAATCAACCCCAAAATACCCCCCACTTTTGAGAAAGAGTGGGATAGAGTTTTGGGTTGTGAGGGTGCTAGAGTTGGAAGTGAGAGTGAGAGAGGGGATAAAGCCTATTGAGGTTTTAAGCAAGGGTTGGAAGAAGAGAATGGAAGAGAAAATAAACTTCTGTCCGATTTCAAAACTTGCTCCTAGATGATGAGCTAAGGGGTTGCTAGGGAGATTTGAGGGAAGAAGTAGGGTGTAGAAAAGAGAGCTATCGATATAGAAGTGATTGTTTGCCACATAGCTATCATAAAGAGCGATACTCAAAGAGTTGGCAACTGCTTTTTGGCTTGAGAGATCAATCCAAGAGTAGGCATAGGAGAGAGAGAAGCCTAGAAAATTCTTGCCACCCTTAGGAGTGAAGGCGTGATCGTATCCTGCTTGAGCTAGGAGGCTTTGGGTAGTGGAAGAGAGGAGGGTGGGGGTATTGGCATTGGCTTGTTGTGTGAAGTTTGCTCTTAGCCAAAAACTCTCTTTGAGTGGGTAGGATTTGAGATCCCCCCTAGAGGAGTTGAGAGCTTCTTGGTTGTGGAGATAGAAAAGATTGTAGAGTGCATTAAGCGAGGTGGGGAGAATCTTATCTTGAGCGAGTAGAGGAGTGAGGAGAAGGGAGAGTGCAAACAAAAAGCGTTTATTTATCATTGAAATCCTCTATTTAAATTCTCTTTAATCTCTTGCATTGATCGATTGTTTTGTGGAATCACTGTGGGAGATATCGGCACATTTTGCTCTCTTTTGTAATTTTTGCTAGGAGCGTTAATCTCTTGAGGATTGTCGATAAAGACAGGCTCTCCTTGAGGTTGCTTCTGCACTTGTGGAGTGATAGAGAATTGTTGCAAACTCTCAGCCTTGGGCGTGGTGTCTTGGTTGTAGGGCTTGTTTTTGACTTCAATTTTGGGTGGAAGTTTTCTAATCTTTGTCATTCCTTTATAGTTATCCAAGATGTTTTGGGTTTCATAGTTTTGCACTTCAGGGATAGTCCTGCGATAAGCTGGGTATTTTCTGAAATCCTCAGGTGCTTCAAATCTTGGGGGGATATAGGGCATTTGAGGGTGCAATCTTCCAAAGTTGATTCTCACCCCACCATTGAGGGTAAAAGTGGAGTTGATTGTGCCAAAGAATGCAGTATCTATATCAAAGTAGATTCTCCAATATTCATTGAGGATAATGTTTGTTCCAGCATTAATTCGCCAATTGAAGTTTCCTGCGTGAGAGAGTGTCATCTTATCCAAGAAATCCTCAAGTCGCAAATCTCCACCGGTGTTGAAGTCATATTCAAAGCTTGTGCCAATATACAAATCCCCCTCATATCCCCTTGAATTAAAAGTCCAACCTGCTGTAAGTCCTGTGCGTAAATTTATGGGAGTATTGAAGTCTAGTCTAGCTTTGATATTTTGATTACTCCAATCTTTGAAAGTCCAATCTTGCCCACTATTGAATGCAAAAGAAATCCCCGCATCAGGTTTGATATAGAAATTGAGTGGGAGACTAAATCTCTGTCCGATTTCAAGAGAGGCTAGGAAGTTGTGAGTGAAAAAGTCAGGGATATTTCCTGCTAAGACTTCAGAGGCTATGGTGAAGCGATTGTGAGTGAAGTAGTATTTGGCTAGAGCGTCAATGTAAAATCCAAAATCAAAGAAATAAGTATCATAGATTGAAAATCCATAAGATTGGGATTTTCCTGTGTAAGAGGGATTGGAAGTATCATCTTCGCTTGGTAATCCATAGGCGTTGAAGAATTGCACATCAAATGAGCCTCCAAAGAAGTTTTTCCCTCCTAGCACATAGAAGTTTTGATCATAGCCTAGCCAAAGTGAGGCGTATTCATCCCAAGAGCCTATGGTTTGATCTGTCTCTTTAGAGCCTAGTCGTCCATATTTGGTTCTTATCCATACGCTATGCACCCTATCAAGCTTTCTTAGCTCTCCCATTCTGAGATTGAGGGTATCAATTTGGGTTTTTTCTATCCTAAATTGAGATTGGAAAAGTGAGTCAAGAAGTCGTGAGAGATAGGAGTTATCTGCTCTTTGCACATTGCTAACAATCCATTGCCAACCTTCTGGAGCTCCATTAGCACCATTGTAAATCTCTTTTTTGAGATTAGTGATATAGTTATACACCCCAATGGGCGTAATAGCTCCGATAAAATCATTCCCTCCTGCCATTGTGGTTTGTTTGGCAACGATGATTTTGTCGTCTTCTAGGTTTGTATTGAGAAGGGATTTGTCAAAGTTATTGGCATTCCAAAAGAGTTGGATATAGTGGGTGTTGAAAAGTTGATTTGTGATGATTTGATCTGTGGCGATAGTTTCTGTGAGAGTGTTTGTGGCTTGATCTGTGAGTTTGGTCCAGCCATCACGATTGAAAACTCCAAAGAGTCTAAATACTCCATTTTCTCCTAGAATTTGAGTTGTTGAGAGAGTGTAGCGAGTGGCTTCATCAAGAGTGGTGGTGGTTCTAGCTGTCGCCCCTTGATCTCTATATCTAAAATCCACCGAAGCTAGATTTCTTAAATGCTCAAAATTATCTTTTGTAAGATTGGCTTGAGGGTTGTTGATGGTGAGCAGATTGATTGTATTGCTTTGTCCCAAAAACCAAGTTCCCTCATTGTTGATTGTGATATTTCCTTGAGCAGGGAGATTGTCTGCAAGATAATTGAAATCAGCATAGAGTGAAGAGTGATTGACGCTAAAGTTAAGTTGTGCTGCTTGTGATTTAATCCCTGTTGTAATTTTGGCAATTGAATCTCCTGAGAGTGTGAGAATAAAATTTGGAGAGCCATTATTTCTATTGTGAGAGGTAAGATTGATTTCTGCACTTGAGCCTCCTTGGAGATTGAAGTTGGTTGTGGAAGTATTGACTGCTTCTACCCTTCCTTTGAAAAAGGAGTCTGTGTTGGTAAGATTGATTGTGGTAGTTCCTCCAAAGTTTGCGATATCCCCTGTGAGTTGGATTTTTGCATTGCCACCGGTATTGACATTGGTTGTCCCTGCGGTATCAAAGATAGTTTTTGCTCCTGTAATCCCCTCATTTGCATTTGCGTCATTGAGTGTTCCTGTGGCTTTGGAGAGATCGACGATAAAGTCATTGTTGATATTGATTGTAGATCCTCCATTTCTAAAGATTGAGAAAATTTGACTTCCTTCTGTGGCAGTGATTGTTGTCTTGACATTGAGGTTTAAACCACTATTTGCATTATCAAAGTTGAAAATACTTTTTGCATACATTCCTTGAGAATCAATACTCAGAGTAAGTGAGCCTACTCCATTGAAATCTTTCATTCCTTCCCCATTAAGGCGATAAATCATTGTAGTTTGATTGGTGGCTTGTCCTTGTGTTGTGAGATTGATTGTGAGGTTGTGATCAAAATTGACACTACCATTGAAATATTGACTTCCTGCTGTGGGATTTGTAGTGGTAGTAATATTGAGTGTGCTATCTTCATAGATAGTCAAAGGATCTGTGATTGTAGGATTGGCTGGTGGTTGGGGCTGAGGATTATTGGCTTTATCAAGCTCCCACCACTGCGTTGCATTCACACCATAGAGGCATTGAGAGAGTGCAACACTAAAAAATCCAATCCTTAGAAATTTTTTCATTACTTCATCAACACCTTTAGGCTCTCTTTGGGATCTTTGCCTTGGATAATCTCTTGCACCTGTGTGGCAATGGGGGTGTAAATCCCCTCTTTTTTGCTGATTTGATCAATGGCTTTGGAGCTTTTCACACCTTCAGCCACTTCTCCAAGCTCTTGCAAAATCTCTTCTATATCTTTATTTTGTGCAAGTGCTAAACCTACACGATAATTCCTTGATAGAGTAGAGCTAGCTGTGAGGAAGAGATCACCTGCTCCACTTAACCCCAAAAAGGTTTCCATTTTCGCTCCAAAATGCTCTCCAAAGCGACACATTTCCACTAATCCCCTAGCCATAAGAGAGGCTTTGGCATTATTGCCTAGAGCTAATCCATCACAGATCCCCCCTGCAATGGCAATGACATTTTTATATGCTCCACTCACTTCTCCACCGATAATATCAGGGCTAACATAGGTTTTGATAAAGCTAGGCATAAGTTCTCTAAACTCTCTAGCTAGTGGGATATTAAGAGAGTTAATCACCAAAGCACAAGGAAGCTTTCTCATCACTTCTTGAGCAAAGCTAGGTCCTGAGAGGAAGCAGAGTGAGAGAGAGGGGAAGAAATGCTGAAAAATATCACTTACAAATGCTCCACTATTCTCCTCAATCCCCTTACTTGCACACAAAATTTTTGGCTCTTTACCAAGGGAAGTGAGGGCAGGGTGAAACACGCTTGAAATCCACTCTCTCAGGGCACTTGAAGCGATGGCTATCACATAGTATTCACTTTGTAGTGCTTCTTGCAGTCCTACTTGTCTGATAGGAGAGGGAGAGGAGAGATCCTCTAGGGCTAGAGTCCGCCTAGAGTGGATCAAAACTTGGTTAGAAAAAGAGAGAGAAAAGGCGAGTGCTTTTCCCCAAGCACCGCCTCCAAAGACGCTAACTGTTGTCATAAAAAAACCTTGAATTCATAAATTTTTCAAACCCTTCAAACAAAAAGAGTTCCATATTTTTCAAGCATACTTTTATCTCTAAAATGTAAAATCATTAGAAAAAAGTCTAGCTTTTTTGGTAAAATCCCAAGTTTTAATCCAAATCAAATCCATATCAAAAGGAAGCAATGATGAAAAAAGGTATTCACCCTGAGTATGTCCCTTGTAAAGTAACTTGTGTAACAAGTGGAAAGACAATTGAAGTTTTGAGTAACAAAAGTGAGCTAAGAATTGATATTTCAAGCTTTTGCCACCCTTTTTATACAGGGAGCGATAAAATCGCTGATGCGACAGGAAGAGTAGAGAAGTTTAGACAAAAATACAATATGAAATAATTGTGCTGTATTTATTGCCTAGCCCTCTGGGCAATCTCTCTGATATTTCACTTCACACACTAGAAGTCCTCAAAGAAATTGAGGTTTTTTTGTGTGAGGATACAAGAATCACCCAAAAACTTTTGCTTCTTTTAGAGCAAAAGGGTTATCTCTCTTTGGGAGAGAAAAAGAAATTTATCCCCTTTCACACCCATAATCAAGATCAGTTCCTTGCTCAAACTTCTTTGGAATTTTTCAATCAAAAAGTTGCATTTTTGAGCGATGCAGGTATGCCTTGCGTGAGTGATCCAGGTTCTGCCCTCATCACTTATGCACAAACTCATCAAATCCCCTATGAGGTGGTTTTGGGAGGGAGTGCTTCAACTTTGGCTTATGCTTATAGTGGATTTGGAGATAGTGGGTTTGTTTTTGATTCTTTTTTGCCTCACAAAAGTGGCGAGAGAGTGGAGAGATTGAGGTTTTGGCAAGAGGTTTTGGGAGATAGGGGAATTGCTTTGGTGTGTTTTGAAAGTCCTCATCGACTTTTGGAGAGCTTGGAAGATATTGTGAGAGTGGGGAGCGAGATTGAGCTTTTTGCAATCAAGGAGATGACAAAGAAGTTTCAGAAATTTTGGAGGGGGAGTGCTAAAGAGGTTTTGGAGAGATTGAGAGAGGAAAACATACAGGGAGAATGGTGTCTTGTGATGAGGTTTGAGGACAAAAAAAGAGAGAAAAAAATCGGAGAGGTAGAAATCCTCTCTATGGATTTGCCTCCCAAAATCAAAGCCAAGCTTTTAAGTGAGGTTAGCATCCTCTCTCCCAAACAATGGTATGAGCGATTACTTAAGGAGGGGAAATGATTGTTTATGGAAAACAAGTCGTGCTTTATGTAGCCAAGAAAAAACCCAAAATGATAGAAGAGCTCTATGTCGCCAAAGAGTTAGATTCTAAAATCTTTAAACAATTAGCTCAAGTGGGAGCAAAAATCATCAGAGTAGATAGCAAAAAAGCCCAAGCTTTGGCTAGAGGGGGCAATCATCAAGGGATTTTAGCCAAAATCTCTCCCCTAAAAATGGGGGAGAAAAAAGAGCTTTTGGAGATGAAGAGAATCGTGGTGTTGTGTGGGATTAGTGATGTGGGAAATATCGGCTCTATTGTAAGAAGCTCTTATGCACTAGGAGTAGATGGGCTTGTAGTGGGTGGAGAGCTTTCAGAGAGAGCTATGGAGGGGATAGTGAGGGCAAGTGCAGGGGCAATGCTAGATTCTTTTGTAATGAGTTATCCCAAAATTTTGGAGCTAATTCACGAGCTTAAAGAGGCAGGATTTATCTGTTATGGAGCAGATATGGGGGGAGAGGAAGTTTCCAAAGTGAAAAAAGAGCAAAAATGGGCGTTGTTTTTGGGGAGTGAGGGAGAGGGATTGCATAAAAAAATCACCCAAAAAATGGATAAAATAATCTCTATTGAGATGAAAAATAATTTTGATTCTTTAAATGTTGGGGTGGCAAGTGGAATTTTAGTGCATAGGTTGGTGATGGAGTAATGGAGCAAAACGCATTAGAGAAGCTAAAGAGTATTGGAGCAGAGAAGATTAGAGAGGCTACAAGGCTAGATATTGGCAAGATTGAAGATATACTAGAGAAAAGATTTGAGAAAATTGCCCCCATAAGAGCTAAAGGTTTTATCAAAATGCTTGAAAAAGAGTTTTCTCTTGATCTCTCTATTTGGCTTATGGAATACAATGAATTTCACAATCAAAGAGGGGAGAAAAAAACTGAGATAAAGGGAGAGCAAAAAGGGGGGAATGCTTTGTTTTGGGCAGCGTGTGTGGGATTGGTGCTATGTGGGGGAGGGCTTTTGTATTGGATTTACTCTCAAGCCCCATCTACCTCTCACTCTTCTTCTATGCCTACACAACAGCCCCAAGAGCTTGTAGTCCAAGAAGAAGTCATAGAAGTGCTTCCCTCTCAAGAAGTGCTAGAAGAAGCCCCCAAAGTCTTAGAAGCTCCTACAAAAGAGTTGAGTGAGTATGGAGAGAGTGTATTTCCCAATATTGCCTATAACGAAGAGAATATCTTATTTATCACTTCAGATACTCCTTTGTGGGTGGGGATTGTCAATTTGGATACCAAAAAGAGAGTATCAAAAACCAAAAAAGAGTTTGAAATCCCTCTTGATAAACAACTTCTTCTTAGTATTGCAAGAGGGGGATTTAGTGCGAGTTTAGATGATGAAGAAAAAGTCTTTAGTGGATATAAGCCCATCTATCTTATCCATACTAAAGAAGGGGGATTGAAGCAAATTAGCAAAGAAGAGTTTATCCTCTTAAATGGTGGAGTGGAATGGTAAAAAAAATCCTTTTAATCCTTGCTTTTGTTGTGGGTGTATGGGGAGATGGGGTAGATGAAGCGATTGAAAATTTTATTGGAAAGAACTCTTTTTATACAAACCAAAACTTTATCAATCGTCTTTTTAAAGAGAAACAAAAATTTTATACCCAAGAGCATTTTGTAGATTACTATGCAATTTTAAAAACACTCAAAGATAATGGATTGCTTGAGCTAGTCTTCAAACAACCCTCTGAAGTGCGACTAAATTTCATCGCCAAAACCAAACCCATCCTTCTCACACGCACGATAAATAGCGTATTGTCTTCTTTGGGATATTCTTATTTCACCACCTCCAAAGCCAAGTATTCTCAAGAATACTCTGATATGACTTTTTCTCTTGTAACAGAGCATATCGTCGATCCAGTAGTAATGCTCAATGAATTGCGAAAGAGGGGAGTTTTTGCAAAAAAAGTGCAGAGGAATAGTCAGCTTGAATGGATTTATGAGCTTGAAGTGCAAGATTGGAGTATCACTAATGCCACTCCTCTTAGCACCACAGCAAGAATGGAGTTAAAAAATGTATCAGGGGAGTATTGGTTTAGCACCAAAAGTGCAGGGGTTTTGCAAATAAGCAAAAAAAACAATCGTATCGGTTGGTTTCCTCGAATTGTCTTGTTTGATAAAAATTTGCAAATCCTTGAGATCATCACTCAAGAGAGTTTTGCCAAAAGTGCTGAAGTGAATATCACAGATAGGACAGCTTTTGTAATGGTAACTGACTTGAATTCTCCTGCACGGCTAAAGTATGGGATCACAATCCAATTCACACCATATTAAGGAGAAGAGATGAGCTATAAAATCGCGATGATTGGCTTTGGCACTGTGGGAAGTGCAGTAGCCAAAAGGATACAAGAGCAAAAAGAGCTATTGGCTCAAAAAGCAGGGGTAGAGATAGAGCTAAAGCTAGTGATTGTGCGAGATAAAAGCAAATATCCTTTTTGTCCTTTTAAATTGAGTGAGAGGCTTGAAGATGCACTAGAAGATGATGAGATTTCTATGATTGTAGAACTTATAGGTGGAGTGGATTATCCTTTTGAGATAGCCAAAAAGACTTTTGAGAGAGGCAAGGCGTTTGTAAGTGCAAATAAAGCAATGTTAGCCTTTCACTCCCAAGAGTTAGAAAAACTCTCAAAAGGACTGCCTTTTGGGTTTGAGGCAAGTGTGTGTGGGGGGATTCCAATTATCGAGCTTCTTAGAGATAGTCTATCTGCCAATAAAATTTTGGGATTTGAAGGCATTCTTAATGGCACAAGCAATTTTATCCTTACTCAAATGTTTGAAAAAAACCAAGATTTCTATACAGCTTTGAGTGAGGCTCAAAGATTGGGATATGCTGAGGCGGATCCGAGTTTGGATATCAATGGAGGAGATGGGGGGCATAAGCTTTTGATATTGGCAAAAATGGCTTATGGAATCAATGCAAGATTTGAGGATATTTTGGTAGAGGGGATTGTGGGAATTAGGCTTGAGGATTTGCAATGTGCAAATGAGCTAGGATACAGTATCAAGCTTTTGGGGATTGCTAGAGAGAGTGAGGGGGAGCTTGATTTGAGGTTGCATCTAGCACTTTTGGGGAAAGACAAAAGCTTAAGTCATATCAATGGAGTGAAAAATGCAATCAACCTTAGAGGGGATTGTGTGGGAGAGCTTTTTATCAGTGGTTTGGGTGCTGGGGGAGATGCTACGGCAAGTTCTGTGATTGCTGATATTATCCATATTGCAAGACTTAAAGAGAGCAAAAGCTATCCTACCCCTCCTTTTGGATATTTTGCTCCCAATCATACTTTGAGATTGAAAGATAGGGGAGAGATTGAGTGTAAATATTATTTGCGTTTTGAGGTTTCAGATAGGCTAGGAGCTTTGGCAGAGATTAGCTCAATTTTGGCAGATTTTGGAATCTCTGTAAGTGAGATTTTGCAAAGAAGCAATGGAGAGAGGGCATTGATTTTCCTTATCACTCATTTGGCACAAGAGGGCAAGATGAATGAAGCACTTAGCAAAATCTCAAAGCTAGATTGTATGCTAGAAAATCCTTACAAAATCCGAATCTATGAGTAGAGAGAAAGGGAGAGAATACGAAAAAAGGGCGTGTGAGTTTTTGCAAAAAGAGGGGTTTGAGATCGTTGAGTGCAATTTTTACTCACGATTTGGAGAGATTGATATTATTGCTTATAAAGAGGGGGTAGTGCATTTTGTGGAGGTGAAGGGGAGTGAGAAGTATGAGAGTATTTATGCCCTCACTCCCAAAAAACTTCAAAAGATTATCCACACAATTAACTTCTATCTCTCCAAAAACTCTCTTACCTCTCCTTATTGTATCGATGCGATTGCTTTTAGGGGAGAGGAGATTGTCTATATCCCCAATATTACATTTTAGGAGAAAGAATGGCTTATATCATCAAAGAGGTTGAAAAACTTACAGGAATCTCATCACACACTTTGAGATTTTGGGCGAAAAAGGGACTATTTCCTTTTGTGCAAAAAGATCATAATCAAGTCAGATATTTTGCAAACTCTGATGTAGATTGGGCAAGATTTATTGAATGTATGCGTTCTGTGGGAATGAGCATAGAGCATATCAAAGACTATATTGCTCTATGTCAAAAGGGAGTAGAGAGTATAGAAGAGAGAAAGGCAATGCTAGTGGCTCAAAGGGAGGAAACAATTAAAAAGATACAAGCCTTTAGTGAAGCTCTCAATCATCTTGATTACAAAATTGCTTTTTATGAGGAGATGAGTAAAAACAATCAAGATCCTCTCAATCCTATGAAAGTGGGCTCTATAAGAGAATGTATGATGAAAAAAAGCAAAAAATAAGATTTTGCTCTTGACTTAGAGTAGCTCTCAGGTTTTATAATTTTTTCACTCAAGTTTTTTTGAGAATTTTTATTTTGAGGAAAGAAAATGAAAGATTTGGTGCTACAAGAGTTTAAAGAGGGCAAAGAAATTAGCTCAAAAGGTTATGCCCTTTTTTCTAAAGATGGTAATTTCAAACCCTATGAGTTCAAGCGACATTGCGTAGGGGAGAGAGATGTGTTGATTGAGATTTTGTATGCAGGGATTTGCCATAGCGATATTCATACAGCAAGGAGTGAATGGGGAGAAGTGAGTTATCCACTTGTCCCAGGACATGAGATTGCAGGGAGAGTGATTGGAGTAGGAAAAGGGGTAGAGAAGTTTAAGGTGGGGGACTTGGTAGGTGTAGGGTGTATGGTAAATTCTTGTCAGAGTTGTCCGACTTGTCAAAGTGGAGAAGAGCAATTTTGTGATGAGGGCAAAACGATATTTACCTATGCCTCAAAAGATATTTTCCACAATGGAGAGCTAACTCAAGGGGGATATTCTAGCCATATTGTCGTAGATGAAAATTTTGTGCTTAAAGTCCCACAGAATGCAAAGCTTGAATGCGTAGCTCCTTTGCTTTGTGCAGGAATCACCACTTATTCCCCTCTTAAGAGAGCCAATATCCAAGAGGGAGATGAAGTGGGAATTGTCGGATTTGGAGGATTAGGACATATGGCAGTGCAGTATGCTAAGAGTTTTGGAGCAAATGTCAGTGTCTTTGCGACAAGTGAGAGCAAGAGGGATTTAGCCTTTAGACTTGGAGCAAAGCATTTCTACAATGTCAAAAATCCCAAAGAGATTGAGGGGATAAATAATCGGTTCAAAGTGATTTTAAGCACAGTGGCACAAAACTATGAAATCAGTGATTATCTCAAAATGCTAAAGGTAGATGGAGAGATGATTATTGTAGGTGTGCCTCCGATTGCAAACCCTGCTACGCTCAATGCCACAGCTTTGATATGGAATTTTAGACGCAAGGTGTATTCTTCTTTGATTGGAGGGATTAGAGAAACTCAAGAGATGTTGGATTATTCAATCAAAAATGAAATCTATCCAATGATTGAGATGATTGATATTAAAGAGCTTGATAATGCGTATGAGAGGGTGCTAAAAAGCGATGTGCTTTTTAGATTTGTCATTGATATGAAAACTTTGAGTTAGAGAATGCTCTCAAACACTACCCCATCAATCCCTAAAAGGGCATATCGCTCTATCTCGCTTGGGTTTTGAATGATTTTGAAAATCTCAATATCAAGCAGGTATTCTTTGGCAAGATTTTGATAGGGGGTGGGATCACCTTCAAGCAAAGCATACTTTGCCCCAAGATTGGAGTAAATCAAAAAACTCTTAATGGAGTTGGGGATAAAGGCATAGCTTACTTGGTTGCTATAAGCAAATCCTCCTATGAGCAAATCACAATCTCTTGTATCTTTGAAGTAGGGGATTGTATTTGCAGGAATATTTGCAATATCCTCAACTTGATAGATTTTTTGAAAACTTGGATAAGGGATTGGGGGGAGTCCATAGATTTTCACTAGTTAGCCTTTTTAAGACAAGAATGAGAGCAAAAATACTTACCATTAGAGCATATTGCTTCACTTTGAGAGATAAAAGTCCCACATTCTTCACACTCAATCATCGTCTCTTCAATCTGTTTGCTTGGACGCTTTTTGATGAAAAAGAACCAAATGATTCCACCAATGACAGCAAGGAAAAGTAAAGTTTTTAGCATAAACACCTCCGATAAAAATAAATTTGATTCCCCAAAGAGCGAAAAATCTCACTCTCTTTGATTTGCTCCCCCTCATTGAGTAGATTTGAGCCTTTATAAAAAAGATAAGCCCCATTTGTAGCCAAAAATGGCTCTCCCAAAGAGAGCAGGGTAGGAGTAGAAGCCACAGCCTTGCTAGAAATCAGCTCCACTTTTTGGGGGATTTTTGCTTCTTGCACTAAGCTTGGATAGACTTTGACATTCTCTAGCTCTAGCTCAATGCAAAGCATTCTAAGAAAACTTGCCCTCTTTTTTCTTGGCTCTGTGAGAAAAAAAAGACTTTGAGGACAAGAGATGGCTAAAGGAATAGCAGGAAATCCTGCACCTGAGCCAATATCAAGGGCAGAAGAGAAGGGAGCGATAAAGTTTAGAGGATAGAGGCAATCTTGGATATGAGAGTGGATTTCCTCTAAACTCTTTGCTCCACTAAGGTTATGGGTTTGATTCCATTGCATTAGGAGTTTGGCGTATTCTTGAAGTTTGGCATTCATAAGATTAGCATTCCATCGCCATAGGAGTAGAAGCGATAATTATGTTTAATCGCTTCGCTATAAAGCTCTAGGCACTTTTCTCTCCCCACAAGTGAGCTTACAAGCATAATCAAAGTAGATTTGGGGAGATGAAAGTTTGTCAGAAGTGAATCAAGCTTTTTGGGGGGATTGAGGGGGTGCAAAAACAAATCGCACTCTCCTTGATAAATCTCTCCTTCAAATTTGGGGGGATTTTGATAAAGATATTCCACTACTCTAGCTGAAGTAGTGCCAATGCAAAGCGTGTGCTTGGCTGAAGCGATTTTCTCCCAAGCTTCCTTGCTCACCTCAAAACTCTCTGTATGGATTTTATGTTCTGTAATCTCTTCACTCTCCACACTCAAAAATGTCCCTGCCCCTACATGCAGGGTAACAAAGCAATGAGAGTAATGAGATTTGAGATAAGAGATATCGCTAAAATGCAAAGATGCCGTAGGGGCAGCCACTGCTCCAAGATTTTTGGCAAATACACTTTGATACTCGCTCTCATCAAGTCTTTCATCTTCTCTTTTGATATAAGGAGGCAAGGGGATATGTCCGATTTTCTCAAATTTTTCTAGCACCTCTGAGAGAGTGGCGATTTTGCCTTGAGTGAAAAATCTCACTTCTCTAAAACCATTTTCAAGTAAGGCTACTACTTCAAGAGAGAAATCTTCATCTAAGATAATGAGAGTGTGGGGCTTGACTTTCCCTCTAATCTGCACCAAAAATCGCTCATCACTCAAATGGCGATGATATAGCACTTCCACTCTTCCTCCAAGACTTTTATCCTCTTTGAGTTTATTGCCATACATTCGTGCTTTGATGACTTTTGTATCATTGAGGATCACTAAATAATCTTTGGGGAGGAAGTCATAGAAGTGGAAGAAATCACTATGAGTGATTAAATCTTTCTTGCGATCATAGACTAAGAGTTTGGCACTTTCTCTAGGAGAGGCAGGATAAGTGGCGATACGCTCTTGAGGGAGAGTGTAATCATAGCTTTGCAAGTATAAATCTTGTATCAACTCTTCTCCTCTTCCTCATCATCTTCCTCACTCTCTTCTTCCTCTTTTGGGGCAGGATTGACAAAGGAGAGGATAAGGATTGAAAGTCCATAAAGTCCAATGAGTGGGATTGCCATAAAAAATTGTGAAAGCACATCAGGAGGGGTAATCACAGCAGCGATAATGAAGATAATCACAATGGCATATTTAAAAAACCCTTTGAGTGTGGCATCAGTAATCAATCCGATTTTTCCTAGAAAATAGCTTAGCACAGGGAGTTCAAAAGCGATTCCAAACCCCAAAATGAGGCGAGTGAAAAAGGTTACATAGTTTTCAACACTAATGCTAGAGGAAAATTGCTGATTACCAAAGGCTAGAATATATTTGATGACAAAAGGAAAAACCACAAAATAGGCAAATCCTGCACCAATAGCAAACATAATGCTTGCAAAAAATACAAAAGGCAAGACAATCATTTTCTCGTGTTTATAGAGTCCAGGTGCGACAAAGAGCCATATTTGCCAAAAGATAACAGGCATTGAGAGAGCCAAAGAGGCAAAAAAGCTTACTTTCATTGCTGTAAAAACTCCCTCAGCAGGAGAGAGTTGCACTAGCTCACCTTTCACTCCTCCCTCACCAAAAGCTTCACTCAAAGGGAGTTTAATCCACTCAAAGATAGTTTCCCAAAAACTAAAACAGATGAAAAATACAACAATCAAAACGCCAAAGGAGATAACAAGGCGTTTGCGTAAATCTTGGATATGGGGTTTTAAATCTTCAAACATTAGGATTCCTTTTTATAACCGATTTCTTGGGCGTTTTCTTTGGGGGTTACACTCAGACTTTGAGCCTTATCTTGCAGACTTTGAGCATTGAGCTCATCTTGGAGGGATTGCTTTTCTTCAGCACTAGGTTTAGGAGTGGGATCAAAGATGTGATTGAGATCATTTACCCCTGAATCTTTGCTGATATTTTCAAGTCCTTGAGTAAGAGAGTTTTTGTATTGCAGGGCTTCTTGCTTGAGTTCTTGAAGCTTTAGCTCTTCATCAAGGCTTGATTTTGCTTCATCCATTGTTTTTTTGATAGCCTTAAAAAATTTGGCTAAATCCACCATTGCTTTGGGGAGCTTGTCTGGTCCTAAAAAAATTACAGCAATGACAAGCACCATACAAATCTCAAAAAAACCCATTCCAAACATACTCATACCCTCAAAGTGTAAGATTTTTCAAAAATTGCATATTTTACACTTAAAAATCCATTTTAGAGATGATGATTTGTGGAATAAAAAGTGTTTAAATGCTAGAATTTGATATTTAAATAGTTTTTAGAGTTTTTGTGTCGGAGGAAAAGATGATAGACATTAAGCTATTGATTGCAGATTTTGATGCGGTGGCAAAGAAGCTAGAGATTAAAAAAGTTGAGGGCTCAATTCTCTCAGAGTTAAAGAGTAGAGCCTTATCTTACAAAGAGAGCAAACAAAGACTAGAAGAGCTTCAAGCAAGTCAAAATGCAAACTCCAAGCTTTTTGCAAAATATCAGCAAGAGGGCAAAAGTATCGCTGAGTTAAAAGAGGGATTGGAAGAGAATAAGAAAAAGATTCAAAGCCTAAGTCAAGAGGTAGATGAGCTTGAGAGTTTGCTGGAGAGTTTGTTGCATACAATCCCAAATATCCCTGATGAGAAGACTCCAAAAGGAGAAGATGAGAATGATAATGTTGAGATCAAAAAGATTCTTAGCCCCAAAGAGTTTAGCTTTGCCCCAAAAGAGCATTGGGAGTTAGCAGAGAGTAATGGTTGGATTGATTTTAGTTTGGGGGTGAAGTTAGCCAAAAGTCGCTTTAGTGTGCTAAGAGGGGAGGGAGCAAGATTAAATAGGGCATTGATGAATTTTATGCTTGATTACAATGAAAAAAGAGGGTTTGAAATCATCTCTACTCCTGTGATTGTCAATAAAAATTGTCTTTTTGGCACAGGACAGCTTCCAAAATTTGAAGATGATATGTTTAAAATCAATTCAAAAGTTGAAGAGCTTGATGGAAGCGAGTGTGAGAGAGAGTTGTATTTGATTTCAACCTCTGAGATTACCCTTACAAATCTCTATAATGATGAGATTATCCCTGTGGAAAAACTCCCTATCAAAATGACAGCTTGCACACCTTGTTTTAGAAAAGAAGCAGGAAGTGCAGGGAGAGATACAAGAGGAATGATCCGCCAACACCAATTTGACAAAGTCGAGCTTGTGGCAATCACACATCCAAGTGAAAGTGAGGCAATGCAAGAGTATATGATTGAAACAGCTTCAGGAATCTTGCAAGAGCTAGGATTGCCTCATCGTTTGGTGCAACTTTGTGGAGGGGATTTGGGCTTTAGTGCAAGTAATACTGTGGATATTGAAGTGTGGCTACCAGGTCAAGGAAAATATCGAGAGATTAGCTCTGTATCAAATACTAGAGATTTCCAAGCTAGAAGGGCTAAGATTAGATATAGGGAAGAGAAGAAAAATGCCCTAGTGCATACGCTCAATGGCTCTTCTTTGGCAGTGGGTCGGACATTGATTGCGATTATGGAAAATTATCAAAATGAAGATGGAAGCATTAGCATTCCTGAGGTTTTAAGAAAGTATCTCTAAGATGAAGTTTGAACAGATTAAAGATAGGATTAAATCTTTTTTTCTCTCTCAAATTAGAGCGATTAAAAGCTTTTCAAAGCGAAACATACAGACAGGGGAGAACAAAATTGCCTCCTATGTAGTGCTAGTTTTGCTAGGATCAATTATCGTCTTTTATCTTGTTTTCACGCTCATCACTTCAGAAACAAACGCCAATCCAAAAGATATTCAAATCCAAAGCACACCTAATCAAGAAAAAACAGATTTTACTCCAAGCGTAGATGAAAAACAGCTTGTCTCAAAAAGTCTAATCAACCCCGCCCCCTCAGGTGAGCTCTCTGAAATGATACAAAAGGCCAATATTCTCTACAATAATGGCAGAGTTGAGGACGCACTAGAGATTTTTGATAAACTTGCTCTCTACTCTCAATCTTTGGCAAATTATAATTTGGGAGTGATTAAAATCACAGAGGGGCAATACAAACAAGCCCAAGAGATTTTCCAAAAAGCAATCAATGGGGGTGATGACGTGGCAATCAGTGCTTTAAATGCTGCATATGTGGCTTATAAGCAAAACAATCTTAAAGAATTTAATCACTTTCTCAATCTTGCAAACTCACAACTTTTCAACTCAATCAACACGCCTTTTTATTCTTATCTTTACGGAGTGATTTCCTACTATAACAAAAATTATTTTGAGAGCCTATCTCCACTTCTTAATCCAAATTCTCCTGATTACCAAAAACAAAACGATCTTTTGGCTTCTAAAATGTTTTTGATGTTTGATGATGATTACAATGCCCTAGAATATCTCAAAAAATCAGCCTCAGAGGAAGATTATTTGGCTTTGGGAATGCTGTATGCAAGGAATGGAGAGTATGAACAAGCTAGAAATACGATTGTTGGATTTTTGCAAACTCATCCTAATAATTTAGAAGCTATCAATGCTTTGGAGCTAGTGAATTTGAAGCTAAGGGATTATGAGGAGAGTGCAAGACTTTTAGAGACTTTTTCCAAAGAAAATGCCCCAAAGCTTCCTTTCAAAATCATCACAGGATTAAATGAAGATTTATTTGATATCAATATTGCTCAACAAAACTTTTGGAATCGCAAATTTGAGCATCGCCAATCTTTGCAATACAAGATTTTATTTTACTATGCTCCCTATAAGGTTTTTGATAGCAAAGAGGTGTTTCAAATCCTTTCAGAAGGGGACTTTGAGTGGGGGGCAGGTAGGATTGATGAAAGCCAAGATTCTTATGTGAGAAGTCAGACAATCTCAAAAATCAATCGTGATATTGCCAATGGATTAAAAGAGGTGTATGTAGGGGATTTAAGAAAGGCTCTTAAAATCTTTCTTGAGAATGTCAAAACCTACTCTCAACACTCAGTGCTGTATTATGATATAGGATTGATTTATGCCCAACTTGGGGATTTTGAGAAGGCTTATTCTTATTTTTCACGAGCTTATCATCTCAACAATAAAGATATCCTAGCAGGAATCTTTGCGATGATGAGCGGACAGCTTGTCTATCAAGATACCTCAAGGATTGCAAGCTCTATTGCTCTTGATTTTTTAAACATTACTTTCAAAAATGATTATGAGAGAGCGTTTATGTCAGATTTGTTTGAGCATGCAAGAGGAGGGATGCCTACGCTAATGAATATGGGTAATGAAGATTTGCAAAGCGATAAGTCTTTGTATTATGCCTATGGTGCAATTGGAGCAATGGCAAATGCGGATAGAGCCAAGATTATTGACTTCTTTGGCAAACTCAAAGCAATGCAACCCCAAGATCTAGCGACAAATATTTTATATGAAATGGCACAAAATTTTGGAATGAATCTCAAAGAGGTTTCTCTAAAATTCTCAAAAACTTTCCGTAAAGGGACTTTTTCTAATTTGCATTCACTCTATTATGGAGGAGCATTGGTAAGAGAGCTTTATATCTACCTAGCCTTTGTTACAGGAAACTTGCCCTATGTCATCGATCAGCTCCAAGAAAAGCTCATCTCTGAAGAAGAATCCCCAAATGGCACGATGCAAGCTTTGGGACTTGCCTATATTTACAACAAAAACTTTGAAAAAGCCTTTGCCACTTACAATACTCTTATTGATGGGTTGAAAGAAGATGATGTGAGGACAAAATTTTTGGGAGCTGTGAGTGCCATTGGTGCAGGACATTACAACAACGCCGTTGTATTGCTACAAATCTCAAAACTTGATTCTATTGCTTCACTTGAGAGCCGTTATGCACTAGGGTTGCTTTATCAACAAACAGGCAATATCAAAAGTGCAATGAGTTTATTTAGTGGCATTGCAAATCGAGGATTTGTCTCAGAGTTTTTTGATTTCAAAATCGATACAAGCGATCTTTTGGAGCAATAATTGGACTTCTTAAAAGGATTGAATGCAAGGCAAAGCGAGGCAGTTGAGTGCATTGATGGGGCTTTGCTAATCTTGGCAGGAGCAGGGAGTGGTAAGACAAAAACCCTCATCTCTCGCCTTGCTTATCTTATCGGTGCAGTGGGAATCCCCCCTAGCTCAATTCTTTGTCTTACCTTTACCAATAAAGCAAGTAATGAGATGAGAGAGAGGGCGATGGCAATGCTTAGGGGGTTTGATTTAGATTCTCAGCCTCTTCTTTGCACATTTCATAAATTTGGTTTATTGTTTTTGAAGCGATACATTTCTTTGCTTGATAGAGGGGCAAATTTTGTGCTTTTAGATAGTGATGATTGCAAAAAAATCATCAAAAGTCTTGAGAGTAAAATCGCTACTTCCACCCTTCTCTCAGCAATCTCTTTCTACAAAAATGCCACCCTTAGTCCCTCTGAAGTGCTTAGTGGTGCAAGAGATGGTGAGGAGAGGAAGATTGCAAAAGTTTATGAGGAGTATCAAGAATATTTATTGAGAAATAATTTGCTTGATTTTGATGATTTGCTTTATCTCACTTATTTAATCCTAGAGCAAAACCCCTCTTTGGCTTCTCATATTTCCAAGAAATACGCTTATATTATGGTCGATGAGTATCAAGATACCAATCCTTTACAATACAAAATCTTAAGGCTTCTCACTCAAGAGCATAGCAATTTGTGCGTAGTGGGAGATGATGATCAGAGCATTTATGGCTGGAGGGGGGCAGATATTCGCAATATTTTGGAATTCACCCAAGATTTCCCCAATGCAAAGATGATTAAACTAGAGCAAAACTATCGCTCAACCCCTGAGATTTTGAGAGTGGCAAATGCCTTGATTTCCAAAAACTCTCAACGACTAGGCAAAGTGCTAGAGCCGACTTTGGAAAATGGGGAAGAGGTGGAAGTGAGTGTATATGAGAGCGATAGAGAGGAGATGAGGGCAATTAGCAAGAAAATCATCGCCTTGCATAAAAGTGGAGTGTCTTATAAAGATATTGCAATCCTTTATCGCCTCAATGGTATGGCAAAGAGTGTGGAAGATGGATTGCTTAAAGAGAGAATCCCCTATAAAGTCATTGGCTCTATTCGATTTTATGAAAGATCTGAAGTCAAAGATGTGATTAGCTATCTAAGACTTATGGTCAATCCTAGCGATGATTTCTCACTTCTTAGAGTCATCAATCGCCCCAAAAGAGGATTTGGCAAAGCCTCTCAAGATAAACTCATCTCACTTGCTAGAGGGAGGAGGATTTATGAGTTTTTTTGCAATGAGAGTGAGTGCAAAGAGGGGATTGGAGAGAAAAATTATAAAACTCTCAAAGAGTTTTTTGATCTAATTGCCGAGCTTAAAGAGGCATTGAAACATTCTTTTGAGCGATTTGAGGATACATTTTCTCAAAGGATTGATATTTTGAGTGAGTATGCAATCAGTGAGAAAGAAGAGAGGGGGAGCAATCTTAAAGAATTGTTTGCCTCACTCAAAGAAGAGATTGCAAAAAATAGAGGGATTGAAGATTTTCTCAATGATCTGTCTTTGAGTTCAGATCTTGATGTGGAAGTAGAAAATAGCATTTCTTGTATGAGTGTTCATCTAAGCAAGGGGTTGGAGTTTGATTATGTATTTGTGGTGGGGTGTGAGAATGGATTTTTCCCATTGCTAGGAGATGGGGGAGATATGGAAGAAGAGAGAAGATTGGGATATGTGGCTTTCACAAGGGCTAAGAAAAAGCTCTTTTTGAGCTATACTCATATGCGTTTTTATCGAGGAAAATCCTCTTGTCTGCCCCCCTCAAAGTTTTTGTTTGAAGCCAATTTGCTTCAAGGTGAGAGTGAGACAAGTGAGGGTGTGGGGGAGAGAGTGATGGGTAGTGGGGCAATGGTAAGGCATAAAATCTTTGGAGTGGGGCGAGTGATTGAAGTGAGTGGAGGGGGCAAAGAGATGAGGGTGAGGGTGAATTTTGGAGGGAATGAGCGGTGGATTTTAAGCTCATTTTTGGAGCTTGTATGAGAGTTTTGCTAGGAATCTTGCTTTTTTTCTCACTAGGGATATGTGAGATTAAAGAGAGATATATCCTCTCTAGCAATGAAATTTACTCCACAGATTTGCTCCCCAAAGCCCCTAAATTTCTCATCGCAAAATTTGGGGAGAATTTCTCCCTCACACTCTCTAGCCAAAAACTAAAAGAGCTTTTTGCCTCTTATTCTACACCCTTTGAGAGTGCTTATCCTCAAATCACTTTTTCCTATCACTCCACCCTCCCTCTAGTTCAAGTCAAAGAGCAAATCGCTCAAGCTCTCCTTTTGCAGTATCCCAAAATGCAAATCCAAAGTATCAATCTCAAACCCATTGGGCGAGATTTGGGTAATGAGAGGGTTTTTGAGTTAAAAACCTTGCAAAATGTGATATTCAAAAAAAAGACTTTTCAAATCTTGCTCAACACCTCTATGGGTGTAGTGCCGTTTTTGTGTGAAGTGAATGCAAGGCTTGAGGTGTATATAGCAAGAGAGGATATTAGAGCTAGAGAAGATTTAAGTGTGAGCAATGTAGAGAGAAAGTGGGTGGAGTTTGAGGGATTTATCCAGCCACCAATAAATGAGAGTGAATTTCTCTCCTCATCAGCTAGAAGCTTTATCAAACAAAATCAAATCATCACAATCAACAAAATCAAGCCCAAACTTTTTGTCAAAAAGGGAGAGATGATAGAAGTAGGGTTAGAAGAGGGAGGAGTGAAAATCACTACAAGACTTGAGGCATTGCAAAATGGGGGATTGGGAGAGGAGATTATGGCAAAAAATCCAACAAGCAAAAAAAATATCAAAATCAAAATTACAGGCGTAGGCAAAGGGGAAATCAAATGAAAAAAATCATTTTAGCTATCAGTGGGGCAAGTGCAACAACTCTAGCAATGAAGTTTCTCAAAGAAGCCCAAAAGAGTGCAGAGTGTTATGTAATCCTCTCTAATGGTGCAAAACTTGTGGCACAAAAGGAGAGAGGAGAGGATTTGAGGGCAAGAATTGAAGAGCTTGGAGTGAGGGTGTATGAAGAGGAAGAAATGGAGGCTGGAGTGGCTTCAGGGAGCTTTGGGGTGAGTGCAATGGCTGTGATTCCTACAAGTATGAATACTTTAGCTAAGATTGCTTATGGAATCGGTGATGAGCTTATCTCTAGGTGTGCGTGTGTAATGCTTAAAGAGAGAAAAACCTTGCTTCTAGCTCCAAGAGAAATGCCCCTCTCTCCTATCGCATTAGAGAATATGAGCAAACTTGCCTCACTTGGAGTGATTATCGCCCCACCGATTTTGGGGTATTATTCAGGGGCAGAGAGTTTGGAATCTATGGAAAATTTTTTGGTAGGCAAATGGTTAGATGTGCTAGGAGTAGAAAATGAGCTTTATGAGAGATGGAGGGATAGATGAGAAGGGTAGCGATTTATCCAGGGACTTTTGATCCATTGACAAATGGGCATTTTGATATTTTAAATCGGAGTGTAGAAATCTTTGATGAAGTGATTGTAGCTGTGGCAAAAAATGCTTCAAAATCTCCACTGCTAAGCCTTCAATCTCGCTGTGAGATACTAGAGATTTGCTTAAAAGATTTCAAAAGGGTCAAAGTCGAATCTTTTGATACGCTTTTGGCTGACTTTGCCAAGAAAAGGGGGGCAAGAGTGATTTTAAGAGGGCTTAGAGCTGTGAGTGATTTTGAATATGAGCTTCAAATGGGGTATGCCAATCAATCCCTAAACTCTGAGCTTGAAACCCTCTATCTAATGCCAACCTTGCAAAATGCTTTTGTCAGCTCTTCAATTGTAAGGAATATTTTGGGTTATCAAGGCAAAATCTCTCATCTTGTCCCCAAAGGTGTGGTGGAATATCTCAAAGCAAAGGGTTATGAATGTATGTAGCATTAGAAGGGATAGATACAGCAGGGAAAAGCACACAGATTTCACTTCTCAAAGAGGCTTTCCCGCAAGGCATTTTTACTCTAGAGCCAGGGGGAAGTAAGCTAGGAGTAAGACTAAGAGAGATTTTGCTTGAGGGGGAGTTTTCTCTAAGCTCTAGGGCTGAGTTTTTGCTCTTTCTCTCTGATAGGGCAGAGCATTGCTCTAAAGTTTTGCTCCCCAATCGCGATAAGCTCATCATCTCTGATCGCTCACTTATTTCAGGGATTGCATATGCCAAGAGTTTGCCACTAGAAGAGGTTATCTCTCTCAATCTCTTTGCCACAGAGGGGTATAAGCCTGATTTGGTGGTTTTATTGGAGCTTAGCAAAGAGGAGCTAGAGAGGAGATTGGGGGAGAAAAGGCAAGATAGCATTGAGCTTAGGGGGAGTGAGTATTTGCTAGAGATTCAAAAGAGAATGATACAGGCGTGTGAGAGGCTAGGAGTGAGATTATTGAGGGTTGATGCGTCTTTGCAAAGAGAGCAAATCCATAACAAAATCAAAAAAGAGCTGAATTGAAGTGCTTGTCTTGTGGGAAATGGAGCTTTAGGATTATCTGTAAAAATTGTCAATCTCTAATCACTCTCAAGCCCACTTTGAGGCTAGTGGGGGATTTGAAGGTTTATAGCTTTTTTGCTTATAGCGAGATTGAATCTTTGCTTCACTACAAATACTCTCCTGTGGGATCAAGGGTGTATAGGGTGTTATGCAAGATTGCAAGAGAGTATTTTGCCCCCACTTTTTCTCTCAAAGAAGCCTATGGAGTAGGGATAGATGATAGTGTGAGAAGAGGGTATTCACATAATGGAATCTTTTTGAGTGAGTTTAGAAAATGTGGAATCAAGCCCATTTATGGAGAGCTTTTGGCACAAAGTGATGTGAGCTATGCAGGAAAAAGCCTAGAGTATCGCCAAACCCACCCCAAAGGCTTTGCTACACACTTAAAGGAGAGAAAAAATCTCATCATCTTTGATGATATCATTACCACAGGAGTGAGTTTGAGTGAGGCTAAAAGAGTGCTAGAGCAAGAGGGAAATGAAGTGCTTTTTGCCTTGGTGCTTTGTAATGCTAGGGGGTAGGGGCTAGTGAGTTGCTCTAAGAAAGATATAAAAATACGCATAATTAGTAAAACAATATGTATAATTACTAAAATTTTAGGAGGAAGTAAATGAGGATTTTAATGTGTGCATTATTATGCCTAGCAAGTGTGTTTGCCAAAGAAGGAGGAGATAAGTTGGGTTATGCCAAAGGTGCAGAGGTAGTCAAGGTGGAGATCAAAAACCCTGTGATTATTGATAGTATCTCAGGTGTGATTTTCTCTCAAATCAAAGATACACGATCAGTAAGAGGACTAAGAATGTCGCTTCTTATTCCACGCACTAATGAGCTAAAGCCTTGTGTGGTGTATGTGCCTGGAGGTGGGTTTAGCAGTGCAGATTATGAGAAGTTTAGCGAAATGCGTTATGCCCTTGCAAAAGCAGGATTTGTGGTAGCTGCTGTGGAGTATCGTGTAGTGCCAAATAAATTTCCTGCCTTAGTTGTAGATGCAAAGAGTGCGATAAGATATCTTAGAGAGCATTACAAAGAGTATGGAATCAACCCAAAAGCTATCGGAATTTTGGGAGATTCTGCAGGTGGGTATCTCTCTCAAATGGTAGCGATGAGTGCAGGAGAGTATAATCAAGGCGATTATCTCAATCAATCCTCAGAAGTGCAGTCTGCTGTGAGTATGTATGGGATTTCCAATCTCTTAAATATTGGAGAGGGATTCCCTCCTGAAATCCAAAAAGTTCATGCTTCTCCTGCTGTAACTGAAGCTTTGCTAGTCAATGGTGTGGCATTTAGGGATTTTGCAGGAGCTAGTATTGATAGCGATCCTACAAAAGCACTCAAAGCCTCTCCTATGGGACACCTTGAGGGGAAAAAGCCCCCACTTCTTTTGATGCACGGAGATAAAGATACTTTGGTTTCTCCTGCTCAAAGCTCTCAAATGTATGAGGCACTCAAAAAACGAGGGCAAAAAGTAGAGTATATTATCGTTGAGGGTGCAGGACACGGGGATATCACTTGGTTTCAAGAGCCAATCATCAATAGAGTTGTAGAGTGGTTCAAACAAACTTTGCCAAAGCCAATCCCTGATAAAGAGATTTCACAAGATAAAAACGCAAATTTATAAGGAGAGTTTTCTCTTTTGTAAGTTGATTTCAAAGAGGGGGAGAGGGTTTGAGGCTTGTAGTGAGAAACTCTCTTTGAGAATCTTGGGGGAAGCTCCCCTTATCGCTCCATTATTTAGAAGCTATATCTTGCTCCAAGATTGAACTGCATATGCACTCTTTGCTTATCTCCAAAACTTTTTTCTACATCGATATACATTCTAGCTCCCTTAGTTAGCTCAATATTGCTTCCCACATTGACAATCGCTCGTCCATTGCTCTCCACTCTATCAAGCTGTGCTATGGTTTGACTTCCCCCTCCATTAGCTCCCAAATCTCCTCCTTTGATATAATCACACTCATAGAATGCTCCTGCATACAAAGTAGCAAATCCATTTTCTGTATTGAATTTCTTTCCAAGACTTGCTCCAGCTCTAGTTCGGAGGGTAAAAATTGCATCTTGATAAGCATAAAGCTCTGAAGAAGAATCAAAAATAGTTCGTGCAAAATCACTTTGATTGAAATATCCCATTGAAATCTCTACTTGTGGATCAATATACCAATTTCCTTTTTCATTCTCTGCAAACTTGTAGCGATAACCAAATTCATCACTCAAGATTGTTGCAAAGTTTTTGATTTTGTTCATTGAGCTAGAATTGTTGCTCATAGAGAATTTGCTCAAAATATAATCAAATTTAAGAATGGTATCATTATACCAACCACTATCGGCTACATAGGAGTTGTAAAGCCCTACTTCTATGATATTGGAGCTGATATTGTCAAGCCCAATGCTACTAATCAGACTTGTGTTTGCTGTGATATTGATCATTTTACTTTTAGTCGATGAGCTTCCATAGGCTAGGGCAATTCCCATATAGTTTCTTGCACTCTCTCCCACTTCAATAGAGTAGTCATATCCTCCTTGAATGGTTACATAATCACTCTTGCCCCCAGCTCCAAAACTATGACTTGTAGAACCCCCAAAGATTCTAGCCCATACTCCATGATTGCTATCATTCTCTCTTAGCTCCCCCATTCTTTTATTGAGTGAGTTAAAATTGGCAAGGAATAAATCATAGTTTATCATTAGAGCCGTATTTGCCATTTCTTGAAACACAGGATCAACCCCTAAGTCAATTATTTTTCCCACATAGTAGTTTGTGATTTGATTATCAGATGTAGTGATAAGCTCAACTTTGATTCTATCAATCCCAATAAGACTTTCCCCACCCTCTACGACTATTCCTGAGCCATTTTTAGTTTGTGCAACAAGAGTGTTGTCTGCACCAAGATGACTGCTGTAAGCAATGTCGTGAATATCACTTTCACCAATGAGTGTGATGATAGCTTTAGCTCCATTGTTTCCTCCATTGAAAATCACTCTATCATTTTGGATAGAACTTGCAAAGAGCTTGAAGGTTGCTTCTCCTGAAGTGAAGCTGTCGATTGTGAGAGAATTGCGAAGTCTTGCATCATTTGTTACTTTTTGAGTGGCTTGAAGTGTGTTTGGAGTATGATTGAGATTGATAACCCCATTTCCTGAGAGGTTTGAGATGTGATTAGAGCTTGTCCCGAAAGTAAGTGTCCCACCATTAAGAGCCACATTGATAGCTCCTCCATTGCCCTTGTCTATCCCACCTTGAGTGTGGAGTGTTGCACTACTATTGACTTGAAGGGTGAGTCCTTTGCCACTTGCAACTGAAGTGCTATTGATTTGATCCATAATCGTTGCTGATTGATTGAAGGCCAGAGTATTGTTTGTCCCACTTGAAGCACTTACAGATCTAATATTAGCATTTCCATTCTCAAAGCCTTTCAGTGTGAGTGTGATTGATTTGTCGTTTCCACCCTTGAAGTTGATTTTGAGGTTATTTCCATTTTCCAAAGTATCAATGCTTGTGGCAATAGAGCTATTAGTGCTATCAAGGATTAGAGTATTGCATTGATTGACATTATTGTCGATAGAGGCAAGTGCTGTGAGGGTAGTGATTTGATTGGTTGCACCTTTGAGGGTAAGGGTAGTTCCACTTTTAGAGAGAGCAATGTTGTTTTCTCCCCCTGTTGTGGAAAGATTGCCCTCAAAAGTAGAATTTCCTCCAAGAGTGAAGCTATTTATCCCTCTTACTGAGGCTGAAATGTTGCCACCAAAAGTGTTTTCTCCCTCTCCTGCAAAGATGATGATATTTCTACCATATGCAAAATAGCTCCCACTCTCTGCAATGATGTTCCCTTGTATAGAGTTTGTGCCAGATCCATTGGTGTAGATGATATTGTCTGCATACTTTTGTCCATAAGAGTTATTATCTGAGATAATGCCTGTTGCATTTGCTTTGACTTCATCTGAGATATTGATATTTTCCACATTGATATAATTGCCCCCTACAGTATTATCCACACTTATAGAAGCAAGAGAGAATGTGCCTTTTGCTGTATAAGTATCTTTGGTAAAAATTGCACTCATATTGTCTTGTTGGATAGAGGGGTTAGTGGCATTACCAAAAATGGCTGTATCATATCCATTTTCTTGAGTGATAAGATTTGCTCCAATAATATTGCTTCCATAGTTTGCCTTGATTGCTCCAAGTGTTTGTGCTGGGGTTGTATCAGAGTTGTTGAAACTTAGGGCATTGAAATTTTGGTAAGCTCTTGAGGCAGTTGTTCCTATCGCAGATATTTCTGTAAGGACAACCGAATTACTAGAAGCTCCTAGCAAAAGCGTATTATTAGAGTTTCTCTCATAAGGATTCCCTCCACTATTATTGACTTTGATAGAAATAGCCTTATCGCTTTCTCCAAGTTTGGCTGAAGTTCCTGTAAGGACAATAAGATTATTGTGTCCTCTTATTGCATCGCTAGAGGAGGAAACTGAAGAAAGGATATTGCCTTTGATTGTGGTGTCTCCATTGATATTGATATAGTTTTTTCCATTGGCATTAGCGATAATAGAGTTGTTGTTATTGTTTGCTCCAAAGACAAAAGTTCCTTCAGCTGAATGAGTAGATTTGATAAATTCTGTGAAAAATCCATTTTGTATAGTGGGGGTATTTGAGCCAAAGAGAGTGGAGTTATAAGCAATTATCGGATCGTCAGCATTGTTTGTTGTAACGAGATTTTTTCCAATGATATTATTACCATAGCTTGATTGAGTGGTATTGATTGAAATATTGTTTGATGATGAATTTAGAGAGAGGATATTGAGTGTTTTTGCTTGAGGATTTGATCCTCCATAGTTTCCACTTGTTTTGAAATTACCGATTGAAAAGGTGTTGCTTGAGGCATTGCTAAGAATTGTGTTTGTTCCTGAATGTTGCCAACTTGCTCCCGTATAATAGGGGCGAAGCGTAATGGTAATGTCTGTTGTTTTACCTTCTTCTCCAATCTTTGCTGATGAGCCATTGAAGATGATCTGATTTTTTGTATAAACCGTTCCACCTTCTCCACTATCAAGACTAATAGATGTGCTTTTGAGTGATGAGTCTCCTGAGAAAAAGATAGTGCTTCTTGCATCTCTGCTAACTGAAATGTTGCCCTCAAGAGTAGTAAGTCCCTTGATCGTGGTATTGCCACTTGTGGCATTAAGATTTCCTGTAAGAGTGGTAAGCCCTTTGATTGTGGTGTTTCCTCCTGTAGCTTGGATATTTCCTGTGATTGTGGGAGTATGTGGGGTTGTAGATGAATTGGTGTTATTGCCAAAAGTGATATTGTGGTTTCCACCTCTAAGGATAAGATTCCCCTCAATTCCTGCGTTGTTATTGAATGTGAAAGTATTTGTCCCTGCAACTGCTTTGAGGGTTACATTTCCTTTGATTCCCTTTCCTCCAATTTTTGCTGTTGTTCCACCTGTTTGCCAGTTGTCAATAGAGAGATTTCCTTTGAAGGCATAATGATTGCTATCAAGAAGATTATGTAGATTGAGTGTCATATCCTTGCTGTGTCCATTGCTCTTGTTTCCTCCTCCGATAGTCAAAGTTCCCGTGCCATTCTCTCCCATTTGAATCCCATTAGATGTAGTGGAGAGCGTAAGAGAGTCGACACTTGTGGAAATATGAGCTGTATAGCTTGTGCTTGTTGTATCCGTGGTTGTGGTGCTATGATTGCTACTAGTTTCAAGATAGAAAGTAAAATTGTCTAAAGCACTACCATTATTGTGAGACATTTTGTAGTAACCATCACTTCCAAGCCAGTTGATTGTCGGAGTTTGAGTAGTGTTAGAACCAAAAGAAATACTAGGGGCTTGTCCATTACTAGCATTTCCTACACTCATACCCAAAGCAAGAGCAAGTGATGTTGCAATTAGAGGTTTAAAACCCACGCCATTTTTTTGAGATTTTGTAGGAAATGAGGTTTTCATTTTGTTCTCCCTGTTGATAGATATTTAATCAAACCTTAATAGAAATCAAATTTCTTTTGGCTTAATGAAAATGATTCTAGCATAAACAAAAAGTTAATAGGATAAAAAATAAATCTTTATGAGAATGCTTATAAATATCGATATTTACGAATCTATGAAAAATAATGAATCTATTTTTTTAATAAAGATTGAAACTAAAAATACTTAAGAAAATGAGATTAAAATCTTGATTTTTTATCTCTTATTTCTTTTTAAATCATAGAAATATAGGGGGGTGTATGAGATGAAGAAACGCTTTTATTTTTAATCTGTTTTGACTTTTGTTGTCATAAGGATAAAAGTGCAAAAAATGGAAAAAAAGCTTTTAAAAATATTTGATTTAAAAGAGGTGGAGTTATTTTTTTTTTTTTTGATTTGAATATTTTTAAGGGTTTTTGAGAAAAAGGGAGGTGGGGAGAGCTAGAGAAAAGAGTTGGGGAGAAAGCACCTAGTGTGAAGTGCTACAAGAGTTTCAGGGTATCAAAATCTAAGAAGCAAAGAGTGAAAAATAATTGAGAATTGGATTTTATGAAAAATAAAGTAAAAAAATTAGAGAATCTATTTTGTTTTTCAATCAAAGGGGAATTATTTCCCCTCATTTTCCTCAATCTGCTTGATATTGAGCAGTGCGAAGCGATAAGAGAGATAAATCATCACAACCCAAATTACTAACATATACATCTTTTTCTCCTTAGTATTTCTCACTTTGATTTTCTAGCTCTTGGCTATCAAGCTTTTTGCTATCCATTTTTCTCCACACATAAGAGATATAAAAAATCACAATAGGGATGAGGATAGAGACATAAGCCATTGTTTTTAGGGTGTAGTGGCTTGAAGAGGCATTAAAGATTGTAAGAGATTGAGAGAGATTATCAACTGAAGGATAGAAAATCCCGCCATTTATCCCAAGATTGCCAAAGAGGGCAAAGACAGCCAAAAATACTCCCCCAAACTGCCAAAACACGCTTTTATCGTTCCCCCTCACACCTCCAAGATAGATTCCTATCAGTAAAATCACTGCCCCAAGCAAAAGTAAGGATAGAAAGAGGGGGTGAGAGAGAAAGAGGCTAAGATAGCCCAAGGGTTTGATAGTCGCTACGCCATTGATGAGGAGGAAAGCGTCCTTGCAAGATACCCATAGCACAAAGAGAATAAAGCTTATCAAAAATGCAATCCCATTGAAGATAATCGCCCTTTTAGCCCTCAAAGCTAGAGTAGGGGAGGAGAGATTGCTGAGTAGATAGCTAGCTCCTAGAGTTTTGGAGAGGAAAACTAGAGCAAATCCTAAAAGATAGTTATAAGGATTGCCTAGAGCTTCAAGCCCTCTTAGGGGGTTGCTCCATTGCACGAAGTTATAAGAGGAGAGAGTGAAGTTTGCCCCTGAGAAAAATGTGCTGAGTGCCACTCCAAGCAAGAAAATCCCCACATAGCCATTGATAAGCAAAAAGATTTCATAGGTTTTTTGCCCCAAGAAATTATCAGGCTTTTTGCGATACTCATAACTCACTGCTTGGATAATGAAGCAAAACAATATCGCAAGCCACACCCAATACGCCCCTCCAAAGCTAGTGGCATAAAAGAGTGGAAAAGCTGCAAACATCACTCCACCAAAGACAACCAAAGTCGTAAAAGTCAGCTCCCATTTCCTTCCCAAAGAGTTGATAATCAAACTCTTTTCCTCTTCACTCTTGCCTAGGGTGTAGAGAAGCATTTGCCCTCCCTGCACAAAAAACAAACACGCCAACGCCCCAAGCAACACACTTGCCACTATCCACCAATAAATCTGCAAAGCCACTAAACTCATCTTGCTTCTCCTTCAAATCCTTTTTTAATCTGAGTGAGCATAATCTTCACTTCCGCGATTAAGAGGGCAGTGAAAAGGAATGCGAAAAGGAAAAAAGAGATTTTGATATTGATACTAGAGAGATTTGTAGCTGCAATATGGGTGGGGAGCAAGTCTTGAATCGCCCAAGGTTGTCTTCCCACTTCAGCGACAATCCACCCAGCCTCAATAGCGATAAATCCTAGAGGGATACTCCACACACACGCCCACAGAATCTTCCTAAATCGCTCAATCTTGTTTGCCATAGAGAGGTAAAGCACTACAAGGATTAGGGCAAAAAGCCACGCACCAATCCAAACCATTAGATGAAAACTATAAAAGACTAAAGGCACATTTGGCACTAAGTCTTTGGGGTTTTCAAAATAGCCATAGCCAAAGTCTTTGATATGGCTTTGAAGGAGTGAGAGGGAGCTTTGCATTTTTGTAGTGTCATTGTCTTTTTTGGCTTGGGTGTAGTCTGAGAGGGCATTGATAGCGATTTTCCCACTGCTGATTCTCTCACTCATTGGGGGGATTGAATGCTTGGGGTTACCATAGATGAGATCATCTATCCCTGCTACAAAGCCGTTCAGTGAGCGTTGTCCTAGCAAAGAGAGGGCATAGGGGATTTGAAAACTAGCCAAAAATGGCTTCTCTTCATCTCCGATTTGTTTGTGAGGATTGAGGATTCCTAGTGCGACTATCCCTGCACTTTGCTCTCCTTTGTAAAGCCCTTCCATTACAGCAAGTTTCATTGGTTGGTGTTGGGTTACTTGATAGGCACTCTCATCTCCACTAAAGGTTGTCATCAATGTAGCAAGGATTCCAAAACTTGCTCCCACTACTAGGCTTTTTTTGGCTGAAGAGAAGTGGCGATTTTTGAGTAAAAAATAAGCTGAGATACCGATGACAAAGACTGAACTAGCAATATAAGCACTGCTAATGGTATGCAAAAATTTTGGCAAAGCCACTGAAGAGAAGGCCACATCAAAAAAGTTTGTCATCTCATTGCGGATAGAATCAGGGTTGAAAGTCGTGCCTGTGGGGTATTGCATCCACGCATTTGCCACCAAAATCCAAAACGCACTCAGATTGCTACCAATGGCTACAAGCCAAGTGGAGAGGAGGTGAAATCGTGGAGAGACTTTATCCCAGCCAAAGAACATTACTGCAAAAAATGTGGCTTCTAAGAAAAATGCCATTAGTCCTTCAATGGCTAGTGGTGCTCCAAAAATATCACCCACAAACCACGAATAATTCGCCCAATTTGTGCCAAACTCAAACTCCATAATAATTCCCGTAGCTACCCCTATGGCAAAGTTGATTCCAAAGAGTTTAATCCAAAATTGAGTGATAGACTTCCATTGAGGATTTTTAGTCTTGAGATAGATACTCTCCATAATCGCAATGATAAAAGATAGCCCCAAAGTGAGGGGAACAAAAAGAAAATGATAAAGGGCTGTGAGGGCAAACTGAGCCCTTGAGAAATCAACGCTTGATAGATCCATTGGCTTCCTTTGTGAGATTTTTTAAGACAAATTCACTTCTTTGCTCTTTGTGAGGATAAAGAGTTTTGAAGTTTTCATCAAAGACAAAAAGTTTCAGCACTCCATAGAGGACAATAAGCTTTAAGATAATGATTTTCCATAATGTCTTGCCAAGTTGCATATTTCTAAACCCCTCATAGTAGAGGTTAAAAATTTTTTGAAAAAAATTCATTATCTTACCTTTGGAGTGCTGAAAGTTTTGAAGTGGGGATTATTTCACAAAACAAACAATGATTATCAAAGATAAAAACTCATTTTCATCTTAGTTTTGTTTGTTTTGTAGTTTTTGGATAGTGAATTTTTTACAAAAAGATAAAAAATCTTTTTTATCCCAAGTGCGAAGTATGATGACAAGATAAGAGAGGAGAAGATAAAGCACTCCTAGAGAGAGAAGATTTTTGAAATAATGAAAGATTGATTGAAAATCTGCCCCCATTTCGTTCAGCCTCAAAAGTGCATTTACGCCATGAAAGATAGGAATAAATTGCACCAAGGTTTGAATAGGAGAGGGGATATTTTCTAGTGGCCAAATAAATCCTAGCAAGAAAATAAGAGGAAGAGAAGAGAGTAGGACTAAAACCGTGGCTTGATAGGGTTTGCTTACAAGTGTGCCAATAAAGTTCCCAAAGGAGAGGATAGAGAAGATGAAGCCAAGAGAGAAGAGCCAAAAGTCTGAAATCTTGGCGTGATGATGAATCCCATAATAAGAAAACCCAAACCCAAAATAAAAAGCAAAGAGTGGAATACAAATACAAGCAAACAAAATCATTCTTGCAAATAGAAGCGAGAGGGCAGGGGAGGTGGGGGTGTAGGTATATGAAGCCCCAAAGATTCCCATTCCTACCACTAGCATTTGATGCAAAATCACGACAAATACTGCTGCTAGGGCGTAGTTGATATAGCCAAGTGAAGAGTTAAAGAGTGGGGAGGATTTGAGGGTGAGCAAATCTTTTTGCAGTGCGTGATTGCTTCCTTTGAGTGCGTAATCTCCATAGAGAATCTGCTGTTTTATCTTGATTTGTGGGTTTAGCTCTTGGGTGGCTTGATAGAGTCCATTGACAATTGAGCCATAGATGAGAAAGTATGAGGAGTTAGCAAGGAAAGAGAGAGTAGGGCTAGATTGCAAAAATGAGTCTCTCTCAAAGCCTTTGGGGATATAGAGGATTCCAAAAATCTCCCCTCTCTCTAGCAAATCTTGAGCATTTTTAAGAGAGGTGGCATATCCCCTCACTTGCACCTCTGAGCTTGAGTTGGCAAAGAAAGCTAGGCTTCTTGAAAGCTCTGTATTGTCCTCATCAATGATTGCAATCTTTTGAGAGCGAACCACATCGTTTTCATAAGGTGTGGGATAGAGCAGGAAATAAGCTAGAGGTCCAAGGATACACACTGTAAGCACAGAAACATTTTTGAGTAGTCTTAAAGCCTCGCTTTTGAGTGTGCTAAAAAATATCATTTGCAACTCCTTAGAGTATAAATCACTATCCCCACAAGTCCAAAGAGAAAGAAGGGAAGCATAGAGAAACAAATCTCAAGCCCCAAAGAGGCACTTCCTCCATAGTTGGCTTGTTGGATATAGAGTTTGAGATAATAGCTTACAGGCAAAAGACTGCTCCAAAAGAGTGCAAAGGTATTCATACTATTTGTAGGAAATGTGATTCCTGCAAAGGCAAAGCTAGGAGCAGAATATACACTAATAAAACTGATTGCCCTTGTGCTTTCTTTGGCGATAGAGAAGATAAAGAGTGTGATTGCATTATAAGAGAGGATAAGAATCAAAGCTCCAAGAAAGAGAATCCACCACTCCCCACGCATTGGTAAATCCATAATATAAGTAAAAAAGAGCATCATCAACGCCCACCAAATGAGATAAAAAATCGTATTATTTAGCACTTTTGCACCCAAAACGCTTAGCATTTCTTTTATCTCCACCTTTTGCTCCATTGCACTTCTTGGATCTCTTAGAAGTGCATTGAGCAATGAGGCACAAACTAGGATAACCAAAGAGCAGGGGAAGACGGCAGTGAGGAGGAATTGAGAGTAGCTACTATCAGGATTATAAAGTGCTGTGATTTGTTGCATTATAGGAGCAGACTTGCTTAAAGCTCCAATAAAAGTTTTACTCTCAACTAGATTTTTAGCCATTTTGAGCTTGACATTGCTTGTAGCAATAATTTGCATAATCTTAGATTGCAAAGTTTTAGCCACTAGTAGAAATTGGGCATTGTAGTAGAGTGGGATTGTGGTGGGAATGCCTTTTTTGGAGTTGCTTTGAAGTCCATAAGGAAGCACAATGAGAGCAAAAATTTTGGCATTTCTTAAATCCTCTTTTGCCTCCTCCAAGCTTCCATATTCATCAACAATTTGCAATGCAGGAGAGGCATTGAGAGAGAAGATAATGTCTTGAGAGGTGAGGGTTTGATCTTGATTGATGATGCCAATTGGCATTTTTTGCAATGTCCCATTCCCAAAGGTAAAGTAGAGCAAAATCGCAATCAATGGGGCAGGGAGAAGAAGAGTAAAAAGTGAAAAAGGACTTTTTAGCAAAGAGAGAAAATCTCTCTCAATCTCTTTTACCATGATGATGTTTTGACCTCTTGCTTGGCTTGTGAGGGTTGAGAGTTTTTCTCATAGATAAGCACACTCATTCCAATTCTTAGATCTTTGATGGGTGTTGTGGGCTTGGCGTTGATTTCAAAAGTTCTAATATCATAGCCTTTTTTATCAGAATTGCTTTTCCAAGTGGCAAAATCTCCCATAACCGATACAAAGGTAACTTGAAAGGTTGTTGTGATGTCAAGTGAGGGGATATAGCCTTGGAAAGTCGAGCCTTTTTGGAAATCTTTGAGCTTGTCTTCTGTGATATTTAGGCGTAAATACGCATCATTCATATCTGCCAAAAGCACCACAGGGAATCCACTAGGAGCAAGCTCTCCGCTATGAAGCAAAATATTGCTTACCTCTCCATCTGCAGGAGCTAGAGCTTGAGTGTCTTTGGCATAAGCCTCTACCTCTGCCACCGTTCCTGCTGCTGCCCTTTCTTTCTCTTCTACGGCTTTTTTGGTTTCTTTACTTGCTCCCTCAAGGGCGAGTTGGTATTGCTGATAAGCTGTGTTTTCTTTGAGTTTAGCTCCCTCAAAAGAAGCATAAGCCTCATCTCTTTTTTGCAAACTCACCACACCACTTTTATAAAGGCTCTCCACTCTTTTGTAGGTTTTCTCAGCCAATTCTCTCATTGTCTTTGCTCCTAACCATAAATCTTGGGCTGAGATGATTTGCTGTTCTCTTGCACCTTTTTGAGTTTCTGCATTGATGGCTTTAGCTGCTTCATATCCTGCTTTGGCTTGCTCTAGTTTGGCTTCAAGTTCAGGAGAGTGAATGGTGTAGATAAGATCGCCTTTTTTGACCATATCTCCTTTATGCACAAACACCTCTGCAATTCGCCCTGCAATCTTGCTAGATACATTATATTCTCGTGCTGAAATCTGTCCTTGCAAGACTTTGGGTTGGGGTTGGTAGGCTTTATAAAAGCTGAGCGAAAGCCACGCTGTGATTGAGGCTACTCCGATGAGTAGGATAATGATTTGAATGATTTTTTTCATTTTTTCTCCTTATTGGTATTGACTGAAAGTTTGGATTTGATCACTGAGTGCCATAAGTTTGGCAATTGAGAGGATATATTTATAAGCCACGCTTTGTTGCTCAATCTTGGCTTTGGAGAGCAAATTTCTTGCATCTACCACACTTGTGCTTGTCCCCATTCCTTGCTTAAAGGCTTGTTCTTGGAGTTTGAGATTCTCTTCTGCCAAAGCGATTGAGGAATTTAGCACAAAATAAAATTCTTTTGCCTGAAGAGCTTCTTTGTAGGTTTTCTCCACTAGCAAAGAAATGTCTTTGATGGCTTGGGCTTTGATTTGAGAAACTTCAAGTTGAGCGATTTTACTTGCTTGAAATTTTTGATAAGAGCCTGTGTTATCAAGCAAGGGCATTGTCATTCCTACACCCACATACCAGCTAGGCATCGAGCTTCCTAGAATGGAATCGTGGCGATGATAGGTGTAGCTTCCAAAAAGTGCAAAATGAGGGATAAAGCTAGAGCGTGCAAGTTTTAGAGCTTCTTTGGCTTGTTCTTCTTTGAGCTTGACTTGATTGAGCATTGGATAAGAGCTAAGGGTTTTGTCAAGCAAGATTTTGAGTGAGGGGGCTTTGGAATTGGATTTGATGATGAGTTTTGAGCTAGGTTTGTAATCAAGTTTATCATCAGAGAGAATGGTTTGTAGAGCAAGTTGGGCTACTTCTAGAGAATCTTTGGCTTTGAGTGTGTCGTTTTTGGAGCGATTGTAAGCCACTTGGGCTGAGAGGACTTCGATTTTGGCAATCTGTCCTGCTTGTTGGAGCTTTTTGGCATTCTCTAAGTGGAGTTTGTGTCCATTTTCTACTTCTTGGAGAGTTTTTAGCATTTCTTGATTTAAAACCACTCCATAATAAATCCCTGCAAGTTTCTCAAAAGTAGAGAGGGTTTTGAGCCTCAAAGCTTCTTTAGAATCCTTGAGTGCAAGTTTGCCTAGCTCATTGACTGCCTTTATCGCCCCACCTGCATAGAGAGGATAGAGGATTTTTACTGAAGCCATAACGACATTTTGGTTGCTGAGATTAAGAGGGGTGAGGCGATCAGCAAGATTATTGACAATGCCTTGAAGTGCAGGGGTTGAAATCTCTTGGGCTAAATCTTTGACAAGCTCTTTGCTATCAAGACTTACAGGATCTCCTAGATACATATAACTAGCACTCAAATCAATTTTGGGAAGATAGAGCATTGTGTTTGCATCATTGAGTTTTTCAGCCTTTTGCACGGCGATATTTCCTGCTTTGAGAGCGTGGTTGTTGTTTAGTACAAGTTGCCAAGCATTCTCAAAGCTCAAATTTGTAGCAAAAAGAGATGAGCAAAGGCAGATTGCTAGAGCGATTTTTTTCATTTTTCCTCCTTTTGGGGATAGGTAAGTGGAAAATAATCTTCAATTATTTGTAAGTATTCATCAAGATAGAAGATATTTGACATTCCTTTTTCTACAAGAAGAGTTCCATATCTTGCACTCTCTAATCCACCATTGCATACAAGCAAAATTTTTTCTTTTGAGTTTTGAGTGCAAAACTCTACAAGCTCCTCAATATCGTGAATATTACAAGAGTTTGTGATATGTGGAGTAGTGAAATAGAGTTGTGGAGTTCGCACATCTACGATAATAAAGTCTTCTAGCTTAAGATTTTCTAAACCCACTTTAGTCGCAAGGCTAGGGTGATTTTGTTGCTTCAAAATCTTTTTTAGCATATCCTTTCCCATTTAATTCTTAACTACTCCTATTTGAAATCCTCTTTTTCTTAAAAGCTAAGTTTTACTAAAATATAACTTAAAGATAAAGATTAAAAATGCAATTCTATAACAATTATTGAAAATAAACTTCCAAAAATCAAAGTTTTTGCATAAAATATCAAAAACAAAACTATACCTACATTTTGGAGTAAGGAAGGAAATGTCAGAAAATTTGCTTGATCATAGTGAAGTTGTGGATATTTGTATTGATGATTCGATTAAAGAGAGTTATCTTGATTATTCAATGAGTGTTATTGTCGGAAGGGCGTTGCCTGATGCAAAAGATGGACTCAAACCCGTTCATCGCCGAATCCTCTATGCAATGCACGAGCTTGGAGTAACTTCTAGAGTGGCATATAAAAAGAGTGCTAGGATTGTAGGAGATGTGATAGGAAAGTATCACCCACACGGCGATACAGCAGTGTATGATGCCCTTGTGCGTATGGCTCAAGACTTTTCTATGCGACTTGAACTTGTCGATGGGCAAGGAAACTTTGGATCAATTGATGGCGATAACGCAGCGGCTATGCGTTATACAGAGGCTAGAATGACTCAAGCAAGTGAAGAGATTTTGCGTGATATTGATAAGGATACTGTGGATTTCGTGCCAAACTATGATGACACACTCAAAGAGCCTGATGTGCTTCCTAGTCGTATTCCCAATCTTCTTATCAATGGATCAAGTGGGATTGCAGTAGGTATGGCAACTTCTATCCCACCCCATCGAATCGATGAGATTGTTGATGCACTTGTTTATCTTGTTGATAATAAAGATGCTGAGTTAGAGGAGCTTATGGAGTTTGTCAAAGGGCCTGATTTCCCCACAGGTGGGATCATCTTTGGTAAGCAGGGCATTATTGAGGCTTATCGCACAGGAAGAGGAAGAATCAAGGTTAGAGCCAAAGTGCATACTGAAAGCACCAAGACAAAAGAAGTGATTGTGATTGATGAAGTGCCCTATCAAGTCAATAAAGCACGACTTGTGGAGCAAATCTCCGAACTTGCCAAAGAAAAGGTGATTGAGGGGATTTCAGAAGTAAGAGATGAGAGTGATAGAGAGGGGATAAGAGTGGTAATTGAGCTTAAGCGTGATGCGATGAGTGAGATTGTGCTAAATCACCTCTACAAATCCACAGCAATGGAGACAACTTTTGGAATCATTCTCCTAGCAATCAACAATAAAGAGCCAAAGATTTTCACACTCATTGAACTTCTCAAACTCTTCATCTCTCATCGCAAAACTATTGTCATCAGAAGGACAATTTTTGAGCTAGAGAAAGCCAAAGCAAGAGCTCATATCTTGGAAGGCTTGAAAATCGCACTAGATCATATTGATGAAGTGATTAAAATCATTAGAGCAAGCAAAGATAGTGAAGAGGCAAAAAATGCTTTGATGGGGCGATTTGGACTATCTGAGCTTCAAAGCAAAGCAATCCTAGAGATGAGATTGCAACGCCTTACAGGGCTTGAGAGAGATAAGATTGAGCAAGAATATGCCGAGCTTTTAGCTCAGATTGAATACCTCAACTCTATCCTTAGAAGTGAAGCAAAACTCAATGAAATCATCAAAGAAGAATTGCTAGAAGTCAAAGAAAAATTCAGCTCTCCTAGAAAGACAGAGCTTGAAGATGATTATGATGCTATTGATATTGAAGATTTGATTCCCAATGAGCAAGTAGTGGTTACAATGAGCCATAGAGGGTATGTCAAGCGTGTGCCACTCAAAGTTTATGAGAAGCAAAATCGTGGAGGCAAAGGCAAAATTAGTGGAAATACTCACGATGATGACTTTATCGAGAGTTTCTTTGTAGCCAATACTCACGATACGATTATGTTTGTAACAAATCGTGGGCAACTCTATTGGCTCAAGGTTTATAAAATCCCTGAGGCTGGAAGAACAGCGATTGGAAAAGCAGTGGTTAATCTCATTGCAATTCAGCAAAATGAGAAAATTATGGCAACCATTACCACAACAGATTTCAATGAGGATAAATCCCTTGTATTCTTTACAAAGAATGGAATTGTAAAGAGAACAAATCTTAGTGAGTATAGCAATATCCGAAGTGTAGGGGTCAGGGCGATTAACCTTGATGAAGATGATGAGCTAGTTACAGCAAAAATCGTAGATAGTGAGGTTCAACAACTCTTTATCGCCACATATCAAGGAATGTGTATTAGGTTTGATATTAACGATGTGCGAGAGATAGGAAGGGTTTCACGAGGGGTTACAGGAATCAAATTTAAAGCCAATGAAGACTATGTCATCGGTGCTGTAACTATTGGAAGTGATCAAGATAAACTTCTGACTGTGAGTGAGCTAGGAATCGGTAAGCAAACTATCGCAGGAGAGTATCGACTCCAAAGCAGAGCAGGAAAGGGAGTGATTGCAATGAAGCTCACACCTAAGACTGGAAAGCTAGTGAGTGTAGTGAATGTCAATGATGAGAATATGGATTTGATGGTGCTTACAAGCAGTGGCAAGATGATTAGGGTAGATACTCAAGCAATCCGTGAAGCAGGGCGAAATACAAGTGGGGTAAAAATCGTCAATGTTGCAGGAGAAAAGGTGGCTTATGCAAGTCGATGCCCCAAAGAAGAAAAACAAGAAGATTTGCTAGAGGATGAAGAAGAGTAGTTTGATCTTTGCCCTAAGCCTTTGGCTGTGGGGCAGTGAAATGGAGTTTATCATCTCATACAAAGCAAAAATGCAAGATGATATTTTGGTAGGAGAGGACTACAAGGTTTCTGAAGTGATTGATAGCAAAGGGATTAGGGGGATAAAAGATGGGGATTATCAGCTTTTTAAGATTTGCAACATTATTCCTAGGGATTATGAAGGGGTAGAAGATGAGGCAAGTTTTATCAAAAAGGTGTTAAAAACTCAAAGGGAATTGGTGCTTGATTGTTTGTATTCAAGTGGAGTGAAGATTTATGATGAAGTTACAAGCAAGGATTTGCAAGCCAAAAGTAGGACAATTTTTTCAATCCCTCCCAAAAGAGTGATTGCAAAATATGAAAATGGGGTGGTTAATCTTGGAATCTTAGAGGAGAAAAAGAAGTGAAAGTCGCAGTCGTTGAAGATGATATCAATCTAAGAAAGGCATTAGAAATCTCACTCAAAGACTATCCTGAGTTTGAGGTGGAGTTATTCAAAGGGCCAAAGGACGCACTCAAAAAACTTGATGAGAGTTTTGATCTAGTTGTAACCGATATCAATATGCCTCAAATGGACGGACTAGAGTTTCTCTCACTTCTAGGGGGGAAATATGAAGCTGTTGTCATCACAGCTAATGCTTCAGTGAATAACGCAATCAAAGCCTTGAGATTGGGGGCTAAAGATTTCTTGACTAAACCATTTGAGATAGAAGATCTTATCGGAGCAATCAAGCGAAGTCAAAAAGTCAAAGAGGTTAGCCATAAAGCCTCTAAGAAAAGCAGTGCAACAAGTGAGAAACAAAGCGGATTTGTCGCCCTCTCTCCTGCATTGCAAGTAGCACAAAGCAAAGCCCTCAAAGTCGCCCCCACAGATGCAAGTGTGTTGCTTTTGGGGGAGAGTGGGGTAGGAAAAGAGGTGTTTGCAAACTATATCCACCAAAACTCCAATCGCTCCTCTAAGCCATTTGTGGCTATCAATATGGCTGCAATCCCTGAGCATTTGCTAGAATCTGAGCTTTTTGGTTATGAAAAAGGGGCTTTCACTGATGCAAGCAGCACAAAAATGGGATTATTTGAGGAGGCAAATGGGGGGAGCATATTTCTTGATGAGATAGGAGATATGCCTATGGGACTTCAAGCAAAGCTATTGAGAGCCTTGCAAGAGAGGGAGATTGTAAGGCTTGGGAGTGCAAAGCCTATCAAAATCGATGTGAGAGTGATTTCAGCAACCAATGCCAATATCGAGCAAAAGATCAAAAATCATCAGTTTAGAGAGGATTTGTTTTTTAGGCTTAACACTATTCCCATAGAGATTCCTAGCCTTAGAGAGAGGAGGGAAGAGATTATTGCTTTGAGTGAGTGGAAGCTAGAGAGAGTGTGTGAGAGTTATGGATTTGAGAAAAAGGCTTTGAGTGAGGGGGCAAAGAAGGCATTGCTAGAATATCCTTGGCCAGGAAATATCCGAGAGCTTCTCTCTGTGATTGAGAGGGCTACGATTTTGAGTGAGGGGGAGAGGATAGAGGAGGAGGATTTGTGCTTGGGTGTGAGAAATGAAGTCATCTTTGGCAAAAAAGAGAATAAAATGGAAAATTTAGAAAAAGAACTGATAGTCGAAGTGCTTAAAGAGTGTGAGGGAGATAGTGTGAGGGCTAGTGCTATGCTTGGAATGAGTGAAGATGTGCTAAGAAGCAAGAGGGCGAGGTATGGGGTATAGAGATGAGGGAAGTAAGCGATTTTTATAAACTAAGGTTTTTGACAACTAGAAAGGATAAGATTTCTCTCCTTGTCTTGCTAGGTATGACGATTTTTAGCTCTATCATAGAGACGATTGGGGTGGGAATCATTATGCCTTTTATCACCTTTGCTTCAAACCCCTCAATGCTTTTGGAAAATCGCTATGGATCGGCAATTTTTAACTTTTTTGATTTTTCTAGTACGCAAACCTTTATGTTTGTCTTTAGTGGTGCTTTGATTGTGTTTTATCTCTTTAGATTGTTTTACAATACATTTTATAGCTATTCTATCAATCTTTTTGCCTATAGAAAATATCACAATCTAGCCTTTAGAATGTTTCAAAAGATTTTGAAATCAAGTTTTTTGGATTTCACCAACAAAAATTCTGACATTTTGAGGCGAGGTATCACAGGAGATGCATTGAATGCATCAAACTATATCCGAAACTTTTTACTTCTTTATTCTGAGCTTTTTACAATAGGCTTTCTTTACTCAATTTTGCTTATTGTGAGTTGGAAGATGACTATTGTTTTGACTTGTATTCTCTCTTTTAAAGTTTTTTTGATCACCCAAACTGTATCTAAAATCATCAAAAAGAAGGGAGAGGAGAGGGTGAAGATTGAGGGGGGATTTTTGGGACTGCTCTCTAATAGTTTTGGAAATTTTAAAATCATCAAAATCAAAGATGCAAACTCTCAGCTAGAGCAAGATTTTTTGGATAAAGGCTATAATCGAGCAAAGATTGAGGTAACTACTCAAACTTTGATTGAGCTTCCTAGAAACTTGCTTGAGACTTTTGGATTTGCTATCCTTATCTCTTGTGTGGCTTATATCCTCTATCGTTATGAGGATGCAAGTGCAGTATTGCCTATCATGTCAATGTATGCATTGGCACTTTATAAGGTATTGCCCTCAGTGAATAAAATCTTGAATTATTTTAATGGAATGAAATCAATGAGTAAATCCCTTGAAATCGTCTATGATGAGCTTAAAAACTTCCCACAAGAAGAAGGAGATGAGAAGATAAAATTTGATAGAGAAATCATCTTGCAAAATATTTGCTTCTCCTATATTCAAGATAAGCCTGTCATACAAAACTTTAATTTGCAGATAAAAAAGGGTGAAAAGATAGCCTTTGTTGGAGCAAGTGGAGCAGGGAAAAGTACACTTGTAGATATCATCACAGGATTTTATCAACCTAGTTCAGGCAAGATATTAGTCGATAATGTATTGCTTACTCAAGAGAATATCAAGGATTGGAGAAAAAAGATAGGCTATATTCCTCAAAGTATTTATCTCTTTGATGGAGATGTAGCAGAAAATGTCGCCTTTGGTTCAGTCTATGATGAGCAAAAAATCATTCAAGCCTGTAAAATTGCCAAAATTTATGACTTCCTAGAAGAGCATGAGGGAATCCATACAAGAGTAGGAGATGGTGGGATTAAGCTTAGTGGAGGACAGAAGCAAAGGATAGGGATAGCAAGAGCAATCTATGATAATCCTGAAATCCTAGTGCTTGATGAAGCGACAAGTGCATTGGATAATGAAACAGAGGAGAAGATTATGGAAGAGATTTATGAGCTTAGCAAAGACAAAACCTTGCTTGTCATTGCTCATAGACTAAGCACTGTGGAGAGATGTGATAGGAGGATTGTGGTGGAAAATAGCAATTTGGGAGGAGGAAGAAGTGAATAATCTAGCAAAAAATCATCTTAATATTGTCGTGCCTTGCTACAATGAAGAAAAAAGTTTAGAAAGATTTTATCAAGAAGCCTTGAGAGAGATTGTGGAAATCAAAGAAAAAATCAATTCAAGCATTACTTATTCTTTCATTTTTGTCAATGATGGAAGCAGTGATAACACATTGGAGATTATGCACATGCTTAAGGCAAGAGATTATAATGTAAGGATACTTGATTTTTCAAGAAATTTTGGTAAAGAATCTGCAATCTTGGCAGGTTTGCAAGAATCAAAAAGTGTTTTGGACTCTATGGGGGGGGGGGTGCAACGATCTTAATTGATGCAGATTTGCAAGATCCCATAGCTTTTATTCATTTGATGTATCAATCCTTTTTTGGAGGAAATGATATTGTGTATGCACGACGAACCAATCGATCGGGGGAAAGTTTTTTTCGTTCGTTGTGTGGCAATATGTTTTATCAAATTTCAAATTTCTTCAGTGAGGTAAGTATTCCAAACGGATCAAGAGATTATCGAATTTTATCCTACGATGCTCTTGAAGCACTTTTGCAAATGCAAGAATATCATCGTTTTTCTAAGGCTATGTTTGAGTGGATAGGATTTGAAAAGAAGTGCTTAGAGTATGAATATATTCCACGTCAAGAGGGGCAAAGTAGTTGGAATTTTTGGAAGCTTTTTAAATATGCAATTGAAGGATTTGTGAGTTTTTCTACCGCACCATTGCGACTTGCTTTTATTTTGGGATTTTTAGCAAGTTTTCTTTCAATTTGTTATGGGGGATACATTGCAATTGATACGCTTATTTATGGCAACGAAGTGAAGGGATATCCTTCTTTGGTATGCATTATTACTTTTTTTGGAGGATTGCAACTACTTGTTTTGGGGGTTATTGGAGAATATATCGCAAGGATTTATGAACAAGTCAAAAATCGTCCACATTATTTTTTGAAAAGGAATAAAAATGAAAAATAAAAATGTGATTTTGTTCTTCGCTCTCTTTTTTGTGCTTTTTGCTTTTAATATTGTCTTTCCTCCTCAAAGCGATGATGTGATTCATCAAATTACTGCAAATTCCAATCAGGGATTCTTTTATTCCTATTTTGCTTGGAATGGAAGAATTGGAGAGATTTTTTATACAGGCTGTCTTGCTTCAATTAATCACACCATTTGGTTTGATATTATAAATTCTCTAGTTGGAAGTATTTTTATTTTTGCTTTCTTCTTTGTAGTTTTCGCAAGACTACCTAAAAACAGGCTTGATTTCCTTACTTTTGCTTTGATTTGTTTAATGATAGTAAATATGCATTTTGCTGATATTTTTCTTTGGGGTGCAGGAAGTTTGAATTATTTGTGGGGGATAGGGTTAATAATATTATTTTTGATCCCTTATCGATTGTTTTGGGGAGGTGTTTTGGGGGATTATGTTAGGGAAGGAAGTGTGTTTGTATATTTTTGTCTTATACCAATATCGGTCTTTGCAGGGTGGTCAAGTGAGCATATTGGAGCTACATTAAGCTTTGTTTTGATTTTTACTTATTTTTATGCTTATTATAAAAAGGTTCAGTTGCCAATGTGGTATCACATAGGTTCTATTTGCTTTTTGGGAGGATGGCTGATTTTATTTTTTTCTCCAGGTAGTGCAAAAAGAGCTGCGGCTATTGCTGCAGATAATGGTTTTGTCCCATTTAAAGTATTTTTTTCTATGAATTTTTTGGAGAAAATAATGCTTTTTAATGAAGTTATGACAAATTTTATAAAGCGTGGTTTTGCTATTTTTTATTGCTGTTTTATTGCTTTTTTTGTCTATAAAATGAGAATCAAGATAAGTTTTTGGCGTTGTATTGCATTTGTCGGCTTCATTGTTTTGTCGCTAGTTGTAGCAAGACATGTGAGTGGTTTTATTGTTTGTGGATTGGTTTGTTATTTGATGTGGATACTTGCAAGACATGAGAGAAAATATTTTTTATTTTTACTGCTGTTTTTGATATGGATGTTGATTGCATTGACATTGTTTCAGTTGCGTGGAGATATTGCACATAGAGCCCATTTGGGTGATGGTTTGATTTTGGCTACTTTGATTGTTTTGATGTTTAGGGATATTTATCATTTTGTGAGATATAAGAATTTTTTGGAAAAGTTTTTGGGTGGCCTTTTGGTTGTAAGTGTAGTTGCTTGTTTTTGTAATTGGGCTTATGTTGGATACAACTGGCACAAGGTTGTCAAAATGGTTGAAGAGCAAAAAAGCAGAGGGATTAGAGAAGTTGTAGTTCCTGAGGAATTTTTTTACTCTTATTATTCAAAGGGTTGGGGTGCTCCAGATAAAGAACCCAATTGGATCAATTTGGTTTATGCTAGATATTTTGATGTTGATAAATTCATAGTTAAATGAAATCTCTGCTTCTCTATTGTCTTGTGGGGGTGATGAATACTTGCATTGGGTTTGGCATTATTTTTGCCTTGACATTTTTGGGAATTTTACCTGAGCTATCAAATTTTTTGGGATATTTTTTTGGGATTATTTTTTCTTTTTTTCTTAACAATGCCATTACTTTCTCTCAAAACAAGATAGATAAAAAACAGGGGTTGATAAGATTTATTTTGTCTATGAGTATTGCGTATTTGATAAATCTTGCAGTATTGTTTCTAAGCTATCGTGTTTTGGAGATTGATGTGTATTTCTCACAAATTCTTGCAGGGGCAAGCTACACGCTTTGTGGTTTTTTGATGAGTAGATTTTTTGTGTGGGCTAGGAGGTAGTTTTACCCCCTTATCCTATGACTCACAAATTTTGAATAGTTATCAATGATCCCTCCACCTTTGCGAAATCCTAGCCCACAGCCCTCATAAGCAAAAAACACATTGGGCTGATAGAAGTTGCCATTACAAGAGTTGAGGGGGTAGTATTCTTGATAAAGCTCTTTGTGGTTACCATAGATTCCCTCTTTTCCCTCTAGTAGCTCAAGAGTAGGGGAGAGGATTTCTACATTTGCCCCCTCTTATCCTAAAGTCTTTTCTAACTTTTTATCCAAAAAGATAGTATGGAAGAGTTCAATTTTTCTATGCTTTGCTATTTTATAAAGATGTTTGAGATGATTTGTTTCCATTCAATTTCTAAGAATAATACCCATTTTTGTTGTTATTTTTCATAGTATTAAATATTTATTTTACTTTTTATATATAAATAAAGAAAATCAATCCCTTTATTTAAATTAAGAATAAATAAAGAAAATTGATTATTCAATAAATGAATGGAGTTATATTATGAGTAAGAAACCATTGGTTAGCGTAATTATCCCCATCTACAATGTCGCACCTTATTTGAGAGAGTGCTTGGATTCTGTGCTTAATCAGACTTACGAAAATCTTCAGATCATCTTGATTAATGATGGAAGTACAGATGAGAGTGGAAGCATTGCAAGAGAGTATCTGAATGATGTGAGAGTGGAGCTCTTTTTTGTCAAAAATGGAGGTTTGTCAAGAGCTAGAAATCTAGGAATGTCTGAAGCTAGAGGGACATATATCTATTTTATTGATAGTGATGATTATATTGAGTGCAATTATATAGAAGAGATGGTAAGAGTGGCACAAGAGTGTGAGGTTGATTTTGTTTGTAATGAGCAGGTTATACATTTTGGAAGTTATTTAAAAGGATTGAAAGCAAAAGAAGATCCCAAGATTTTAATCCCAGATTCCAAAAATATTGCTATTGGTGGATCTGTGTGGAGATGTCTTTTTTCTAGAGAGCTGATAGAGAGGGTTGGAGTGAGATTTTTAGAGGGAAAAATCCATGAAGATGAAGGATTTTTATATATGCTTTTACCCTTTTGTGAAAGGTTTGCAATGTATTGTGGGAGTGCATACTTTTATCGCCAAAGAGAGGGCAGCATCATGGCAGGACACAAGAAGTTTAGAAGCTATGATTTGCTTGATGTTTTTGAATCCATCTATCTGTTTTATCAGCAAAAGGGTTTATTGCACCTTTTTGAGCCTCCTTATTTTTTTCTTGGTGAATGTGCTATTGGTTATGTCAATGAAGAAGAGTATATTCAAAGAGCTCAAGTATTGATTGAGAGATTGGGGATCAAGCAAGGGAGTGTTTCATTGACAAAAAGAGTGCTTAATCAGTTTAAATTTTTATTAAAGCCTCTGCTAATCCGCACCTTATGGAGGGCATAGGAATTATCCCCTTATCCTATGACTTACAAATTTTGAATAGTTATCAATGATCCCTCCACCTTTGCGAAATCCTAGCCCACAACTCTCATAGGCAAAAAACACATTGGGTTGATAAAAGTTGCCATTACAAGAGTTGAGGGGGTAGTATTCTTGATAAAGCTCTTTGTGGTTGCCATAGATTCCTTCTTTTCCCTCTAGTAGCTCAAGAGTAGGGGAGAGGATTTCTACATTTGCCCCCTCTCGTCCAAATGCCCTTTTTCTCACTTGCTTTTTGCCTGTGAGTGGCTCAAAGGAGCTTTCAAGCAAAAGAGGATGATTGGGGAAGAGATCCCAAAGGATTTTTAGCATTCTCTTGCTTTGGAAGAGTAGAGTATAGGCAGGATTGAGGAAGATTGTATTTTTGTTGTTCATCATCTCTTTCATCAGCTCTGCCATTTCAGGCTCTTCTATGACGATGTCCTCCCAAGGCACAAGCTTAAACCAAAATTCATAATTACTTCCATTATAAGACAACCCCTCACTTCCATTTAGAATCGCCTCATCAACATAGCAAAATTCTGTGCCAAACCCATAAGAGCTTGCAATATCTTGGAGAAATCGCACTGTTCTCTCTTCCTCATTGCTCCCCCTAATGCTGGAGAATAAAATCTTCCACCCCTCATATATTTCTGAAAACCTAGAGATATCTTCCCCTAGGGTAATCATTCTTTGAAAATTCTCCCCAATAGCTTCAAAAATATTATTGAATTGGAGATTTTCATCCATTCCATTGGCTTTGAGAACTGCCCATTGGATAATCGCACTCTCATAGAGCATTGTGGGGGTATCGGCGTTGAATTCAAGGAGTTTGATAGGAGTGCCATCAAGCCCACCTGCAAAGTCAAATCTCCCATAGATATGCCAATGCACCTCTTGTTCAAAGCTTTGCTTGATTGGCTCAATTAAGCTTGGAGGGATATCAAGCTCAAAAAATAGATTATTTTCTATCACATACTCCCCAGCCTCCACATACATATCATAAAGCTCATTTCCTGCCTCATAGAATGCATCGGCTTCTTCTTGAGTGATTTCTATAATCTCATTGCTGATGTATGAGCTTTCATCAGGATCTGTGTGCCAAGAGCAACCAAGATTTTCTAATGTGATGCTATCTAGTGCTTTACCTTCAATGATATGCATTTTTATCCTCCATAAGTGCTAGTGCGTGTGTTTGAGTTGCTTCCAAAGAAGCCACTTTTTCCACTGCTAGAGGTTGTGGCTCTTGAAGTGGAAGAGGGGTTGGAGAAGCTGTTTTTGCTTCGCTCATAGGCTTGAGGGGATTTGTAATTTCGCATTTGGTTTTGCTGATAGGTGGGGTTGTTGAAGAGTTTGTTGCCAATATAACTCCCCAGAATCGCCCCTGCTGCACTTGCTAGGAGTGCTCCACCAAGTCCTAGTCCTCCACCTGTGGGGTTTGTAAGTTCACTTGTGCCATTGTTGATCTTTTTCTCCTCTTCTTTGATGAGCTTATCAACTTCTTCTTGGGAGAGAATACGCTCATTGCCGTTTTTGTCTTTGACAATGATTCGAGTTTGGTCGCTTGGATATTCCTCAAGCACTTTGTAGCTCCCATCACTTTGCTCTTCTAGGATAACAAATGCCCCCTTTTTCTTGCTATCTTGCAAGACTTGAGAGACATTATTCTCAGAGCTTGACTTTTGGATATCACAACCATTGAGGGCTAGGATAGCTAGTGTGCTAAGCCCTCCAATCATTGCGTAATTAGAGATTTTTTTGAAGTGTTTGTTCATATTTAATCCTTTGGAGTGAAAGCCAAATTCTAGCAAAAAGTGAAAAACTAATGAGATAAAACCCCACTTTCAATGATTTGTTTCCTCAATGGCTCAATATCATAAGCTTCTACCTTTTTTTTCATTTCTTCAAAGTAGCTATCTACATTTTCAAGAGTGATTCTGTGAGTGTCATTTTTTATGGCATCAAGCATAAAGGAATTAATTTTTTCATCGTAATGGACTAAATCCACATATCTTGAAATATCATCAGGGATATTTGTATTGTCAAATCCATAAATTTTGATATTTTTTAGATGATATGACAATATCTTTTTGACAATCGGATAGAAATTTTGATCGTATTCAAGCTTATTGCTAAGTCTTGAAATTGGAGGAATGACTAAATAAAAGTTTGTATTTTGATATTTTTGAAGGGTGTCAATCAAATACTCTGAAAGTTTTTGATTGTTTGTTTTAAGGGTTGTATTTTGAAAAGACACTATTTTCTTTAAAATTGTATTGATTTCTGGATGATTAGAATTCTTTATCCAAGATTGTATCCCACCTAGACGACTTGTAAAAGCTATAGAATCAAAAATACTTGCAGGACGATCAAGTTTGTGTTTTCCTCTAATGCATGATTTTTGAATAAACAAACAGAAGAAAAATTTTTCATTTAAATATGTTTTAAAATCATTAAAGGGATTACCATCATAAAGATATAAAAATTTGTTCTCTCTCTTATTGTCGGATATCCATCCCGGCTCAATAGAAAAAATAACATCTTTTATGTCTTTTCTACTCATTGCGTAGTTTAGAATATCCAATCTTTCATTAATTACTCCTCCACTTATGGAGAGATTAACCCAATGGTTTCCTAGTTTTTGACTTGCTTCATTTGAAGAAGTATTAACCATCAAAGAGCTTCCAAGTATGATAGAGTCAAAATCATAATTGTTAATAATTCCCGCATTTTGATAATGCATATTCGAATCAAAAATGTCGTTTCTAAAATAGGGTTTATGATAAAACTGATAGGGGTCAAAAATATATAGAGCCAAAAAAAGCATGGATAAAGGAATGAGTCCAGAAAATAGTTGCCACAATAAATTTTTCATCAGAAGTGTCCTAGAAATTAAAATATAAAAATTCTTGAAGAGGAGAGAAATGAATGCGTATCAACGCATACCAAAATACAAAACTTATGATAACCCTCAGATTGTTTGATGGGGAAATAGACAGCTCCCTACTATTTTTACAAAAGAGAATTATTGGAATAGCAAAAGCAAAATAGACAAGCATTGCAATAGTGTCCGTAAAAATCCCACTGACATTAAAAAATGGATTGGGATAGAAAGTGAAAAGGTTATCAAACCCTATTTTTTTACACCACTCCAAAAGAGCGATGGGGAGAGCAATTCCATTCATCCCCACCATACTCTTTAGCATACTCATAGCCCCACTCACACTCTCACTTCTAAAAAACACCCAAGAGAGATTGATGAAGTTAAAAGCAAGAATCCAACACATTGCAGTATAGAGTTTGCTTCTAATCTCCTCTATCCCAAACACACTCTTTAAAATATTGCGATACACTCTTTGAACTACCATTGCACTTGCGTGTAATACTCCCCAAATAATAAACCCCCATCCAGCTCCATGCCATATTCCACTCAAAGTAAAGACAATAAAGACATTGACTAGCTCTCTACTAAATCCTCTCTTATTTCCTCCTAGAGGGATATAGAGATATTCAGTAAGAAATCTCCCCAAAGTCATATGCCATCTCTTCCAAAACTCTTTGATATTACTTGCTTTATAAGGAGAGTTGAAATTGATTGGCAAAGTGATTCCAAAAAATAGAGCAATCCCTATTGCCATATCACAATACCCACTAAAATCAAAGTAGAGTTGAAAGGTATAAGAGAGAGAAGTAAGCCAAGATTCTAAGAAGTTTAAAGTCCCTCCACTCTCCACTGCATTAAATCCATTATTGGCATAGATTGCAAAGTTATCAGCTACAACAACTTTTTTAAATAATCCAATAGAAAAGATAAACAACCCTCTAGCAAATCTCTCCCAATCCACTAGCTCCTTTCCTTTGCTTAGAAGTGAAGCAAACTGAGGCATCATCTCTTTGTGATGGACAATAGGTCCAGCAATGAGTTGAGGAAAGAAAGTGATAAAAAGGGAATAATCAATAAAATCAATCCTTTTTATCTCTTCACTTCTATAAGTATCTACCAAAAATGCAATCTGCTGAAAGGTTACAAACGAGAGTGCAAGAGGAAGAAGAATGTGAGGAAGAGGAAGTGAGAGAGAAAAGAGAGAATTGAGATTAGTTAGAAGAAAATCAGTGTATTTAAACCCTCCAAGCAATAAGAGATTGAAGATTATGCCAACAATTAGCCAAAGCTTTCTATATCCCCCCCCCCCTAGAGCAGTAGGAGTAGAAGCAATCTTTGTAGCTAAGAGATAATTAGCAATAATAGAGAGAAGCAAAATAGGAAGATAAGAGAGTTTCCAAAATCCATAGAAAAACAAACTCCCACACACTAAAAACACTTTAGAGGCTCTAAAGTATCCCAATCTCTTCAAAACATAAAAGCCTATAAGCATTATAGGGAGAAAGGCAAAGATGAAGATGTAGGAGTTGAAGAGCATTGGGAATCCTTATTTATAGTTTTGCATCGGAGGATTTTAGCACACCTTTAAGATCATAGATGACACTTTGAGAGTGGGTGTGCTGAGTTAAGTTAATGCCTTCAAACTCTTGATGAGCTACGCACAAAAGCACTCCCTCAAATCTCTCAGAGATATTGCAGAGAGAGGAGTAGAGTGGGGAGGAAGTGAGTTTGGCGACTTCCTCAGGGAGAGCTAGAGGATCAAGCAATGTGATTTCACACCCGTATTCTTGCAACTCCTTCACTACCTCAAAGACTTTGGAGTTGCGAGTGTCGTTGCAGTTTTCTTTGAAAGTTACTCCAAGGACAAGAATCTTTGCCCCTAAAATCTTAATGTCTTTGGCGATGAGGAGTTTGATGAGCTTTTGGGCGACAAAGTTTGGCATCGCATCATTGACTAGCCTTCCTGCTGAAATCACGCGTGGGTGATAGCCTAGTTGATGAGCTTTGTGAGTGAGATAGTAGGGGTCAATACTGATGCAATGCCCTCCTACAAGCCCAGGTTTGAAGGGAAGGAAGTTCCATTTGGTTGATGAGGCTTTTAGCACTTCTTGGGTGTCTATCCCTAGCTTATCGCAAATGAGGGCGATTTCATTGACAAAAGCGATATTGAGATCCCTTTGGGCGTTTTCTATCACTTTTGCCATTTCTGCTATCTCAATGCTTGGGGCAAGGTAAGTGCCTGCTGTGATGATAGAGGAGTAGAGAGCGTCAATCTCTTGGGCAACCTCAGGTGTGCTTCCACTTGTGATTTTTTTGATTTGGGGGAGTTTGTGGGTGTGATCTCCAGGGTTGATACGCTCAGGGGAGTAGCCCACGAAAAAGTCGGTATTGAATTTGAGCGAGGAGTATTGCTCCAAAATCGGCACACAATCTTGAAGTGTGCAGGTAGGGTAGGTAGTGGATTCATAGATGATGATATTTTGAGAGGAGAGGAGAGGGGCAATCATCTTGGAGGCATTGATGAGATAAGAAATATCAGGATTTTTGTATTCATCTAGAGGCGTGGGAACGGTGATGATGTAGATTTGAGCATTTTTGAGTGCATCAAGTGTGGAGTGAAAGCTAAGAAGAGTGGAGCTGGCAAAATCGCTAGAGCTGATTTGATGAGTGCGATCGTGATGCTCTTCTAGCTCTTTGATGCGTGTAGGGTTGATATCAAATCCAAGTGTGGGATATTTTTTGCCAAACTCAATAGCCAATGGAAGCCCCACATATCCAAGTCCGATAATTGCGATAGTTTTTGTCATATATTTACCAATAACATCCATCCTCAATTTTTTGGGCATTTTTAATTCTTTCATTTTGATTTGGATATACCCAATGCTCATTAAATAAGATTTGTCCAACAGAGGGTTGTTCTTTCTCCCATCTTCTACCCTTAATACCAAAGAGCAGTTGCAATGTTCCTCCACAATGGATGGCGATTTTGCCTATATTCTTGATTCTTGAGGCAAGAGGAAAGCCATATGCTCCACATCCAATCAAGGCAATATCAAAGTCAATTTTTGAAATTTCCTCACTCATCCAGTCCAATGCTTCAAACCAACTTTTAAATCGTTTATCAATCTCTCCACCAGCAGTTTGAACGGCTTGAAAAGTCTTGAGATTAAAACGAGGCAAAACCTTCTTGTTAATAAATAGTTTATCATAGTTTTTATATTGTGATTGAATGCTTTGTGCAAAAGGATGAACAACCAAGACTGTTGCATCTTTAAGGGCATATGAGAAAGGTGTTTCAGCATCAATGTTTGGACCAAAGAAGCTATAGCCTACTATCATTGGAGTTGCATTGCAAAAGTTTTGTATGAAATATTTTTCAAAGTCATGCCATCCATTCCATGTACCAAAAACATCACAATTAGATGTGGCTTGAATCATGATTTCATAAAATTTTTCTGCTGCTTTTTTTTTATCCTCAGATTGATCAATAAAGAATCCAGCATTGTTGCACAACTTATTCCACTCTCTATTAAAAAGGAGATCTGTGATACCACTTTTGTATAGAAGAAACATTCTCATAAAGTCGTGTTCTGTCGCTCCATACCTTCCCATCATTAAGGGTTTTTTATTTTTTAAAGCCGAAATAATCAAATTATATATAATTTCATCATTGCTAATTTTTTGTTGCTCAAATGGAGCCGAAGGTTTTTTAATAAAAGAAAATCTTCTTGCTAAAAAACCTTGTATCCAAGATAGTATATATGGATGCAATTCTCTATTCTTCAATAACGCACATAAATTAAACATTAGTTTGTCCCTATCAATTTAATGGAGTAATAATACCTTTTTTATTGGTTTTTTGCTAGTATTCTTGTATTTTGTGCAGTGTATGGGATGATTTTGTTTTTAAAAAAAGTTTGGTCTGAAATATTTAAAATTAAAAATACACATATTTTTACATAGAACTTTTAAAAAATAATTTAAAACTATTTTTTTTAAGAAAATATTGCAAAGAGAAATTATTGTTTGATAAAAAAGGTGGTCAGTGTTGTTTTAGCAAAAAGTTTATAATTTTTTTCAAGCATATAGTTATATATGGGATCATTAAAAATGTCATCAGAATATGTTTCAACCAAGACAATTTGTGGTGCGAAAGAGTCCCAATCAATATCTTGGAGTATTTCTAAATCCAAGCCTTCTGTATCTAATGTAAGCAAATCAATAGTTTGTCCTTTTGGAATGTATTTTTTAAAAATATTGTTAATATTTTCTATTCTAATTTTAGCTACATGAGAGAATGAATGATTCTTTTTTCTTTCTTGTGCAATTTGCTCATCAAAAGTGCTCAATGCAAAATCATGAAAGATAAAGAAGTCTTTGGTTGTTTTATTTGGATTTTTTTCTGTAGTAATTCCCACTTCCAAATTTATGTCTCGTTTGCGATACAAGTTAAAAGATCTCATGCTGCCAGGTGTTGCATCTATGTTGATTCCTCTCCAACCATTCTTGTATAAAAAATAAGTATTAGAGTAGCGAAATGGATGGTGTGCTCCAATATCTACATAAAAACCTTGGTAATTTGAATTTATCTTTTTCTGCAAAAAAGAGCGAAGTATCATATCTTCCCCTTCTTGAGAGTATGTCATCTTTGCATAGTGAGTTAGATGTGTTCCAATAAATAGAGTAATTTTTCTATATAGCCAATAGGGCAGAATTTTTCTGATAAAGCTTTTCATTCTTTTATCCTTTGGTAGAGTAGTTTTTAAAATTATACACTATAATATAGGCTCAATGTGATTTCAATCATTTTTTCTTTTGTAAAAAAAGATTGAAAACGATTTCTTGCTTTTTCACTTAATCCTTCATATTCTTCTTGAATTTTTAATATTGCCTGAGTAATTGCTTGCGGATCTTTTGGTGGGACAACAAATCCCGTCCTTCTATCTTGATTGATCCAATCGCTCCCTGAAGGTGAAAGTTTGGTGCAGACAAGAGGAAGTCCAGAAGCCATTGCTTCAAGCAAAACGATACCATAAGATTCTTGGAGTGATGGAAGGACAAAGCAATTGGCTTGTTGATAGAATGTTTTAAGCTTCTCTTGGGACTTTGCTCCAAGTAAAAAAACTCTATCTTGAAGCTTTAGAGAATTAATAAGTGTTTGAAGTTGGAGCTTATAGTGGGGTTTGCCATCACCGATGATATGGATCTGAAAATGTTTAGGTAGATATAAGGCACTTTTGATGAGATATTCAAATCCTTTGAGTGGTACAAGTCGTCCGACACTCAGGATAATATTTGATTGTTTTGTGGGAAGGGGTGTGGGGGTTGGAAAATCGATTCCTATGGGGATACAGACACATTTTTTTTTATGTCTTTGTAGATAGGGAGACTCTAGGATATATTTCTCACTTGTTGCAATAATTTTATCTGCACGATTGAGTATCCAAGATTGCAAAGGCAGAAAGAAATTGAGCAAAAACTTTTGATTAATAATATCTGAATGCCAATGAATGATGATTTTTTTGTTTTTGTGATTTGAAAGAAATAAAGCAAGAGTTGCCATAGGATCAGGCAAATGGATGTGAATAATGTCATAGTTGTCGATCAACTCTTTGAGTTTTATAATCATTTGTGGTGAGATAGAAGTAGAGGCAATTTTGCCAAGGCTTGCAGTTCTGTAAATTTTTGCCCCATAGGGTGTAGTATCTTCTTGGTAGTGATTTGTTGAGTTGGAACATAGTACATCACAAATTATTTCCCTTTGTCTCAAACCATCGCAAAGATCTTGCATTACTTTTTCAATCCCACCAAGAACGGGGGGATAAAATTTACCAAACTGAAGGATTCTCATATTGATTTCCTGAGTCTTAAGAGAATTTTGGTTGCTGATTTGGGCATATAAAGTTTTATGATTTTCTTAATCAAGGCAAAAAGATAAAAAAGATAGATTTTAATCCTCATCACGTTACTATTTTGGTTGTAGAAGAGTGAGATTTTTAATGCCTCTTTGAGACTTCTAAAGCCCTGAGTATCACTAGCACCACCGGAAGTAAAAGTTGCAACAACATGATTTATAAACAAAAAACGTTTTTTTTGAATAAAAAGACGATAGATTAGATCATAATCCGCAGAGAGTTTAAAGTCGGTATTAAAGAGATTGTCTTTTGCAATAGGGTTTTTTACAAAACAATTTGGATGACCAAAATGATAGAAAAAAGCATAGAGTTTATTAAGATCGTGTGAGGTTTTTTTGAAAAAGTGCGTGTTTTCATCTTTGTAATAAATCATTAAATCTCCATACACCACATCATATTGCTCTATGTTTTCATTTGTCACTTTTTGCAAAACTTCCAAATCATAAAACCTATCTCCACAATTCATAAAATTTATCCACTCTTTTGAGGCTAGGGCAATGCCCTTATTCATCGCATCATAGATCCCCCTATCTCTCTCACTTAAAAATTTGAAAGTAAGAGTGGGGTAGGCATTGTGTGTGGCTTCAAGATAAAATCTATCTTTTTCTTGATTTTCCAATGTGATTGTGGCACAAGAAAAAAGATATTCCATAATTACCTCTTTTGTCCCATCATTACTCCACCCATCAACTAGGATATATTCTGTGTTTTTATAGCTTTGATTGATGACACTCTCCATCGTCTCTTTGATATGAGCAACATCGTTGTAGACAATGGTAACGATAGAAAAGCTTGTCATTGTGCTTTTCCTATCATAATATGTTTTAATCCAAAACTAGAGAGAGCAAGATGATGATAGATGTTGCGTCCATCAAAGATAATTTTCTCTCTCAAAAGCAAGGCAATTTTTGCAAAATCAGGAGAGCGAAACTCTTTCCACTCGGTGCAGATGATGAGTGCGTCGCAATCTCTCAGAGCTAGATATTTGTCTTCGCAATACTCCAGCAGTGGATTTTCTCCGATATAAAATCGTGCATTTTCACTTGCTTTAGGATCATAGGCTTGGATTTTTGCCCCCATTTGGGTGAGAGCTTGAATCATCACAATGGAAGTAGCCTCACGCATATCATCAGTCTCTGGCTTGAAACTAAGCCCCCACATACCAAAGGTTTTGCCACTCAAATCTTCTCCAAAGATTTTTTTGATTTTCTCTACCAAGATGAGTTTTTGAGAGGCATTGATGGATTCTGTAGCCTCTAGCATTGGGGTTTTCACACCATAAGAGCTAGCAATCTTGCTTAAAGCTTTGACATCTTTAGGGAAACAGCTTCCTCCATACCCACACCCTGGGTAGATGAAGTCATAACCTATCCTTGGATCAGAGCCTATACCTTGACGCACTGAGTTGATATCTGCACCCACAGCCTCACAAATCCTTGCCATCTCATTGATAAAGCTGATTTTTGTAGCAAGCATTGCATTGGCTGCGTATTTTGTCATCTCAGCTGATTTGATATCCATTACTAAAAGTCGCTCTTTTTTGAGAGTGAATGGAGAGTAGAGCTCTTGAAGGATTTTGATGGCTTTGGGAGAATCTGAGCCTATCACGACACGATCAGGACTCATAAAGTCTTTGATAGCCACGCCTTCTTTAAGAAATTCAGGATTGCTCACTACATTAAACTCAATTTCAACTCCTCTTTTGCATAATTCCTCTGCGATAGTTTCTCTCACAAGATTTGCTGTGCCGATAGGAACGGTGGATTTATCCACAATGATTGCATAGGAAGTGAGGTGCTTGCCTATCTCTTTGGCTGCACTTAGCACATAGCTCAAATCCGCACTTCCATCTTCTCCCATAGGTGTGCCTACAGCGATAAAGATAAGCAAAGCATTACCATAGGCTTCTTGGGGAGAAGTGGTGAAAGTGATGTTGCCTTTTTGGCTTGTTTCATCTACAATCTCTTTGAGTCCTTTTTCATAGATAGGAATCTCGCCATTTTGAAGCATTGAGATTTTTCTCTCATCTACATCAAAGCAAATAACCTCATTTCCCATTTGAGCAAAACACGCCCCACTGACTAATCCGACATATCCTGAACCTACGATTGTAATTTTCAATTTGATTTCCTCATGATACAAAAGAGGAAATTATATCAAAAATTATAGTTTTTGATAAACTGCGATAACGGTATGTCCAAAAGCTTCATTTGGAATTTTTTCAAAAAATCTTCCAAGACGATTAGTTATTTTTCTTAGGGGATTGGAGTCTAGAAGTTTTGGAGCAAAAAATCTTTTTGAGAACATTACAGATTTATAAAAATTAATATGCTCAGGCTGGACTTTTTCGTGATAAAGGTCAATGAGTTTGAGATTGAAAATTTGTGCAATATTATGAAGACACTTGTCATTAAAGCGTCCAACATGGTGTGGAGGCATATTTAAAATTCCGTTGACTGCATATTGAATAAAGCTATCTTCACTAGGAACAGCAATTAGAATTACCCCCCCCCCCCTACAAGCATCAACTTTTGCTTGGATAAAAGAGTGAGGGTTACTTACATGCTCAAGGACTTGAAAACTACAAACCACATCGGCTTCACCACTATGATTCTTTGCGTATTCTTGTATTGAAATATTTTGGACATTCACGCCATTTTCTTCAGCCATTTTTTTGGCATCTGTGCTAAATTCGAGACCTAAATACTGAGCTTGAGGAATATACTTGGCAAATGCACCTTTGCCACAACCCACTTCTAAGACTTTATCTCCATTGTGAATAAATTGCTTTGCAAAATCATATTCATGCTTTTCACTGAAGTAATACCATGAGATTTTGTTGAGTGCGTTGTAAAATTCATTGCTTCCAGAAATATCATTCTCTCCTTCTGTAGCAAAAAAAGAATAATCACACTTTGGACAATGATAAAAACCAATTTTTTCATTCGGTAGAGAAATGTGTAGTCTGAACTGTCGCTTGTATTCACAAATTAAGTTTTCATTTGAAATTCTTTCTTTTAGCACTGCTTGATTTTGACACATTTTACATTGCATTTTTGCTCCTTTGATTTTTAAGATACCACTCCACCGTTTTTCTAATCCCATCTTCAAAGCTAGTATTGGATTTCCAACCAAGTTGAGTTTTGATTTTGCTTGCATCAATTGCATAGCGTCTATCATGTCCTGCTCTATCTTGCACATAAGCGATAAGATCGCTATAAGAGCCTTGCTTTTTAGGGAGAAGTTCATCTAGGATTGAGCAAACCTTTTGGGCAATGATGATATTTGTATATTCATTGTTGCCACCGATATTGTAAGTTTCTCCATATTTTTGAGAGTGAAAAACTAAATCAATTCCCTCACAGTGATCTTGCACATAGAGCCAATCTCTGATATTTAAACCATCTCCATAGATAGGGATAGATTCATTTGCAAGAGATTTGCGGATAATGGTGGGGATAAGTTTTTCGCTATGTTGTTTTGGTCCATAGTTATTGGAGCAGTTTGTAATAAGTGTTTTTAGCCCATAGGTATGATGATAGCTTCTTACAAGCATATCGCTTGAGGCTTTTGAAGCAGAGTAGGGGGAGTTGGGTGCATAGGGACTCTCTTCACTAAAAAGCCCACTCTCTCCCAGTGAGCCATAGACTTCATCGGTGCTAATATGATGAAAGATTCCATAAGGGACTTTATAGCTAAAAGGCTTTTGTAGCCAGTAGTGATATGCGACATCAAGGAGAGTGAAAGTACCTTCAATATTGGTTTTGATGAAAACATTAGGGGAGCTGATAGAATTATCCACGTGAGATTCTGCTGCAAAGTGGATAATAGAATCAATTTGATATTTTTCAAAAAGTTCAATGATTAAATCCCTATCACAAATATCACCTTGGATAAAAGTATGATTGGGGTGGTGGAAAAAATCTTGCATATTTTCCATTTTCCCTGCATAAGTAAGCAAATCAAGATTATAGAGTTTATAGCTAGGGTGAGAGTGCAAAAAATAAGAGATGAAATTGCTTCCGATAAATCCTGCTCCGCCTGTGATAAGTATATTTCTCATTGTTGTGCAATCCTTAGAAGATATTGTCCGTATTGATTTTTTTGCATTTGTTGTGCGATTGAGAGGAGTTTTTCTCTAGAGATATATCCCATTTTGTAAGCTATCTCTTCCAAACACGCGATTTTCAACCCCTGTCTTTTCTCAATAATCTCGATGAAATTTCCTGCTTCTAGGAGATTTTCGTGAGTTCCTGTATCAAGCCAAGCATATCCTCGCCCCAAAAGCTCAACGCTTAGGCGGTTTTCTTGGAGATAGAGCTGATTGATTGAGGTGATTTCAAGCTCTCCTCTAGCTGAAGGAGTGATAGATTTTGATTTTTTGACTACATCATTTGGATAGAAATAAAGTCCAATAACTGCATAATTGCTTTTGGGATTTGTGGGTTTCTCCTCTATTGAGATAGCCTGAAAGTTATTATCAAACTCAACTACTCCATAGTCTTTGGGATTATTGACATAGTAGCCAAAAACGATACTTTTTTGACATTCTTTGACTTTCTTGACACTTATTTGCAATGTTTTGATAAGCCCCTCTCCATAGATAAGATTGTCCCCTAGCACCAAGCATACATCATCATCTCCAATAAACTCTTCTCCGATGATAAAGGCTTCAGCCAATCCATTTGGGTGTTCTTGAATAGCGTATTGGATAGAGATCCCCAAATCTTCTCCATTGCCAAAAATATCTTCAAATCTTTGGATATCTTTTGGAGTTGAGATGATTAAAATCTCTTTAATCCCTGCAAGAAGCAAGACAGATAGAGGGTAGTAAATCATTGGTTTGTCATATATGGGTAGAAGCTGTTTGACGACACCTTTTGTGATAGGATAAAGTCTTGTCCCACTTCCTCCTGCGAGTATTATTCCTTTCATCCTTGCCACCTATTGAGAATATCAATAATTTGAAGTATATCCTCTTTTGTGTGAAAAAGTGCGATAGGTAGGCTAAGGGTGGTTCTGTGAATCTCTTCACTAATAGGATATTCTCCTTGCAAGATTCCCTTCATTGCTTCTTGTTTGTGTGGAGGGATAGGGTAGTGAATCTCACTTGCCACACCTTGAGAGAGCAGATATTCTTTGAGCTTATCTCTTTTATCACATCGGATATTAAAGATATGATAGACATCAAAAAAATCTTGGTGAATTTGAGGAAGAATGTATTTTTCTTGAGAAATGCCTTGAAGGTAGAGTGAGGCAAGCTCTCTTTTGTGCTCTGTGATTTTGGGGAGCAATGCAAGTTTTTTGCGTAAAAAAGAGGCTTGGATTTCATCTAGTCTTGAGTTGTATCCTAGATATTTATTGACATATTTTTTGTGTGATCCATAGTTGCGAAGTGCTTTGAGTTTGTGATCCAATTCTTCATCATCTGTCGTGATAGCTCCCCCATCTCCCAATGCTCCTAGATTCTTTGTCGGATAGAAACTAAAACAACCGATACCAAATGTTCCTACTTGTTTGTCTTGAAATTTTGCATCGTGAGCTTGAGCACAATCTTCAAGTAAGAAAAGTTGATGCTCTTGAGCAATTTTTTGAATCTCACCCATATCACAGGCTTTACCATAGAGATGTACAACCAAAATCGCTCTAGTTTTGGAAGTAATTTTCTCTCTAATTTTTTGTGGATTGATATTGTATGTGTGGATATCAGGCTCTACCAAAACAGGTTTTAATCCTGCTCTAATCACTGCCATAATAGTGGCAATATAGGTATTTGAAGGCACAATGACTTCTGAGCCTTTTTCTAGCTCAAGTGCATCAAGGGCTAAAATCATTGCATCAAGTCCAGAAGCTACACCAATGCAGTGTTTGCTTCCTATGTAGTTTGCAAATTCCTCTTCAAAACTCTCAACTTGTTTGCCTAGGATAAACCACCCACTTTGAAGAAAGTCTTGAAAACTTTTGGCGTAATCTTCAAAAAGAGAGAGATTGGATTTGTAGAGATTTTCATATTCTATCATTGGGGTTGTGGCTCCTCATAGATATAATCTTGTGCATCATAGTTTTCTGAAGCTAGGACTAGAAGTGTGGTATTTGGAGTGAAGCTATGCATTGTGTGCCAATCTTGTGGATCCAAAAGTAGGCACATTGAAGGAGAGTTGAGAGTATATGTGCTTTTCTCTCCATAAGTATTGACTTCTATTTGGCACTCTCCACCCAAAGAGATGAGTGCAAGGCAAGTCTTGTGATGAGCGTGTCCTCCACGAGGGGAAGTAACATTGTAGATATAAAAAACTCTTTTTATCTCAAAAGGAAGAATTTTTTCTATCACGCTAAGTGTCCCACGATCATCGCTGAGGGTGGGGATCTGTAGTAGTCTTGCCATCAATATCCTAAAAAGTCTGAATTACTAAAAACATTATAACCATTTTTTAGCTTTCTTTTGATGAAGCGTAAAGGGGTTTTCCAAGTAAATTTTGGGATAGAGCGTGCGTCATAGTTGTTTTCTCCAAACTCTTCTCTTAGCCTAAGAAGGTGTTGAATATATGGTTTGTAGATAGACTCAAGAGTATTTTGAGGGAGAGTGTATGGACCCAAATCAACCTTGTTTTCTCCAATAAATTTGAGATGATGAAAGTGATAAAAGATTGGAGAGAGTGAGGGGAATTGCTGGATATTCCAAGGGGCAAGTCCTCCTCTTAGATTTTGTAAAATATGCACTCCTTCAAAGCGTGTACTCCAATCATCTAAGTATTTTTGATCTCCAAACTTTCCATCTTCAAATCTTGCATAACACCATTCATTGCACCTTTCTCTCCACCATTTGAGTGCCTTCATTCCTCTCTCATCGTTTTTGAAAGTCATAAATTGCACACAGTAGATTCCACTTGTTTTCTCTTGATTGTATCTAGGGGTATAGCGGTGAAGTGTGATGAGGATAGAATCTTCTCCCATCTCATCTACAAGAATTGCAGGATCATCATAAAAATACAAATCTGCATCAAGATAAGTGCAATGTGGAAGTGAGTAGGTCTGAATACAATAGAGGATGACTGAGGGAGTGCAAGTCCAACAATACTCCCCTCTAGTGCGATGGGGTTTGAGGGCTAGAAGCTCACTATCTTCAAAATCTTGCATTGAGATGATTGTAGTGTGGGGATAGTTGAGATCATTTAGGATTTTGTAAGCTATATCATCAAAGGCAAGGATATAGAGATGATAGTCTTGAGAGTGTTTTTGCAAACTCTCAAGCATCGCAATCCCTCTTGTAAGATAGTTTGAATCAAAAAGTGTGCAGTAGTAGTGCATTATCTTCCTTTAATAAATGAAAATCCAAGAGAATTAAAACGAGAAGTATGTGCATCACAATAGCTTTCAAACTCATCAAATAGCTTAAAACTTTTAGAGAGATTTTCTATAAAAACTCTCTTGGAAAATATATGGAAAGGAACTTGAGTTTGATAGATTTCTTTTGGAACTTTTTGTAAGACAATATGATGAGTTTCATCTTTGCTAAAAGGTGTGCGATCGATTAAAATTGCATCAAATTGAAACTCTTGGATAAGTTCAGAGAGGGTTTGATAGGGGTTTTCAAGATATTGCAAGACACTAGAGAGAATGAGGATTTTGCTATCTTGGGGTTTGATGTGAGATTTTGCCTCTTGTAAGTTTGAGTGAAATAAAAGCTCTTGGGTTTGAAAAAACTCTTTGCCTGCTCTAATGATCTTCTCTTGCTCCAAAATATTCCAAGTGAAAGGTGGTAGAGTGCGAAGAAATTTTCTATTTTGGAAATACAAACTTCCCAAACTTCCACCAAAATCTAGGATATACAAGCTTTTGACTTGAAAGTGTGAGATGATTGCAAAAAGATTGCTTAGAAGAGGGTAGGGATAAGTGATTTTGTCAAACAAGACACTATCTCGCTCACATTTGCTCTCATCATCTCTGACGATCTTGATTGCCTCAATGAGTTTGGGGAGATAAAGATCAGGATCGTAGCCTTTTGCCTGAGAATGGGCTTCTTGAAAAGTCTGAAAATCTCCTATCCATTGAATACTTCTTCCTGTGAGCTTATTGATAGCTCCAAGTGCAATGGGTGGAATAAGGGATTTTATAAAGTGTTTCATTGAAAAATCCTTTTAAGTTTTTTTATGATTCTATGCCATAGAGAGTTTTGAGTTTTGAAAAAGAGACAAAGCAAGTGTTTGGTAATGGGATTTTCTTGAAGAGGGATTTTTGATGGGGCAGTGTAGTTTTTGCTTATCTGTCCAAAGAAATCGTCTTTTTGTGCATTTTTAAAATGTGTCCCATCATAGCCTATATTTTCTACAAGAGATTCTTTGGGGTATAGGCAGAGCATATTTTCTAGGAATGCTGAGGCATACCAACGGATTGCCCAAGAGTTATTTTTGCCTTCAATCTGGCTTTGAAGCATTTTTGTATAAGGATAAGAGTCATTGATATCAAACTCTTTTTGAAGATTTTTATCTTGAATTTGAGAGAGGAGCTTTTTGCCATCTCTCTCAAACTTATCCCAAGCTCTTTTCCAAGTCGCCCAAGTCCAACAATCTGCCCCTTTGATAAAAAATGTGTTATCTTTAAAATCTGTGGGATAGGATAGAGGGAAATTAAATGCTGTGATACATGCGACCTCTTTATCATCTTTGTATAGTTCAAGATTGGTGTTCATATATTCCAAAAAAAACGGAGAGACAAGCAAATCGTCTTCTAGGACAATGGCTTTGTCGTATTGGTCGATAATGGTGGTTACCCCATCAATAATATTTTCTGCTAGTCCAAAATTTCTCTCACGCTCAATGATTGTGATATTTTTAAATCCAGCAATGCTATGGATATATTCTCTAACTTCTTGGACTTTTTCTTGAGCTTCTTGACTTTTGGGTGCATCAGAGTAGATAAAAATCTCACTCTCTTTTGCCAAAGGATTGCTAAGCAGGGCTTCAATGGTCTGTCGTGTGTGAGAAGGGCGATTATAGACAAAGAGTAGGATTGGGGCTAATTGCATGGGTTTTCTTTAATATCGTTGAGGATTGTTTCTAAAAAAATAGGAATCTCTTTATCTTGTGGAAGAGGGAAAAGGTATGCTTGAAGCTTATCTTGATCTTCTTGCGTGTTAATTTTGTTCGTAAAATCATCATAATGGTTGTAAAGTATATCTATTGCTTTTTTAACATCTTGATAAGATTCAATTCCAAGAGAATTGCTTAGCATACCCCCCAAGGATTGCTTGGGACAGAAATTGATAGCAGGTTTTTTAAGTAGCCATGCCTCAGTGCTAATTGATCCACCAATGGAGGCTACAGCTTTTGAATGAATGGTGAGTTCTTTTGGATGCGTTTTGAGATTAATCAATTGAACATTTTTCATTTTTGTTATTTCTTTATAAAACTCAATGCTCTTGTAGTAATCAATATTGTTGATAAAGTAGCTACATTCAGGATTATTGATTTTGAGTTGATGAGGGTGTTCTTTGACGTAAATTACCCAATCTTGAGGCATTGCCTCAGAAAGCATCTTGATAAGCAGTAATTGATTGTCTAACCCAACTCTTGCTAAAATCACAGCTTCTGGTTCAACATGGAGAGAAAAATAGATAAATTTTCTATTTAAATCAGGCACAACCGCATTTTTATGATAAAAGCGTATCGCTTTTTTGAATTTAAGAAAAGATCTTAGTTTCTCCCAATAATTGACTTTTATTCCCAATCTGTCATAATGATTAAAATCAAGATGAATAAGACATACGCAAAATTCTATAAGCATCTGTCCTCCAATTTTTTGGAGAATATTTTTAATTATTTTTTTGGGAGAAAAAGACCAAGAAATTTTGTCAGGGTTAAATGAGATATAGGCTTTTGTATCAATAGAATGTATATGTTGAGTTGAATTGATTTGAAGATATTTTTCATCATTGTAGCGATAGAGAAGAGAAAAAGCAAAATCGGCATCAATTGTGTATGAGGGAATTTTAAAAATCTTTGACAATCCTAAGGGAATGGTGATGCTTGGAACGCCAAGGTTATACTCTGAACACAAAACAAAGTCAATTTGATTAGCTTGAAAGATGGAGTAAAAAAAAGAAAGATGATTGTAGTAGATATATTTACTCAGATTATTATCATGAAAACATCTGTGTATTGTGGTTTCACAATCAAGTTGAATATCTCGCATTAGCTCTAAAATCTCAAGATTGATTTCTCCTGAGTGTTGGGTTTGCAAAAGATCATCGTAAAAAACAATATGTTTTATTCTTGAGATATTCAAAAATTCTCCACTTTCTGCTCTTTCCAATACCAAGCAAAGAATTTCCCAATCGGTATGTTTTAAAAGATGGCGAATAAAATGCGTGTCCCGATCAATAAGAATGATTTTTTTGCTCACCTGCTTATTCCTTGCAATAAAAACTCACAAAAATCAAAATCAAATTGTGTATCAATATCAGTAGAGTGTTTTTGAGACATTTCATAGGCAAAGCCTTTGTCTGTAAAAAAACTTTGATATCCCAAGAGAGATGAGGTCTTTGCTATATAGATGGCACCATTAAGTCGGTAATAGGCTGGAAGCTCTTGAGAACGGAGATTGAGAATCTCAGAGCTTAAGAAGTTGTCCATATTTTTATCTTTAGGTAGAGTATTGCACCAAAGAGGAGAATGCTCACATTTGCATACACTAATAACAGAGTTTGCTTGTTTTTGTATCAATAACTCTATCGCTTCATCAATATGTTGTGGAGTTCTCAGTGGGCTTGTGGGTTGAAGTAGGACAATATAGTCAAAAACTTGCTTATATTTTTCTTTATAAAAATCTATCATATGCTTAATGCTATCAAAGGTAGTGCTAGTATCTTTGCTTAGTTCCAAAGGTCTTATACATGGCACTTTTGCTCCATATTGCTCTGCAATTTCAGCATATTCTTGAGAGTCTGTGCTTACTACAATTCCATCAATATATTTTGATTGCAATCCAGCTTCTATTGACCAAGCTATAAGTGGTTTGCCACAAAGATTTTTAATATTTTTATTTGGAAGTCTTTTGCTCCCACTTCTTGCAGGGATAATAGCTAAAAATGTTTTGCCTTGATACAACTAATCCTCCTCTATTTCACTATTTGCTCTATCGTATTCTTCTTTTCTTCCAATATCAATCCAATAATCTTCAATCAAATAAGAGAATGTATTATAGTCATTTTTTGCAAGTATAGTTTCAAATAGTGCAGGCATATCAAAGAATTCATCTTTTGGGATAAGCTGTAAGACTTTTGGGTTGAGGGTATAAATCCCTGCACTGACATTGAAAGAAAGTGAAGGTTTTTCCTCAATTGATATGATTTTTGTCCCATTAGTATTGACTACCCCATAGGGAATTTGTGTGCTATATTCTCTGATTCCCATTGTGGCATCAGATTCATTTTGTTTATGAAAATGAAGCATTTTTGTAAAGTCAATATCTGTGAGAATGTCTCCATTCATTACGATAAAGTCATCATTGAGATTGGAAATCAGACTTAATGCTCCTGCCGTCCCCATTCGCTTCTCTTCTCTAATATAGGTAATGTGAAGTCCAAACTTTGAACCATCTCCAAAATACTTTTCGATAATATGTGATTTGTAGTTTACGCAAAGGAAAATATTTCTAAAGCCTTGTTGTTTAAATCTTTCCAAAATGATTTGCAAAATAGGTTTGCTTCCTACTTTTAGCATAGGTTTTGGGAGTGTGTCGGTAAGGGGTCTGAGGCGTGTTCCAAGTCCCCCTGCCATGATGACAACTTGATTGGGGTAGAGGGTAGGCTTGATGAGATTGGCAACTGAGACAATCTCTACAATTTTTCCCTCATCATTTTTGAGTGGAATCTCGTGAATATTATGCTGACTTGCAAGATGAAGAAGCTCTTCTCTAGGGGTATTAATGTGTGCAACGATAGGAGAGCGATTGATGATGGAAGAGATGTCATCTTCAAGCCTTAATCCTCGTAACAATCCTCGTCTAATGTCGGGATCTGTGATGATGCCGATAAAATTTTCCTGTTCATCATTGACGACAAGGAGTCTCAAGCCGTCGTGAGAGCCAAAAATTTCTAAAGCATCTTTAATACTTTTTTTGATAGAAATTGTAATTTTTTGAATATCTTTCAAAACCACTCACTTATTTTTAAGATATGGAATTGTATCTTGAAAAATAGGATTTTAGAACTTTATATCCCAAAACTCCTTCTTGATAATTTGATTTAAATCAATCTCTTTGAGTATTTCTTTTGTTTTTTTAGCACTTCCTCCCTCTCCATAGGGGTTGATAGTGCTAGAAAGTTTGGCTTGAAAACTAGGTGAGAAAAGTTTTTCAATAGCTTTAAGGATATCTTCTTTTTGCGGTAAGCAATCAATTACGCTTGAAGCCTTGATTCTTCCTTTTTGTCTATCTCCGATATTGATTGTTCCTACTTTAAAACTCGGTGCTTCTCCTAATCCACTTGAGCTATTTCCTACTACTCCATTGACATATTGCATAGTACTTAAATATCTCAATTGCCCCATAGAGGTGAAAGCAATTGCATTATGATGATTTGCAACAAACTCATCAATCATTGAATTAATAATTCTTCCATCAGTATCAGAATTTGCTTTTGTAAAAATCATTCCCACCTCTTTATCTTGAGAAAACTCTAGCAATGCGTCAAGTAATGCCTCGAATTGCTCTTTTGCTGTGGAATTCTCTAGTGTTACAGGATGAAAGGTAATCAAGAAGTTGTAATCTCTAAATCTAAAATCTAATTCTTTCTCTAAATCACTTTTGGAGAGCAGAGGAAGATTTTTGATATTATCAATCCCAAAACCTCCTACATTAAACACTCTTGAAGGGTTTTCTCCAAGCTGTATGACACGATTGGCGTATTCTTGAGTTGCCGTGAAGTGCAAAACACTCATTTTGCTTATACAATGTCTAAGAGAATCATCAAATGCTCCCTCAGTCTTCTCTCCCCCTGCGATATGTGCCACAGGGATTCTACATATCATTGCACTTGCTACACAAGCAAAAATCTCATATCTATCTCCTAGCACTACGACAATATCAGGAGAAAGCTCTTCATATGCATCAGCAATAAGAATCTGAGCCAATCCCATACTTTTACAAATCGAAGTAGGAGTATCAGCACTAAGAATGATTTCTATCTTTTTATTGATTGTAAATTCTTTTTCAATCTCTTTATATGTGAGTCCAAACTCAGGACTAAGATGCATTCCTGTTGCGATAATCTGAAGCTCTAGTGAGGGATCAGAGATAATCTCTTTGGCAAGGTAATAGAGCAATCCCCATTCTGCTCTTGTTCCTGTGATGATGCAGATTTTTCTCATAATTCTATGCATTCATCTTCATCAAAATCTTTTTTTGCAATTTTTCCAATGACATTATCCCATTCCATTGGAGAAAGCCCATTTGCTGGACGCTTGACATAGAGGTTTTCTTCGCTAAAAACTTCACCTGCCTTGATGGCTCTATTTGCGACAATGGATTTTCTTACCACTTTTTTGTTTTCTTTTTCGCTTTTGCTCTCCTGCTTGATTCCATTGCCAAGTGCGATTTCAATCTCTCGGATACACCCAATCATTTCTTTGAGTTCATGAGGTTCAAGACTTGCTTTGTGATCTGGTCCTTCCATATTTTTATCAAGTGTGAAGTGTTTTTCTATCACTTTTGCACCCATTGCCACGGCTGCAATTGGGATATGAATCCCTTGGGTGTGATCAGAATAGCCCACAGGGAGATGAAAGGCATTGGCAATGGTTTGCATAGCCCTGAGATTGACATCTTGCATAGGAGTAGGGTATTCTGTATTGCAATGCAAGATAGTGATATTTTCTCGCTTTGTCCCTGCGTCAGTGAGGATAGAGATTGCCGTCTCTATCTCTCCAAGATTTGACATTCCTGTGGAAAGGATGATTTTCTTATCAAGTTTTCCAATTTTTCTAAGGTAGGGGAGATTTGTAATCTCTCCACTTGGGATTTTGAAAGTTTGCATTCCAAGTTTATCAAGTAATTCAATGCTTTCAAAATCAAAAGGAGAAGAAAGAAATAGGATATTTTTCTTATCACAATAATCTTTGAGGATTGGCCATACACTATCATCTTGAAAATCATATTTTTCATCCATCTCCAATTGACTCTCCTGAGAATTATTTGTATTCTCTATTTGATATTGAGCTTTTGGTGCAAAACGACTGATAACATTTTTTGATTTTCCTGTCTGAAACTTGATGGCATCAACCTTTAAATCCTTTGCTACATCAATCATTTGTTTCGCTAATTCTAGATTGCCATTATGATTAATCCCTGCCTCAGCAATAATAAAAACTTTTGATTGCATTATTTTTCCTCCTGCCTGTATTGGTGCAATACAGCTTTTCTATCAATCTTGCCATTCCGATTGAGGGGAATGGGGGTATAAAACACTTTTGTTGGAAACATATATTTTGGAATCTTGTTTTTTAAATGTTTGAAAACATCGGCTTTTGAGATATTTTCATTGCTTGTAGCTAGAATAATCTCATCTTGATAAATGATGCAAAACTCATCAAGTCCATCAAGTCCTAGAAGAGCGTGTTCAATCTCTCCAAGCTCAATTCTATATCCATTGTGTTTGATTTGTGAGTCTTTTCTTCCCGTAATGATAAGTTCTCCCAAGTCATTGTAGTATCCCAAATCCCCAGTTTTGTAGATAATATCTCTATAAAGGTTGTGGGTAGGATTTTGGATAAATACTTCTGAAGTTTTTTGTGGGTCATTGTAGTATCCAAGAGAGACCCCCTCACCTCTAATGCAAATTTCTCCACGATTTGAGACTCGGTTCTCTTCATCTAAAAGGAGAATAGAGGAATTTTTGCATGCTTTGCCGATTGGAACCATTTCATTCTCCCCAAATTCACGATTGACAAGATAGTAGGAGCAATCAACGGTGATTTCTGTTGGACCATATAAATTTGCAAAAGTTGAACATGGGAATAGTTCTTGTAATTTTTTTAGCAATATCGGAGACATTGCCTCTCCAGCAAATAGAATTTTTGATATTTCTAATTTTTCTTGGATTTGAGATAGAGTTTTGAGTGCTGTTGGAACCCAAAAAATAAAATCAATACTGTATTTTTTTATAATTTCATATAAGTATTTTGGAAAAGAGAAACTATCTTCTGAGATTAGAACAAGGGTTGAACCAAAAAAAAGCATAGAATAGATATCTAAAACGGAATTATCAAAATAGAATGGAGATTGGCTTCCTATAATATTTTTGTTGGTTGGCAAAATTAATGGTTCAGTTTTAAAAAAGGTTAGATAATCTATAATATTTCGATGAGATACAATAACTCCTTTTGGAACTCCTGTGCTGCCACTGGTGTTGATGATATAGGCAGGATCTGTGGAAATGAGATTTTGATAGTTTGTTTGAGTTTTTGATGGAGAGGATAAAAGAGCGGAGAAGTCAAGATAGGTTTCTTGAAGCTCTGCTGCGTATTCGTCTGATGAGATGATGAGAGCAGGTTTGATATTTTGCAAGATTGCTTTTGTCCTCTCCATTGGACTTTTTACATCAAGTGGCATATAGATATTGCCACTCATTAGGATTCCAAAAAAGCTAAGAAGTGCCTGATGGGATTTGGGTAGAAATACTGCAATTACTTGGGGTTGAGTTTGCCTAGAGAGTAGGGGGATGAGATTTGAAGAAATATTTAGAGCCATATCCCACATTTGCTCAAATGTAAGTTGTGTATCTCTATCAATGAGTGCAATTTTTTGTGGATAAAGATTTTTGGTTTCTTCAAAATAATCTAAAACATTGATTTTCATTATTGTCCTTTAATACTATTTCCACCATCAACGATAAGTGTTTGCCCTGTAATCCATTTGGATTTTGGTGATAGTAGATAGGCTATTGCATCGGCAATATCTTCTGGTTTGCCTGTTCCTAGCGGATATTCACTTTCAATGAAGTTTTTTTGTTCTTGAGAATATAGATGTCCAGTCATTTTTGTGTCAAAAATCATACCTGGTGCAACAGCATTAATACGCACTTTTGGAGCAAGTTCGATGGCAAAACCTCGCACTATTGCTTCTAAAGCATTTTTGCTCGAGGCGTAAAGAGCTTCGCTCTTTACGCCTCGTTGGGAGGAAATGCTTGAGAGCAAAACGGTGTTTTCGAAGTATTCAGAGAAAGGTTTGCGACTTAATGTTCTAATAACTTCCAAAGCAGAAAAAAGATTAACATTCATCATTTCTAGCATACTTTTATATTCAAAGTTTTTTGCACCTGCAAGATAGCAGATTCCTGCGATATGGACAAAGGCTTTGACTTTGCATCTTGCATTCTTTAGTATTGTGATAAAAGATTGTATTCCCTCATGGCTAGAAAGGTCTGCTTGAATGATTTTATGCTTCTTTGGATCATCTAGTGTGTCTCTTAGATTCTTAAGAGAGCTTTCATCTCTTCCTACTAGGATGAGTGGCGATTTTTGGAGCTCTTTAATTGTCGCTTGTCCAATTCCACCATTGGCACCAGTAACAAGAATGTAGCTATTTTCCACATTTACTCTCAAGTAGAGAAATAATATCAGCGATTGTTTGGCATTTTTGTAAATCTTGCGTATAGAGCGTAATTTTTAGATTTTGATCTACCCAAGATACGAAAGTAATTTTAGCCAAAGAATCCCAATCTTGAATATCTTCAAGTTTTTGGTTTTGTGTTAAGCTGTCATCATCAACAATATCTTTGATTTGGTTTAGAATCTTATTCTGCACTTTTATCCTTTGAATTAAACTTCGCCTATTATTTTAGCAGGGTTTCCAAATAATAATACATTGGATTTAAATTTTTTGAAAATGATACTGCCTGCAGATACTTGACAATTGCTTTCAAGACTGGCATTGGGCAAAAGTGTCGAAAAAGTTCCCATAAAGTTTAAGTCTTTAATCTTTGCCGATCCATTTAAAATGCAACCACTACTTATGGTATTGAAATTACCAATAGAGCAATCATGAGAAATACTAGATGAGGAGTTTAAAAGATTGCAATCCCCTATTTGAACATTAAGTCCAATTGTGCAAAAAGGTGCAATGATATTGCCCTCACCTATTTGAAGACTTGGACTTTCTGTAATAAAGGCACGGGGAGATATAAGATTGAAAAGCTTGATGTTATGTTTTTTTAGTTTGATAAAAATTTGTTGCTTGATTTTAGGATCAGCAATAGCAATGATTGCATAGTCATTGTCAGCAAAAGTATAGTCATCTTCTTTTCCTAGATAATGGTGTTCTAAATTGTATGAGTGCAATGTATTTGTTGGAGACAAAAATCCCTTGAAGACTAGAGAACTATCATTTTGCAATACTTCTTGCAGGTATTGGTAGCACTCACTTGCTAATCCGCCAGAACCTAGTATGAGGATATTTTTTTGCATTTTTAGATCTCTTGAATATTAAGAAAATCAATTGGTGGAAGATCTGCGATTATTGCATTGACACCCAAACCACTGCCAAATCCAGAAATGCAAACTTTTTCTATTTTTTTCTTAAAAAGCTCAGAAAAGTTAAAACAAATATTGAGGGGAATGGTCAAGCTACTACCATTGCCGAAATTTTCAACAATATTGCTAGGCATTTTGGAATAGGGGATATTCATTTTGTCTGCAAGTTTGGTAAGCATAAATTTGTTGGGTTGATGAAAAATAAAAGATAAAATCTCTTCTTTATTTACTTTTGCATATTGGAGCAATTCATCAATTGTTTGTGGAACATATTCTTGAACAAATGAAAAAACGCTTGTTCCGTCCATATAAAAATCTTCCATGGATCGAACATTTCCATCTTTTTCTTCTTTTTCAATTCGAGTAAGGGGTGATGAAGGGATACAAAATGCTCCTGCAGGTATTTGTACGGCTTCAAAATTTTGAGTATATATTTTGTTAATACAAAAAATCTGATTTTTGAGTGAATTATCTTTGCTTAAGATTGTAACTGCCCCTCCATCTCCAATAATAGGATAGGAGTTTCTATCTTTTTTATTTACTTTTTTTGTCAAGACATCGGAAGTAATGAGTGCAACATTGTTGATTGAAGGGTGTTCTAGGAGAAAGAAAGCATTGAATAAACCGCCAACAAAACCTGTGCAACCAAATGTTAAGTCAAAAGTAAGGATATCTTCTTTGAGTCCCAATGCCTTATGTAAAATGCTGCTTGTTTGAGGGATAAAAAAATCAGGAGTTTGTGTCACATAAACAATAACATCCAATTCGTTTGGAGAGATGATTTGTTGCTCAAAAATATTTTTAAGTGCAGAAATTGCAAAAGTTGAAGAGTATTGATCTTCCAAAGAGACACAATGGGCATTGAGTCCAATCACATCTTTGAGTAGCATGGATTTTTTGAGAGGGAAGTTGTAGTTTTTGGCTTCTTCATCAAAAAAACCTTTGTTTTTGGGGATAGAGCAAGAGATGGCTTTGATATATTTGTTGTGAAAGGTGAATTTCATTGTTTTACCTCATTGATGAGAGAAATGATTGAGGAGATATCGTGGAAATATTCAGGCAAAATCTTTTCTGCTGGAATTTTGATAGAAAACTTATCCTCAATAGAGGCGATGATTGTAACAATATCAAAGCTATCAATTTCTTCTAGTAGATTTTGTGCTTCAGGATTAATATCTGGTCGAATTTCTTCTATGATTTGTTTGATAGAGTTTTGCATCTTTATTCCTCATCTTTTTAAAATCCAAGAATAATTATACAACTATATTTTAATTCTAGCACTACTTGGTAGATTGACAATCCTATCTTGCAGATAGATTGAGTTTTTTAAACCATCGTTTTGACAATGCTTATACATTGGATTTTGATGATTGAGATACCAAATAGGACGCGTCATTATACCATTTGCATTACTTTGAGTGAGGAAATCATCTCTTTGGGCTTTATCTTCTAGTTTGATTGCATTGAGCCAAAAGTTTGGCATCGTTCCCTCTCGTGCATGGATAAACTCAATTCCATTTTTGCCACAAAACTCCTCATAGCTTTTGGCAACCTCTAGTTTGCTTGACAAGAAACTAGGGAGTTGTTCTAGTTGTGCTAGGGCAAGAGCGGCATTGAGATTGGGCAAACGATAATTAAAACCTAGCATATCGTGATAATACTCATAGGGGTGAGGAGCTTTGGCAGTGGTGGTGATATGCTTGAGCTTTTTTGCCAAAGCTTCATCATCTGTAAGGATTGCTCCACCTCCCCCACTTGTGATAGTCTTGTTACCATTAAAGCTCAATGCACTTGCGACTCCCTCAAGTCCTGTGTGGGTTTGCACTCCATTTTTGAGAAAGTAGCTCCCTAAACTCTCAGCACTATCTTCTACCAAAATGATATTCCACTCTTTGCAAATCTTTGCAATCTCCTCAATCCTTGCAGGGTGTCCAAAGGTATGCATCGGCACACAAGCTTTGATGACTTTGTGAGTGTGTTTGTTTATGGTGTGGGTTTCTAGCTTTTGAGCGTTGTTGTGGAGAAACTCTTCTAGTGCAGTAGGGGAGAGTGAGAGCGTGTCTAAATCCACATCGACATACACAGGAGTAGCCCCAGTGTAGGCTATGGCATTGCTTGTAGCAATGAAGCTTAGAGATTGCGTGATGACTTCACAATCTTGATCCACCCCAATAGCGTGAAGGATTGCGTGCAAGGCACTTGTGCCATTGCTTGTCGCCACGGCGTATTTACTCCCACAAAATTTGGCAATCTCTCTTTCAAACTGATTGACAAACTCTCCCACACTTGAGACAAATCCACTATCAATGCACTCATTAAGATATTTTTTCTCATTTCCCAAAAATCTTGGCTCATGGAGAGGGATAAAGCCCCCCTCAGGCGTGTCATAAAGTTCTTTGACTAAGTTAAAGAGAGATTTGAGATTCATTCAATTACCATATATGAAATTCTTGGTGTGAAGCTAAATTTTTGTAATTTGCAATTGTTAAAACTTTTAAAATATTCAAATGCTGCAATACTTTCTCCCTTCCAGTTTTCCTCATTGAGCTCATCAAAAGCAATAATACCTCCTTTGACAATCCTTGGAGCAAGATAGTCCAATGCAACTTTTGTCGGTTCATAGAGATCGAAATCCAAATAAAGAAGGGAAATTAAAGTATGAGGATTATCTTTTAGATATTGAGGAATTGTTTGACAGGCATCTCCTTTAACCAACTCTATTTTGTTGTATTGATTTATAAAACGATTATTGTCAAATTCCTCAATGCATTCCCTTAATTCTTCTTCAATAGCCATAAAACTTTGAAATCCTCCAACTTTTAATTCCTCATGAGATGTGGATTGCATATCCCTTTCATCAAGATGAGGAAATCCCTCAAATGTATCAAAACCAATTACTTTCCGATCAAAATTTAGCAAATCAAATCCAGCACAGAGTTTAGCAAATGCTAGAACCCCCCCCCCCCAGTGTACTCCACATTCAATAATAGAACCTTTAACATCCATAACCTTTTTAAAAAGCTCATATCTCGCAATAAAACGGGCAAGACTTTGTCTTGAAACATATTTTTCAAAATTATTGAGCTTATACTCCATTGGATAGTTGTATTTCATAATAAGTTCACTCATTTTTTCTCCTTTTCTTATTATTTAAAGCAGAAATTATACATTATAAATTTCACTTTTGTATCTTATGAGATTTTGGGGCTGTGTGATCCAATCAATCGTCTCTTGAAGTCCCTTTCTCATATCATATTTGGGGCTAAATCCTGTGAGATTTTTAATCTTGGTGTTATCACACCATAGGCGGAATACCTCGCTGTTTTTTGGGCGGATTCTTTGAGAATCAGTGATAAACTCCACATCACTTCCCATAAGCTCTTTGATGAGATTGAGTGTATCGCCTACGCTGATTTCAAAGTTTGAACCGATATTGATGACTTCTCCTATGGTTTTCTCACTCTCAGCAAGTGCGATAAAGCCCTCACAAGTATCTAGCACGAAATTGAAGTCGCGTGTAGGGGTGGTATCTCCAAGCTTGATTTGCTTAGCACCATTGGCGATTTGGGTGATGATAGTAGGGATGACAGCCCTTGCACTTTGTCTTGGCCCATAAGTATTGAAGGGTCGAGCAGTAGTGAGTGGGAGAGAGAATGAGTTGTAAAAGCTCATTGCGATGCAATCTGCTCCAATCTTGCTTGCACTATAAGGGCTTTGGGGTTGCAGTGGGTGAAGTTCATTGATGGGAACATATTGGGCTGTGCCATAGACTTCGCTTGTGCTAGTGTGGATGATGCGTTTGACACCATTTTCTAGTGCGGCTTGACAGATATTAAGAGTGCCTTTGATATTGGTATCTACATAACTCTCAGGTGCGACATAAGAGTAGGGGATAGCAATCAATGCAGCAAGATGAAAGATGATATCCACATCTTTACAAATACTTTTGCAGAAGTGTGGATCACGGATATCCCCACTGATAACCTCAATATCTTTAAGACAAGAAACTTCCTCAAGCCAACCCCAATAGTTGAAAGAGTTGTATAGACTAAGAGCTTTGATTTTTGCCCCAAAAAACGATGACGAAGGAGTTTGGGTATAGCGATAGAGTATCTCAACTAAATGTGAGCCGATAAACCCATCAGCCCCTGTGATAAGAATGGTTTTTTTCTGTTGCATGCAGATCTTCTCCTTGTTGTAATTGCAAATAAGATTTTTCTAGATTGCAAAAGACAGCATGTCCTATTTGCTGCTCTTTTGGAGGAAAAGTCATATAATCACCATAAAATCTTCTTAGATAAAAATCTGCATTATTGGGAGATTTAAAAACAACACCTTCAAAAAAGATATCTTTGCTTTTTTCGTAAATATTTTTTTCTAAAATTTGTTTATCCCCATATGCCGTGCTTCCAAATTCTCCAACATATTTTGCATTCTTATATTTTTTTAATCGCAATAAAAAATCTATAACATAATACATAGTTGCACCTCGACATGTGAGACGCATAATCTTTAGAATATTCTTTTTAAAAAACGACCAATGTTGCTTTTCATCAAGATAAAAAGCAAGGTTTCGAATATTTTGAAAAAAAGAAAGTGTAGTAAAATGAATTTTTCTAAGCAAAGTGTTTTGAAAAGTTCCATCAAGAGGAAAAATATCAATCATTATTCCACCAATATGTTGGTGGCCAGAAGGAAAAACATCAACCAAAAAAGTGCTTGTTGTATCATGTATTTGAGAATACATAACACAAAAATTTTTCCCATCGGTTTTAAAATTTCTAATTGTAAGATGTTTGCTTAATAGATCGGGAGCTATTTTAAGAAATTTTTGATAATCTTCTCTTGGCATACAAAAATCCATATCGTCATCCCATGGTATAAAACCCTTATGTCGTATTGCACCAAGTAATGAACCCCCAGCAATAAAATATTGAAGATTGTTTTGATCGCAAATACATTTAAACTCTATTGCAATTTCTAATAATCTCTTTTGGATTGCTTTCGTTTTTGTATTCATCAACACTCCTTTTTTTGTCCATAGTATGCATTCTTGCCATTTTTTCTGTCATAAGCTTTTTTTACAAGAGAATGTGGAATCTTGCTTTCTATTTTCATGTTTAATGTAAAAAACGCATTCTTGCAGATTTCTTCAAGGATTACAGCATTGGTGCATGCATCAAATAAGTTTTTTTTATATCCAAAAATAAAAGGTGCATGATGAGCAACAAGAATGGCTGGTAACTGCTCATATTCTCTTAATATTTTATTGATAATAATCCCAGAATTTTGCTCGTATTTTTCAGTAATTTCATAATCAAAAAAGGTTCGAGTGATGGGGATTTCACTATGAAAGAAGTCGGCATGTGTCGTTCCTAGGATTGGAACTGGTGTTGCTGCTTGAGCAAAAATTGTTGCAAAAGTAGAATGTGTATGCACAATATTTGTAATGCTTGGATTCTCTTTATAGATCTCTAAATGGGTAGGGGTATCAACAGATGGAGAGAAATCACCCTCAATTATATTCCCTTCTAGGTCAATTACGACAATTGAATCTTCGGTAAGAAGTTCATAATCAATGCCACTAGGTTTGATGCAAAACATATTCGTGTTGGGTATTCTGCAAGAAAAATTTCCCCAAGTCAAAACACACAGATTATTCTTTTTTAAAAATTTATTTCCCTCAACACAAATTTTTTTATAGGTAGAAATCACATTTTTTTTATATGCGATTAAACTTTTAAAGATCTCAATATCGTAGGATGTTGTAATTTTAAGATTTTCTTCTGATCCCTCAGAAAAATAGCAAGTCATATCTAAAGAAGTGATTAATGTTGAAAGTGTTGTGGAATTTGAAATACCTTTCTCTTCTGCTAAATTATAAATTCTTTGTAATTCACCAAAAACTCCAGATTGAGGAGTTTGTGTTCTAACAACCAGATCACGATCAAGAGATAAATTGCTTGTTTTTGAATTGTTTTTTTGTAAAAGTGCCTCAACAATTGGAATATGAGTTATAGCATTCCCATTTTTTTTGCATATTCTTATGTTTTCACTAATGATATTGTGCGAAATCATTGGGCGAATTGCATCGTGAATTAAAATTATGTCATCTATTGATGCACCGTATTCTTGGATGGCACTTAAGCCTTTTTTTATTGAAGCATAGCCAGTTTCTCCTCCTAATGTTATTATTTTTAATTTTTTGATGTTATATTGATTTGCATATTGTTTTAGTTTATTCTCCCAACCATGCAAACAAGCCACACATATTAAATCAATTTCCTTGTGTCTTTCAAATGCTTCTAACGTGTATATGATAATTGGTTTTTTTTCAACAAGAATAAATTGTTTTGGTGTTTTCTCTCCAGTTCTTTGACCTACACCACCAGCAATTATAAGTGCAATATTCATTATAAAATCTCTCTTTTGTTTTAGAATAAAGAGAGTATTATATCATTACAAGAATATAATTTTTATAGAAATATTTTTTTTAAAAATTATCTGTTGAATTTCTGTATTGTAAACGGGATTGGCAATTATAATGGTATTGATATCCATTAATAGTGCATTGTCTAAAGAAACAATGGGTAATCCAGAATTTGCCATAAACCCCCCATATTTCTCTGCATTGCTGTCAATAAAGCATTGGATAGTGCAAATATCTTGAATTATGTTGTAGACTATATTGCCAGAATTACTAGCCCCCCATATAGCAATCCTAGAGTTTTTGTCTATTTGTGTCTTGATTTTTCTTTTTTTCTCCAAAAAAATATCTTTAAAAAAATTTCTTTGAATTTTTAGAAAATTACTCTTTTTTTTATTTGTTGCAATTATGATCTGAAAAGCTCCATCATAACAGGTATCCATTTCTAGAACATTAAAACCATTGTTTTGAAAGAGTTTTTGGAGGGATAGATTTGAAAAATAATTACAGTGTTCGTAGATAAAGTGTGTTAAGCATTGGGAGGTAATTATATAATCAAGATTGGGTACTTCAAATAAGATGATTACATCTTCCATATCCCTAAGATTTGAGAATAATGAGGAAATAAAGGCTGATGGATTAGGAATATGCTCTAAAACATGGCGACAAATAACTAGTTGGAATTTTTCCTTAAGCCCTTCTTCTGTAAAATAGTCTGGGATTATCGTAACATAATCTGCAAAATCTTTATGGCCATCTTCAATTTGCTGAAGTAATTCAATTCTATTTTTAAATGATGGTTCATACCCCACCCCTTTGCTTTGTGTGGTTTTTGAAAGATGATACAGGAAATCCGCATCCCCACAACCGATTTCTAGAATTTTTGATCCAAATATTTTGTATTTTTTTGAAATTTTTTCTATTAACCATTTTGCATGTTTTTGGTATTTTTCCGAGTATCTTAAACTAAAAGTATAGTTGCGATAAGTAGCTTTATTTGAATCAAAATCAATATTCCATGCAAAACCACATTTTGGACATTGAATAATAGAAAATGGGGCCAATTTTGCCATAATGGCATCATGAAATGAGCCAAAATAAGCATTACTTTCTGTGGGAATACTCTTGTAAACCTGTATGGGTTTCTTTTTTATATTTGCTTCACAGCATGGACATAATATACCCCCCCCCCCCCTATACGCCATTTATTTTTTTGTATCCTGTTTTTTTCCATGCTTTAACTCCTTTGTAATAATCTCAGAGAAATATTAATGCCATCTAAAATGGAGTAATGAGTTTTAAACCCCATACTTAAGGCTTTGCTTGTTTCTAAAACCGAATATTCTACTTTTGATGCAATATTGTCAAAAAAATCCTTATCGGAATATTTTTCAATGTTGATATCGTGTGGAGATAATGAGCAGACCATTGAACAAAAATCCCATAGGGTCAAAATCTCGGGATTTGAAATGTTGTATGTTTGATTTTTTTTAAAAACAAACATGGCAAATGCAATGCTTCGAATGCAGTCGCCAACATATAAAAAACTTAAAATCTGATTCCCATGACTTTTAAGTTGAATGTTCTGACCATGGGCGGATTGATATAAAAAAGAAGATAGGGCACGAGGATCGTTGTCTCGAATTGTTGACCCAAATGTTCTTGGCAGTCGTAATGAGACAAAATCGGTGTTATATTCGTAATTATATGCTGCACATATTGTTTCTGCCATTCTTTTGGATTGAGCATAACATCCATTGATTGAGCAAACATCAATAAAACCGAGATCGGTTTCTTGGATTGGTTTTTTTTTGCAAACCTTTCCATAAACCTCGCTTGAGCTCAAGAAAATTAAGAGTGATTTTTTTTTTGTGCAAATCCGCAATAAATTCTCTACAATTTGAGTGTTATATCTGATCACTGAGGTTGGGGAAAGTGCTACAGATTTAGGATCTGCAGGGGACGCCGCATGTATGATATAGTGAATTTCAAAAGAGGAGAGAATTTTAAAAAGCTCTTTCAGATTCAAGAGATCGACTTGGTAGACAGATACATTATTGTTTGAGCAAAAATAAGGAAAACGTTTAATAAAAAAATCAGAATTTGAAACAAGAATAATTAAATGAAAATCGATCGAATATCTCATTTGTAGAAGGAATAAGGTATCCGTTAAAAACTTTCCAATCATCCCCGTTGAACCAGTAAGTACGATATTTTTTTTGTTTAATTTTGCCCAATTTTCCAAATCAATATCTATATTTTCTTCGATATGTGAAAAATATAATTCCAAGATAATATCTCTCCAAAATCATTTGCATTCTATATTTTAACTATGATTTTAGAAGCATAACATAAAAAAAACATTCTTTTTTGGATTTTTTATATTTTTTGATATTTTGGATGGTTATAAGGGTGTATGAGGCTAGGTTTCACCCCACCTCCACCTCCCCATCTTTTTTGAATACCACCTTGCTTCCCTCTTTGACTTTGTCTTCTAGGATAAGCTCGGCTAGTTTGTCCTCTATGATTTCATATACTGCTCTCTTAAGCGGTCTGGCACCATAGATGGGATCAAACCCTGCTTGAGCGATCTGCTCTTTTGCCTCTGTAGTAAGCTCTAGGGTGATTCCCCTCTCATGTGCCTTTTTGGCAACTTCAGAGAACATAATATCCACAATCTTGACAATCCCTTGCAAATCCAAAGGATTGAAAATCACGATATCATCAAGGCGATTGAGGAATTCAGGCTTGAAGTAGGCTTTGAGGCTCTCTTGCACTGCTTTCTCTCTCTCGCTTTTGTCTTCTATCTCCATAATCTTATCGCTTCCGATATTGCTAGTGAGGATGATGATGGTATTTCTGAAATCCACCACTACACCCTTATTGTCAGTTAGTCTTCCATCATCAAGCACTTGGAGCAAGAGATTGAAGACATCAGGGTGAGCTTTTTCTATCTCATCAAATAGCACCACGCTATAAGGTTTGCGTCGCACAGCCTCTGTGAGTTGTCCGCCTTCCTCATACCCTACATACCCAGGAGGAGCTCCCACTAGACGAGAAACTGCGTGTTTCTCCATATACTCACTCATATCAATTCTTATAAGATTTTTCTCACTATCAAAGAGAAATTTCGCTAGAGATTTAGCACTTTGAGTTTTCCCAACTCCTGTGCTTCCTAAGAAAAGGAAGCTTCCGATAGGGCGATTAAGCTCACTTAGTCCTGCTTTGTTGCGTTTAATCACTCTTGAGATGGCTTTGAGTGCTTCTTCTTGTCCTACGACACTTTTTTCTAGCTCTTCTTGCACTTTTAGGATTTTCTCTTTCTCACTTTGGAGCATTTTTTGCACAGGGATTCCACTCCATCGGCTCACAATTCCCGCGATAATCTCTTCAGTTACAGCATTTTTGAGAAGTGTGCCACTCTCTTGCATACTCTTCCATTTGAGCTCTAATGCTTTGATTTTTTCCTCACACTCAGGCACTTTGCCATAATCAATCTCTGCAGCCTTGTTGTAATCTCCACTTCTTTTGGCAAGTTCAGATTCTCGCTTGAGTGAATCAATCTGACTTCTAAGTGTGGCAATGTCTTTGAAAACGGCTTTTTCATTCTCAAATTGACTTGCAAGCACACTTTGTTTCTCTAACTCATTGCTTAGCTCTCTTTGGATTTCTTCCAATCGCTCGGCATTGCTTTCTTTCTCCTCCATATTGAGGGCTTGTTTTTCTACTTCTAGGCGTTGGATATTGCGTTTGACTTTGCTAAGTTCGTGAGGTTCAGACTCAATTTGCATTTTTAGCTCTGCTGCTCCCTCATCAATCAAATCAATGGCTTTATCAGGCAAAAAGCGATTGGAGATATAGCGATCAGAGAGCTTGGCTGCTGCTACTAATGCACTATCAGTGATACTGACATTGTGGTGAGCTTCTAGCTTTTCTTTGATACCTCTGAGGATTTGAAGTGCTTCATTCACACTTGGTTCAGCCACATCAATGGGTTGAAATCTCCTCACAAGTGCGGCATCTTTCTCAAAGTATTTTCTGTATTCTTTGAGGGTGGTTGCACCGATAGTGTGAAGCTCCCCTCGTGCAAGAGCAGGCTTGAGGATATTTGCCGCATCCATACTTCCCTCACTTGCTCCTGCCCCTACGATAGTGTGAATCTCATCAATGAAGAGGATAATATTTCCTGCTTTTTTAACTTCTTCGATGATTTTTTTGAGCCTTTCTTCAAACTCCCCTCGATACTTCGCCCCTGCCACAAGTGTGCTCATATCAAGCGAAATTACGCGTTTATTTTGCAAACTTGTAGGCACATCTTTGCTTACTATTCTTTGAGCCAAGCCCTCTACTACTGCGGTTTTCCCTACCCCTGGCTCTCCTAGCAAGATTGGGTTGTTTTTGGTTTTGCGGATGAGGATTTGCATCATTCGCTGAATCTCCTCATCTCTGCCAATCACAGGATCAAGGGTGTTTTCTAGTGCTTTTTGGGTGAGATCGATTCCAAATTTCTCTAGCGATTCTAAAAGCTCATCATCGTTTTGATCTTGGATTTTTGCTCCACCACGGATAGCTTGAAGAGTTTTGATAATCTCTGTGGTATCAAGATAGCGTGAGAAAAGCGATTTGATTTTCTCATCATTTTTGAGAGTAGAGATGATATAGGTATCTACTGCTAGGTATTGATCGCCTTGCTGAGTGGCAAGTGCCAAAGCAGTGTCAAAGCTAGTAGATAGCTCTCTTGAGATTTGCATATTTTCTTTGCTTACAGCAGAGCTTTTAGGAAGCGAATCCACAGCACTTTTTAGCTCAAGCTCTAAAGCAGTTTTATCAAAATCCATTTTATTGAATGCTTGGTTGAGGATAGATTGATGATTGACTATCAGCGACCAGATGAGATGAAGGGGGGTAATCTCTTGATTTTTGGCGTGAAGTGCAAGAAGAAATGAACTATCAAGTGCTTCTTTGAGTTGGTTTGTCATTTTTTCAAAAATATTCATTTTGTTCTCCTAAGTGTCATTTAGATTATCTGAGTGCTAAAAAATTTTATACTCTAATAACTTTGGCATTATATAAGTTTAGTCATTTACTATCAATTTACTTTATAATTTGGTGCTAAAGAGAAGAATATACAGAAAGGATATTTTTTGTGATGTTATAATGCAGATACTATAAGAAAATATGAGTTTTGGGAGTTTTTGATGCAAATAACACTTTCTAAAGAGGTTGAAAACCTTATAAATACTTTTTCAGCACAACACAATATTTCACAAGCACAAATGGTTGAGAGAGCGATTTATAGGTTTTTGGAAGATGTGAGAGATTTAGAGATTGCCAAAGAGGCTTATGAGGAGTTTTTGCAAAGTGGGGGGCAAACCACACCTGCCAAGCAACTCTTTGATGAGCTAGGACTTTAAGTGAGAGTAGTATTCTCAGATAGGGCAGTAAAGCAGTTCAAAAAGATTGATTTTGCTATCCAAAAGAGAATAAAGCATTTTATTGATGAGCTTGAGGGGTTGGAAAATCCTCGTATGAGAGGAAAGGGATTGGGCGTTATAGGGTGGGGGATTATCGCTTGATTTGTAAAATCTTTGAAGATGAATTGGTGGTTTTGCTAGTAGATATTGGACATCGCAGTGAGATTTACTGATGTTTTTAGTGTAAAATTGATTGAATACTATTATTTATGAGGGAAGAATGAAAAGTCGTTTGAAGTTTTTTGGATTTGGAAGTTTGCTTATTGCATTGTTTATCGTTGTGGGACTCTATGCCACAGAGGGGCAAAAGGATCAGGCAAAAGAGCCACAAAATCGCCTAGAGCCATACAAGAAGCTCAGAAAGGTTATTAATCTTGTGGAAAACAACTATGTTGATGAAGTCGAACTCAATGCCATTGTAGATAAAGCTATTGAGGGATTACTTAGCAATCTTGATGCACACTCAGCTTACCTAGATGAAAAGAAGTTTAGGGATTTGCAAACCCAAACCAATGGTGAGTTTGGTGGGATTGGAATCACGCTAGGAATGAAAGATGGGGCATTGACAATCATCACCCCGCTTGATGACTCTCCTGCAGGGAAAGCAGGGATCAAAGCAGGAGATGTGATTTTAAAAATCAACGATCAAAATACACTGAATATGAGCATAGATGATGCAGTCAATATTATGAGAGGCAAAGCAGGGACTCCACTTCAGCTCACAATCTATCGCAAAGGCGAGAGTAAGCCTATGGTGTTTGATCTCAAAAGAGATAATATCAAGCTTGATTCTGTGATTGGTAGAAAGATTGATGGGACAAATTTTTACTATATTCGCGTAACTTCATTTGATAAAAATGTCGCAAGTAGTGTGGATAAACTCCTCAAAAAAGCAGGGAAGATTGATGGGGTGATTTTGGATTTGAGGAATAACCCTGGGGGATTGCTTAATCAAGCTGTGGGATTAACTGAACTCTTTGTCAAAGAAGGTGTAGTAGTTTCTCAAAAAGGAAGAGCCAAAGGCGAGAATATCGAGCTAAAAGTCAATGGAAAAGCCCCTTATGCTTCTATCCCTCTAGTGGTGCTTATCAATGGTGGAAGTGCAAGTGCGAGTGAGATTGTTGCAGGAGCATTGCAAGATCACAAAAGAGCGATTTTGGTAGGAGAGCAGAGCTTTGGGAAAGGAAGCGTGCAGGTTGTGCTAGAGCTAGGGAAAACTGATGCACTCAAACTCACAACAGCCAAATACTATCTCCCAAGTGGTAGGACGATTCAAGCAGTAGGGGTGAAGCCTGATATTGAAGCATTTTATGGCAATGTCCCACAAGGCAATAAGAGTGGATTTGAAATCAAAGAAGCAGATTTGCGAATGCACCTAGAAAACGAGCTTGAAAAGATTGAGAAAAAAGACAAAAAGCAAGAGAAAGACAAAAAAAGCAAAAAAGATGATAAAAAAGAGAAAACCATTACACAGGAGGACATCAACAAAGACAATCAACTCAAAGTAGGGATTGATACCCTTAAAGCGTGGAGTGTTATCAAACAGTAAGTAGTCTCAAATCCAAAAAGGAGAGAAGAAATGCTAATCTATGAAGGAAAAGGTAAGAAGCTCTATTTGACTCAAGAGCAAGGGTATATTCAAGCAGAGTTCAAAGATGATTTGACAGCGTTTAACGCTCAAAAGAGGGGAGAGCAGAAAGGTAAGGGAGAGCTAAATTGTCTGATTTCTCAAGCCCTTTTTGAGTTGCTAGAGAGCAAGGGGATAGCGACACATTATGTCAAGCTAATTGAAAATCACATTATGCTATGCAAAAAGATAGAGATGATTCCCCTAGAGGTGGTTGTCAGAAATATTGCCACAGGCTCATTGACTAAGAGATTGGGGCTAGAGGAGGGGAGAAGTCTGCCTTTTGCTCTTGTTGAGTTTTATTACAAAGATGATGCTTTGGGTGATCCACTTCTCAATGATGAGCATTGCTTGATTTTAGGGGCTGTGAGGGATAGAGAAGTATTGCAAGAGCTAAGAGAGATGGGAAAAAGAATCAATGAGATTTTGAGTGAATTTTTTATCTCAAGAGATTTGGTGCTTGTTGATTTCAAGCTTGAATTTGGCTTCAGTGAGGAGGGGGAGTTGCTTTTGGCTGATGAGCTAAGTCCTGATAATCTAAGGCTTTGGGACAAACACACAGGCAAAAAGCTTGACAAAGATGTATTCCGTCAAGATTTGGGTGATGTCAAAAATGCTTATGAGGAAGTTTTGCATAGAATCAAAGGAGAGGGAAAATGAGAGTTGAAGTAAAAATCATGCTTAAAAATGGTGTGCTAGATCCTCAAGCCAAAGCGATTGGTTCAGCCCTGCATTCTATGGGGTTTGAGTGCGTCAAAGATGTGAAAATGAGCAAAAGCATCTTTCTTGAGATAGAAGAGGGGGATAGAGAGAGAGCAGTCTTGCAGGTAGAGAAAATGTGTCAAGAGCTTCTAGCAAATCCTGTGATTGAAGATTATGAGATAGTGCTATGAGTGTAGCGATTTTACGATTCCCTGGGACAAATTGTGATTTGGATATGGGATATGCTTATGAGAGGCTGGGGGCAAAGGTAAGCTATGTGTGGCATACTGAGAGTTCTTTGCCTAGTGGAGTGGGACTAGTGGTTTTGGCAGGGGGGTTTAGCTATGGGGATTATCTAAGAAGTGGGGCGATTGCCAAAGAAGCTAGGGTGATGAGGGCAGTGAGAGAGTTTGCTTCTTGTGGGGGAAGAGTGCTTGGGATTTGCAATGGCTTTCAAATCTTGACAGAGAGTGGATTGCTAGAGGGGGTTTTGCATCGCAATAAGGGGTTGAGTTTTATTGCCAAAGATGTGAAGCTCAAAGTGAGTAATAATGACAATGCTTTCCTTTCTCCTTATCGTTTGGGCGAGGAGATTACATTGCCTATCGCTCACGCTGATGGGAACTACTATATTGGCGATGAGGGATTGAAGAGCTTGCAAGATAATGGACAGATTTTGTTGCAATACACTGAAGATGTCAATGGCTCTGTGCAAAGAATCGCAGGGGTTTGCAATAAAGAAAAAAATGTTTTTGGGCTTATGCCTCATCCTGAGAGAGCGATTGAGAAAGTGCTTGGAGGGGTTGATGGAATGGCAATGCTAGGGGCTTTGCTTTGAGAATCTTAGCCTTTTTTCTTGCTTTGGTTTTAGGCTTATTGGGGGTAGAGGAGCATTCAAAAATCGTTTATCTCAAATACAATCCCCCCAAACTTGAGGGTAGAGAGTTTTATGTGGGAGAGAAGATTGAGGTGAAATACACTCTTTTGCTTTTCTCCAATGCGACTTTGGTTGATGTGGAGTTTATCCCCAATGAAAACCCCAAGTTGAGTGAGGGTGTAGAGCTACTCAATCCCAATACAACTTGGAAAAAAATCAATGATGATACCTATGAGAATACCTATCTTTTCAAAATCAAATCTCCAAGCTTTGCACTTCCCACACTTAAAATCATCGCACTCTCTGAAGATGAAAGCTATACAGATACCTCTAGTGCCGAGGGAGTGATAATGGAAGCTGTGGATTTGGGAGGGGAGCGTTATTGTGGGGTGGTGGCTCAAAAAATGACTATCAGCAATATCCAAGCAAAAAAATATGATGAATGGAGCAATATCGTTGTCTTTGATTTGGTGGGGACTAGAAGCAATCTTGAGGATTTCAAACTTCCCAATATTGAGCGACAAGGGTTTAATGGGGATTTAATCCTCAATCAAAACAAGCTTAGTGGCACTTATTATGCTGTGATTCCTAGAGATATTCAAGAATTGCGAGTGAGTTATTTCAACTCTGAGGCATTGCGTTATGAAGAGATTGCACTGCCTATTGTTGTCAAGACAGAGAGAGTAAGCACCCAATCAGATTTGGAGCCAAAAAACACTTTTTTAATCTTTAGCAATATTATTTTTGGGATTTTGGCTTTACTTCTCTTTGTGGGTGCGATATATTTTCGCAAACAAAAGTTTTTGGCAATCATTTTGGTTTTGGTTGCTGTGGCATTGATAATTTATGTGTTTTTGAAATTTGAAGGCAATAAACATATCGTGCTAAGACAAAATAGCATTGTGGCAATCTTGCCTACAAGAAACTCCACGATTTTGGAGCAAGTCGATTATGAGATGAATGCTGAAGTAATCGGTGAGCGTGGGGAGTATTACAAAGTGAAATTAGGTGATTCAAGGATAGGTTGGATAAAAAAAGATGACTGCAAGTAAGATTAGAGGAATTTTTACAATGATTAGCATTGCCATAGGATTGGCAATCATTATGTTTTTTATGCATTTTGTTTTTCGCAAAAATAATTCGCGTTTTGCACGGACTTGGTGTAGGGTGTTTTTCCCACTCAATCGCTTCAAGCTTGAGATTTATGGAGCATTTGATGAGAGTGCTGATATTTTAATGCTCAATCATCAATCTGTGGTAGATATCATCTTCCTAGAAGCCCTGCACCCTCAAAACATTTGCTGGGTTGCCAAAAAACAACTAGGAGAAATCCCTTTTTATGGCTATGCACTCACAGGCCCTGAGATGATACTTATTGATAGAGAGGATAAAGCAAGTTTGATTTATCTACTCAAAGAGGCAAAAAACAAACTTGAGCAAGGTCGCCCATTGGTGATATTCCCTGAGGGAACACGATGCAAAGATGAGAGAGGGTTTCTACCCTTTAAGAGTGGAGCAAAGGTTTTGGCTGAAAAATACAACCTCAAAGTCCAACCCATCGTGCTTGTCAATTCTGTCAAGCTCTTCAACACCTCTCCATTGCAAACCACAGGAAAAGAAGCTAGGATTATCGCTCTTGAAGCTTTCACTCCTGAGAAGGGAAGCAATTGGTATGAGAAAATGGAAGAGCAAATGAAAGAGGTTTATCAAAAACACTATCAAGAGCTTAATCCCTAATGGCACTTCTTTCACTTTTTGAAATCACCAAAACCTATGAACACAAAGATATTCTCAAAAATATCTCTCTAAGTATCCAAGAGGGGGAACGCATCGCTGTTGTGGGGAAAAATGGGAGTGGCAAAAGCACCTTACTCAAAATCATTATGGGTTGTGAGGATATAGAGAGTGGAGAGAGGGTTACTCTTGGCAATCTTCAAATTGCCTATCTCCCTCAAATCCCAAGTTTTCCTAGAGGAATGAGCGTTGAGGGGGCGATAGAGGAGAGTTTAGATGAGCTAAAAAAAGCCCATACTCGACTAGAGATTGTCAATCTTGAGCTTCAAAAAAGCCAAGAGAAAAAACTTTTAGATGAATATGCGACTTTGAGTGCGTATATTGATAGGCATAATGCGTGGGATTTGAATGCAAGAGTAGAGGAGGTTATTGCTCACTTTGAGCTAGAGGACTTGCGTCATCGAGTCATTGATACCCTTAGTGGTGGGGAGCAAAAAAGGGTAGCACTCTCTCAAATCCTCTTCAAACAATGTGATCTCTTACTTCTTGATGAGCCGACAAACCACCTAGATGTAGAAATGGTAGAGTTTTTAGAGCAAAAACTTCTCTCTCTAAAATGCTCTCTGCTCTTTATCAGCCACGATAGGTATTTCATCGAAAACCTTGCTACAAGGGTGATTGAGGTTGAGAATGCAAAGCTTACAAGCTTTGAGGGGGGATATAGCTCATATTTGGCTAAAAAAGAGGAAATGCTAAGGGCATTAAGCAAGGAGCACGAAGTCTTACTAAAACTTCTCAAAAGCGAAGAGGAATGGCTAAGAAGAGGGGTGAGGGCAAGGCTGAAGAGAAATGAGGGGAGAAAAAAGCGAATCTTTGAGATGAGAGAAAAAGCCAAAACCAACCCCTCAATCATTAACAAAATGAAACTAGAGCTTGAGAGGGAGAGAAAGGCATTCAATCAAGAAGAGGGTAGAAACAACAAAAAAATGCTTTTTGAAGCTCATAACCTCTATAAAAAACTAGGGGATAAAGTGCTTTTCCAAGATCTCAATCTTAGAATCTTGCAAAGAGATAAAATCGCAATCGTGGGGAAAAATGGGAGTGGCAAAAGCTCGTTGCTGAAAGTTTTGTTAGGGGAGAGCGGATATGATAGTGGAGAGCTTAAGAGGGGAGAGGTAAGGATAGGGTATTTTGATCAGCACCGAGCAATGCTAGATGAGAGCAAAGATATCCTAGAGACTTTTTGTCCCAATGGTGGGGATAGGGTGCAAGTGCGTGATAAAAATATGCATGTCTATGGCTATCTCAAAAACTTTCTTTTCCCCAAAGAGTTTCTTACTCAAAAAATCTCCCAGCTCAGTGGTGGGGAGAAAAATCGTGTGGCTTTGGCATTGCTTTTTACCAAGGAATATGATTGCTTGATTTTAGATGAGCCTACAAATGATTTGGATATCAATACGATCAATATCTTAGAGGAGTATTTGCAGAGCTTTGAGGGGTGTATCCTCTTTGTCAGCCACGATAGGTATTTTGTAGATAAAATCGCTCAAAAGCTCCTAGTCTTTGAGGGTGGGGGCAAGGTAGTAGAGCGATATGAGAGTTATAGTGAGTATTTAGAAGACAAAAAAGAGCTATTAGAGTATGCTTTGATAGAAAAAGAGGTTGCTAGAGAGCAAAAGGAGAAAAAAGCCAAATCCCCCACTAAGCTAAGCTATAAAGATCAGAGGGCATTGGAGCTATTGCCTCAAGAGATTGAGGGGCTTGAGATGAGAATCAAGCGACTTGAATTAGAGCTAAGTGATCCAAAAATCTATGAGCAAAAGGGAATTGTGAGTATCGCAAATGAGCTAGAAGAATGCAAGAGGGAATATGAAGCCAAGCTAGAGCAGTATTTTGAGCTTATGGAGAGAAGTGAGAGTTTGGGGTAGGGTTGCTCCAAAATCGTTGATTTCTAGGGGGTTGTGTTTGATAGAATCTTGCCCCCTTTTTAAATCCAAAGATTTTAGATGAAAAATTCTGTGATACCTCTCCACTCTTATCCAAAGAGGTTTTAGCTCTGAAGAAGAGATGGAGGGGCTTTGTGATACCTCTCTTTGAGAGTTTCCCACCCCTTTTTCCACCCCCCCCCCTTTTTTTTTATTGAGCCTTATTTTCTTTACTCTCTTGAGTTTGCTCTGCATTCTCTTGCTTTGAGTTCTCTTCTACACTCTCTTTGCTCTCTTGTGGTGTTTGTGTATTCTCATCACTTACTTTAAGAGGAGCAACTTCTTTTTTCACTCCCATTGGAGTATAGCTAGTATTCTCTCCAAAGCTATATCTCACTCCTACATTGACTTGATAATCAGTATTGATTTTTCCTGCAAAGCTTTTCTCAAAGTCAAAGTAGATTCTAGTATTGTCTTTGATAGTCATATTGGTTCCTACATTCATCACTACTCTTCCATCAGAGGCTAGTGAGCTTTGAAGACTATTAACTCCTCCTAGATTTGTAGTGAGTGTTACATCTCCACCATTGAGATAATCATACTCATAGAATGCTCCTACATATACACTTGCTTTAATCGCTTTGCCTTCTGTGAAGTTTTTGAAGTCATATCCAAAGCTACTTCCAGCTCTAGCTCTAAGTTGCATCATCGCATCACTTTTGGCTAGAAGTGTAGAGTATCCACTTGTAAGAGTGTATTCTGTGCCATTGACATAACCAAATGAGAATTCAGCTTGTGGATCGATATACCACTCATTGTTTCCTCCAAGTCTAAATCGATATCCAAACTCATCACTCAAGATAATACCAAAGGTATCAGTGCTTACTGAATTGCCCATCGCAGTTCCAGTTGTGCTGAAGCTATTCATAATGTAGTTGAATTTGAAGATACTATCATTATACCAACCCTCATCTTGAACATAAGAGTTATAAAGTGCTACTTCTACCATATTGGATTTAAGATCTCCCTCAATTCCCTCGCTTACTCCATTGAGAGTGTTGGTAGCATTTGAGGTGCTAGAACTTGCATAACTATAAGCAAGTGCAACCCCTAGGTAGTTATTGGCTCCTTCAAATCCAAAAGCATAGTCATATCCTGCTTGAGTGGTTACATAACTAGTTTTGCTTCCTAGTCCAAAGCTAGAGCTTTGAGCTCCACCAAATACTCTTGCCCAAGCACCTTGGCTATTGTCATTATTTCTTAGCTCTCCCATTCTTTTATTGAGAGAGTTGAAGTTAGCCATAAAAATATCTAGGCTAGTTGCAAATGCTGAAGCTGTGGTGTCTTGAATAGAGCTGTCTGCTCCTGTGGTAGAGAGACTAGTGATGAAGTAGGTGGTGTAATCACCTGTGGCAGTCTTTGCATCTCCATTTGCTATACCATTTGCATCTGTTGCCACTCCCTTAATTGTCCCTCCAATAACATCAAATCCTTGAAGTGTATCTTGAGTTTCAAGCTTGATGAGAGCGTTTTCTGCTGTTGTATTGGTTGTAGAGTTTGCCACAGTAAGGATTGCCACATTGCCCTCGATTGCTGTTCCACCTTTGTTATCACTATTTAGAGTATCGTTGTATTTGATAGCTCCAAGATTTGTATCTGCATTGACTGCAAATTGCATATAGACAGAATCTTCACCTTTTGCTTGGGTTGTATTTGAGCTTGAAGTCTGAGAAACATTGTGGATAATGATTCTGTCTGCATAGGAGTAGCCATAAGTATTGTTTTTTTGTTCTCCACCTAGAGTTGCTTTGCTTTGATTTGCATTGGGATTGACATAAGTCATAAATACAATGCTCTCATTAGCCTCTCCTAGAAGTCCTGTGGTTGCTTTGTTTGCTCCATTACTACTTCCAATCTCAAGGAGTCTGAAGTTTTCTCTTGTAGCGATAGAGCTTGCACTTCCACCATTTGTAGCAAGGTTGATAACCCTATTATTGGTTTGTCCTAATGTTTCTAATTGGAGTTGATTGTGATCAATTGTGGTTTGATTTCCACTTAGAGTGAGGGTTGCCATTGTAGCCTTATCTCCTGTGAGGATAAGCTTGGTGTTTGCTTCCATAGTGAGGACTGAAGTTGATGATGTGTCAAGGGTAATACTTCCTACAAAAGCAGAATTTGCTGTAAGGGTGTTATTGTAGGTTTTTTGTGTTGGAGTAGTAGAAGTAGCCAAAGAACTAATCTCTCCCATTGCCAAACCTGTGAATATTCCTGTATCAGTAGCATCTGTTCTCTTTGAGGTGATTGTGAGAACATCTCCATTGTCATTGAGTGCTCTAAATTGTGCTCCATAGCGTTCAACTAGAGAAACACTCTCATTCCCAAACTCAACCACTCTGTTTTCAAGTTTGAATTTCACACCATCTTGGTAAGTGAGTCCAAAGAATTTATTGACCGAAGAGTCTGTATCGCTTGAAGCAAAAGATTCTGCTGGTAGAGTAGTTACATCTCTAGTTTTTGCAGTTGTTCCACCCACAACCTCACCTTGAACACCATCATTGCTATTGGCAAATACCATATTGGTTACACCATTGGCATAGTTGATGACAGCTTGAGTGTTGAGATTGATTGTTGAGGTAATCTGCATTACAATATTGCTCTCTCCACCATTGGCATTAACTTTGAAGACTAAGGGGTGTGTGTCATCCATAGTTCCTACAAGATCACTTCCCAATCTTGAAACCAATGTGGTTCTTCCACCATTTGTGGTGATTTCTCCTGTGCCATAAGTATCTACATAGGATTTAAGCAAGGCTTGATTTCCTGTGCCTGTTGGGATAGCAAGATTATTTGGAGCCCAAAGAGAATTTTCTAAAGAAATATTTGTATTTCCACTATTGGTTTGGATATTTCCAATGATTGCAGGAGTTTGTCCAGACGAATTAGAATCTGAGAGTGCAATAGTATTCTCCCCTACAACAGTAATAATATCTCCTACGATATGAGCTGTTGAAGTGTCATTGCTTTTGACACTGATTGTGTTTTTGGATGTAGCTGTATTTGCAAAAATTGCCACATTTCCGTTGAGGTTTATTGTTCCATTTTCACCGGTATTGGAAAGTTGTTTGTTTTCTACAAAGCTTCCACCTACGACTTTAAGGGTGTCAGTAGATGTAGTATCAATCACGCTGATTAGGACATTTTGTTCTGTTGCATTGGAGTTGTCAATCGTTAAAGTATTGACAAAACTTGCACTTCCTGTTCCATCCCATTTATTTCCTGCAATAAGTGCTGTTGTAAGAGAACCACCATTGGAAAAATTAAGAGTGAAAGTTCCATTACCGCTGTAATCGCTATGCCCATAGATAGCTTTTGCACTCAGAGCGTTTGCTCCACTAGTGTCTGTTCCCGTAATCGTAAGAGTTCCATTTTTGGTTAGGATTTTTCCTGCGACATTTGCTGTTTGGGCATTGATAGTTGAAGTTCCACCATAAGTGCCAATATCTCCATACACCTTCACATCTTTTGCTTCCAACCAAAGAATGGCTTTGGTTCCATTCGCACTTATATTTCCATTAAGGATTGTGTTGTTATTGCTATCTTTTACTCCATCTTGTCCAATTGTTATAGAGCTACTTGTTTTATCTCTGAAGCGTATAACAAAAGTGTGCCCCTTGTCTGATTGTTGGACACTTTGAGCTGTTGTGCCACTATTAATAACTGCATTTCCTTGATATGTATCAAGCACAAAAGTTTGTCCAGTTGCATCGTTGTTAGTGGAATTGGCATTGGCAATTCTGATCTGAGTGGTATCAAGATTAAATGAGGCACTAGTGTTGGTGGAAAAACTCTCATCAAAACCATTTTCTGTGCTGTCGTAATCTGTAATAAAAATTTTATTATTAGCTCCTCCCCCTGTTGAAGTGAGAGAAAAAGTGCTCTTTGCATTATTTTGTCCTATGATTTGTGCTGATGTTGAGGCTTTAAGCAAAATATAAGCTTGTCCTTCTCTAGTTACTTGGACGCTATCAGCTTTTATCACTGCACTAGATCCATCGGCCACAACAATACTTTTTGATTTTTGTGTTTCTCCATCAGAGCTAGAGGTAATGCTTCCTCCGTGTAAATCAATTTGATTACCCCATACAATAGTTTGAGATCCATAGTTTGAAGAAATATTTCCATAGGCATTGATAGTGTGAGCTTGGAAAAGTGCTTTTCCACTATTTCCACTTGTTGAGAGTTTTCCATTATTGTTTCCACTTGATCCAATGGTAATGGTGGAATTGGTGGCATCAGTCATATCCCTAAATCTCATTACAACAGTATTGCCGTGTTGGTTAGTCCATTTGATACTTTGATCATTCTCTGCACCTGAGTCAATAGTTGCTACTCCTTGATTGTAATCAATAAAAAGATTTTGTCCAACTCCTTTTTGGTATCCTCCAGTGGTGTTTTCAAAAATAATTTGCTTAAGAGTAAGAGTCAATGCACCTGTTCTAACTCCTGTGCTTGGCGTTTGCTGAAAACCACCATTTTGAGTGCTATCATAATCAGTGATATAAATGCTTGATCCAGAGCCTCCTCCCTCAAAACTCATTTGAAGCTTGTTGGTTCTGTCATTTTCTCCAATAGTGATATTTCCACTCCCCGTATTGGTAATGTAATTTATAGCTCCATTTGAAGTGATATCTCCAGTAATAGTTCCTGTGGCTGAATTAGAGAATTTAATTGCATTGTATGACTTAGAATTCTTATTGTTACTTAGAATAGCACTCATTGCTCCTGTGAGGGAAAAACCTCCAGAGGCAATTTGAATCGTATTTGTTCCACCGCGTACTGCTGATATATTCCCTTGCAATGTGGTTGTAGTAGCACCTGATTTGATATCAATCAATGTCGCTGAACTTCCTCCTCCATAAACTCCTGCCCAAACATTTCCTGTCAGATTGTTTGTGCTACCTTCTAAGGTAAGAGTGTTTTTGGAACTTCCATCTCCAGCAAAAGAAGCAAGAAAATTACCCCCACTATTTTTATACTCATCATTTGCTATGCTTCCATCAGCTTGGATTGTTGCATTGTTGTTAAAAGTTACATTGGTATATCCCTCACCAGCTTCTCTACCAATCACACCTTTTAGTGTATTGCTAGTATTGGTGTCATTTGAAAAAACGACATTGATAGTTCCTGCTTCTCCATAGATTTTGCCTTTGAAGTTTGCTCCTTGTGTGAAATTGTATTTTAAATTAGAACCTTGTCCTTGTCCTACAATATTTCCTACAAAGGCATAGGCAATACTATCTCCCCCTGTATATGTTCCATTGCCTTGGAAAGTGTTTGTAGTATTTGCATTCTGTTGAGATAGGATATTTCCTATAAAAGTAGAATTTATGAACTCAAAGTTTGTCGTAGAGGCATTACTTCCAGTGATATTGAGTGTATGATTGTTGTCTGTTCCATACCGAACCACCACACCCTTTGCTTTAATGCTCCCACCATATCCTTTTGAGTTATCGTGATAAACAAGCCCGCTCGCTCCACTCCAAATCAAATCAATCTTGTTCCCATTCTCTCCATTTCCAGAGGAAAGAGTTCCTAAAGTAGGACTATTTGGTAGAGTTCCAGAATCTACAACAAAATACTTGTCTGTTGTGGTTGTTGCACTATCGCCAGTATTTGTCCCATCGCCACCTATTTTTTGTGCCATTCCTACACTCACCCCCAAAGCAAGAGCTAAAGAACTTGCAACAAGAGGTTTAAAAAATCTGCTAGGTTTAGCGACTGAAGATTGCGAAGAGAGGGTATCAGAATTAGTTACTACCCCCCCCCCCATAAATGTGTATTAGTTTCATTTTTACTCCTACATTGTAAAGATTTAAAGACATTATTTTACCATAAACGAAGAGTAAATCAAGATAAAAATATATCTCCCACTTGGGGGGGGGGGATAGCAAAGTATCGTATTTTAGGGAGTTTGAGAGAGATTTGATTTAATCCTTTTTTGTCAAAAAATCACAAAAATCAAACAAATATTTCAAAATATTTAAATTTTTGCTAGAATTTTCTCCTGCTAGTGTCAAGGCTTGACAATACATTTTTTAGACTTCTTTATCTTGCAATCTAAAAAATCCTTTGAATACTACAATACAAGGATATTTATCAATGTGGCGACATTTTAAAGAGAGCTATTTGCTCAAGTTTTGGAATCCATTTTATGCGATTTTGCTTCTTGCTTTGCTTTCGACTTATTACTTCGGGATTACAGGGAAGCATTGGGCTGTTACAGGAGAATTCACGCGTTGGGGTGGAGGGATTTTGGAGTTTTTTGGTGTAGAAGTGAGGAGTTGGGAATACTTTGGTGTGATTGGATATAAGGGGAGTTGGTGGGAGAGAGTTGATGGGGTAATGCTTGTGGGAATGTTTGTGGGGGCATTGATTGCCACGCTTTTGGCGAGTCGATTCAATCTCACAATGCCTGCAAGCAAAATGAGAATGACTCAAGCCCTCATTGGTGGGATTATCGCAGGGTTTGGTGCAAGGCTAGGTATGGGGTGCAATCTTGCAAGTTTCTTTACAGGCATTCCTCAATTTAGCTTCCACGCTTGGGTTTTTACTTTTATGAGTATTTTGGGGATTTATGTGGGGACAAAGGTTATCCAAATGCCTTTTTTGCAATCCAAAGCGACACTACAAAAAGGAGCATTTGTCAGCAAACCCAAAGAGAAGAGGGATACCTTTGTGTGGGGTGTGGCTCTTTTGGTGGTGAGTTTGGGGGTAGTGGCGTGGCTTATGCAAGGCGATAGCTATGGAGCGAAAAAATCTGTTCTTGGAGTGGCATCTTTATTTGGACTAGCTTTTGGTTTTGTTATCGCTAGGGGGCAGATTTGTTTCACTTCAGCTTTTAGGGATTTGTTTCTTTTGGGGCGTGGAATGGTTGCCAAAGCCATTGTGCTAGGAATGTTTATCTCCACTCTTGGAATCTTTGCTTTCATTATGCTAGGACTCCCTCCCAAAATCACTTGGGTGGGGCTAAATGTAGTTTTTGGTGGATTTTTGTTTGGCTTTGGGATTGTTCTAGCAGGAGGTTGTGAGTGTGGGTGGCTTTATCGAGCGATGAGAGGGCAAGTGCAGTATGCAATCGTGGGGGTTGGCAATCTGATTGGCTCAGTATTACTAGCATATAGCTGGGATTGGTATGATGAAGTCCTAGCTACTTCTTTTCCCAAAATCAATCTTTTGGAGAGTTTTGGGAATTATGGAGGGTTGTTTGTGAATTATGCACTTCTTATGGTGCTGTTGGTTGTGGTGCTTGTGATTGAGAAAAAAGAGCAAGAGAGAGTGAAGAAGGGAGCGTTTTAGATGAAAAACTATGAGATAACTTATCATATCAACCTCAAAGGAGAGTCTTGTCCATATCCTGCGATAAAAGGCATTGAGGCTTTAAAAGAGTTGAGAAGAGGAGAGGTGCTAGAGATAGTCAGTGATTGCCCTCAAACAATCCACACTATTCCCATAGATGCCAAAAACTATGGCTATGATATGCTTGATATAATCCATAAGAGTGGGAATATCCACTTCATCATTCAAAAGAATTTTGATTGAGTTTTAGAGGGGGTGGGCTATTGATAGATTTTATCTCTTTTGCCAATATCAATACATAGGATTATACAAATCTCATCTCTTTCTTGGGTTTGAGTGTCTAGTTTTTGAAATTCCTTCTTTGCTTCTTCTGTGTATTCAAAAGTCATTGGCAGTTATTATGCACTGAAGAGGCAGAAAATCTTTTTTGTTTGCCTTGCTCGTATTTTTTGATTGCTTTTAAGTCGTCTTTGTATTCTTGATAGTACTCTTCAATTGCTCGATTGAGAATTGCATTGACATTAGAGATATTTCCCATTTTTTGGATTTGTTGAATTCTTGTGATTGCTTTTTTGGATAATTCGATTTGCATATTTTGCCTTTTTGTTTTGATTTATCTTAGATTATACCTCTTTTTTGTTTCTTGATGCCTATTCTTAAATCCTCAAAACTTAAGATACAATACTCAAAAATCAATACTAAGATATTCAAGGCAAGACAATGAAAAAAGAAATTTTTTTATGCTCGATTAGCAATGTTAGCAGTGGAGGGTGCAGTGAGGATTGTTCTTATTGCACTCAAAGTGCCAAATACGATACAGGGGTAGCACGCTACAAATACAAAGAACCTGCTCAAGTCATCAAAGAGGCAAAAGAGTTGAAAAAGTATGGAATGGTGGGATTCTGTCTTGTAACTTCAGGGCGTGGGCTTGATGATAAAAAATGTGAATATATCTCTTCCCTTGCTAAAGAAATCAAAAAAGAAATTTCAGATATTCATCTTATTGCTTGTTGTGGTAGGGCAGATTTGGATAAGCTCAAAGCTCTCAAACAAAGCGGGATTGACAGCTACAACCACAACCTAGAAACTTCTCAAAGCTTTTTCTCTCAAATCTGCACTACTCATACTTGGGAAGAGAGATTTGAGACTTGTGAGAATGCACTTAGGGCTGATCTTGGACTTTGTAGTGGTGGGATTTTTGGGCTAGGGGAGGGGTGGAATCATCGCATAGAGCTTCTTAAAGCCCTAAGAGAGCTTTCCCCTCACTCAATGCCTATCAACTTCTTTATCCCCAATCCTGCTCTTCCAATCAAGCAGAAGAAAATGAGTGTAGAAGAGGCTTTGGAGTGCATTACTTTAAGCAGGGAGTATCTGCCCAATGCAAGATTGATGATTGCAGGGGGGAGAGAAGTGGTGTTTGGAGAGGATCAGAAGAGTATGTTTAGCTCAGGGATTGATGCGATTGTGCTAGGCAACTATCTCACCACAGCAGGAGAGAGTCCTAAGAGGGATTTGGATATGTTAGAGAGCTATGGGCTAAGTATAGTGGAGGCAAAGAAGGGGGTTTCTATGCTTGAAGGGTATGGGCTAAAGGTGGCAAAAGAGTGCAGAGAATAAGATTTGAGAAGCTCAAAGAGAAGTTTTGGCAACTCTATAATTTCCTCACACACGAAGATGAACTCTTTGTCTATGCTTCATCTTTGAGTTTTTATACTATCTTTGCCCTCATTCCCCTGCTTTTGATTGTCAGCTCAATTCTCTTTTTGCTTCCAAATTTTCAAGAAAAGTTTGGAGAGTTCAAAGAGATTATCCTCTCTAATGTGATTCCTACACATATTGAGATGATTTCTGCTTGGATTGATCCTTTGATAGAAAATAGCTCTAGGATGGGAGTAGTGGGGTTTGTGTATATTGTCTTTACTTCTATTATGTTTTTTAGAAACTATGAGTATATCACTTCCAAAATGTTCAACTCCAAGCCTAGAAGTTTTTTCAACTCTCTTTCACTCTATTGGACTTTAATCACGCTCTTTCCTTTGGTGCTTGGAGTGTCGTTTTATTTTGCATTTCAGTTTAGGGAGTTGTGGGAGGGAAGTGGATTTTTGAGTGTTGTTTTGCCTTTCTCTCCTTTGCTTGTGGGGTGGGTGATGTTTGTAGTGCTTTTTAAAATCTCATCAAACAAAGAAATCACGCTCAAATCCCTTCTTATCTCCTCAGCCCTCACTTCCCTTGCGTGGAATATCGCTAAATGGGTGTTTGTGTATTATGTGGCTTATAATCAATCTTATAGCTCCATTTATGGCTCAATTTCTTTCATCCTCTTTGCAATGCTGTGGATTTATGTTTCGTGGTTTATTGTGCTTTTTGGTATGAGAATTTGTGAGGGATTGGATCAAAAACTCTCTTTCACCCCATAAAAAAATGTAAAATTTAGTCTTTAATTCATCTAGGAGAAAAATATGCAAGATCTTCAAAGTCTTCAAGCAATGTCAAATACGATTAGATTCTTATCAGCAGATATGGTGCAAAAAGCCAATAGCGGACATCCCGGTGCTCCTATGGGATTGGCTGATGTAGCAGTGGTTCTCACTCACCATCTCTCACTCTCTCCCACTCATAGCAATTGGCTCAATCGTGATAGAGTAGTTTTCAGTGGTGGGCATTGCTCAGCTTTGGTGTATTCTCTTTTGCATTTGTGGGGATATGATGTGAGTTTGCAAGATCTCAAAGCCTTTCGCCAACTTGGAAGTAAAACTGCAGGACACCCTGAGTTTGGACACACTCACGGCGTAGAAATCACTACAGGCCCTCTAGGACAAGGGGTAGCAAATGCAGTGGGATTTGCGATGGCAAGTGTATATGCTAGAGAGATTTTAGGGGAGAGTGTTATCAATCACAATGTTTTCTGTCTTTGTGGAGATGGGGATTTGGAAGAGGGGATAAGCTATGAGGCTTGCTCTCTTGCAGGACACCACAAGCTAAATAATCTCATTCTCATCTATGATAGTAATAGAATCACGATTGAGGGTGATACCCAACTAGCTTTGAGTGAGAATATCACAGAGCGTTTCATCTCTCAAGGTTTTGAGGTGTTTGAGTGTGATGGACACGATTTTGTAAGTATTGATTTAGCCCTCACTCAAGCCAAAGCTTCAGACAAACCCTCTCTTATCATCGCTCATACAACCATAGGAAAAAATGCGTGTGGAATGGAGGGGAGTCATAAAACTCACGGAGCACCTTTAGGGGAGAGTGTGATAGAGGAGAGCAAGAGGGCTTTGGGACTTGATCCAAAAGAGAGCTTTGTAGTGAGCGATGAGGTAAGAGAGGCTTTTAGACAAGCTATTAGCAAAGGAGAGATGGGCTACCTAGAGTGGGAGAGGGGATTAAGCAAAGAGCAGAGAGAAAAAATCCAAGAGCTTCTTAATCCTGATTTCTCAAAGATTGCTTATCCTAGCTTTGAGGTGGGCAAAAAGATTGCTACAAGGGTAAGCAATGGAGAGATTCTCAATGCCATTGCAAAAGTGCATCGTGGATTTTTGGGGGGAAGTGCAGATTTAGGCCCATCAAACAATACTCTTCTAGCAGGAGAGGGAGATTTCCCCAAAGGAAGAAATCTGCATTTTGGTGTAAGAGAGCATTCTATGGGAGCGATTTGTAATGGGATTGCAAACTATGGGCTATTTTTGCCTTATTGTGCGACATTCTTTGTCTTTAGTGATTATATGGCACCAAGTGTGAGGGTGGCAAGTATTATGAACTCTCAAGTGTTTTATATTTGGACTCACGATAGCATCGGAGTAGGAGAAGATGGTGCTACTCATCAGCCCATTGAGCAACTCTCACATTTTCGCTCTATGCCAAACCTCTATGTCTTCCGCCCTTCTGATGCCAATGAAAATGTCGCTTGTATGCAAATCGCACTTACACTAAAAGCTCCTAGTGCTTTTGTGCTAAGTCGCCAAAATCTTGAAGTCTTGCCTTTGGTGGAGAGAAGCAAAGTAGAGAGAGGGGGATATGTGGTGAGAGAGTGTGAGAATCCAAGTGTGATTTTACTTGCCACAGGTTCTGAACTCTCTCTTGCACTAAAGAGTGCAGAGGCACTAAGTGAGAGGGGAGAGAGAGTGAGGGTGGTGAGTATGCCTTGCCTTGAGCTATTTGAAAAGCAAGAGAGAAGCTATCAAGAGAGTGTATTGAGTGATAGAGAGAAAACCATAGCGATTGAGGCTTCAAGAGGGCTAGAGTGGTATAAATATGCCAAGATTGTGGTAGGAATGCAAACTTTTGGAGAATCAGGCAAAGGAGATGAGCTATTTGCTCATTTTGGATTTAGTGTAGAGCATATCCTAGAGGTTGCCAAACAACTCTAATCCTACAAAAAGGGGTGGGAGCAATCCACAAATAGGGGAAGTTATGAGTAAGCTTCATTTATTTTCAAACGCAAGGGCAATGCAGAGCTTTATGCAAAGTCAAGAGAGAGGGTTTTTGCCTAAATGTATGCTTCTGGGGGAGTTTTTTGCAGAAGTGATTGTGGTGAGGGGCAAAGTCAAAATCCCCTCATTTTTGAGAAAAATCTTTTTGATTGAGGTATTAAAGGAATTTAATTTCACTCAAAAAGATTTGGAGCTATTGTTTTTTGAGAGAAATTTTTTAGGATTTTTAGAGACTTCTCCATTCTTGCTTCAATTCTTCAATGAACTCAATCAGCACAAACTCAGCATTAAAGACATTCCCCAAAAAGATATTTATGGAGATTATGAAGATCATTTGAGGGTGCTTGAGGAGATTGAAGAGAGATATGAGCAGAAGCTAGGGGATAGGGGATTTTATGATTTTGCAAAAGAGTATGAGATCTTAGATGAATATTTGAGTGCATTTAGGGAGATAGAAATCTATCTTGATGGCTTTCTCTCCCCTTATGAGAAAGAGATTTTAGAGAAGATTTCTTCAAAAGTCCCCCTCTTTTTTCATCTCAATATTGATAGATATAACCAAAAGCATTTTGAATTTCTCTGCAAACTTGAGCCTGATTATAGCTATAAGATTAGCTTCCCTAGTGGGGAGATTGTAGAGAAAATCCCTCATAGACTTCTTGCTTTGCCCAAAGCTTATGGCTGTGAATTGAGAGTGGAGCAATGCTCTTTTGTCTTGCAGAGGATTGAGGAATGGCTAGAAGAGGGGATAGAGGCAGAGAAAATCGCAGTGATTTTGCCAAAAGAGGATTTCAAAGACTTTTTACTTGCCACAGATAGAGTAAGAAATCTCAATTTTGCAATGGGGTTTGAGTATGAGGGATTAAAAAAAGAGATTGAAACCTTAGCACTCCAAGAGGGTGGAGGATTGGAAGAGTTTATCCAAAGAGTGAGGGAGTGTGAGATCCCTCAAAGTTTGGGGGTAAGTATTGATGAGATTTTGTATGCTTATGAGAGGATAGGGGAGGTGATGAGAACTCTTAGCTTCAAAGAGATTGCTTATCTATTTTTAGAAGAGATTGAAAATCTTAGACTTGATGATAGCAAAGGGGGGAAAGTGAGGGTTGTGGGGGTTCTAGAGACAAGGGGAATGGAGCTTGAGAGGGCAATTATTGTGGATTTCAATCAAGAAAATATCCCCAAAATCACCCAAAGCGATATGTTTTTGAACTCCAAGATTAGAAGTGCTTTATCTATCCCAACCCTGCAAGATAGAGAAGAGCTTCAAAAACACTACTATCTTGAGATTTTCAAACGCACTCAAAGGGTTGAGCTTGTCTATATTGAGGGGCATTTAGCTCCATTTGCCAAAGAAGTGGGGGTAAAGAGTTTTGAGAGAAACAACTACACTCTTTTTGCCAAAGGAAAAGAGATCGTCTATAAAGAAGATGAGATAACGCTGTTTTTGGATAGGGAGTTTAGATTTTCAGCAAGTAATGTCAAGATGTTTAGAGAGTGCAAGAGGAAGTTTTATTGGCGTTATCTCAAAAAACTTAAAGAAAGCGAAGAAGAGGGAAGTGTGGCTTTGAGTGTGGGGAGTTTGTTGCACCATTTTCTTTTTCTTGCATATTCTCAAAATCCAAGTGGGGCTAAAGAGGTTTTTGAGCGATTGGTGTTTGAAGAGATTGAGAGGGGCAGTGATGAGCTAGTGAAAATGGAGCTAGGTTTAGCCCTAAGATATATGCAACATTTCTTCAAAATCCAAAGTAAAAATCCCAAAATCTTAGAGCTTGAGAGAGAGTTTGAGTTTATGAGTGAGGGGTTTAGGCTTTGGGGAAGAGTGGATAGGATAGAGGAGATTGAGGGGCGTGTGAGGGTGCTAGACTATAAACTTGGCAAATCAAACACCATAGAGCCCATTCAAAGTGCGTTTTATGGATTGTATGCAAGAGAGAAGTATCCTAGCTTCCCTGTGGAGGTGGGGTTTTATTTCATCAATGGCAAAAAACTCTGCCTTGATAATAAACTAGAAGAGCATATAGCAGAGCTAAAAACACTTTTAAAAGAAATGATTGAGGAGAGGGAGTTTGAAAAATGCACGACTCGTTCAAGTTGTAGAGAGTGCATTTACAAAATTTTATGTAATCGTTAGCAGATTTTTTCAAAATCATATTGTATTTTTATTTTTTTGTAGTATGCTTCTTAAAATTTTTGTTTGAGAGGTGTGTTATTATTAGGCTAAAAAATATTCAAAAAATTTATCCAAATGGTTTTTATGCTCTTAAAAATGTCGATTTGGAAGTTAAGGCAAATGAGATTATGGGAATTATTGGATATTCAGGTGCAGGGAAATCCACTCTAGTGCGACTAATTAACCGCTTAGAAGAGCCAAGCAGTGGAGAGGTGTTTGTAGATGGAGAAAATATCTTGCTTCTTGATAAAACCACTTTGAGAAAAAGAAGGAGAAAGATTGGAATGATTTTTCAACACTTTAATCTTCTAAGCTCTAAAAATGTCTATGATAATATCGCCTTTGCTCTCAAAATCGCCCATTGGCACAAGGATAAAATCCCTCAAAGAGTGGGTGAGCTCTTAGAGCTTGTGGGACTAGCTGACAAAGCAAAAAACTATCCTTCAGAGCTAAGTGGAGGGCAGAAGCAAAGGGTGGCTATCGCAAGGGCATTGGCTAATGAGCCAAAGATTTTGCTCTGTGATGAGGCAACAAGTGCGTTGGATAGTAAAAGCACCCATTCAATCCTCAAACTTCTCAAAGAGATTCAAAGCAAGATGAATCTAACAATCGTTCTTATCACTCATCAAATCGAAGTCATCAAGCAAATTGCTGATAGGGTGTGTGTGATGAGTGCAGGGGAGATTGTAGAAGTAGGGAGAAGTCAAGAGGTGCTAAGCTCTCCCAAACACCTATGCACGCAAGAAATCCTCTCTCACGCAAAAGAGTGTGAAACCCCTTTGGCTCTCACTCAAAGAAATATCTCTTCTTATCATTTGCAACTCCAAACCCTTTTTGACTTGCAAAAGGAGTTTGATGTGGAGATACAAATCATCAAAGAGGGAGGGGAGAGTCAAGTGAGCCTTTTGGGAGAAGAGAGTGAGGTGGATAGAGCAATGAAGAGATATTTTGGAGGGAGTGTGAGATGTTAAAAGAGTTTTTTTATCTTCCCTCTTATTTGGTGGAGGGATTGTTTGATGCGACACTTGAAACGCTGTATATGGTGAGTGTTTCAAGTGTGGTGGCGTTGTTTTTTGGACTGATTGTGGGAGTGGTTTTGAGTGTGAGTAGGAAAGATGGAATCCTGCCTTGCTTTTGGCTTCATCAGGTTTTGGGGTGGCTTGTGAATACCACAAGGAGTTTTCCATTTATCATTCTTATTATTTTGCTTTTGCCACTCTCTAAGTTTATCGTGGGGCAAAGCTATGGCACGACAGCGGCTATCGTGCCACTTTCACTCTCAGCTATCCCCTTTGTGGCTAGGTTGATTGAGGGGGCATTAAATGAGGTGGATAGTGGCTTGATAGAAGCCACTCAAAGTATGGGGGCAAATGAGTTTAGTATCATTATGATGATGATTTCAGAAGCCTTGCCCTCAATCATCAATGCTATAACAATCACAATCATCAGCCTTATCGGTTATTCAGCAATCGCAGGCGCGATAGGGGCAGGGGGACTAGGAGATTTGGCTATAAGGCTAGGGTATCAAACCTTTATGCCAAATGTGCTGTTTTGGGCTGTGGTGGTGATTGTCATAATGGTGCAGATGATTCAGAGCTGTGGGGATTACCTCGTATCTTGGATTAGAAAAAAACGATAAGGAGTAAATAATGAAAAAAATATTAGGTGTATTTTTGGGGGTATGGGTTGCGTTTTTGGGTGCTGTGGAGTTGAAAGTAGGGGCTTCTGCTGTGCCTCACGCTCAAATCCTTGAGTTTATCAAAGAAGATTTGGCTCAAGATGGCGTAGAGCTAAAGGTGGTGGTGTTTTCTGACTATGTTACACCAAACCTTGCTCTAAATGATGGCTCAATTGATGCAAATTATTTCCAGCATAAGCCATATTTGGAGAAAATGATTGCCGATCGTGGGCTAAAGCTCAAAGAGGAAGCCAAGATTCATATCGAGCCTTTGGGAGTGTATAGTAAGAGGTGCAGAAGTATTGCGACTTTGAAGAAAAATGCAAAAGTGGCAATCCCCAATGATCCTACCAATGGGGCAAGAGCGTTGATTTTGTTGCATAATGAGGGAGTAATCAAGCTTAGAAATCCTAGCAATCTCTCTTCTACTACTTTTGATATCATTGAAAACCCTAAAAAAATAAAAATCATTCCAATGGACGCAGCCACTTTGCCTAGAATCCTAGGAGATATGGACGCAGTGGTCATCAATGGTAACTATGCTCTCCAAGCAGGACTTTCTCACAAATCTGCTCTAGCCCTAGAGGATAGTCGCTCCTCTTATGCCAATATCATTGCCACAAGGGTGGATACAGGAGATAAGCAAGAGGCAATCAACAAGCTCATCAAACACCTCAAATCTCAAAAAGTCAAAGACTTTATGGAGAAGCGATATGGGGGAGAAGTGATTGCTGTGTTTGAATAAATAAAAAGTGGGGGTAAATTTTAAAATTTCAGTGGGGTTTAAGGAAAAATATTTTAAAATCTTGCCTTTGAATTTCAATACAAAGGACAGAAAATGTTTATTACCCCCCCCCCCTCATAAAGGAAAAACTCTACTTCTAAGTCTTGCTCTTGCTCAAGTGCTTTGTGCAAGTGATATTGTTTTTACTCCGACACTTGATCCTTTAACAAATCAGCCCAATGAAAATGAGGGAAATTTGTATGCAAAGTTTAATTCATCAGATAGATCTTTTAGCATTAGCGAAGAAAATTCGTTAGGCAAAACCCAAATTCCTCAAAAATCTACTATAACTTTTAAAACCTATGAAAAAACTTCAGCAGATAAATGGAGTGCATATGCTTGGTATGATGGGATTACAGGGTTAACCCATGATAATAATTTGGATTCTGATGTTTCGGTTATCAGTATTAATACGCCAACATCTACGATTGTATTAGATTCTTTTATGACTACACGACACAACAGACCTGATTGGAGTTTGGGTGGGGATACTGGAAAGGCTGTAAAGTTTACCAATATACAAGGGGATTTAAATATTGTTGCAAAGACATTGCAAATTGGTGGAGGGCACAATTTGAGATATGCATTCGAAAATGAAAGACCAGGGGAAGAAATTCGTGGAGAAGCCTCATTGGCTATTTTTCAAGGAAATAATTATGGCAAGGCAGATATTCAGACAGACATTCTTGTTAAGAGTGATGGGTTTTTACAGATTGATAATCTTTTAGAAACTGAGTTTAGCTTCACTCTTAGGGGTGGTTTGAGTATTGATGGTGGAAAGCTTGTGGTTGGATCAAGGACTGATGCACAGACAAATTTTGTGGTCACTAAAGAAGCCTTGATAAAAGATGCTTATATTGCTGTTTTTGTTTCAGGACAGAATAATATAAAAGAGCATAAAATTTTGACTGCACTTGGTGGGGTTGCTCTAGAGGGGCAACAAGAAATTGTTGGTTTTACTTCATATTTTTTAAGAGATTTTGTAGATGTAAGTGAGGGAAATAATAAATCACCATCTGTACATCAACAAGTAAGCAGATTATATGAGTTTACACCAGAAGTCGTAGGCAATTCTCTTTTTGCAAACGCAACATTAACTCAATATGCAAAAAACAACAAAATAGAAAAAATTGTTGAAGAAGAAAAAAATAATCTTGCATTATGGTTTTACACAAATGCACAAGAAAATGGTGATACCGAAGTACAAAACGCCTTGTTCACCTACCTCCAATCTCAAGGAATCAATCCTGATGGAACTAGTCTAATTGCAATGTGTTCTACTAGAGCTTCCACCCTCTCCACCACAGGATTTGATAATATTGACTCTAAACTCTCTACTATCAAAGAAGGGGTAAATAATGCTTTGGCTGAAAGCATTAAAAACTCTAGCAATAATCTTTTGGCTGTAAATTTTGTCAATACTCTAATGCAAGGCTATAATAATACTCCCATAGAGCTTATTAATGAAGTCAAAGACAATATCACTTCACTCTCTCACTCTCTCTCACTTTTAAGAAATGATCTTCCTACAGCTTTGGCTTTGTCTTCAAGATTTGCCTCTTTCTCTTTTGCTCCTAAAAAGAGTTCAAACTCTCAAGACAATCATCAAACTCCAAACTCTCCTAATCCTTCAAACTCACTCTCTCTCAAAGACACTCAAGTGAGTTTGAGTAAAGAGAGTGCTGTATCTATCCCAGATACTTCTCTAGCTCTCTCAAACTCTCTTTGGGCTAATGCCTTTGGAGGAGCTAATTTACTAGGAAGTAATATTGGAGCAAGTTATGGATTTAATCTAGGATATGATAAGGCTTTAGGCAATACTTTATTGGGAGTATATCTCTCTTATGCTTATGATACCCTCTCTCCCCTCTCCACCCTCTCTCTTAACTCTCACAATCTCAAACTTGGAGTGTATTCAAGGATAGAGAAAGAAAGCAATGAAATCGATTTAGAGCTTAACTCTCTTCTCTCAATCATCTCAGAAGAGAGTGATACACAAGCCTTGTCTTCAAAGAGTAGTGCAAACTTCCTCTCTTCTCTCTCAGAACTCAAAGCCACTTATGGTTATGCCTTTTTAGAGGGAGAGTTTAGAGTTAAACCCCTCTTAGGAATCTCTTTATCCCTCTCTTACACTCCAAGCTTTAGAGAGAGTGGAGATATCCAAAAAGACTTTGGCTCTCAAACTAACTTTAGCACTGCTCTTGAAGTAGGAGTAGAATTTAGAAAAACATTTGCAAATCAAGGATTTCTCTATTCTCTCCTAAGTATTGAGCAAGACTTGTTTCACTCTCAAAAGAGCTTAGAGATAGATTCTCAATCTCTCTCCCTCTCTCCTTCTCTTAAAACTTATGCTCAAATCCTGTTAGGAGGAGAGGTAGCAATCTCAAAGGATTGGAGCATTGATTTAAATCTAGGAGTAAAGCAAGGGATATTAGGGGAGAGAGATAATCAAGATAAGCAAATCAATGAAACTTATGTGAGTGGAAGTGTGGGAGTGGGGTATAGGTTTTAGGGGATTACCTAAAAAGTTGAGAGTGTGTGCCAATCCTTACAAGATAAAGCACACTATCTTCAATCTTATAAATAACAAGCAAATCACTTCCGATATGAAATTCACGATATTGGTTGTATTCCCCTTGAAGGGGATGATTTTTTGCGTGGGTGGGGAGTTGATTGTTGCTTTGAAGGATTGAGAGAAAGAGAATTAGGTTTTCAAATTCGTGATTTTTGAAACGAGTTTTTTGAAAATCATTGATGAAAATTTTTGTCCTCAAAATCTTAAGCATTTTGTTTTAGACTTTTTAGCTCTTTTATACTGAGGGGTTGCAAATCTATTTTTTCCTCTACTTCTTTTATCGCTTTTTGTGTTTCTGTATTTGGAAAATGACTTGCACCTCTAAGCTCAAAAGGAATAGCATTTTCTCTAATCACAGCTTTGATAAAGACATTGAAGGCTGTGCTTAGATTCAATCCCAATGAATTGATAACTTTTTCAAATTCTTGTTTGTCTTGTAAATCTGTGCGAAATGTGATATTTGTCGTTGCCATATTTTGCTCCTTGTTTTTATTTATTATGCCATTTTATATATAAACACTTGCATTACAAGTGCAATGTATTGCAACTACTCTCTACTCAACTGAGCTTTTTTCTCACAATCATTGAGCCAAATGAAGACTTCTACAAGTGCAGAGTATAGCTCACTTGGGACTTCTTCATCTACTTCAAGACCAAGCAGAGAATCTACTAAAACTTGATTTTGAAATAAGGGGATATTAAACTCTTTGGCTTTAGAGATAATGCTTTGAGCGATTGCCCCTTTGCCACTAGCAAGGACTTTGGGAGCATTATGCAAGGCTTGATTGTAAGCTAGGGCAGCGGCTTTTTTCATCTCTAGTATCCTAGAGTGAGAGCGTCAAATCTCTCCCACGATCCTTTCCTCATTTTGCCCATAAGATGAGCGATACTCCTCACAATCACATCACTTTCAATATTGACTCTTCTATTGGGTTTGTAGGTGTGAAAGAGAGTGTTTTGGAGTGTGTGAGGAATAAGGGTAAGGGTAAGATAGGGGGCTGAGAAGTCTGTGATTGTCAGACTTACCCCATCAACACTCACAGAGCCATCAGTTACCATTAGATGATGAAGATGAGGGGGGAGCTTGATATTAAAGAGTGTTTGAGAGCTTTCTTTTTTGATATGAGTAAGCACTCCCACTCCATCGATATGCCCTTGCACAATATGCCCATCAAGTCTATCACTAAAACGCAGAGCAGGTTCTAAATGCACTTTACCTCTAAGATTTTCTATGGCGATTTTCTCTTGAGTGTGAGAAGTAAGATTGAGGGAAAATCCCCACTTATAAATCTCTACAACAGTAAGACAAGCTCCATTGATAGCGATACTATCCCCAATATTTGGAACATAAGGAGAGAGGATTTCTAAAGTATTGTTTTTGAAACTCTTAACTTCTGCAATTTCTCGGATCAAACCACTAAACATATCTTGCCTTTTTTGTTTTGCAAAATTATATAATTTCTTTTGATTATAAAAGCAAAAGGAAAAAAATGATCACTGATACGCATTGTCATCTTGATAGTGAAGTTTTTAGAGAAGATTTGGCGATTGTGATTGACAATGCCAAAGCTGTGGGAGTGAAGAGGTTTGTTATCCCTGCGGCAGATTTGAAGGATTTAGAATATGCCAAAGCGATTGCAAGTAAGTATGAAGAGGTGTATTTTGCTAGTGGGGTTCATCCCTATCACTTAGAGAGCTATGACTTTGAGAGAGTGAGGGCAATGTGTGAGGAGAAGAAGTGTATTGCTGTGGGGGAGTGTGGGCTTGATTATTTTAGATTGAGTGAGGGAAGAGAGCAAGAGGAGAGGGAAGAGCAAAAAAGGGTTTTGATAGAGCAAATTGAGCTTTCTATCAAGCTCAATCTTCCTCTAATCTTGCATGTAAGAGAAGCAAGTCATGATATAGCAGAAATTTTGAGGCATTATCCCAAAGCTAGAGGGGTATTTCACTGCTTCAATGCTGATGAAGTCTTGCTAGAGTTTAAAGAGAGGTTTTTTTATGGAATCGGAGGGGTTTTGACTTTCAAAAATGCAAGGCGATTGCTTGAAGTGTTGCCAAAGATTCCACTTAGTCGCCTTGTGCTAGAAACTGACGCTCCCTATCTTACTCCCCACCCACATCGTGGAGAGAGAAATGAGCCAAAGTTTATCCCTCTAGTTTTGCAAAAAATTTCAGAGATTTTAGCAATCCCTGTGGAGCAAATTTCAGAGCAGTGTGAGAAAAATACAAAAGAACTCTTTGATTTATAGGATAAAATTATCCTTTTTGTAATTTGGAGATGATAGATTGAGAATTTTTAGCCTATGTTGTTTGAGTTTTTTATCTTTATTTGGTGCGATTGATTATCAAAGCTCTGTGGATTTCAAAATGCCCCAAGTGAGGACAAGTGAGAATATTTTGAACTCCTTTGATTTGGACGCTTCATTTTTGCCCTCACTCAATATGTCAAATGCGACTTATAAACGCAGTGTGAAAGCAAGGTGGGATTATTTTGTAGAGAAGTTTGATAAGGGCTATGAGGTGATTCCTACATTGCGTTTGATGATGATAGAGCAGGGGATTCCTCAAGAATTTTTATTTCTTGCAATGGCAGAATCTGAGTTTTCTATGAGGGCTTTTAGTCCTAAGAAAGCAAGTGGGATATGGCAGTTGATGCCTAAGACTGCCAAAGAAATGGGGCTAAAAATCAACAACTACATTGATGAGCGTCGCGACCCTATCAAAAGCACAAAAGCAGCGATAAAATACCTCAAATTTCTCAAAAACATTACAGGGGAGTGGTATCTAGCCGCAATGGCTTATAATTGTGGTGTAGGGCGATTGCAAAAGGCAATCAAAAAGGCAGGAAGTAAGGATTTGGAAGTGTTATTAGATCCTCAAAAAGCATATTTGCCAAGAGAGACAAGGAATTATATTCGTATGATTTTGGGAATGAGTTTGGCCTTTAATGATGCAGATGTGCTAAAAAATGAGGATAGAGAATACTTCCTTAATCGTGGGGCAGGAAGTATGATTACAGGAGTGGAGGTGCAAGCAGGCACACCACTAGTGGATATTGCCAAAGCCATTGGCTTGGATCTCAATGAGCTGAAGCGATACAACAAGCAATTTCGCTACAACTTCCTTCCCCCTGGTAAGGGCAAATACACCGTTTATATCCCTTATGATAAATTAGCTCTTTTTAGGCAAGAGTTTCAATCCTCACGCCGAGCGAATGAAATGTTTGTGCTTCACTATGTCAAAAAAGGTGAAACGCTCTCAAGTATCGCCAAAAAATATAAAAGTGATATTAAAGAGATAAAAAATATCAATGAGGTAAAAAGCTCACATTTGAGTATCAAACAAGCTTTGATTATTCCTGTGTTAAAAGATCAATACAAAAAGAGAGTGGCACAAAAACAATGAGAGTTTATATTTTAGCTTTAGGTTTTTTAGTTTTGGCTGGATGTTCAAGCAAGAGTGTTTATCGTGGAGGAAGTGGGGGATTTGAAAATTATGAGGATATGGCTCTTTATCGCAAAGGCACAAGCTTAGATCCTGATATGACACCTCCAAGCAATCCAAGTGAGATTAGAGGTGGAGTAGGGGTAGATACAAGGGGAATGAGAGAATCTCAAGCGATTCAGAGGGCGACAATGCGTCCTTATAAGATTGATGGAAAGTGGTATTATCCTCAAAGAGTGAGTTTGGGTGAGAAATTTGATGGGATTGCAAGTTGGTATGGTCCAAACTTCCACGCCAAAAAAACCTCAAATGGAGAGATTTATAATATGCACGCTCACACTGCTGCAAGTAAGATTTTGCCGATGAATACCGTGGTGCGTGTGTATAACAAAGAAAATGGCAAAAGCACAATTGTAAGAATCAATGATAGAGGGCCTTTTGTAGATGGAAGGATTATTGATCTCTCCAATGCCGCAGCACACGATATTGATATGGTGCAAAAAGGCACAGCTCAAGTGCAACTTGAAGTTATAGGATTTAAAGGAATTATTGGCACACAAATGAATCGCCCAAGCGAGATGAATAAAGAGCTTAGTGCAGAATTTAAAGTCGGAAATAGCGATGAGAGCGTTGATGGTGGAAGCTTTGCATTGCAAGTGGGGGCATTCAGACGCAAAGAAGGAGCAGAGGAAACCAAAGCCCAATTTGATCAGCTCAGAAACTATCAGACAATCATTCAAGAGCAAGAGCTTGATGATGGCGTGATTTATCGTGTGCTTATTCAAGGCTTTAGAAGCGAAGAAGAAGCCAATGACTTCCTCTCTTCTCATCCAAATATCAAGGCAAAAGTGATTATCAGACAATGATAGAGATGTTGCTTTTAGACGTCGATGGGACTTTGAGTGATGGCAAGATTTATTATAGTGATAATGGAGGGGAGTATAAAGTCTTTGATGTCAAAGATGGCTTAGGGCTTAGGGTATGGAAAAAACTAGGGAAAAAGTCTGCCATTATTACAGGAAGAAAGTCGCTAATTGTTGAGAGAAGAGCCAAAGAGCTAGGAATAGATGAAATCTATATGGGGGTAGAGGATAAGGCAGAGGTAGCAAAAGAGATTAAACAAAAGTATTCCCTTTCTCAAGAGCAAGTGGCTTGTATTGGTGATGATTATAATGATTTGCCAATGTTTAAAGAAAGTGGATTAAAGTTTTCTCCACAAAACGCAGTTGAATTCATCAAGAAAAATGCCGATATGGTGTTGTCAAAAAAAGGTGGTGATGGAGCTGTAAGAGAGCTTATTGAGTTTTTAATGAGGCAAGAGGGTTTGGAGGAGAAGTGGCTTGAGTTCTTCACTTAAGACATATTTGTTTTTTTTGTGCATTTTATTTTTCTCTGTGTATTTTGTCGTGCAACCTCCTGAGGGGGGAGAGAAAAAAGAGCGAAGCAATGAAGAAGTTGCAACGCTTGAAATCAATCAATTCACACTTTACTCTATCAGAGAGAGCAAACCTGAATTACTTGTAGTGGGGCTAAAGGCATTGCGATATGATGATAGAGAAGAGTTTTTTGATTTTTTTCTTGCCAATTTTGGGCTTCAAAGAGAGAAAAAAAAGGATTTTAAGCAAGAAGATATTGAGTATTTCAAAGTCGGACACGCAATCAAAAAGAAAGATATGTATTGGTTTTATAAAGGGATTGATTATTTGAGTGAGGGGGGAATGAGTTTTGTAGCAAAAGAGGGGATATATAACTCTAGTGCAAAAATCTTTGATAGTATAGGGTATTTTCAATTCCAAAGCCAAGAGGGGAATTTTGAGGGGGAAAACTTGCATTTTGATGGAGAAAAGCAAGTGCTTGATGCAAATAATCCAAAAGGAAAGATATGGTTAGAAAACTCGCTTTGATTTGTTGCCTTATCACTTCTTTTTGGGCAAAAGACTTGCTAGAAGTGAGTGCTGAAAAAATCCATAGTAACCAAGAAAAGGGGCTAACTACTATCAGTGGAAATGTTGTGATAAAAAAAGGGTTGGATATTCTCAAAGCCCAAAAAGTAGTCATCAAAACCGATTCTAAGCGAAATCCTACATTTTATGATGCAAGTGGCAATGTGAATTTTAGAGTTACCCTAGAGGATAAAAGAGTGATGAATGGTGAGGCTCAAAAAGTAACCTATGATGCACTCAAAAATGAATATCGCCTCAAAGGAAAAGCGTGGATCAAGGAAGAGGGTAAAAAAAACACAATTAGAGGAGAGGAGATTGTATTTAATCCTGTGAATGGTTATGCAAGTGTTGTGGGAGATAAGAAGAAACCTGCAAAAATCACATTCACACTTGAGGAGAAGGGAAAAAATGGCAAATAAAATCCTCTCCCCTCGCTTCATCACCTCAGCCTCTAAGCTCCTAGAGTGTCCAAGTGCAGATTGCATAGAGATTGCGATTTTGGGAAGAAGTAATGTGGGAAAATCAAGCTTTATCAATCTATTTTTGGGCAAAAATGGATTAGCCAAAAGCTCTTCTACCCCTGGTAAAACTCAGCTTATCAACTTCTTTGGTGCAGAGTATATTGATGAGAGCAAAACCCTTGCTTTCAAAATCGTGGATTTGCCTGGTTTTGGTTATGCCAAAGTTTCCAAAGGGCAAAAGAGAGAATGGGATAAAAATCTAGTAGAGTTCTTATCTCAAAGAAATAGTATCAAACTCTTTTTGCATCTCATTGATTCAAGGCATACAGATTTGGAAAACGACAAATCTGTGGCAGATTTTCTCAAAGGATTTATTCGAGGCGATCAGAGTATTTTGCAGATTTACACCAAAGCCGATAAGCTCAAAAATCAAGAAAAAATGCGTTTCCTCTCTCGCAATCAAATCCTTGCCTCCACCAATCTCTCAGAGCCAAAAATCACGCCTTTGGCAGAAGTGAGAAAGATAGTGATAGATAAGGCTTTGGAGGGCTAAAATGGAGTTTGTCAAACCCACATTGAAAGATATTGCTGAAATGATTGCTCTTGTTGAGCCTGAAGTCAAAAAAGGTGTTATCTTGCCTAGAAGTCAAGAAGAAATGGCAAATACCATTCGCTCATACTATGTGGCAAAGGTAGAGGGCAGGATCGTGGGGTTTTGTGCTTTGCATATTTACTCCCCTTCTTTGGCAGAAGTGAGGAGTTTGATTGTCAAAGAAGAATATCGCTCCAATGGGATAGGCAAAGGGCTTGTAGAGCTTCTTTTGGAAGAGGGCAAGAGATTGGGGATAGAAGAAGTGCTAGTTTTAACCTATCAAGAGAGGTTTTTTAAAGCTTTAGGGTTTAGTGTGATTGAAAAAGAAGAGATTCCCAACCCCAAAATTTGGACGGATTGTATCAAATGCAAACATTTTCCAAAATGCAACGAAATCGCATTGTTAAAAAGAATCTAGGCTATTTTTTAGTCTTTATTGCTTTGGCAATTTATTGTTTTTTGGGAGATATTTTTGTCTTTTTGCCTCCATTGCTAGGAGTAATGTTTGTGCTATTTTCTCACTCAATTGTCCAAAGAAAGACAGCAAATCTCATCTTAATCTTTGCCTATTTGCTTTGGATAGAGTGTGATAGGGGATTGGCTTTGGGGACTTTGATTGTCTTTTATACTCTTTATTATATTTTGGTATTTAATCCTATTGAGTTTTGGATCAGAAAAAAAATGAATTTTTTGTATGTAGCTTTGGTGTATTTGGGGTTTTTTATCTTATTGGGATTTGTGGGGAGCTATGGCGAGGGTATGGAGCTAGGGAGTTTGGCAGGATTATTTGTATATTATGCAATCTTAGAGGGGGCGATAAGCTATGCGTTTAAGGTTTAAAATCCTTGTAGGATTCTTTGGCATTGTTTGTTTGGTCTTGGTGGTAAGGATTTATTTTTTGGGGGTGAAGTCTAATGTGTATTTTGAAAAAATCGCACAAAGAAATACAGAAAAGACTGAAACCCTTATTCCCTCAAGAGGGCAGATTTTTGATCGCAATGGCGAGGTTTTGGCAACCAATGAGCTAGGATTTTCAATCGCACTCAATCCCTTGCTCAATACCAAAGCAAAACTTGAGAGAGAGATTGATTATATTTTGCGTTTTTTTCCTTCTTTGAATAAAGAAAAACTAATCAAAGAATATCGCAATGAATACTCCCCCTACAATCACTCTCCAATCATTCTCATCCCCTTTGTAGAATATGCTCAAATGCAAAAGATTTACACTCAAATGATTCAAAACCCCAATCTCTATATCACTCCAAGCACAAAGCGATTTTATCCTTATGATTCTTTGGCTTCTCATATCATCGGCTATGCAGGGAGTGCCAATCAAAAAGATATCCAAGAAGACCCTGTGGCAAAATACACCCATATTATCGGAAAGCTTGGGATTGAGAGAGAATACAATCTTGAGCTTCAAGGCTCACTAGGGTATCGCAAAGTCAAAGTCAATGCCCTCAACAAAGAAGTGGATTTCCTCTCTGAGCAAGCACTCAAAAACGGAGAGAGTGTGCAAATCAGTATCGATGTGGCATTGCAAAAAGTGGTTGATAAGCAGTTTAGGGATAAAAGTGGGGCAGTGGTGATTATGGATGTGGAGAGTGGGGAGATTTTGGCAGGAGGAAGCTATCCAGAGTATAATCTCAATGACTTTGTAGGGGGAATCTCTCATGCTAAATGGAATGCCCTGCTTGATAACCCCTATAAACCACTTTTAAATAAATTTCTAGCAGGTGTTTATCCCCCTGGTTCTGTTGTGAAAATGGGAATCGCATTGAGTTTTTTAGAGCATGGAGGGATTGATGAGAAGACATTAGTGGATACGCCTGAGTATGTAGAGCTTGGAGGGAGAAGATTTAGGGATTGGAAAGTGGGGGGACATGGGAAATCAGATATGATAAAGGCTATTAGAGAGAGCGTTGATGTGTATTTTTATATTTTTTCTCAAAAAGTGGGAGTAGAAAATATCACAGGGACACTCAAGAAAATGGGCTTTGGAGAGAGAAGTGGGGTGGATTTGGGAGGAGAGGTTAGAGGGATTTTGCCAAATCCTGAGTGGAAAATGAAGCAATATGGACAACAATGGTTTGTAGGAGATACGATCAATATCTCTATTGGACAAGGAGCATTCCTCACCACACCTCTTCAAATCGCAAGATATACAGCACTTTTGGCTAGTGGCACACTTCCTACCCCTCATTTTGCGAAAAAAATTGGTAACAAAGAGTTAGAATATCAAAAGCAAGATGTCCTTACCCCTTTGCAAAAAAGCAAACTTCAAGCTATTGCTTTGGGAATGTATCAAGTTTGCAATGATAGTGATGGTGGGACAGCTTATCGCTATACCCAAGGCTCAAAAGTCAAACTAGCCTGTAAAACGGGGACAGCTCAAGTGGTAGGAATCCCCCAAGAGGTAAAAAAAAGGATCAAAGAGGAGGATATGGCATATTTTCATCGCTCTCACGGATGGATTACAGCCTTTGCCCCTTATAAAAATCCAAGATATGCTATCACAATCCTAGTCGAGCATGGAGGTGGGAGTCGCTCTGCTAGTCCGATTTTGGTAGATATTGTCAATGAAATGGAAGCTATGGGATATTTTTCTAAGGAGAAAGTAAAATGATTGATAATAAAGTGGTGTTGGTTACAGGTGGGACAGGAAGTTTTGGCAAGGCGTTTATCTCTAAGATTCTCAAAGACTACAATCCTAAAAAAGTCATCGTTTATAGTCGTGATGAGCTAAAACAATACGAAATGGCTCAAACTTTTAGCGATAAAAGAATGCGATTTTTTATCGGAGATGTAAGGGATAGCGAGAGATTAAGAAGTGCAATGGAGGGGGTAGATATTTGTATTCACGCCGCAGCACTCAAGCACGTGCCAATCGCTGAATACAATCCAATTGAGTGTATTAAGACTAATATTCATGGAGCAATGAATGTGATTGATGCCACCCTTTATCACGGAGTAGAGCATATCGTCGCATTAAGCACGGATAAGGCTGCAAGTCCAATCAATCTCTATGGAGCCACAAAACTATGCTCTGATAAGCTTTTTGTGAGTGCAAACAATATCAAAGGAAGCAAAAAATCTAAATTTTGTGTCGTGCGTTATGGCAATGTTGTAGGCTCTAGGGGAAGTGTAGTGCCATTTTTCAAGCAACTCATCTCTCAAGGAGCAAGTGAGCTTCCCATCACTGATGAGAGAATGACAAGATTTTGGATTACCCTAGAGGGTGGGGTGGAGTTTGTGCTAAAAAATATGGAGAGAATGCATGGAGGGGAGATTTTTATCCCAAAGATTCCAAGTATGAAAATCACAGACTTAGCTCACGCCCTAGCCCCCTCACTTCCTCTCAAAATCATTGGAATCCGCCCTGGGGAGAAGCTTCATGAAGTGATGATTCCCAAAGATGAAAGCCATTTGGCCATAGAATTTGATGACTTTTTTATCCTAGAGCCTACAATCAACTTCCAAACCCCTATTGATTATTTCTGCACTGCTTTAGGAGAGAGGGGGCAGAGGGTGGAGAGTAGCTTTGAGTATAGTAGCGATAAAAATAAGCATTGGCTTAGCTCCTCTCAGCTTCTAGGAATGATTGAGGAGTAAGAGTGGAATTCTTGCAAGACAAAAAGATTCTATTGTGTGTGAGTGGGGGAATCGCAGTCTATAAAAGCTTAGAGCTTGTAAGATTTTTCAAAAAAAGGGGAGCTAGGGTTAGGGTGGTGATGAGTGAGGGGGCAGAGCGATTTGTGGGGGCATTGAGCTTTGAGGCTTTGAGTGGAGAAGTGGTGTTAAAAGAGGGGAGTGAGAGCTGGAGTGAGGGAGGAGCAAACCATATTAGCTATGCGAGTTGGGCTGATGTGTGTGTGATTGCCCCCTCTACCATAAACACACTTTGTAAATTTGCCTATGGGATTGCTGATAATGTAATGCTTAGCACCCTTTTGGCCTCTCCCTCTCCTAAACTCATCGCTCCAAGTGCCAATACAACTATGTATCTCTCCCCACAAAGCCAAAACGCACTCAAAAGGTTGCAAGAAATAGGAGTGCAGATTATATCCCCAAGAGAGGATTTACTAGCGTGTGGGGTAAAGGGCGTGGGGGCAATGGCAGAAGTAGAGGAGATTGGCTATGAGGTGGCTAGAGCTTTAAAAAAAAATAAGTTTTGGAGTGGGAAAGAAGTGGTGATTAGTGGTGGGGGGAGCAGTGAGGCTATTGATGAAGTCAGATGCATTAGCAATCATTCAAGCGGACTACAAGCAAGTTATCTAGCCCTAGTGTTATATCTTTTGGGAGCAAATGTAACTTTTGTAACTTCTAAAATCCCAATCTTTCTCCCTAGTGGGATAAGAATCATCAAAGCCCAAAGCACACAAGAGTTTTATGAAAAGATTTCAATGAATGTGAGTGAGGGGGGGTATTATTTTGGAGTGGGGGCAATGAGTGATTTCAAACCCAAAGATTCTCAAAAGGGCAAAATCAAAAAATCTCAAGGCTTAGAGCTAGAGTTTGTCCCCACGATTGACATTCTCAAAACATTGCAAAAAGAAGGGCTAATCAAAGTCGGATTTAAGGCTGAAAAAGACAAGCAAAACGCCAAAAGTTATGCCACAAAAATGCTAGAGGAGAAAGGGTGCAAATATGTTTGCCTCAATGTCTTAGGAGAGCAAAACCCCTTTGGTTCAGAGCAAAATGCCATAACGCTTTTTTATGAGGGTGGGAGCAAAGAGTTTGCACTTAGCAATAAGCTCTCATTGTGCTTCTCTCTTTTGGAGTTTATCGCTAATGATTGAGAGGCTTTTGGAAATCCAAAGACTAAATCTAGCAAGTAAAATTGGCAAAGAAAGTATCTTTAACTCCACACTCCCAATCAAACTCAAAGTCCTAGCCAAAAAAGGGGGAATGAAATATCTCCTAGAAGTAGGCAAACGCACTCTAGAAACTCGCTCCCTCAAAGAGCTTGAGGTGGGAGCGAAGTATTTTGCGATGATGAAGAGTGGCAAGGCAGGAAATATCATTCTCTCTTCCCTCACCCCTGAGCCAAAACTCAACAAAACTCCTCTAAGCCTTGATTTTATAGAGAGCAAGGAGCTAATGAGTAAGAATACTTTCAAAGAGATTGCAGAGTTTGCAAGCGAGCGTTTAGCAAGAGCTGAGGGCAAGGAAGAGTTTATGGAGTGGGCGTTTGTGCTGAGTGGATTGCAAAAGGGAGTTTTGAGCTTTTGTATCCAAGATGAAGAAAAAAAGCACTACACACAAGTGAAAAAGAGAAAAAATAGTTTAGAATTTTACGCAGTTTTTAGCCATTTGGGGATTTTGAGTGGCAAACTCTCTAGTATTTTGGAGCTTGAAGTGATGTATCCTTCAGTTGCCAAGCTTTTGGAAGAAAATTTAGATTTGCTAAAGTGGGGAGGAGAAGTGAGGATTGAAGTCAAAGAGGGGATTAAGCCTTTGTTTTGTATGCAAGAGAGTTTATTGGATTTAAGCATTTAGGAATGAGTGATGAGTAATCAACTAAAACATTTGGCAATCATTATGGATGGCAATGGGCGATGGGCGACAAATAGGGGAGAGAAGAGGGTAGAGGGGCATAAAAAGGGAGCTAGGGTTGTCGATGAGATCACACAATGGTGTGTAAAAGAGAGTATCCAAACCCTCACCTTATATGCTTTCTCCACTGAAAATTGGAAACGCCCCAAATATGAAGTGAAATTTTTGATGAAAATGCTTGAGGACTATTTGGAGAGTGAGCTAGAAAAATACCAAAAATACGACATTCGATTCTATGCCATAGGGGATATGGAGAGATTTTCTGCTCCACTCAAAGAAAAAATCGCCTACACTCAAGAAGCCACCAAAGACAATAAAGGACTAAACCAAGTCCTAGCACTCAATTATGGAGCTAGAAATGAGCTTTCAAGAGCGATTCAAAAAATCACTAATCAGCTAGAGGGCAAGAGTGCAGAGCAGATAGAATCTCTCATCTCTTCTCACCTTGATACCCAAGAGTTTGGAGATGTGGATTTGCTGATTCGCACAGGAGGGGAGAGGAGATTATCAAACTTTTTGCTTTGGCAAATCTCTTATGCAGAGCTGTTTTTCACCCCCACTCTTTGGCCTGATTTTACCCCTAGTGAGCTAGAGGAAATCATCAAAGACTACAAAGCAAGAGAGAGGAGATTTGGGGGATTATAAGGCTAGAAAAAGTGCTTATAGCCAAGAGAGAGGGTGTAGTTGTAGGGATCTTCTCTTGGTAAAAACATTGGCATAATTGGAAGCTCCAAAACCAAATCAATAAATCCTGTCGGTAATCCAACTTGAAAACCTGTTCTTAAGTTACTAAAAACCCCATAAGTATTTGCACCATCAATAATAAAATGATAACTCCCACCTTTATTCATCATAAGAACACTAGCCCCTCCATTGATTCCTAGAATCATTCCAAAGCTACTTTCATTATTCTTCACAAAATCAAAGATTCCATCAATCCCTGCTGAAAATTCAATGGAAAGAGCAGAACTAAAATTATCAGGAATTGGAGCAGAGAAAATTGGAGATTTAAAATCAGGTGCATAGCTTAATCGCCCACGAAACATTACTTGATGTCCTATTTTTTCAGATGTGTATTTTTGCCACCCTCCCTCAATTGCTAAGGCAATATCAAAAGAGTTGGCATAAATATCTCCTCTTTTCCAGTATCTTGGATTAAACATAGGACAAGCCAAATCCATAATCCCTGCTCCCACACTAAAGCCGATAAAATGCTTTTTCTTTTTCTCCTCTTCTTCCTCAAGCAATCTTTCTTCTTCTGTCATTGAAGCCTCTCTGATTGCACCAAAAGCCCAAAAGATTGCGTGAGATTGATTCACACAAAGACACAAAAATAAAATAGCAAATATTCTTTTCATCAAATCCCTTAATTGTGTCAAGTTTTAGAAAAATATCCAAAATTTTTTCTAAGCAAACTTTATCAGATTCTCTAAGACTTAGTCAAGAAAAAAGAGCCAAAAGCGTGAAGAAAAACAAAATGATTACAAAAAGTAAATAGAGAAGTGTTACAAAACAGAAAGCATCGCCTTATGTGAGAATATATATACCACATTTCTAATATTTTCAATTAAATCATCTAAAAATCTTAATCGGGCTTTATTTCCGCAATTGTTTGATTGCTTCTCTCTTTGTTTTTGGATAGATTGTTGCATTGCAAGGATATGTTTCCCCTTTGATGATATGAATTTTGAGTAGGTTTTCCCAATGAAATACACGATTTCTAATCACTTGAATAAGATTGGATTTAAGACATTAGAGAGATTTGTCTTTTTCCTTTGTTTCTGAAATCTAGTTTTCTAAGATTTAGCATATAGGCTTCACTTTGTGTTTTCTATCAATCCCACAAGTTCTCCAAACATAAGAGAGGGGATTTGGGGGATTATAAGGCTAGAAAAAGTGCTTATAGCCAAGAGAGAGGGTGTAGCTAAATGGGCTTTTCATAAAAAGCATAGGTGCAAAAGGAATTTCAGCAACCAAATCGATAAAACCTGTGGGCACACCGACTTGAAATCCTGTCCTTAGATTGCTAAAAATCCCATAAGAGTTGTGAGATAGGGCATCAAGGCTATCTTTTGCCTCTTGGAATGGAGAGAAGATTGCTACTCCTCCATTGATACCCAAAATCATTCCAAAACTACAATCCTCACTCTTGATAAAATCAAAGATTCCATCAACCCCTGCTGAAATCTCAACAGAAAGCCCTGAGTTGAATTTATCGGGAATTGGAGCTGAGAAAATAGGAGAGGAAAAATCAGACATATACACAAATCGCCCACGAAACATTGTCTGATAACCCACTTTCTCATAAGTGTATTTCTGCCACCCTCCCTCAATTGCTAAAGCATATTCAAGTGAATTGCCTACAAGCTCTTTTTTTGCAACTTCAAAAAATCTAGGATTAATCAGTGTAAGGCTTAAATCTCCCACCCCTGCCCCTATGCTAAAGCCAATAAAGTGTTTTTTCTTTTTCTCTTCTTCCTCTTCAAGTCTTCTTTCTTCTGCTGTCATTGTGGCTTCTTTGATTGCATTGATAGCCCAAAAAATTGCGTAAGATTGAGTGGTGTAAAGACATAGGAAAAAAATGGCAAATATTTTTTTCATTCACTACCTTTATTTTCTCAAGAGAATGTTTTATGCTTAGTTTCTCTTGAAAAGAGATTAAAAATTTTCTCTAAATAATCTTGGAATTTTATCGGATTTTCTAAGGCTAAGTCAAGAAAAAAGAGCCAAAATATGTAGAGAGAGCAGGTGGATTACAAAAAGTAATGCAAGTGTCAGCAAAAATCCTCTTGCTTATAGATACTCCCATCATAGCTATCTTTGGCAATCCCATTGACAAACTCTAGCCTCACCCCTCCCTTATCTAGCCAGCCAATGATTCTAGCAGGATTGCCTACGACAAGGGCGTGAGGGGGGATATCTTTGGTTACCACACTTCCTGCCCCCACAAGTGCATACTCTCCGATACTCACCCCACAAACAATAGTGCTATTAGCCCCTAGAGAGCAACCTTTTTTGAGCAATGTGGTTTTAAACTCATCGTGGCGATTGATAAAACTTCTAGGGTTTAAAACATTAGTGAAAACCACACTTGGGCCAATAAAGACATCATCTTCACACACTACGCCCTCATAAAGGCTGACATTGTTTTGCACTTTGACACCATTGCCGACTTTGACTTTGGGGCCAATGACACAATTTTGTCCAAAAGAGCAATTCTCTCCAATAATGCTATGGGGCAAAATATGACAGAAGTGCCAAATCTTGGTATTTGCACCGATTTGCACCTCTTCTTCTATGATAGAGCTTGGGTGGGAGAAAAACTTAGTCATTTTTGCAAAAATGGGTGAAGTGTTTGGCTATCTCCACTAGAGAGTGGGGCATTACGCAAAGCATAAACGACATTGATAGAGGGTTGAGCCTCAATCGCACTAAAGCCCCCACCACTAAATATATCTTGATAGCTTAGGGTATGCAAATCAGTAAATCCCTCACTAAACTCAAACTCTTCTTGATTGATTTTTAGGCTTCGATAGGTAGGTTTGCCACTTTCTTTGACTTCTTGGGGAAGAGTGGTGGCATCAACACTCAAAAACCAACGCACTCTAGCGTTTCTAAGCTCCAAAAATCCTGCCATAGTCTTCTCACTCTCAAAATACAACTCACTTGCCTTGCACTCTCCAAAAATCCAAAGTAACATATCAAAAAAGTGGATTCCAATATTACTTGCAATGCCCCCACTTTTGCTTTTATCCCCTTTCCAGCTTGTGAAATACCAGTTCCCTCGACTTGTAATATAGCTCAAATCAATATCATAAATATGGTTGGGGTGGGATTTGAGGTGGGCTTGCACACTTTCTTTGAGGGCAATGATTTTGGGGTGTAGGCGAAGTTGAAGGATATTATAAACCTTTTTGCCACACTCTTGCTCTAGGGAAAGGAGGGCATCAAGATTCCAAGGATTGAGAACCAAAGGCTTCTCACAAATTGCATCAGCTCCATTTCTTAAGGCATAGCGGATATGGGCGTCGTGAAGGTAGTTGGGAGAGCAGATACTAAAATAGTTTAGCCCCTTGCCCTCTCGCTTGAGTTTATCCACGTGGCGATCAAACCTCTCAAACTCGGTAAAAAAATGCGTATGAGGAAAATAGCTATCCATAATCCCTACACTATCGTGCTTGTCAATCGCACAAAGCACATCTCCACCGCACTCTTTTATCGCTCTTAAGTGGCGTGGTGCGACATATCCACCCACACCAATAACTGCAAAATTTTTCATTTTCTACTCCTTAAAAAGTCTTCATAGGTTTGCCTCACTCCCTCTTTGAGCGTAATGCTCGGCTTCCACCCCAAAGAGTTAAGCTTGGAGCAATCAAGCAATTTTTTCATCGTGCCATCAAGTTTGGAGGAATCAAAGGTGATTTCCCCCTCATAGCCTACAATCTCTTTGACAAGTAGAGCCAAGTCTTTGATAGTGATATCCTCTCCATATCCGATATTGATATGAGTATTTCTAATCTCTTCTTTGCCCTCTATCAAGTCTTTGAAATTGATATTTTGCATAATAAACACACAAGCCCTTGCCATATCTTTGGAGTGCAAAAACTCTCTTCTTGGATTGCCACTGCCCCAAAGCGTGATACTCTCTTGGGTGATATTGTGTTTTTGAAGAAGTGAGAGATCGCCAATTTCTTTTTGGATTTGCTCCAAGTTGTTTTCTCTAAGGAGTTTGCCTAAGTGAATCTTTTTGATAAGGGCAGGGAGGACGTGAGAGTTTTCTAAATCAAAGTTATCATTCTCTCCATAAAGATTTGTGGGCATTACAGAGAGGAAGTTTGTGCCATATTGGAGATTGAAACTCTCACACATTTTAAGTCCTGCGATTTTGGCAATTGCATAAGGCTCATTGGTGTATTCTAGCTCACTTGTAAGCAAGACGTCCTCACTCATCGGCTGAGGGGCATTTTTGGGATAAATACAGCTTGAGCCAAGAAAAAGGAGCTTTTTTACTCCATATTTGTAAGCTGAGTAAATCATCGCATTTTGAATGGCTAGGTTTTGATAGATGAAATCTGCTCTATAAGTGTTGTTGGCATAGATTCCCCCTACTTTTGCTGCACAGAAAAACACATACTCAGGCTTCTCTTTAGCAAAAAACTCTTCAACTTTGAGCTGATTGCTCAAATCAAGCTCACTATGGGTTTGAGTGATGAGATTGCTATACCCTTGGGCTTCTAGCTCGGATTTTATTGCAGAGCCTACAAGCCCACGATGCCCTGCAATGAAGATTTTTGAATCTTTGTTCATTTGTTTTATTTCTCCTTATCTAAAAAATTGACAATTCGTTTTTTTACAAAATTGATAGGGTGTGCTAAATCTTTGATATACATCAATCTTCTCTGTTTGTCTTGATAGGCTTTGCGTGTATTGGAAAGCACAATTTGTTTGCCTTGGGGGGGGGGGATAGAGAAAATATTATCAAAGAAATCTTCTAATTGCTTTTTATAAAACTCCTGTATATTTTCCTTGAGAAAAGCAGGTTCTTGCAGGATTTGCATATATAACTGATGATTTGAATGAACCTCTTTGATAAAATCCAGTGCCTCGCCAATAGAGGAGAAAGAGGAGAGATTGATATAGCTTTTTGGATTGATTAGATTGAGCTTTGAATCAAGTAGGGAGGGGTCTCCCCAATAGATTGGAATTGTTTTGGCGGCGAAAGCTTCTATAAGTTTTTCTGTGCAATAGCCAATAGATTGAGAATTCTCAAAAGCAATATTAAACTTATATTGCTTCAAAAATTCCATTTTATTTTCTACTTTTTTGCCTATATTGTTTCTAAATCCCCCTCCACTTGCAACAAAATCAATTTTGGATATTTCATCAAAAAAGCGTTCTCGAATTGGATCTGCATTCTTTCCATTACTCACCAAAAAACTACAAAAGCCACGATTTTTAATCTCGTCTTGATTAAAAATATGCTTCTTTTCAGCTTCTTTTAGTGCTTGAGTATATGTGAGAAAAAGTGGATACCTCAGATATCGCTTATCAAAATCAATATAATCAAATCCCATAGCATAATCATAGAGATTAAAATCGGGAGTTAGATTCTCTCCTGTAAAAAAGATTTTGGTGCAATTGAAGTTTAAATGATCAAAACCAAAGCAACTGCATAGTAGGTAGTCAGGATTTTTGCTCCTAACTACTTTGTATTTTTTTGATAAAAATTGAATAAAGTGGTTTTCTTCAAAATCATCATTCCACCAATCAATGATGTTTATCTTGATTTCTTTCATAGCAAAAAATTTATCTTACTCAAAATATCTCATAATCTTATGCCCACCATCTTGAAGATAGCGATCTTTTTTCATCAACGCCAAGTCTGATTTCATCATATCCTCTACAATATCTTGAAGTGTGTGTTTTGGCTCCCAGCCTAGCTCTCTCTTGGCTTTCTCAGGGTTTCCTAGCAAGAAATCCACTTCTGTGGGGCGGAAGTATTTTGGCGATACTGCGACAACTTCTTTGCCTATTTCTAGCTGATAATCAGGATTAGAGCAAGAAGCGATATAACCCCTCTCTTCAATTCCCTCTCCTCTAAACTCAATCTCAACCCCAATATAAGAAAACGCCATTCTCACAAAATCACGCACTTCTGTGCTAATCCCTGTGGCGATACAGAAATCTTGAGGTTTGTCTTGCTGAAGGATAAGCCACATTGCCTCTACATAGTCTTTGGCGTGTCCCCAATCCCTTTTGGCTGAGAGATTGCCTAGATAGAGTTTGTCTTGCAATCCTAAAGCGATTTTGCTTACAGCTCTTGTGATTTTTCTAGTAACAAAAGTTTCCCCTCTAATAGGGCTTTCGTGATTGAAGAGGATTCCATTGCACGCAAAGATATTGTAAGCTTCACGATAGTTGATTGTAATCCAATAAGAATAAAGCTTGGCACATGCATAAGGAGAGCGAGGATAGAAGGGAGTTTTCTCACTTTGTGGGACTTCTTGTACTAAGCCATATAGCTCACTTGTTGAGGCTTGATAGATTTTTGTCTTTTTCTCTAGTCCTAAGATTCTAATCGCTTCAAGCAATCTTAATGTCCCAATACCATCGGCATTTGCCACATACTCAGGCTCTTCAAAGCTCACTGCCACATGACTCATTGCTGCAAGGTTGTAAATCTCATCAGGTTGCACTTCTTGAATGATACGGATAAGGTTTGTGCTATCAGTCAAATCCCCGTGGTGCAAGATAAACTTCACATCACTCTCGTGTGGATCTTGATAGAGATGATCGATTCTATCGGTGTTGAAAAGCGAAGTTCTTCTTTTGATCCCATGCACTTCATAGCCTTTCTCAAGTAAAAATTCAGCCAAATATGCACCATCTTGTCCTGTAATTCCTGTAATTAAAGCTTTTTTCATTTTCTCTCCTTGTATGGGGTTATTCCTCTTCTCTTATTCGCAAAAAGATAGGAAATTTGGGCAAACCTTTTTTAGTCAGTCCAAAATATTTATAAGTGATAATTGTGCCAAGTTTTGGAGGATTTTTTCTAAAATCTTCACTCATTCCACTGCCGATTTTAAAAGTTTTGTTTTTATCTTGGCAGATGATAGAGCCGACTTGACTAGCAAATTTTCCCTCTCCTTGAGTGTAGGAGAGGATTTTGCACTCTCTATCCAGATAGGCTTTGAGCTTCATTGCCTTTTTGCTTCTGCCTGTGTAATAAGACTCGTTTTTATCTCTCAGCACCAAGCCCTCACCCCCTAACTTTGTGATTGCATCAAGTTTTTGCATTAGCTCTTTGCTATCACTTACTTGGAGTTGAGGAATGATTTGGATAAATGGAGCAGGGTGGGTGGAGAGATAGCTCTCTAGCACTTCCAATCTTTGCAAAATCCCACCCTTTTGATTAGGCACTTCAAAGATATAAAACTTTAGCTTCTCCCAATTTTTTGGATTTTTGCTTGATTTCACAATTGAGGCAATCCCTTCAAAATCCCCTCTTTTGCTCCACAGCTCCCCCTCAATAGCAAAAGGAGGGAAGTTTTGAGTAAAAAATGAAGGAGGAGATAGCCTTTTGCCTCCTCTGCTATAAAGCACCTCTCCATCCCAATAGGCTCGGACTCCATCAAGTTTTTCACTATAAAGATAATTTTGTGCATTTTTTTCAAAAGCTTTAGAATCAAAGTTTTGAAGTAGCCACAGCTCCCTAGCATTGCAAAAGAGACAAAGCAGTAGAGCAAGAAGCACTCTAGGCACGATGATAATCATCCTCAATTCTTACAATATCATCTTCCCCTACATAATCCCCCACTTGCACCTCAATCATCACCAAATCCATTTGCCCTGGGTTTTCAAGGCGATGAGGAGTCCCCATAGGAATATAGGTGGATTGATTTTTTTGCAAAAAGATTTCTCTCTCCCCAATTTTTACAAGTGCAGAGCCACTGACGATGATCCAATGCTCATTGCGATGAAAGTGTTTTTGCAAACTCAATCGCTTTTGAGGGAGAACGATGATTTTTTTGATTTTGTAGTTTGCACTCTCTTCTAGCACCTCATAACTTCCCCAAGGGCGATAGGTGAGGGGGTGGGTGAGGGTAGAGGGGTGAGAGTGAGATTTGAGGGTATTGACAATATCTTTGATTTCTTGTGTGCGTCCATTTTGGGCGATAAGCAAGGCGTCTTTGGTGTCAATGATTGTGAGATTTTGCACCCCAATGGTAGCAATTGGTTTGTTTGCGATGATAAAATTATCATTGCTTTCTTTGGAGTAAAGCTCTGAAGTGCTGATATTTCCCTCACTATCAGCTACAAATTCTTCTTTTAGACTATCAAAGCTCCCCACATCATTCCAATCAAACTCACCTTTTACCATTGCGATTTTTTGAGTTTTCTCCATCAATGCATAATCAATGCTGATTTTGGGAATCTCACTCATATGAGTGAGCCAAATGTAGTTTTGCTCTCTTTCTGATTTTTCATAGACTTCTTTTGCCTTCTCTAGTAGCTCACTTGCATAAATCTTGCACTCTTCAAGCAAACTTTGAGCTTTGAAGCAAAACATTCCACTATTCCAAAAATACTCTTTGCTCTCAAAATACTCTCTAGCTCTCTCCAAAGCAGGTTTCTCATAAAAACCTAGCACCTCATTGCCTTTGGAGTGGATATAGCCATAGCCTGTATGAGGAGAGGTGGGAGTGATTCCAAAAGTGATGATTTTCCCCTCTTTTGCTAGGTTTAGAGCTTCTTGAATGCTTTGAGAGAAAAGCGTAAGGTTATTGATGATGTGATCACTTGGGACAACAAGGACAAGCTCCTCAGGATTGGAACTCAATGCACTCAAAACCACAGCCCCTGCTGTATCTCTTGGAGAGTCTTCAAGCAAATAGGAGCTAATAGGGATTTGCAAATCTTTGGCTTCTTGCTGAATGAGAAAATAATGCTCTTTATTGGTAATCACGCCAATCTCCCCCTCTATTTGAAGCTCTTTTAGAAGATCGCTAGAGCGTTTGAGGGTTTTTTGAAAAAGGGTTTCGCTATGAGCAAAGAGTGGGACAAACTGCTTGGGCAGTGAATCTCTTGAGAGAGGCCAAAGCCTCGTGCCTGAACCCCCACAGAGAATAAAGATTTTCATTTGCTTACTCCTAGTTTTTATCTCTCAAAATAATTGTATTGAAAGTTTTTGCAAAAACTTCGTAATCTTGAGAGGAGAGAAAAAGATAGACTTCTGAATGTAAAAATTCCTTGATACCCCCCCCCCCTAGAGATTCTACAAGCAAAATCTTTGGGCGATATTTTTGCCAATCATTGCTTTTTAAAACTTCAAAGTCTAATCCCTCAACATCAACACTCAAAAAATCAATTTGTTGATTTTTGGGGAGATATTGGTCAAGAATATCTTTAAGTGATTTGATTTGAATTTGAATCTTTTTAATTAGTGTAAATTCTGGATTTTTTAGGATTTCTTGAATGCGACTTGCATCAAAAGTATTGAGTGCAGGTTCGTTAAAAATATGGTAGGTAAGCTCCCTATCACTTTCTCCAATAGGAATTTCCAAGTTAATATCTCTTGGGCGATATTTTTTGAAGAGCTTCATACTTTCAGGCATTGCATCAAGGTTAATGCCTCTCCACCCTTTTTTGTAGAATAAATAGGTGTTTGAAAATCTAAAGGGGTGATGAGCTCCTACATCAACATAAAACCCCTTTTTTTGTCGCTCAAAGATTCTTTTCAAAATCAAATCTTCCCCCTCTTGGGAAAAAGATTGTGTAGAGTAGAGTTTGAGGGTATTTTTTGTCCATTGATAAATTTTTTTTACAAATGGAATCTTTTTTAAAACTTGTTTCATTCTAATACTCCTTTAGTGTTTATGTGGATAGATAAAGACGCTTTCTTTTTGGATAGAGAGGTTAGGGTCTTGGGTTGAGTAGAGTTTGAGTGTGAAAGGGATAGATTTATCGTGATCTTTGACTTCAAGCTTTTTGTCATACTCTAGCACCAAAATCACTCGTTTCTTTTCTTTGGCATTGATAGAAAACTCGCCTTCAGGTCGCAGGATTTTTATATCTTGATTTTGCAACACTGAGAGGGAAAAATTTTGATCCTTTGGTGTGGCATTCTCAATAAACAATACATATTCATTGCTGACTTTTCCATTTTTGTGGATTGTGTAGAGTGAAGTAGGGCGAGTGATATTTAAAAGCACATCATCTTTTTTGCTCCCCATAAAGGTAGCTAGGATAATAGAGAGAGCCAAAATCAGCATATACCCAATCGTTTTGGGGCGGATATAACGCACTTTTGAGTGAGTCTGAAGGGCGTTGTTGCTACTCCAATTTACAAGTGTAGGCAAACTTCTCTCTCCCATAACCTTACTACAAGCATCAACACACTCTAGGCAGTTGATACATTCAAGTTGCATACCTGCACGAATATCAATATGAGTGGGGCAAACCTTGACACATTTTTGGCACTCAATACACTCACCTTGAGGATCTCTAAGTCTCAAGGATTGATGAAACTTCTCCCCATTGTCTTGATAAATCGCTCCACCTCTTCTCTGATCATAAATCACAGTTTGTGTGTCATTATCATAAAGCACACTTTGCACCCTAGAATATGGGCAAACATAGATACAAAAATTCTCTTTTAAAAGAGTGATATCAAGTGTGAAAAATGTTCCGATACTTAGCCAAAACCCTAGCAAAACCAAATGATCTTTGGGGTGAGAGAGGTAAGAGAAAAAATCATAAGGAGGCACAAAATAGAAAAGCAAAACAGCACTAGCACTAAAGGTGCAAAGAGAGATGAGGACAATAGAGCAAAGTTTTTTGAGCTTATTGATTGGAGTGCTTAAATCAGGAGCTTTTTGCTTATTGCTAATTTGTGTAAGTCCAAAGATTTTCCCCTCAATCAAATCACGATAAATCACTCTAAAGATTGTCTGAGGACAACCCCAACCACACCACACACGCCCCAAAAGGTTTGTGGCAAAAAACACACCCACAAAGAGCAAAATCAATAAAAAAGGCAAGACAAAAAGCTCTTGGATATTGAAAACTGCTCCAAGCAAGTGAAACTCTTTTCTATCAAAAGAGAGCAAAAAAAGTTGATTTCCATTGATTTGGATAAATGGAAGCAACACGACACAAAAAGTGATGATTAGATAGGTAATATAGCGTTTTGAACGATATGTCATCATTGATCCTTATATAATAAATTGGCAATTTCATTCCTTTGGAACAAAATTAGCTAGAATTATATAACTTTAATTTGAGTAGAGAGAAGGTTTTTGTTGTTTAAGAGAGGATTTCTAAGTTTAATATTCTTTTCCTTTTGTTATGCAGAGATTTCTAGCGATTATGCACAGACTCTTTATACAATCTTGCAATCTCAATATAACATTTACAAAATCCACTCCACCACGCTTTTCTCACGAGTAGGGGAGCTGAGAGGTTTGCAACTTCCCAATGGTTTGTGGGTAAATGAAAGCTTTGGATTCCTCTCTCATCAAAGCACAGATCATATCCTCAAAGTCAAAGAGAGCTATAATGACTTGATTTTGGGGCTTGATACCTCTTTTGATGTGATTGGAGGGAAGGTGTTTTTGGGTGGGAGTTTTAATGCCATAGTCGCAGATGAGAGAACAAGACTTTATCAAAACACTCAAGAGAGCTACTCAACCACTGCTTATCTCTCCTATCTTGGAGATAGTCAGCTCTTTTTTGATGTGTATGCCAAATACTTTTATAACGCAGGAGAATACACTTTTCAAAACTCGCCTATTGCTTCAAAAATTCAAAGCCTAAACTCTCACAATTTCTTACTTGGAGCAGATATAGGACAGCGTTTTGCATTGATGTTTTCAATCTCGCAAAGCTTTATTTTTTGGGAACCAAGTTTGCAGATTTATACAGGATATTTGCCTAGACAAGTCTTCTATCTCCCAAGTGGAGTGAGTGGGAGAATGGCTCATCAGATTCCTTTTGCACTTGATTTGAGAGTGGCATTTGGAAAAGAGTTTAACTCCAAATATCTAGGAGATATTAAGGGGGGAATCTCTTTTGGCTATGATAATCGTATCGGAGGGAATATCGCAATAGGCGATGGGACAAGCTCTCAAGGATTGTCTGCCAAAAGTGATATGAGATTGGGACTATTTTTGGAATCAGATTTTGTCTATAACAAAAACTTCAGATTCTTTTTTAGAAGTGAGAGCAGTTTTTTTGGAGATTTAAACATTGTATATAAGGCAAGTTTAGGCTTTAGATTTAGCTTTGGAAAAATCTTACAGCAATCTTTGAAGAAAGCCAATGATCTTAATTGGCAAGATGAGAGTTTGCAATGAGAAAGCTCTCCCTCTTTTTTCTTTTATTTTTGGGGGTTGTGTGGGCTGAACGCTCCCCATTGTTTTTGCAACTCAAGATTATGAGTTTGGAGCAAATGCTTCAGAGAAAACATATTGAGCAAATGCATTTCCAATCACTCTCAAGCTGGAGGGTTTGGGGGCTAACTCATCTTGGCGTGAAGCAAACCTTTATCGGAGATGGGAGCAACTATACAGCAATCTTGCCTCAAATAGGGGCTGATAAAGAGCTTTTATTTGATGGCTCATCTCTTTTTGTAGGGGGTGATATCAATGCTGATATTACCTCACCCTCTTATGGAGATTACAATCTCTCAGGCTATGGCTATGGGGTAGGGGGATATGCAATGTGGGTGGCAGAGAGTGGGTGGTTTGCCAATCTCTCAGTCAAAATGGCTCAAATCTTCTTGGAGCTTGATTCTCAAAAGTTTAATAACACAATGTGGCTTTTTGATATGGGAGGAGGGAAGACTTTTTTTCTCCCACAAGAGTATTATCTAAGAGCGTCATTTAATTTTGGTACAGGGGTATTATTTGATAGTAAAATCACTCTCTCAAACCTCACTCAAATTATGAATCCTGCTATCCCTTTCTCGCTTCTTGGAAGATTTTCTATCGGCAAACAAATAGGCAAACAAGATATTAGAATTGACATTGATTCTTTATATGAAAATTATGCAGGGGGAAGGGTAACAAGTGAGCTTCACAGTGGAGGGCTAGAGGTGGCAAAGCCCAAAGGAAGCTATGATTTAAGGCTTTCAATCCACTATGATGTCAATCTCTTTGAGGGTGGGGCGTTTTATACTTATGCAGATTTTAGCACTCTCAATCTTGAAGTAATGGCAGGGATTGGGTTTAGAATGGAGTTTGGTGTGAAAGAAGAAGTTTTGCTCAAATATCCCAAAATCCGACTAAAAAAACTCCCAAATACTGATATTAAGTAATGCTCAAAATTCAAGAAATCCAAACCAAAAGCATACTTTCTAAAACTAATCTTCCTATAGGGGATTACTCAGCAAACCCTTATACAGGTTGCACTTTTGCGTGTAAGTATTGCTATGCGTGTTTTATGAAAAGATTTAGCAATCACCCTGAAGTGTGGGGAGAGTTTTTAGATGTGAAGTATTGGCAACCTTTGAAAAACACTCAAAAATATGCCAACAAAGAGCTTTTCATCGGCTCAGTAACTGATCCTTACAATCCCCAAGAGAGGACATATCAACGCACAAAAGCACTTCTTGAAGAGCTTAAAGATAGTGGGATAAAGCTTAGCATTGCTACAAAGTCAGACTTGATACTTAGAGATTTGGAGTTGATAAAAAGTTTTAAAAATCCTAGAGTGTCTTTCTCAATCAATACTTTAGATGAGAACTTTAGAAGAGATATGGATAGAGCAGTGCCGATAAAAAGGCGACTTGAAGCGATGAGGATACTCTATAATGAAGGAATTACCACAACTTGTTTCATCTCTCCTATCTTCCCACAAATCACTGATATAGAGGCGATTATCAATGAAGCTCAGAGCTATTGTCATTTTATTTGGCTTGAAAACCTCAATCTTAGAGGAAGCTATAAACCTGTGATTATGGAGTATATCCGCACTAAATACCCCAAACTCCTCCCCCTCTATCAAGAGATTTACACTCAAGGCAAGAAAAACTATTGGCAGTGGTTAGATTCAAAACTCAAAGCATTTGCAGAGAGCAAGGGGCTAGAGTATGTCTATAATGATGATACCCTCACCCCACGCTCTAAGCCTATCATAGTCAATTATTTTTATCACGAGCTAATCAAGAAAAATGCCAAAGTGATTTAGAGGGAGAGAATCAAAAAGAATGGGGGATTTGAGATTGAAATAATCTCTAAAATAATCTATAATCTCCCCTTAGAAACTTCCCTTAAGGACTAGAAATGTTACAAACGATCAATCTCACAATGCGTTATGCGACAAAAAAACTCTTTGAAAATGTCAATATCAAGCTTGATAGTGGCAAAAGATATGGACTTATTGGTGCAAATGGTGCAGGAAAATCCACATTGCTAAAAATCCTTAGTGGAGAGTATGAGGCAAGTAGCGGAGAGGTTGTCATCAATCCAAATGCTCGTCTTGGAGTGCTAGGGCAAAATCAATATGCATTTGAAGACTTGAGCCTCAAAGACGCTGTGCTTATCGGAAATAAGCGACTTTATGAGGCAGTCAAAGAAAAAGAGAAGCTCTATATGGAGGGGGATTTGAGCGATGAAAAAGTCAATGAAAGACTAGGAGAGCTTGAAATCATCTGTGCTGAAGAAGATCCGATGTATGAGTATGATGTGGTGATTGAGAAGATTTTGCAAGATTTGGGATTCCCAAGCTCTCAACACGATGAGCTGATGAGCACACTCACAGGGGGAGATAAGTTTAAAATTTTGCTTGCTCAAGTGCTTTTCCCCAAACCTGATATTCTCTTCCTTGATGAGCCTACAAACAACCTTGATTTGGCTTCAATTTCTTGGCTAGAAGAGAATCTTAAGCGACACGAGGGGACAATGGTGGTCATCAGCCACGATAGACACTTCCTCAATGAGGTTTGCACCCATATTTTAGATGTGGATTTTGGAGGGGTGAGAGAGTTTAGTGGAAATTATGATGATTGGTATATTGCCTCCACCCTTATCGCCAAACAACAAGAAGCAGAGCGAAACAAAAAGCTCAAAGAAAAAGAAGAGTTAGAAAACTTCATCGCTAGATTTTCAGCCAATGCAAGTAAAGCCAAACAAGCCACTTCACGCCAAAAGCAACTTGAAAAACTTGACATTCAAGCCCTAGCCGTGAGCTCAAGAAGAGATCCAAGCATTGTTTTTAAACCTAAGAGAACCATTGGAAATGAGGCTTTGGAGTGCGAGGGGATTAGCCACTCTTATGGGGATAAAAAAGTGCTAAATAATGTCAGCTTGAAAATCCTGCCAGGGGATAAGATTGCACTCATTGGTGCAAATGGTGTGGGAAAAAGCACATTGTGTAAAATCCTAGTTGAAGAGCTTAAGCCTGATAGTGGAAGCGTGAAATGGGGTGCGACAACCCAAAGAGGATACTTCCCTCAAAATGTAAGTGAGGAGATTAAAGGGGAAGAAACGCTTTATGAGTGGCTAAGAAGCTTTGATAAAAAAGCCGATAGCAATGAGATTCGATCTAATCTAGGAAGAATGCTCTTTAGTGGAGAGGAGCAAGAGAAAAGTATCAATGCTCTAAGTGGAGGAGAGAAGCATAGAATGGTATTAAGCAAACTAATGCTTGAGGGTGGAAACTTTTTAGTCCTTGATGAGCCTACCAATCACCTTGATCTTGAGAGCATTATCGCTTTGGGTGAGGCGTTGTATAAATTTAATGGCAATGTGATTTGTGTAAGCCACGATAGGGAGCTTATCGATGCGTATGCTAATCGAATCATTGAGCTAAAGTTTGGAGAGAATGGGGCAGAGGTGATTGACTTTAGGGGGAGCTATGAGGAGTATTTGGAGAAAAATAAGTAGGGAAAACTCCAAAGATTCCCCTATAATTTGAGTAATTATTTTTAAAAGGTGTGAAATGAATCAAGTTGAAATTTTGGTGCTAGATTTTGGGAGTCAATACACTCAGCTTATCGCTAGAAGATTGCGAGAATATGGGGTTTATACAGAGATTGTGCCTTATTTTGAAAAGCTAGAGGATATCAAAGCTAGAGCTCCTAAGGGGATTATCCTTAGTGGTGGGCCTGCAAGTGTGTATGAAGAGGGGGCATACAAGCCCGATAGTGGCGTGTTTGCTCTAGGTGTGCCAGTGCTTGGAATCTGCTATGGAATGCAATATATTGCTGATTTTTTTGGGGGGAGTGTAGTGAGGGCTGAGGAGCAGGAGTTTGGAAAGGCAGAACTTGAGATTATCCAAGCCAAAGGGGTGCTAGAGGGGATAAAAAATAAAAGCATTGTGTGGATGAGCCACGCTGATAAGGTAGAGAAAATCCCTGAGGGCTTTGTAGAACTAGCCAAAAGTGGCAATACACATTATTGTGCAATTGCTGATTTTGAGAGAAAGATTTATGCGATTCAATACCACCCAGAAGTCGTGCATAGCGAGTGTGGGGGAGAAATGCTCAAAAATTTTGCAGTGAATATCTGTGGAGCAAAGACAAGTTGGAATATGCACAATTTTGCTGAGAGTGAGATTGCCAAACTTCGTGAGATTGCCAAAGATGGCAAGGTGCTTTGTGCTGTGAGTGGGGGAGTGGATAGCTCTGTGGTGGCGACATTGCTCTATCGTGCTATTGGAGAGAGGGTGATTCCTGTCTTTGTCGATCACGGACTTTTGAGGGCTGATGAGAGAGAGGCAGTAGAGGCAATGTTTAGAGAGAATCTAGGCGTGCCACTCATCACCGTGGATGCTAGGGAGATTTTCTTAGGTAAGCTAAAGGGTGTGAGAGATCCTGAAGTGAAGCGAAAAATCATCGGAGAGACATTTATTGAGGTGTTTGAAGCTGAAGCCAAAAAGCACAATGCCAATGGAGAGATAAAATTCCTAGCTCAAGGCACGCTCTATCCTGATGTGATTGAATCTGTGAGTGTCAAAGGACCAAGTAAGACGATCAAATCTCATCACAATGTAGGGGGATTGCCTGATTGGATGAAGTTTGAACTCATTGAGCCACTCAGAGAGCTATTCAAAGATGAAGTGAGGGCATTAGGAAGAGAGCTTGGAATGCCTGAATCTATGCTAATGCGACACCCTTTCCCAGGGCCAGGACTTGCTATAAGGATTATGGGGGAAGTCAATGAAGAGGATTTGGAGCTTCTTAGAAGGGCTGATCGAATCTTCCTTCAAGAGCTTCACTCTAGTGGGTATTATGACAAGGTATGGCAGGCGTTTTGTGTGCTTCTCAATGTCAAGAGTGTGGGTGTGATGGGAGATAATCGCACCTATGATAATACAATCTGTGTAAGAGCAGTGGAAGCACTAGATGGAATGACAGCGACTTTTGCTCATCTCCCTCACGACTTGCTAGAGAGGATTTCTAATCGCATTATCAATGAAGTGGAGGGAATCAATCGCGTAGTGTATGACATCACAAGCAAACCCCCAGGCACGATTGAGTGGGAGTAGGAGAATGGATAAAAGATACAAAACGGTTATAGAGAAGAATTCTTTCTTTTTTTCGAATCCTGTTTTTGAGGAAAAATATGAGGCACATACAATACAAGTCCTAAAAACATTAATTTACAATCTTAAGAACAATATCGCCAACGATGGAAGCAGGGAGGAGGTGTTTGTGAGTTTTATTGTGAAAAATGAACTAGGACTTGAAGCTCTGCTTGTTCTCAATGGTTTGGCCAAAGAAAATTTAAAACGTATTATTACGCTCGCAAGAGCTGTGAGAGATGAAGAGTTATCTAAGCTTTTATATTTAAATGAATGGGAAAAGTCAAAAGATGATGAGGATATAAAAGAATGGAGTGATGAAAAAATAAAGAGAACAATCAGAGAGAATGGTTGGTTTGCTATGGGCATTATCAATTTATTTTTTTATGGTTCATCCAATTTATTTTTGGCCAATACTCTTCCATTGTTTGAATTAAATAAACTAAGTATTGCAAAAATTAATTTTGATGTATCGGCTATGTATGATACTTTAATTAGATATCGACAAAAAGGAAGCTATGCTGCAGAATCTGAAAATAATCCAGAGAAGGTAATTGAAAAAATATTGCTTGCCCTTAATTTGAGTTATGAAAAAGGAGATTTACCAATTTTGGCAGAAAGAGAACCAAATCGTAAACGCACTATGGATTTTATTATTCCAAACAAGGACAATCCTATACTTATTATTGAATCTTCATATCTTAGTACAACAAGTTCTGGGATGGGAGATAAAGCTAAGACAGAAATAAGTGTTTCTGAACTAATAAAAAAATATTATAAACAAACTAGATTTTTTGGCTTTGTCGATGGAATTGGTTGGTATGTGAGAAAAAAAGATATGGCAAGAATATGTAGTGCTTTTGATGATGTATTTACATTTCATAGGGATGAACTTCTCAGATTTGAAAGAGAATTGAAAGATATTTTTGGACTCAAATAGTTTTATGAATAAAGATTTGCCTATCAATCAAATTTTACAAGGCGACTGTCTTGAATTATTTAAAAAAATTCCAAGCGAATCTGTTGATTGTGTTTTTGCCGATCCCCCATTTAATCTAAAAAAAAAATATAATTCTCATATAGATAATTTGAGAGAAGAAGAGTATCTAGAATGGTGCCAAGAATGGATTCGGGAATGTGTGCGTATTTTAAAGCATGATGGTTTTTTATTTTTACATAATATTCCAAGATGGCTAACTTGTTATTCTAGTTTTCTTAATAAAAGTATGTATTTTAGACATTGGATTAGCTGGGAAGCAATGACTGCACCAATGGGAAAAACACTGCAACCTGCTCATTATGGTATTTTATTTTATTCAAAAAATAAAGATTGTAAACGTTTTAATGAGATTCGATATCCACATAAAAGAGATCGGAATGGAAGATTAATTAAGGATTATGGAGGAAAAAAACACCTTTTACATCCATATGGCCCATTGTGCTCAGATGTGTGGACAGACATTCATCGAATTCGTCATTCAAAAAATAGAGACGAGCATCCATGTCAACTTCCTATTCATTTATTGGAAAGAATAATTCTGATGAGTACAAATGAGGGAGATATTGTTCTAGATCCCTTTATGGGTACAGGTACAACGGCGTTAGCTGCAAAGAGATTGGGGAGAAATTTTATTGGTTTTGAAAAAGATATTGTTTATCATGAAATTGCATGCAATAAGCTTGACAATGAATGGCATATCTCTAAGATTGGTAATGTATGGTGTAGCTCTTATCTTAATGAAATCATCACTATAAGAGATTGTGATTGGAATCAGATTAGTGTTTATTTTCAAATTCCTGACGATGTAAAAGAAATTGATCGACAAAAAATTAGATTGCAATGCAAAAATGTCTTATAGTGTTAATTTCCTACAAACCCAAAAATGAGATTTCTCCTCTCACTTCACTCAAAGTTTGAGGATTGATTCTTTCACCAAACTCAACTTTCCTCGCCCCTACAATCCAAGCTTTTGGTTTGATTGCTTTGAGAAATCCACTGATTTTTCTCCAAAAAAATGATAAAAATATCAACAAAACAGTATTTGCAAGAAAGCTTCACTACCCCCTCACTTGCCAATCCCCATAGATTTTGTATTTGTAAGTTACCAATCCCTCTAGCCCCACAGGCCCTCTTGCGTGGAGTTTGTTGGTAGAGATTCCAATCTCAGCACCAAAGCCAAATTCCCCTCCATCGCTAAACCTTGTGGAAGCATTGAGATACACACAAGAGGCATCAATCTCATTTAGGAATTTCTCAGCACTTCTTATATCCCTTGTAAGAATGCCCTCAGAGTGCTTAGAGCCATAGGTGTTGATATGCTCTATTGCACTCTCCAAATCCTCTACTATGGCTATATTGAGGATATTATCGCCATATTCCTTGCTAAAGTCCTCGCTCTCCAAATCCTCCACCCTCTCAGGAAGAAGTTCTTGCACACCTTGAGAAGCCTTGATTTGAGTGCCTTTCTCTTTGAGGGCAGAGTAGAGCAGTGGCAAAAGGCTAGGGGCGATGTCTTTGTGGATAAGCAAAGTTTCAATAGAATTGCAAGTGGAGGGGCGTTGGGTTTTGGCATTGATAACTATTTTTATAGCTTCTTCAAGAAGTGAATCTTTGTGGATATAGAGATGACACACCCCTTTGTCGTGCTTGAGTGTAGGGATTGTTGCATTTTGAGAGATAAAAGAGATTAGCCCCTCTCCACCTCGAGGGATAAGCAAATCAATATATTTGTCTTGCTTGATAAACTCTAGCACACTCTCCCTAGAGTAATCTTGCAAAACACTAATGCACTCACTAGGAAGAGAAAACTTCTTAAGGGTATCTTGCAAAATTTTGGCAATACTCATATTGCTCTCTTTTGCCTCTTTGCCTCCTTTGAGGATACAGACATTTCCACTCTTGAAGCACAAAGAAGCACTATCGCTTGTTACATTGGGGCGTGATTCATAGATGACTCCTATCACTCCAATTGGCACACTCACTTTCTCTATCCTAAGCCCACTCTCACTCTGCCATCCCTTAAGGATTTGCCCCAAAGGATTGGGAAGTGAGGCAATCTCTTGGACACTCTTTGCCATAAGCTCAATTTTACTCTCATTCAAAGCTAGTCGCTCCCTCATTGCCACACTTAGATGGGTGGCATTCTGTAAATCTAGGGCATTGGCTTTGAGGATAGAATCCTTGCAAGATAAAAGATTGTCTGCCATTGCGTTAAGCGCTTGGACTTTGAGAGAGTGAGAGGTTTGCTCTAGGATATATCGTGCTTGTTTGATTTTCTCAAAATTCATTTATTTTCTCCCATTTCATTGGCAAGTTGTTGCACTTCAAAGACAAATTTCTCCAATAATTCATTTTCTTTAAATTTCCCCAAAATCTTCCCACCTTTGATAATCAATCCATCGTGGTTTCCAAATGCGATTGCGATATCGGCGTGTTTTGCCTCTCCTAGTGCATTGACAGCACAACCCATTACGCTTACCTGCATTGGAGTTTTGATATGTTTGAGGCGTTTTTCTACTTCTTTGACCATACTCACCAAATCTGCTTCAATCCTCCCACAAGTCGGACAAGACACGATACTCACGCCCTCTTTTAGTCTTCCGCTATATCGCAAGATATTGCGTGCGACATTGACTTCTTCTTCTAGCTCTCCTGTGATAGATACCCTCATTGTATCTCCTATCCCCTCCAAGAGAAGATTCCCTAGTGCCATTGAGCTTTTTATCATTGAGTGAGGTAATGTCCCTGCTTCAGTTACACCTAAATGAAAGGGGTAGATAATGCCACTTTGAGCCAAAAGCTTATAGGCTTCTATGGTGCGAATCACATCACTAGCTTTGAGCGATACCTTAATATCTGTGAAATCAAAGTCTTCTAAAAGCTTGATATTGTAGAGGGCAGATTGCACCATTCCTTGAGGTGTGGCACCATATTTTTCTTCAAATTGCTTCTCTAGACTTCCACCATTAACGCCGATTCGGATAGGAATCCCTCTTTGCTTACACGCTTCAACTACGGCTTTTATCCTATCTTTGCTTCCGATATTCCCAGGGTTTATGCGAATTGCATCGACACTCTCAGAAGCGATGAGGGCGAGTTTGTATCTGAAGTGAATGTCTGCGACGATTGGGAGAGGGGAGTGGGCTTTGAGTTCTTTGAGGGCGTGAGCGTCCTTTTCATCACTCACTGCCACCCTTACGATATCACACCCTGCCAAAGCTAAGCGATTGATTTGCTCTAGTGTGGCTTGAGTATCGCAAGTTTTTGAGAAAGTCATACTTTGGATAGAAATAGGCGAATCTCCACCGATTGGGACATTACCGACATATATGGTTTTGGTTTTGCGTCTGCTAAAGTGAGTAATTTTTTCCATTTTTTCACCATTACTTAAGAGTTTTTAGTGATTTTATCACAATGCACGATAAAATATAAGCTTTACATTTCTCTTTTTGGAGGAACTTTTGAGGATTTTAGTGAGTGCCTTAGAGGTGAGTTCAAATCTTCATCTCAAAGAGTTAAGCAAACATTTGGAGGGGGTTGAGTTTATAGGGATTTATGAATTTGAGGATCAAAAAGGGATTTATACCCCCAAAGATTTTTCAATTATGGGTTTTATTGATATTTTTAGGAAAATTAGATTTTTCAAAAGTATTTTAAAAGAGATGTGTGAAATGGCAAAAGAGGCTGATAAGGTGCTTTTGCTTGATTCTTCAGGCTTTAATCTCCCCTTAGCCAAAGCAATTAGAAAAAAATACCCCCACAAAGAAATCATCTACTATATTCTCCCTCAAGTTTGGGCTTGGAAACCTTGGAGAGTGAAAGCACTGAAGAGATATTGCAATAAACTCTATGGAATCCTCCCCTTTGAGATAGGAATGTATCGAGGAAGGGCAGAGTATATCGGACACCCTTTGCTTGATGAGATTCCTCACTTCAAAACTGAAGTGAGTGAGGAGGGGAGTATCGTTTTTATGCCAGGAAGCAGGAAGCAAGAAATCAAGCGAATGTTCCCCCTCTTTTGTGAAGTGGCAAAAGAGCTAGAGAATGAAAGAAAGGTTTTGGTGATTCCTCATCAATTTGATGAAGAGAAAATCAAAGAGTATTATGGAGAGATACCTGAAGAGTTTGAGGTTGTAAGTGATGCAAATTTAGCTCTTTATGAAGCAAAATTTGCTTTCATTTGCAGTGGGACAGCCACTTTGCAATCTGCCCTTATTGGCACTCCTTTTGTGCTAGGATATAAAGCCAAAACGCTTGATTTGTGGATTGCCAAAATGTTTGTCAAACTCCGATATATTGGACTTGCAAACATTCTATCAAGCCATTGTGGAGGAGGGGTCGTTCATCAAGAATTTATTCAAGGTGAATGCAATGCTACAAATTTGCTTCAGTCTTATTGGGCGACAAATAGAGAAGAATTTTTTGAAAAAATTCAAAGATTGAGAGAATATCTTGCTTTTGGTAGCTCTCAAAGACTAGCTCAAAAGATTTTAGAGTAAAATTTTTGATATGATTGTTATAAATTTTTTAAAGGGCAAAAATGAGTAAAGAACCAATGACAGCCTATGGCTATCAAATTTTATGTGATGAGTTGAAAAATCTCAAAGAAGTGGAGCGTCCAAATATTATCAAAGAGATTGATATCGCACGCTCTTATGGGGATTTGAAAGAAAATGCAGAATATCACGCAGCAAAAGACAAACAGCTTTTTATTGAGGCAAGGATTGCAGAGCTTGGAGAAATGCTCCTAAACGCACAAGTCATCGATCCAAGTCAGCTCTCTCACGATAAAGTGAGCTTTGGAAGCACGGTGAAAATCATCAATCTTGATGATGACAAAGAATCTTCTTATACAATCGTAGGGGGGATTGAGAGCAATCCAAGCAGGGGACTTATCTCTTTTGGCTCTCCTATTGCAAGAAGTCTTATGGGAAAATCTGAGGGCGATGAAGTAACGATTACCTTGCCAAGTGGTGAGAGTGAGTATGAGATTTTAGAGGTTTGCTATAAGCCTATTGTGTTTGGAGAGAAGTAATGCAAATCAAAATCAAAAAACTTCATCAAGATGCCAAAATCCCTGCTTATCAAAGCAGTGGCTCGGCAGGATTTGATTTTTGCTCTATTGAGAGAAAGACAATCAAAGCAGGAGAATGGGAGCTAGTCAAAACAGGACTTGCTTTTGAGATAGAAAATGGATATGAGTTGCAAGTGCGTCCAAGAAGTGGATTAGCACTCAAAAATGGCATTAGTGTTCTTAACTCCCCTGGGACGATTGATAGCGATTATAGGGGGGAGATTTGTGTGATTCTTATCAATCATTCAAAAACTGATTTTAGCATTGAAGTAGGGGATAGGATTGCTCAAGGCGTGGTTGCAAAGGTGGAGCAAGTGGGGTTTGTAGAAGTAGAAGAGCTATCTCAAACCCAAAGGGGTGAGGGTGGATTTGGAAGCAGTGGAATCAAAGGATAAGAAATGAGTATCAAAGAAAATTTACAAGTTGTCAAAGAAGAGATTTCAAGCGATGAGAAAATGCTTGAGAGTGTGTTTAGGATTGAGGCATTTATCAAAAAATACAAATTCCTCTTTATCGCCCTTATTGTGGCAGGTTTAGGCTGGATTGCGTGGTTTTATGCAGGTGATTATTTCAAAGAGCAAAAAGCGATAAAAAGCACAGCTTTAATGGAGAAGATTCAAAGCAATATTGAAGATGAGAGTGCGTGGAATGAGCTAAAGAAAGAAAATGTTCCACTTTATGAGATGATGAGATTTTCTTATGCAATCAAAAACAACAACACCCAAGAGCTAGAGCAAATGAAAAGCTCCAAAAACCCCTTTATCGCCACTTATGCAGACTATGAAGTGGCTTCAATCACAGAGAATTTCACTTCTCTCAAAGAGGGGGCATTTAGCGATTTGGCACTTTTGCAAGAGGGATATTTGCTTGTAAGCAAAAAAGATTATCCTCAAGCATTAAATAAACTCAATGCGATTGCCAATACTTCTGAACTCAAAGATTTTGCTTTAAGGATAGGGCATTATGGTATCACTCAATAAGCACACGCTTTGTGCTTGTTTGCTCTTTTTTTCTTTTTGGGGTTGCTCTCAAAAAGAATATTTCAAACCCCTTGAAGTCAATGGCAAGGCTTCTTTTACCTCAAAACTCCCATCTAAAATGGTAGAAACCAACAAAAGTGGGGCATTGCTTCACAACTCTCAAATCCTCTCAAGCGATGGATTGAGTAGCTTCAAGCTCCAAGAGGGTGAAACATTTATCGGATATAGCAGTGGAGTTTATCTCATTACTTCTCATTGTAATACTTTGAGATTTTATGATGAGAAAGGGAGTGTAACTCAGAGCTTTTCTTTCCCTTCCTGCCCTGTGAGTGCAAGTATTTCAGGCAATCAACTTGCAGTGGTAAGCAATGAGAATACAATCTATCTCTATGATATCCCAAGCCAAAAAGAAATCTTTAGCAAAAAATCAAATTCAGCAATCGCAGTAAATTCAATGCTTCAAGCTCCTGTGTTTTTTGGTGGAATGATTTATTATCCTATGCTTGATGGAAGCGTGATGGTGGTAGGAGAGAAAAGTCTTGAAGTGGAGAAAACAATCGTAATTGATTCAGCTCCATTTTTCAATAATGTAATCTTTGCTCAAGTTAGCTCCAATCTCTCTCTTTTTGCCACAGCCAAAAAGATTTTGAGTATTTATGCAGGAAGCACATATAACTATGAGGCAGAAGTGAGAGATCTTAAAGTGTTTAACAATCTCATCTATATCACCACACTTGATGGCTCAATACAAGAGCTTGATTTTACGCTCAAACCTCTAAGAAAGCTCAAATTTCAGTTTGCGACTTTCTCAGCTATCAATATCACTGATGGTTTTTTGAGTGTGCTAGAGAGTGGTTCAGGCTATCTTATCAAAGTTAATCTGAAAGATTTTACTCCTTTGATTTATAAGATTGGAATCTCAAGAGAAGAAAATGTCTTTTCTCAAGGCAATAAGCTTTATTATGAAAAGGATATTTTGGAGTTTAAGTGATGATTTTGTGTGATATTGGTAACACATTTTTGCATTTCTACCACGAGGGGCGAGTATGGAAAGAATCTCCTCAAAAAATCTTACGCAAGAGAGAAGATAAAATCTTTTATATTAGTGTAAGCAACAAAAACTTAGAAGCTCTTTTAAATATTTGCCCTCAAAGTATCAATCTTGCTCCTTATTTTACCCTTGATACAGCTTATAGGGGGTTGGGGATTGATCGCATTGCAGCGTGTCAAACCATAAGTGATGGGGTGGTGATTGATGCAGGGAGTGCGATTACGATTGATATTATGCAAGATGGTATGCATTTAGGAGGATATATCTTGCCAGGGATTGCAAGCTATCTAAGACTATTTTCTGGCATTTCAGAGAGATTACGCATAATGCCTGATTTATCCCTTGACCTAGATTTGATGCCACAAAACACCAAAGAGGCGATTAGTCTTGGAATGCTTAAGAGTATTGTTAATTTTATCCAAGAGGTTTCCAAAGGTAAAATTATCTATTTTTCAGGGGGAGATGGAAAGTTTTTTTCCAAATTTTTTAAAAATAGCATTTACAATGAAATGTTAGTTTTCAATGGAATGCAAAAAGCTATGGAGGTTTATTATGAAAAAAATTCTTAAAGTTGCACTTTTGTGTGCGTGTATTTCGCCTTTGTTTGCAGAGTGGGTAATGTTTGCAGATAAGAGTGATACCTATCTTTACAATAACCAAACAGGAGAAATCTATATCCGCTACAAAAAAGGGGGCAAAAACTATAATGATGTGTTCGTCAAAATGCCTCACGGATTGCAACCTCAAGAATTGCAAGGTTCAACCCCAAAAAATGTAGAGAAAAAAGCTCAAGATATAAGACTTGAAGGTTTGAAAAAAAGCCAAGAATTGCTAGATGAAGCTATTGAAGGGGCTTTTTAGGTGAAATAAGTGGAGCTTGATTTTTTCCTTATTTTCAATATTGCTTTTTGGAGTGCTTTGGGACATTGTATTGGAATGTGTGGGGGAATTGTTTTGGCAATGAATACCAAAATCGCCCAAAATTCCTTCCCCCCTCTCCCTTGCAATCTCCTCTATAATCTTGGACGCATAAGCTCTTATATCGTGATAGGAGCATTGTGTGGAGGAGCAGGAAAAGTGTTTGAAATCAATCCCTACACCAAAGGAGGGGCGTTGATTCTTATTGGGATTTTGACTTCTCTTTTTGGTGCTTTTATGCTTCTCTCTCCCAAATTTTTGAGCAAAATCGAACCCTCATTTACAGAAACAAAAGGCTTTAGGGCTTTTTTTGCTAAAATCTATACTTCAAAAAGTTTGGGGAGTTTTTTTCTTTTGGGCTTACTCAATGGGTTTTTGCCTTGTGGGATTGTTTATTATTTTGCTTTGATTGCTCTAGCTAGTGGTGGAGTTTGGAGTGGAGTGGCGATTATGGGTATTTTTGGGGTAGCGACTTTATTTCCTATGCTCCTAGCAGGGATTCTCTCCTCTCTTTTGCTAGGCTCAAGAGCAAAGCAAATTTTTCTCAAGCTCTCTTCAATTGTTATGATTCTTTTTGGAATCTATACGATTTATAAGGGAGTGAAACTTTTTTAAGGAGGTAGAATGAAAAGAAAAGCAGTTTTTTTCGATAGAGACGGAGTGGTAAATATCGATAAGGGCTATGTGTATTCTCAAAATGAATTTGAGTTTAACTCAGGCATTTTTGATCTCCTCGCTTTTTACAAATCCAAAGGATACTTGCTTTTGATTGTTACCAATCAATCAGGGATTGCAAGAGGGTATTATTCTATTGATGATTTTTTAAAACTCACAGAGTTTATGCAAGAGAGTATCAAATCCAAGCTTGGCTTTGCATTTGATAAGGTGTATTTTTGCCCCCATTTAGAGGGGTGTAATTGCAGGAAGCCCAAAGTGGGAATGTTTGAAGAGGCAGATATGGATTTTGGTATCGACTTTGAAAACAGCATTATGATAGGAGATAAAGATACAGATATGCAAGCCGCCCAAAAAATGGGGATTGGTAAGAAGTTTTATCTCTCACTCAAAAAACCGGAGTTTAAAGAGATAGACAATCTCAAATGGGCGATTGCACTCTCACAAATCAAAACTTTTGAAGAAAAGGAGAACTAAAAATGAGATATATCAACAATGAATTAGAAGGGAAAAATATCCTCATCACCGGTGGTGCAGGATTTATCGGTAGTGCTTTGGCGTTTTATTTTCAAGAGAATCACCCCAAAGCCAATATCTATGTGCTAGATTGCTTCAGAAATGATGAGACTTTTCCAAGTGGCAATCTCAAGTCTTTGGGGCATTTCAAGAATCTTATGGGATTCAAAGGGCATACAATTTGTGAAAATATCAACAACACTCAAGCGATGAGCAGATTGTTTGAAAAAATCAAGTTTGATTATGTCTTTCATCAAGCCGCAATCTCTGATACAACCGTGCTAAATCAAGAAATTGTAATGCAAACCAACCACGACAATTTCCTCCACCTCCTAGAGCTTACTCAAAAGCAGGGAGGAGTGATGATTTATGCCTCAAGTGCAGGGACTTATGGTAACTCTCCTGCCCCCAATCGTATCGGAGAGGGAGAAGTGCCTGAAAATGTGTATGGATTTTCAAAGCTTTGTATGGATGAAAGCGTGAGAAGTATTCTCAAATCCAATCCCCAAGCTCCAATCATTGGAATGAGATTTTTCAATGTCTATGGAGCTAGAGAGTTTTACAAAAGCAAAACAGCCTCAATGATTTTGCAACTCTCACTCCAAGCAATGCACAATAAAAAAGTGCGACTTTTCAAGTATGGAGAGCAAAAGAGGGATTTTGTCTATATTGAAGATGTGGTTCAAGCCAATGTTTTGGCAATGGAAGCCAAAAAAGGTGGGATTTACAATGTAGGAAGTGGAAAGGCAAGATGCTTTAATGATATTGTAGAGAGGATCAAACACCATTTAGGAGAGTTTGAAGTAGAATATATTGACAATCCCTATACATTCTATCAAAACCACACAGAGGCAGATATTAGCCTCACTATCAAGGATTTGGGATATTCTCCAAGATTTGAGCTAGAGCAGGGGATAGATGATTATATGCCTGAGATTAGAGCAATTTATGCAAGGGAGAAAAAGTGCTTCTAAAAACTCCCAATATCCTAGTCGTAGGGGATTTAATGCTAGATCATTATATTCTAGGAGATTGCTCTAGGATTTCCCCTGAAGCTCCCGTGCAAGTAGTAGAAGTCAAAAAAGAGCAAAATCGCTTAGGGGGTGCGTGCAATGTGGCTCACAATCTCATCTCTTTGGGGGCAAAGGTTGAGCTTTGTGGTGTGATAGGAGAAGATAGAGCAGGAGAAGAGTTGCTCTCCCAAGCCAAAGAGTTAGGCATAGGGATAACTCATATCTATCAAGACAGCCAAAGACAAACCACTCAAAAAAGCAGGGTTTTGGTATCTAATCAGCAGATTTTGCGTGTGGATAGAGAAGATAAGGGCGAGGTTTCTAGCGAGGTATTATCTGCAATGTTTGAGAGGATTGTCAAAGAGATAGAGAGCTTTGATGGTGTGATACTTTCAGATTATGGCAAGGGAGTTTTGAGTGAGAAGATGACAAAAGAGCTTATCGCTCTAGCCAATCAACACCAAAAGATTATCCTTTGTGATCCAAAGGGAAGCGATTATAGTAAATACAAAAATGCCACGCTCCTCACACCCAACAAAAAAGAAGCCAAAGAAGCCACAGGGATTGAAATCAACAACCCTCAAACTCTCCTTTTGGCACTTAATTTCCTCAAAACACAATGCAATCTAGCTTATCCTCTCATCACACTCAGTGAAGATGGGATTGGGATTTTAGAGAATGAAGAGCTAAAAATCTTCCCCACCCTAGCTCAAGAAGTCTATGATGTAACAGGGGCAGGGGATACTGTGATTGCTTCACTTTGCTTCTCACTCTCTCAAGGCAAGAGCATTGAGGAGGCGTGCAAATTTGCCAATAGTGCAGCAGCAGTGGTAGTAGCAAAGGTAGGAAGTGCCACAGCCACACAAGAGGAGATTTATCTTTTCTCTTGCGATAATGGAGTGGAGAGCAAAATCCTCTCTTCTCCCAAAGATTTGCCTCAAAACGCAAATATCGTTTTCACAAATGGGTGTTTTGATATTTTGCATAAAGGACACGTGAGCTATTTGCAAAAAGCCAAAGAGCTAGGCGATATTTTGGTGGTGGGGTTAAACTCTGATCGCTCAATCAAAGCCCTCAAAGGAGAGGAACGCCCTATCAATCCCCAAGAAGACAGAGCTTATCTTTTGGCTTCATTAGAATGTGTGGATTTTGTGATTATCTTTGATGAGCTAACCCCTTATGAGCTAATCAAAGAAATCTCTCCAAATATTTTAGTCAAAGGGGCAGACTATGAGGGCAAAGAAGTGGTAGGAAGTGAGTTTGCAAAAGAAGTGAGATTGCTAGAGTTTGTCGAGGGCAAAAGCACGACAAATATCATCAAAAAAATCAAAGGATAGAGAATGCAAGAATTTCAAGAACATATACAAGTCGCACAGCTTACAAGTGAAAAAATGGGAGCAAAGATTGACATTTTGGCTCAAAGATGTGTAGAGGTGCTAAAAAGTGGAGGGAAAATCCTCATCTGTGGAAATGGTGGGAGTGCAGCAGATGCTCAACACTTTAGTGCCGAGCTTACAGGTAGATATAAAGTAGAGCGTATAGGACTTCCTGCAATCGCACTAAGCACGGATACTTCAGCTCTAAGTGCTATTGGCAATGACTATGGGTTTGAGCATATATTCTCACGCCAAGTCCAAGCACTAGCCAAAAGTGATGATATGATTTTTGCAATCTCTACAAGTGGAAATTCAGCAAATGTCATCAACGCCCTAAGAGAGGGGAGAAAAAGAGGGTGTTATTGTGTGGGATTGAGTGGCAAAGATGGGGGAGAGATGAATGAATGGTGTGAGCCAAATATCGTAATCCCTAGTGCAAACACTCCAAGAATCCAAGAAATGCATATCTTAATCATTCACTACCTTTGCCAAAAGATTGATGAGGCTTTCAATGGAAGATAAGATTCTTAAAACCCCACGCCTTAGCTCTACACTTCTAAGAAAAATCTTTGTTTCAGCTTCAATCCGAAGGTGGAATGATCAGGCTTGTCCTGTGGAGTTTGTCGAGCTTGACAAACAAGCCCACAAAATGGTAATCGCCTACTTCCTTGCACGATTTGAAGAGTATCGCAATGGGGCAGAAATCGACTGGGAGAAGTTGATTTGCTTTTTTTGTTTTGAGTTTTTTGAGAGAATGGTTCTCACTGATATCAAACCCCCTGTGTTTCATAAACTTCAAAAACATCATCGCAACGAATTGGCTGAATTTGTAGTGGAAGCTTTGAGAGAGGATTTAGAGCCTTATGGGTTGCTAACTTCACTTCAAGAGTATCTCAAAAACCCTCCAAAATGCCTAGAAGTAGATATTTTGAGGGCTTCACACTTCTATGCTTCCAAATGGGAATTTGATATCATCTACAACTTCAATCCCAAAATGTATGGTGTGGAAAATATCAAAAAGATTATTGATTGTGAGGTAGAGCAGTTTTATCATCTTGCAGGAATGAGTGAGATTGTGCTATATCAGAAAAGCAAAGAAGTGATAGATATGTTTGGGCAGTTGAGATTTCAAAAGCGTTGGAGTCAGACTCCAAGAGTGCCTGAAACAAGTGTGCTAGGACATACGCTTGTAGTGGCGATGAGTGGGTATCTACTTAGCCTTGATTTGGGGGTGTGTAAGCAAATGCGACTAAATCACTTCCTTTGTGGCTTGTTCCACGATTTGCCTGAAATCCTAACGCGTGATATTATCTCCCCAATCAAGCACAATGTCAAGGGGCTTGATGAGCAGATTAAGAGGATTGAGAGAGAAGCAGTGCAGGAGAAAATCCTAGCCAATGTCCCACCCAATGTCATTGCAGATATTGAATACTTTACACAAAATGAATTTAGCAATCGCTATAAGCTTGATTCTTCTTTTGCTCCTATTTATATTGAGAGTGGAGAGGAGTTTTTGAGAGAGTTTGATAAAGATGAGCTAGATCCTGTGTGTGGGGAGTTTCTGAAGTTTTGCGATCATTTAAGTGCGTTTTTGGAAGCTAGGATATCTATCGCTCATGGAATCTCAAGTCAAGACTTGATACAAGGTTCAGAGGGGATTTATCAAAAATGTGCTTCCAAAGAGATGAGGGGTGTGGATTTGGGAGCGATTATTAGGGATTTTGAGTAAGAAAATATTAACTTCATTTCATAAAATCCTCACACTTGGATATAATTATCTTTTTTAAGATAAAAGATTCAAGGAGGATTTATGAGAAATCAAAAAGGTGTATGCCCCCCCCCCCAAGAGAAATGAAAAAGATACTTATCTCATCAGCTTTAGCAGTATTGCTTGGTGTGAGTGCTGAAGCAAGTAATGGCTCAGGTGTAAGTGTTGATTCTAGTAACAATGTGATATTTTCTGATACAAATTCAAATACAAGTACTCAGAGTACAAACAACACTTTTGCACCAAGTGGTGGTGTATATGAAGCTAATAGTACGAATAATACAATTACTTTCAATTTAGGAGTTCAAACTGCTCATATTGATGGAGGAATAAAAGCAGGAAGTGGAACAAAAATCACTCTTGACTTTCAGGGTGCAGGTGTGGGGCAAGGACAGATTCTTAACTTTGGTTCTGCAACAAATACCGATTCTCAAGTTATTCAAACACAATCTGGTGGAGGGGTTGTGTTTAATTTTAGTGATAATGGTGCTACTAAGGACAACAAAAACAATTATGTACTTTACGGAATGACAGCAGACACAAAAATGCTTAATGATGGAAATATGGAATTTAATCTTAATAAACACACATTGTTAATGATTGGAAATAGTGCCAATTTTGTTATTGAGAACAAAAATGGAAACTTGACTTTTAATTTTTCTGATAATTCGGCACTTCAGAGCAATCCTGATTTGTATATTACTAATTCTGGGAGTGGAAAAACAATTTTTAATTTTAATAATTTTTCTGACACTTCAAATAAAGCAGAGCTTGATGTGGAAAGTGTTGAATTAAAAAATAATTCAACTGGTTCTGTCGAGTTTGTTTTTCAAGATTCTTCAGCAAGACTTGTATCTCTTTTTGAAAACAATAAGCTGTTAGTGACAAAAACGGATTTTGTTTTTAATTTTAAGGGAAATTCATTTGTCGTGCTTCAAAATGAAAATATGACAGAAGGTAGTTTGGATACCCCCTCAAATCTTAAAGATGTTACTTTTACATTTTCCTCATCAGACAATAAACTTTCTTTGGTTGCCGATGTGTCAGCTAGAGGAGTTGGTATTTTTGAAATGAAATGGTTGGACGTAAAAGCCGATAGAAATTACATCTCTCTTGCTCCATTGCTAACAATTAGTGACAAAATTATTTATACGGATATGTTGTTGCCAAGAGAGAATAACTTTACATTTCTTGAAATTGGAGAGAAGGGTGTTGCTGATACTGGGATTTCGGGCAACGGAATGAATTTTATTGTTTATGCCAATATTTCAAAAAAGGAAATTGTATATGATGCTTCAAAGATAAAATGGAGTTATGGGCAAGATATTCAGGCAGACAAGAACGGAATCTATACTTATGCAGATAGATTGTTTATTCATTCTTCCCAAGACAGCAATACACCAACAACACATAATCTTGGTATTATTATTAGTCTCCCAATGAGGGGGTATCTTGATCGCATATCCTATACTCCAAGTGGTAATGGAGAAAAGGGCGATGTAACCACAAAAGGTAATATCGCAGTAGCGACAGTTGCTAATGATTCAAATGTAACCCTTAATGCTTTAAGTGGCTCATTGCTAGGGTTTAATCTTATTGAAACTTCTTTTGAAAAAATCAAAACAAATGAGCAAGGAATCATACAGGCTAATTCCCAAGACAACACCTACACCACCTACTTCCTTAGCTCGGCTCGTGATATGGGGGTTGCTTCTGCGACTCAAGAAGTTACTTCTTCAGTCTTTGCACTCAATTATGATTTGTTCCTTGCAAACTTCAACTCTCTGAATAAAAGAATGGGGGATTTGAGAGATAATCCTTACAGCCAAGGAGCGTGGGGGAGAATCTTCAACGGACAGCTTAGCAATGATTTTGGACTAGGCTCTCAAAACAACTACACCACACTCCAAGCAGGATATGACTATGACTTTGGGCTAGAGAATGCTAGAGATTATCTAGGAGTGGCGTTTTCTTATGGATTTTCAATCTCTGAAATGAGTTCAAGTGCCAAAGACGCCCTTCAAAGCAGAGAGATTACAGATATTTTCTCTAATTCCATTGAATTGGCTCTATACAATGCCTATGTCAGCGATAATGGGCTTTATAGCGATAGTATTGCTAAGTTTTCTTATCTAATGAGTGATTTCAATCTCACAAATAACTCCACTACTGAAAGTCTAGGTGTCAATAACTACGCCCTCTCCCTCTCTGAAGAAGTGGGCTATGTCTTCACTCTAGGAGAGAGCAAAGAGTGGAGTATCACACCTCAAGCAGAGCTAGGGCTAGGGTATTACTCAAGCTCTGATCTTACTCAAGTGGCAGGGGACTTCTATCTTGATGCCAAAGCAGATTCTTTGCTAATGCTTAGAGCTAGGATAGGCTCTATGGTGGGCTATGATTTCAAGCAATTTACTCAAGGCAAAGATATTCAAGCCTCACTTTATGCAGGACTATCTTATGAGTATGATTATCTAAGTGGTGGGGATATTGAGCTTACTCCAAATGTGGGGGAGAAGACACTGAAGAAAAGTGCTTTAAGTAGCGATAGCAGAGGGGTGCTAAATGTCGGAACAAATCTTGCAATCAAAGACAATACTAGAGTATATGTGGATTTTCAAACTAGCTTTGGAGGGAAGATTAACACGGATTATCAAATCAATATCGGAGCAAGATTTAGCTTTGGGGAGAGTGCGACTCCAAAGCCACTTAATACAGAGCTTCCACTTAAGCCCACAGAGGGATAAATCCCTCTATTTTAGGCTCTCTAGGAGTTCTAGGGTTTGGGATTTGTAAAGCTCTAGGAGTTCTTGGCTTTGAGCCTCAAATCTTGTAACAAGCACAGGAGTGGTATTACTTGCCCTCACAAGCCCCCAGCCTTTTTCAAAAATGATTCTCACTCCATCAATATTGACAATCTCTAAGATTTTGGGGAATGTGCTTGGTGGGGTTTGCAAAGCCTCTTGGAGTTTGGCAATGAGGGGGAATTTTTTCTCCTCATCTGTGGGGATTTTCTCCTCATTGGTTGAATACACTTTGGGCAAAGAGAGGATAGAATCTTCTACTTCCTCTACACTTGAGTGCAAAAATAGCTCCAATGCTCTAAGCCCTGCATAAATGGCATCATCATAGCCAAAATATCTATCATTGAAGAAAATATGCCCACTCATCTCAGCAGCCAAAGAAGCATCTAACTCTTTGAGTTTGACTTTGAGGTTGCTATGTCCGGTTTTATACATTACAGATGAGCCGACTTTGTTGCACTCCTCATACATTAGAGCAGAGCATTTGACCTCTCCGATGATGATAGGTTTTTTGGGAGCAATCTCTTTGGCAATCGCTCTTGCAAAAAGGATAGCTAACTCATCTCCTTTGTAGCTGTGATTAGTGCTAAGAAGTGCGATTCTATCTGCATCGCCATCAAAGGCTAGGGCTAGAGGGATATGCCTTTCTTTCATCACTCTTTTGACATCTTGAAGGTTTTTTTCTTCACTTGGATCAGGGTGGTGGTTGGGGAAAGTGCCATCAGGCTCGACAAAGAGTGGGGTATAGTGGATATTGAGATTTCTTAGAATCGGCTCTAGTGCCACTCCTGCCACACCATTTCCACAATCTACCACGATAGGATAAGGGAAATTTGAGAGGGAGCTAAAATGCTTACTTAGATAGGAGATATACTCACTCAACACATCGATCTTCTCTATCTCAATATCGCTTGGAGTATGAGAGATTTCAAGAGAGTAGATAGCTTCTTTGAGGGCTTGAATCTCTTTGCCATAAAAAGGCTCTTTGGCTAAAGTGATTTTAAATCCATTGTATTCAGCAGGATTGTGAGAGCCTGTAATCATCACTGAACTTGTCGCATATTTGCCACAAAAGATTGAAAAATATGCCACAGGAGTGGGGATTAGCCCCATATCATAGACTTTGATTCCCCTCTTTTGTAATCCATCTTTGAGCCACCCAAAAAGGATAGGGGAATGCACTCTTGCATCATAGCCGATATTGATTGAGTCCTCACCCTTGCTTTTTAGCACATCAGCAAGTGCATAGCCAATCTTATAGACAACTTCTTGACTAAGGTCTTTTTGGAAAATCCCTCTAATGTCGTATTCTCTGAAAATGTGATCGTAATTCATCATAATTCCTTGTAGTGATTTAAATTTTTTAATCAAGGTTATTATATCTTAAGCTAATTTGTCATTTCAAAAAAGGTTTTTTGGATAGAATACTTGATTTGAAAAACTAAATACTATATAAAGAGGTTATTTGCTTTGGATATAGGGGCGTTACTTAAACAGATTAGAGATATTTACAACAAAATTAACAAAAAGCAAAAAATTGTTATTTTGGCAAGTGTGTTTGCAGTCATTGCATTTTTGGCGTATTTGATTGTGTTTTCTACCAATCGTGGAAGCGATACAGGAAGCAATGGCTATGCAGTATTGTTTGATAAGCTTGATCCAAGCGATAGTGCCTTAATCGTTCAGCATTTGCAACAGGCTCAAATCCCCTATGAACTCCCCAAAGAAGATACGATTTTAATCCCCAAAGCCCAAGTCTATGAGCAACGAATCGCCCTAGCAAGTAAAGGACTTCCCAAAAGCTCAAAAGTAGGGTTTGAAATCTTTGATACTAAAGATTTTGGAGCGACAGATTTTGATCAAAAAATCAAATTTTTGAGAGCTACTGAAGGTGAGCTTTCACGCACGATTCAATCCCTCACGCCTATTGAAGAGGCAAGTGTGCATATTGCATTGCCCAAAGATAGCGTTTTTGTCAATAAAGCCACACCCCCCACAGCTTCAGTCGTGGTAAAGATTAGAGAAAATATGGTGCTTTCCCCCTCGCAAGTGCTAGGAATCAAAAACCTTGTTTCAGCAGCGATTACAAACCTCACTCCTGAAAATGTCAAAATCGTTGATGAAAATGGCGAAACTTTGGGAGAAAACACCGAAGAAGCTACTTCTAGGGAGTTGGCAAAAGTCATCAATATGCAGATGAAATATAAGACTAATTATGAAAAAACCCTAGAAGAAAAAATCGTCAATATCCTCTCTCCAATCGTGGGAGGGAAAGATAGGGTAGTGGCTAAGGTAACGGCTGAATTTGATTTTCGCCAAACCAAAAGCACACAAGAGAGCTTTGATCCCAACAATGTGGTAAGAAGTGAGCAGAGTTTGGAAGAGAAGCGTGAGGGTGTCAAACCCAAAGAAGTGGGGGGCGTTCCGGGGGTAGTGAGCAATATCGGACCTGTGCAAGGGCTTGATAGTCAAGGGGGAGAGAAATATGAGAAATCCACCAATACGACAAACTATGAGGTAGGCAAGACAGTTTCTGAAATCAAAGGAGAGTTTGGAGTTCTCAAGCGATTGAGCGTGGCAGTGGTGGTTGATGGAAGTTATGAAAAAGTTGATACAGATGGAGTAGAAAAACTCAAATATATCCCACTTCCTCAAGAGAGTATGGATAAAATCAATGCTCTAGCTAGACAAGCTGTGGGATTTGATAAGGCTAGGGGAGATGAGATTTCAGTCAGCAACTTTGAGCTAAATAGCACGACTCAAACCTATAAGCCTGAAGATAAATGGGATAATATCGTGCAGAGTGTCAAGAAATACACAAATCCGTTCTTGCCAATTCTCAAATACCTCATTGTTTTGCTTATCGCTTATGTTTTCTACAAAAAGGTTATTACTCCTTTTGTGGAGAAAATGCTTTCCAATCAAGAAGACGAAGAAGATATTATCGGCTCTGAACTTGATGATGAGGAGGTCAAAGGTGGAGACAGTCGCCTCAGTGAGATGAGAAAGCGAGTAGAGGAGCAATTAGGTGGGGATTCGCTCTTCAATGAAGAAGATATCAAATACGATGTCTTGGTAGAGAGAATGAGAGATATGATTTCTGAGAAACCTCAAGAAATCGCAGCACTTTTCCAACGCCTTATCACAGATGAGCTAGGGCTAGAGAATGGAATGCAAAAAATGGATAATTCAGAGAATTAAGGAGGCAAGATTATGGCAAGCACTTTAACACCTCGCCAAAAGGCACAATTTGATGACCTCTCAATGTCAGAGAAAATTGCGATTTTGCTCTTGCAAATGGGAGAGGATATTACAAGTGATATTTTGCATTACTTGGATACTGAAGCAGTAACAGAGGTTACACGCCATATTGCATTGATGAATGGGACAGATAGAGCTATTGGTGCAGCAGTAATGGAAGAGTTTTTTGCAATCTTGCAAAGCAACCAATACATTAGCACAGGGGGATTTGACTATGCTAGAGAGATTCTTACCAAAGCTTTGGGACACGATGAAGCTAAGAGAATCATTGACAAACTCAGCAAGACTATGCAAACCTCTCAAAACTTCAGCTATCTTGCCAAAGTCAAACCTCAACAACTTGCAAACTTCATCATCAACGAACACCCCCAAACTGTGGCTTTGATTTTGGCACATATGGATCCAGGCAGTGCGGCTCAAACACTCTCTTATTTCCCTGATGATGTCAAAGCTGAAATTGCTATAAGAATGGCAAATCTAGGGGATATTTCTCCAAACATTGTCAAAAGAGTTTCAACCGTGCTTGAAAATCGACTTGATGCACTCACAAGCTACAAAATCGAGGTGGGTGGTCCAAGAACTGTGGCAGAAGTATTCAACAAATTGGGACAGAAAGCTGCTGTTACTACAATTGAGCATATTGAGAAAGTGGATAAGTCTTTGGCAAGTGTGATTAAAGAGATGATGTTTACATTTAATGATATTATCAACCTTGATAACACTGCAATCCGTGAGATTCTTAAAGTTGTCGATAAGAAAGATTTGACTTTGGCACTCAAAACTTCCACAGAAGAGCTCAAAGCCAAATTTACTTCCAATATGTCTCAAAGGGCAGCAGAGCAGTTTATCGAGGAGATGCAATACTTAGGAGCGGTTAAACTCAAAGATGTAGAAGCCGCACAGAGAAAAATCGCTGAAATGGTTCAAGCTCTAGCAGAGCAAGGACTAATCCAAATCGGTGATGGAGACGAGGTAGTTGAATAATGAATAGCAATTTTATTACAGAAACAGATCATCAAAAACACACAATCAAAAAGTATGAGTTTAGAAGTATGGATAAAAAGCTTGAAGCTGAAATCGCCCCTGCAATGGAAGAGAGTGGGATTTATACTCCTCCAAGTGAGGGCAATAGTGAGAATTTTGCAATCCTTCAAGAACTTCTTAAAGAGGTTTTGTCTGAAAACTCTCAGATTAAAACCCAACTTCAATCCCTTCAAGCTCAAATCCAAGCTTTTGAGCAAAATCAGCAAGGACAGATTCAAGAAGAAATCAAAAAAAATGCCTATGAGCAAGGGTTGCTTGATGGAGAAAATAGAGCAAAAGAGAGTATGCAATCTGAACTTGATAATCAAAAACAATCCCTTGCTTATGCACTCAATAATATTCAAGAGGTTATTACTCAAACCCAAGAGAGGATCAAAGCTCTAGAGGGAGAGCTAAGCAGTATTGCACTAGATTTAGCTAAAGAAGTCATCATCAAAGAAGTGCAAGAAGAAAGCCATAAAATTGCATATCATATCGCTCAAGAACTCCTAGAGCCAATCTCTCAAAGCTCTCAAATCACGCTCAAAGCCAATCCTATTGACTTGCCCTATCTTCAAGAAAAGCTCCCCCAAGCTGACAAAATCCACTTTGAGCCTGATCCTTTGGTGTCGCGTGGAGGTGTGATTATCTCAAGTGCTTTGGGAAATTTTGATGGGACAATCCTCTCAAGATACAAAAACCTCAAACGCTCTATTTTAGAGGACAAAGGGCTGTAATGAGTTATAGCTATAAAGAAGTTTTGGGGAATGAGGATATTCAAAGTCTTCAAAATATCGCCCAATCTCTGAGAGAGAGGATTTTAGATGTTGTTTCTCGCAAAGGAGGACACCTAAGCTCGGCTTTGGGGGCTGTGGATTTGATTGTGGGAATGCATCAAGTCTTCAATCATCTTCAATGCCCTTTTATCTATGATGTAGGACACCAAGCTTACGCTCATAAGCTTTTAACCAATCGTTGGGAAGAGTTTGAGAGTTTGAGAAGTTTTGGGGGGATTAGTGGATTTCCAAACCCCAAAGAATCAAGCTCGGATTTCTTTATCGCAGGACATAGCTCTACTGCAATTTCACTAGGTGTGGGTGTGGCTAAGAGTTTCAGTCTTTCAGGGAATGAGGGTCTTCCTGTGGTGCTTATTGGCGATGGAGCGATGAGTTCAGGGCTGGTGTATGAAGCACTCAATGAGCTAGGAGAGAGAAAATATCCCATGATTATTATCCTCAATGATAATGAAATGAGTATCAGTAAGCCCATTGGTGCAATCTCTCGCTGTCTCTCTCAAGCCATTGCCTCTCCTTTTTGTCAAGGAGTAAAAGGTGGGATAAAAAAGATATTACAAAAAATGCCTGATAGTGCCACTTATATGGCTAGAAAATTTGAAGAATCTTTTAAACTCATTACTCCGGGGGTATTGTTTGAAGAGCTGGGATTGAACTATATTGGACCTATTGATGGACACAATATTGAAGAGATTATCTCAACGCTCAAAAAAGCCAAAGAGATGAAAGCTCCTGTGCTTATCCACGCTCAAACCACCAAAGGCAAAGGATATAAAATCGCAGAAGGGCAGTTTGAGAAATGGCATGGAGTTTCTCCATTTGATTTGGAGAGTGGAGAGAGCTTGAAAAAATCTCAAAGCATAAGTCCAACTTCAGTATTTGGAGAAAGACTAAAGCAAATTGCTCAAAGTGATGAGAGTGTGGTAGGTGTTACAGCGGCGATGCCTAGTGGCACAGGAATGAGTGTGCTAATGGAAGCTTTTCCTGAGCGTTTTTGGGATGTGGCAATCGCTGAAGCACACGCAGTAACTTCAAGCTCTGCAATGGCTCAAAGGGGGCTTAAGCCTTTTGTGGCAATCTATTCTACATTTTTGCAAAGAGCCTATGATAGCATTATCCACGATGTGGGGATTATGAACTCTCCTGTGAGATTTGCTCTTGATCGAGCAGGGATAGTGGGAGAAGATGGGGAAACTCATCAAGGGCTTTTTGATATTGCTTATCTTAGAAGTGTGCCAAATATGGTGCTTTTTGCTCCAAGAGATTTGCAGAGTTTGAAGAGTGCAGTTGATTTTGCTTATTCTCACTCTAGCTCTCCAAGTGCTTTTAGGTATCCTAGAGGGGAGTTTGTGCTAGGAGATGAGTTTGAGAGCAAGGAGTTTATTCTAGGAAAAATGGAGATTTTAAAAGAGGGGAGAGAGATTGCTTTTATAGGGTATGGCAATGGAGTGGGTAGAGCTTATAGAGTGGCTCAAGAATTGCAAAAAGAGGGGATAGAAGCAGGAGTGGTGGATTTGAGATTCCTCAAGCCTCTTGATAGTGAGGGGTTAAAAGAGCTTTTTGCAAGATATGGCAAAATCTTTGTCTTCAGTGATAGTTATTTGCTTGGTGGGGTAGGGAGTGCATTGCTAGAATTTATCGCTCAAGAAGAGATTAAAGGAGTGGCACTGAAGAGTTTTGAGCTAAAAGATGAGTTTATCCCACACGGAAAAACGGCTTTGATTGAGGAGAGTTTAGGGCTAGATACAGCAGGACTTCTCAAAAGAGTAAAGGAGAGCTTGTGATAAAAAGTGTGCTTTTTGTCTGTCTTGGCAATATCTGTCGCTCACCTTTGGCTGAGGGAATCGCACGCCACCTTGAGAGAGGGGTAGTCTTTGATTCGGCAGGATTGAGTGGGTATCATAGAGGAGAGAAGCCTTGCAAGGGCACACAAGAGATTGCACAAAAGCACCATATCTCACTAGAGGGCATTACAAGTCGCCCTATTGCTTATCCCAAAGATGATAGCTTTGATTTGATTGTGTGTATGGATAGTCAAAATTATGAGGATTTGCTAGAGCGTGGATTTAGCAAAGAAAAAATTAAAAAACTAGGAGATTTTGGCTTTGGTGGGGAAGATGTGCCTGATCCTTATTATTATGTGGGACTTGAAGGATTTGAGAGGGTGTATGTGATGATTAGTGAGGGAGTGAAAAACCTGCTAGAGAGTATCAAGGAGGGGAAATGAAGCAAATTTTTGGGATAAAAAATTGTCAAAGTGTGAAAAAAGCATTAGATTTTTTAGATAGCAAGGGAGTGGTTTATGAATTTGTGGATTACAAAAAAAATCCTCCAAGTCTAGAGCTTCTCAAAGAGTGGGTAGAGAAGAGGGGGATTGAGAAGGTATTGAACAAAAAAGGCACAACCTATAAAGCCCTCAATCTCAAAGAAAAAGATTTGAGTGAGAGTGAATTGCTAGAGGTGATGAGCCAAAATCCCACTTTGATTAAACGCCCCATTCTTGTAGATGAGGGAATTTTGGAGTTTGGATTTTGTAAGGAAGTATATGAGAGTCTTTGCTAGTCTTTTATTTGTGCTTTTGTTGTTTGTGGGCTGTTCTGATAGTCCTCAAGGAAACAAAAGCATTGCTGATTTAAAAATGTCGCAAAACGCTCTTGATTATCTCCCCAAAACTCGCACCCCACCTCTCTCCCCCCAAGAAGTAGAGAGATTGAAAGAGAATTATCTTAAGAAGTTTTTTGCCCCATTTCTAGGGCTTACTCCCAATCCAAATATTGCCGAAGTGTTTTGGATCAAAAGCTCACTAGAGAAAAATCTAGGCTATGGGGAGAATCTCAAACCCATTAGCCCAAAAATGACACAAAAGATTCTCCAAGATATGCAAATTCCACTTTATCCCAATGCCACTCAAATGGCAATCGTGATTAAGGATTGTGATGTGAGAGCTGTGCCAAGTGTGCATCCAAGACTTTCTAAACCCAATGGATTCCCTTTTGATCGGTGGCAAAATTCTATGATTTTTTATGGCACACCTGTTTTAATCACTCATTATGATACAAGCAAGAGATATGCTCATATCCAAACCGAATTTGTCTATGGTTGGGTAGATGTCAGTCATCTTGCTCTTGTTTCTCCCAAACAAGCCCAAACTCTCTCTTCTCTCAAACACTTTATTGTCCCCAAAAATGATGAGAGTATTATCAAAGATTGGAGAGGGGATTATGTAACCCAAGCAAGGATAGGCAAACTCTTTGCACTCGCTGAAAACAACAATATTTTTATCTACAAACGCCAAAGCGATGGAAAGCTCAGGATTGAAAAAACTGCAATCAATCTAAGTGAGTTTGACACTTTCCCTCAAGCCTTCTCTCAAGAAAAAGTCGCAGAGTATATCAATGCGATGATGGGGCGACAATATGGTTGGGGAGGATTGTATGAAGAGAGAGATTGCTCAGCTTTTATTCGTGATATTTTTAGTAATTTTGCTCTCTATCTCCCAAGAAACTCATATGCTCAAGGCAATTTTGGCACACGCCAAATCAACCTAGCCAATCTTGATTCTTTACAGAAAGAAAAAGTGCTTTTAGCCAATGCCACGCCTTTTGGAAGTGTGCTTTATCTCAAAGGGCATATAATGCTGTATTTAGGAGAAGACAAAGAGGGTAGGGCGATTGTGGCTCATAGTGCGTGGAGTGTAATGGCAGGGGATTTTTGGAGAAAAGATGAGTATCGTTTGGGAGGAGTGGTTATCACTACACTCAAACCTGCCAATGAATACAATGGTGCGTGGGGTAGTCGCAAAACTCTAGGAGATAGGGTTTTGCTTGTAAATGATTTATATAAAGCAATGCAAGAGGGACAATGAAAAGATTAGTTTGTTTTTTGTTTTTGGGGTTTTGTGTCCTTTTTGGAGTAGAGGATTTTAGAGTAAAGATTGGGGTGAGTGTGCCTGTGCAAGAGTATTTTGTCAAAAAAATTGGAGGTGAGTTTGTTGATGTGGTTGTGCTAGTCCCTCAAGCTCGTAATCCCAAATTTTTTGAACCCACAGCCACACAGGTAAAAATGATAAAAAATCTAAGTGTCTATGTCGCCTCAGGGATTCCATTTGAGAAAAAATGGCTCAAACGCTTTGAGAATGCCAATCCTTCTTTGAGGGTATTAAACCTTAGTGATAATGCTTGTAAAGAGGCAATTTGCTATCAGTGGCTCTCTATCCCCTCACTCAAAAAACAAGCCAAAAAAATTGCTTATATCCTCAGAAGTGTAGATATAAAAAACGCCAAAATTTATAAAGAAAATTTAGAGAGTTTTCTTAAAGAGCTTCAAGAGTTTGAAGGTAAAATCAAGCAACGATTAGCACTCCCTACTACACCTAAGATTTTTGCAGGTTTTCAAGATACTTGGGCAGGATTTGCTAAGAGCTTTGATTTGCAATATTTATCATTGAAAAATCAAGAAGAGTTAAAAAAGTTTAGACAAGAAAAGCTCAAAATGGTTTTAATCACCCCATTTGATGTGAGAAAGCAGGTTAGAGCTATTGTGGCTAATCCCAAAGTTGAGCTAGTAGAAATCAATCCCTTTGCTTTGCAATGGGAGGAGAATATGCTAAAGATTTTATCTTGTGTTGTAGGAGAGTAGATGGAAGATATTGCTAAAAGGGCATTAAAAATCTCGATTTTTTGTGTGTTTTTGACTTTGGTGATTGGAATGTTTTGTTTGTATGTTTTGCTTAGTGAGGTTGATGCCACAGCAGGATTAAGCAAAAGAGTTGAGCAAATTGAGAAAAAACTTGAGCGTTTTTAGGCAAGTTTTGAGTAAAATAAACTTTAGTGATTTTTCTATATAAGGGTTGTTTTTGATTTATACACTGACTTTAAATCCTGCACTTGATTATCATCTAGAGCTTGATTGTCTAAAGCTTGGAGAAACAAATCGCTCCAAAAACGAATTTTTTATGCTTGGAGGCAAGGGAATCAATGTCTCTTTAATGCTTCAAAATTTTAAAATCTCCTCAATCGCTTTAGGATTTTTGGCAGGTTTTAGTGGAGAAGAGATTGCTAAAAGATTGCAAGAGCAGAGTTTTAGAAGTGATTTTGTCAATGTCAAAGAGGGGGCAAGTAGAATCAATGTCAAAATCAGAGCTCAAGAAGAGAGCGAAATCAATGCAAGTGGAGCAATCCCCTCACACCAAGAGATTGCAGAGCTTCTAGGCAAACTCCAAACAATCCAAGAAGATGATATATTGGTGCTTTCAGGAAGTTTGGCAAAGGGAATGAGGAGTGATTTTTATGCAAAAGTGATGAGTGAATGCAAAGCCAAAGTCGTGTTAGATGTGGGAGGAGAGGTGCTAAACCTTGCCCTCCCTTATGCTCCATTTCTTATCAAGCCCAACAAAGCAGAGCTTGAAGCAATGTTTGGTAAAAAGCTCAAAGATAGTGCTGAAGTGATTGAGTGTGCAAAAGAGCTTCAAATAAGGGGAGCTAAAAATGTTTTGGTGTCTTTGGGGGGAGAGGGAGCAGTGTTTTTGAGTGAAGAGAGAGAAGTCTATAAACTCAAAGTTCCACAAGGAAAACTTATCAATTCTGTGGGTGCAGGAGATAGTATGGTTGCAGGATTTATTGCAGGATTTCTCCAAACCCACAATCTGAAGGAGGCATTTTACTATTCTGTTGCAAGTGGAAGTGCAAGTGCGTATTCAGAGGGGTTTGGGACGCAAGAGAGAGTCATAGAGCTACTCAAGCAATTAAAGGAGGAAAAATGAAAATTACTGACTTGCTAAACCTAGAGTGCATCTGCCTAAATGCAAAGGCAGAGAGCAAAGCAGAGGCGATTACCCAAGCAGTGGAGCTAATGAGCAAAAGTGGTAATCTAGTGGATACTCAAGCCTACAAGCAAGCAGTATTAAAGCGTGAAGAAGAAGGTAGCACAGGCATTGGAGAGGGGATAGCAATCCCACACGCCAAAAGCTCAAGTGTAAAAAATGCCTCTCTTACAGCAATGATATTCCCTGATGGAGTGGATTTTGATTCTTTAGATGGTGAAAAAGTGAAATTGCTCTTTATGATTGCAGCACCTGAGGGCAAAAATGAAGCACACTTAGAGATTTTAAGCCAACTCTCTGAACTCCTAATGCAAAGTGATTTTGTCGCTAAACTTTTGGAAGCAAAAACTCCTCAAGAGTTTAGTTCAATCATTGATGAAGCTCAAGGAGTGCAAAAAATAGAGCGAAAGCAGAGTGAAAATGCTAAGATTTTGGCTGTTACAGCTTGTCCCACAGGAATTGCTCATACCTATATGGCAGCCCAAGCATTAGAAAACAAAGCCCAAGAGCTAGGGATTGAAATCAAAGTAGAAACTCGAGGTTCTAGTGGGGCAAAAAATGAGCTAAACCAAGAGGAGATTAAAAATGCAGAAGCAATCATTATCGCAGCTGATACTCAAGTCCCATTAGAGCGATTTAAGGGAAAAAGAGTGCTTTTTGTCAAAGTAGCAGAGGGAATCTCACGCCCCCAAGAGCTAATCACTCAAGCTCCAAATGCTCCAATCTATCAAGGAGCAAAAGATTTTGAAGAAGTGAGAGAAGAAGAGGGGGCAAAACCCTCTTTGGGACATACACTTTATAAGCATTTGATGAATGGGGTTTCTTATATGCTTCCCTTTGTCGTGGGAGGTGGGATCTTAATTGCACTAGCTTTTTTAATCGATGGATATTTTATTGATTTGGCTAATGCTAGTGAAGAAGTGAAAAAATCCTTTGGAAGCAACCACGAAATTTCTAAATTCTTTATGGATATTGGAGGAATGGCTTTTGGCTTTATGTTTCCAATCCTAGCAGGATTTATCGCTCTAAGCATTGCTGATCGTCCAGCACTTGCAGTAGGATTTATCGGTGGAGCGATTGCAAAAGCAGGAACTTCAGGGTTTTTGGGTGCAATCTTGGCAGGATTTTTGGCAGGATATGTTGTGTTAGGGTTAAAGAGGGCACTCTCATTCCTCCCTCAAAGTCTTGATGGAATGAAACCAATCTTGCTCTACCCACTTTTGGGGATTTTGATTACCTCACTTGTGATGATTTTTGTCATAGAACCCCCTGTGGGTATTGTCAATACGCTCTTAAATGAGGGATTGAACTCAATGAATGGAGAGTGGAAAATCTTGCTAGGAATCTTGCTTGGTGCAATGATGGCAACAGATTTGGGAGGACCAATCAATAAGGCTGCTTATGTCTTTGGTGTGGCTTCCATTGCTTCAGGCAATTTTGATGTAATGGCCTCTGTAATGGTAGGTGGTATGGTGCCTCCACTTGTGATTGCACTCTCTACTACTTTTTTCAAGACCAAATTTACTCCCTCAGAGCAAAAAAGTGGATTGAGCAATTATGTGATGGGGCTTTCATTTATCACTGAGGGGGCAATCCCTTTTGCAGCAAGTGATCCACTTAGAGTGCTTAGCTCTTGTATGATTGGTTCAGGGATTGCAGGTGGGCTTTCAATGTATTTTGGTTGTGCCCTTATGGCACCTCATGGAGGGATTTTTGTCTTCCCTGTGGTAGAGAATGTGCTTTATTATTGCCTTGCCCTTTTGATAGGAAGCGTCATTGGGGCATTGATTTTAGGATTTTGGAAGAAGGAGAAAATAAATGAAAGAAATTAAACATATCATTAAGGATCCTCAAGGGATTCACGCACGCCCTGCAGGAGTGCTAGTCAAAAAAGCAGGAGAGTTTAGCTCAAAGATTACAATCACCAATAAAGGCAAACAAGCCGATGCCAAAAGGATTTTGGCTGTGATGAGTTTGGGTGCTAAGAGTGGCGAAGAGCTTGATTTTCTCATTGAGGGAGAAGATGAGCAAGTGGCATTTGAGGCAATTAGTGAGTTTTTGAAAGAAAATTTATAGGAGAGAGAATGAAAATCTATCAAGGTAAAGGTGTTGTGGGGGGAATAGCAATTGGGAGAATTGTTGTGCTTAAAGAGAATTTAGCACAAAACAATCCCCAAAGCACACTCTCAAGCACAGAAGAACTTGATAGATTTAAAGTAGCCAAAGCCCAAGCGATTGAAGAGATTAACGCTCTTTATCAAAAAGCTCTAAGAGAAGTGGGTGAGGAAGAAGCGATGATTTTTGAAGTGCATTCTATGATGCTAGAGGATTTGGACTTCAATGAATTTATTGAGGGCAAAATCACTCAAGGAAGCAATGCATTGGAAGCAATAAGCGAGGCAAAGGAATATTTCTCAACTCTTTTTGCTCAAATGGATGATGAGTATATGAAAGAGAGGAGTGCTGATATTGTTGATATTGCTAATCGTGTGTTAAAAATCCTTAGTGGAGTGAAAGATAGAGAAGTGCTAGAGCCTAGCATTATCTTAGCTGATGATCTCTCTCCTAGTCAAACTTTGCAAATGCAGAGGGATAACTTCCTAGCTCTTGTTACTCGCTATGGCTCTATGAACTCTCATACGGCAATTTTAGCTAGAACTATGGGAATCCCTGCGTGTATTCAAATGCACTTTGATGAGAGTGTGGATGGAGAAGTGGCGATTTTAGATGGCGAGAGTGGGAGGCTTTATGTCAATCCAAGTGAGGAAATACTAGAGGAGTTTAGAGCCAAAAGAGAGCAGATTGTCAAAGAGCAGAGCCAACTTCAAGACTACAAAGGCAAACCAACAATCACAAAAGAGGGTAAAAAAATTATGCTTTATGCCAATATTGGCAATCTTGAAGATGCCAAAAGTGCATTGCAAAATGATGCTGAGGGAATCGGACTTTTTAGAAGCGAGTTTTTGTATCTTCAAAAAAGCACCTATCCCACAGAGCAAGAGCAGTTTGAAGCATACAAAGAGGTTTTAGAGCTAATGGGGGAGAGAAAGGTGGTTATCCGAACTCTTGATATTGGGGCTGATAAAAGGATTGATTATTTTGATTTGGATATTGAAGAAAATCCTGCTCTTGGCTATCGAGCGATAAGAATCTGTCTTGATAGAGAAGAGATTTTCAAAACTCAACTTAGAGCCCTCTATCGAGCAAGTGTGTATGGAAAACTCTCTGTAATGTTTCCTATGATTACCTCTCTTTGGGAGATTGTAGAGATTAAAAAGATTTTAGTAGATGTGAGAGAGGAGCTAGAGCGTGAGGGGGTAGAGTATGCTGATTTTGAGCTAGGAGTGATGATAGAAACTCCTGCTTCAGCACTCATTGCTGAAGATTTGGCAAAAGAGGTGGATTTTTTCAGTATCGGTACAAATGATCTCACTCAATACACTCTAGCCCTAGATAGACAAAATCCAAAACTAGAGAAGTTTTTAGATCCTCATCACCCTGCATTGCTTAAGCTCTTTGAAATGGTGGTTGAAGCAGGGCACAAAAATCAGTGCTGGGTAGGAATCTGTGGAGAATTAGCAGGGGATTTGAGTATGACTCAAAAACTACTCAAGATTGGTTTTGATGAATTTTCTGTTTCTCCAAAGTCGATTCTTGGGTTGCGAAAAACCATATTGTCAATGCAATAGTTACCATTCTACACACTTTGTAAAAAATTTTATTAAAAAAGCCCCAAAAATGATAATTGAAAAAATTTTTTATACTAAAATCGCTATTGGACTTTTTAGCCAATACTTTTTAGGAGGAAATAAGATGGGAAACAAAGAAATACAAAAGTTGCAGAAGCGTTTAGAACAGCTTGAAAAAATGCCTGCAATGAAAGAGGGTTCCTCAATCGCTTCAATGCTTGAAGAGAAAGGAATCACAAGAAGAGATTTTATGAAATGGGCAGGGACAATGACAGCAATGTTGGCTCTCTCTCCTGCATACACTCCTCTTGTAGCAAAAGCTGCTGAGCTTAGTGATAGATTGCCTGTGATTTGGCTAAATATGGCTGAATGTACAGGTTGTAGTGAGAGCTTGACAAGATCAGAATTCCCCACAATCGATACTTTGATTTTTGACTACATTTCATTGGAGTATCATGAAACTTTGATGGCACCATCAGGTTGGCAAGCAGAGCTTTCTTTGCATCAAGCAATGAAAAAATATGCAGGGAAATATATTTTGATGGTTGAGGGAGGTATCCCTTTTGCAAATGATGGAAGATTTTTGACAATCGGAGCTGAAGCAAAGACAGGAAAAGAAATCGCAAAAGAAGCAATCGCAGGAAGTGCAGCAGTCTTTGCTATCGGAACTTGCTCTAGCTTTGGAGGGGTGCAAGCTGCATATCCAAACCCAACAAATGCCAAGCCTTTGAGTGCAGCAAGTAATAAGCCTGTTATCAATGTGCCAGGATGTCCTCCAAGCGAGAGAAATATTGTAGGAACTTTGATGTATTTTGTTCTATTTGGAGATCTTCCTGTGCTTGATGCATTCAATCGTCCTACTTGGGCTTATGGACAAAGAATTCACGATATGTGCGAGAGAAGAGGAAGATTTGATGCAGGTGAGTTTGTAGAGTCTTTTGGTGATGAAGGAGCAAAAAAAGGATATTGTCTTTACAAAATGGGGTGCAAAGGACCTTATACTTTCAATAATTGTTCTGTGAGCAAATTCAACAGCGGTGTTTCTTGGCCAATCCAAGCAGGACATGGTTGTATGGGGTGCAGTGAGCCTAATTTTTGGGATACAATGCAACCTTATGAAAAACCACTTGCTGATCGTAAATTCCAAAGCGTATTTGGAGGAAAAGGTGCTGATGCAACAGCAGATAAGATCGGTGCAGTGGCTTTGAGTGCAACGGCGATTGCAATTGCTGCACATGCAACAATTATGAAAATTAAAGACGCAAACACTAAAGGAGAATAAAAATGGCAAACAAAAGAGTAGTAATCGATCCAATTACAAGAATTGAGGGACACCTAAGAGTTGAGGTAGAAGTAGATGATAACAATGTGATTAGAAATGCGTTTTCTTCTTCTACACTTTGGAGAGGATTGGAGGTCATTGTCAAGGGAAGAGATCCTAAAGATGTAGGACTTATCGTTCAAAGAATCTGTGGTGTTTGTACTTCTTCACACTATCGTGCAGGAATTGAGGCAGTTGAGAATGCTTTGGGCGTAACTATTCCACTCAATGCTCGATATGTGCGATCAATGATTGCTCAAGCACTTTTCTTGCAAGATCATATCGTTCATTTCTATCTATTGCACGGACTTGATTGGGTAGATGTCATCTCTGCTCTCAAAGCAGATCCTAAAAAAGCTGAACAAGAAGCTTATAAGTATTGCAAAAATCCTTATGCAGCAGGTGAAACTGATTTGCGATTGGCACAAGAGAAGGTTCAAAAAATGGTTGATAGTGGTCAGCTTGGAATCTTTGCAAATGGTTATTGGGGAAGCAAAACTTATAAATTCACTCCTGAGCAAAACCTTATTGCTCTCTCTCACTACCTTAAGTGTATTGAAGTTCAAAGAGATGGTGCAAAACTTATGGCAATCCTTGGTGGTAAGCAACCACACCCACAAAGCTTTGTTGTCGGTGGTGTAACTTGTGTGAGAGATTTGCTAGATCCTAGCCGACTTGCAGAGTGGAAAACTCGATTTGAAAATGTAAAAGAGTTTATTGAGAGAGCTTACTATCCTGATGTATTGATGGCAGCTAAAATGTTTGGAGGAGAGGCAAGTGTAACTCAAGCAGTATCAGTTCCTAACTTCATCTCTGGTGAGGGAATTGCACTTAATGCCACAGAAAATCTATTTAACCCTGGATATATCCTCAACAAAGACCTTACAAAGGCATTTGAGATTGATGAGAGCTTGATTATGGAGGAGTGCACTCACTCTTGGTATAAAGAAGACAAACCTCTTCACCCATATGATGGGCAAACTGAGCCAAACTATACAGGATTTGTAGCTAGAGCGACAATCAATGGTGAGGGCAAAAGTGTAGAGACACCAAGTGTCAATGAAAAAGCAAAATATAGCTGGATTAAATCTCCACGATATGATTCTAAGCCATTTGAGGTTGGACCACTTGCTTGTATGCTTGTAGGATATGCTCAAGGTAATCCAAGAATCAAAAAAGTAGTAGATGATTTCCTCAAAGTATCAGGACTTCCTGCAGCAGCACTTTTCACAACTCTAGGAAGAACAGCAGCAAGAATGCTTCAAACTAAACTCATCGCAGAGCACGGAATGGAAACATTTAATGCCCTAATTGAAAACCTCAAAAAAGATGAGAGCACTTATACTCCTTCAGTGATTGATCCTAAAAAAGAATACAAAGGACGCTACATTGGAGAGGTTCCAAGAGGTATGCTTAGCCACTGGGTAAGAATCAAAAATGGTGTAGTAGAAAACTACCAAGCTGTTGTTCCTTCAACTTGGAATGCAGGGCCAATTGATGCAAAAGGACAAAAAGGACCTTATGAGGCTAACCTTATTGGTATGAAGCTTGAGAATATTACTAAGCCACTAGAGATTATTAGAAATATTCACAGCTATGATCCTTGTATTGCTTGTGCAGTGCATGTAATGGATACCAAAGGCAATAAATTGGGCGAATACAAAATCGATCCAAAATACCTTGCCTAATTCCTTAAAAAGGAGAAACAAATGAAAGGACATCACGATTTGCCCCTATCTTTTTGGGTAACACATTGGATTAGATTTATTTGCATGGTTGTTTTGGTGGTGAGCGGTTTTTATATCGCTCAACCCTACATTATGCCTGATCCAAATCTCACAGCTCCTGTGAATTTCTTACAAGCCAAGATTCGCTTTTGGCATGTGTTGCTAGGGCTTGTGCTTTTTGGAGCAACTTTGTTTAAGACTTATCTTTTCTTCTTCAGTAAAGGAAGTGAGATTGAGAGAAAGTCTTTTGCAGATGTGTTGAGTGCAAAACAATGGATTTCAAGAATCATTTTCTACCTCACTTTGGGTGGAAAAGTCAAAGACAATGGGCTTTATAATCCATTGCAATTTGTAGCTTATCTTGGAGTGTATTTGGCACTTTATGGGATTATCTTTACAGGAATTGTGCTTTTTATGCACTGCTATCATGAGGGAATGATGAGCGTGGTTTATCCACTATTTAAACCTCTTGAAACATTGATGGGTGGAATTGCAAATGTAAGATGGATTCACCATATCCTCACTTGGGTATTCCTCATTTTCTTGCCTATCCATATCTATATGGCGTCAATGAAATACCTATTCAAAAAAAGCTATGAAAAGGCTCACGCTTGAAGATTTTGATTTTGGGAATTGGAAACATACTTTTTGGCGATGAGGGGATAGGGGCACACTTTGCCCACTATATTGATGAGAAATATACTTTCTCTCCCTCTGAGGGAAATTCAATAACCATTATTGATGGTGGGACTTTGGCCCACCTACTTATCCCTATTATTGTCGAGTATGACAAAGTGATTTTAGTTGATTGTATTGAAAGTGAAGATGGAAAGTTTGGAGATGTGTTTTTCTTCGATTTTGAGAATATGCCCAAGCAAATCAACTGGCAGGGTAGTGCTCATGAGGTAGAAACATTGCAGACTTTAGAGATGATGAGAACGCATGGAGATATACCTTCAATTAAGATTATTGGTGTGATTCCCACAAGGATAGAATCTGATTCTACCTTTGAACTCTCAAGCGATATTATCAGTGCTGTAAGCACGATGGAGAAAGTGCTAAAAAACTATATCTTAGAGCTAGATCCAAAATGCCAAATCAGTGAGAATTCAGAAGTAAGTATCCAAGAGATTGCAAGAATTTCTTTTAAGCGAGAGATGAAACAAAATGATCTTTGAACTCAGCTTTGAAAATCGTGGCTTTAGCTCTAGGCTTAATTTCTTTTTGCAAAACATTCTTGGTAAATATGAGGGGTTGCAATATTCTATCTTTGAGAAAGAAGCAGGAGATTTGAGGCTTTGGATAGAGTGTGATGAGCTAGAGAGATTGGAGCAAATTACCCAAGAGCTTTCAGAGAAGATTCCTCAAAGCCTCTATCTTGATGAGATTAGCTCAAATAGTTTGCCCTCTCAAGCCCTACCTAGCTCAATGCCCCTCACTCCTATTGCACCCACTTCGCATTTTTGCCCTCAGTGTCTAAATACCCAAGAGGGAAAATGTGAGGTTTGTCTTCAAGAATTTCCCACTCTCTCTCCTCAAGCAAGTGAAGAGATTATAGAAGGGTTGCTTCAATCCCAAAACATTGCCCTAAAAACCCCTAGTGGAGTGCATATCTTAAGTCTTAAGCCAAGCGAGAGGGTGTATTGTGTGGATATTGAAAAGATTTTGGAGATTTGCACCATTTCAAAAAAAGAATTAAACGCACTAGCAAGTTATGAGAAACCTATCGTTAGGGTCAAACCCTATGGAGAAGCCCAAAACAATGAGTTTTTGAGCCTTTCTTTGGCACAAGATAAAATCTTGGTGGCTCTTTTTGAAAAACTCAAAGAGAGAGGGGTGAGTTTTGTGTATGGAGCAAAGAGTGCAGATAGAGAGTATGATTTGGCTGAAGTGATAGAAGAGGGGAGCGAGATTGTTGTGTATGAAAACGAGCATTTTGCACTTCTTAAAACGCCATATATCAACCAATCTTTGCTAGAGAAATTTAATGCAATGCAAAGTCTTGATAAGTCTTTTCTCTCCACAATCATTGCTGAAAATCACTTAGAAGAGCAAAATATCCTTCATTTCTATTTCTCTCTTAAGGGAGGGGATAAGATTTGCCTTTATAATACTCAAACGCAATGGTTTAATGAGGTGATGAGTTTTGAGTTGCCAAAAGATTTATTCTCTTTGATTGAAGGGATTAAAACACTTGATGAAAACTCTCAACGCCTTATTGAAAACTATACGCTCAAATTCCCCACACTTTTGGCTAAAAACATTGATTTTAGCTCCTTTCCTCAAGGAATCTATGGGATTTGGGAGATTGTAAGAGTGGTTTTAGGATTGCAAAACAATCCCTTACAAATCGCTCAAAACAACCTTGATAAAAGAGGTGTGGCGATTGATTATGTGTTTGAAAAAGATTCTGTAATCTTGCAAAAATTCAATCTTGCACGATGTATCCGAAGTGGAATGAGTTTCAAAATGGCAGGAGTAGAAGATGAGCTTATCTCACTAGGCTATATTGAGAGCTTCACCCATCTTCCCTCTAAGCTCTATATTGCATTAAGAAATCTTGTAGAGATTGGAGGGATTGCTTTGAGTGGGGATATGCTCTCTTATAGAATGATAGGGGATTTTCTCTACTTCAACAATCGCCAAACCTCAATCTATCGCAACAAAAATTTTCCACTTCTTTTTGAGAGATGAAAACCCTCAAACTCCTCATACAAGGTAGAATCCAAGGGGTAGGGTTTCGCCCCTTTATCAGCAATCTTGCTAACTCTTTGGGGCTTTGTGGGTGTGTGAAAAACAATGCTTTGGGAGTAGAAGTCTTACTTCAAGGCTTAAAGTGTGAGGAGTTTTTGAGAGATCTACCCCTCAAAGCTCCCAAAATCTCTCAAATCCAAACGATTGAAACCCAAGAGATTGACTGCCCTACATTTCAAGGCTTTGAGATTTTAGAAAGTGAGCAATCAAATCATTATGCAATCCCACCCATTAGCGATCTTGCAATCTGTGAGGATTGCAAAAGAGAGCTAAAAGAGAGCAAAAATCCTCGCTATTTCTATCCTTTGATTAACTGCACTAATTGTGGGCCAAGACATAGCGTAATAAGGGCTTTGCCCTATGATAGAGAACGCACAAGTATGGCTGAGTTTGAGATGTGTGAGTTTTGCCAAAGTCAATACACTTCCCCTACAAGTCGATTCTTTCACGCTCAACCTATCTCTTGTCCCAAATGCTCTCCAAAAATGTTTTGGGGAGAAGAGGTGATAGAGGATTATCCTCAAACCTTCTCACTCATCGCTTCCAAAATCAAAGAGGGGGAAATCATTTTGATTGAGGGAATTGGGGGATTTCATCTAGTCTGTGATAGCACCAATGCAAAAAGCATAAAAAGACTAAGAGAGCTAAAAAATCGCCCTAGCAAACCCCTAGCTTTGATGTGCAAGGATATCAATCAAGCCAAAGAGATTGCCTATATCTCCCCCAAAGAAGAAGAAGCCCTGCTTTCTCCTCAAGCCCCTATCGTGCTACTCAAAGCCAAAAAACACCTTGAGGGCATTGCTCCAAACTTGCAAACCTATGGAATAATGCTCTCTTATACTCCAATCTATGAGCTTTTGTTTTCTTTTTTGGATATTCCACTTGTAGCCACTTCAGCTAATCCCAAAGGAGAGCCAATCATCTATGAGAGGGAGAAGCTAGATAAACTCTCTTTCCTTACCACCCTCTCCCTCTCTCATCAAAGAAAAATCAACAACCCCATAGAAGATAGCATTATCCAAATTCTTAGCACTCAAGATGAAGTAGTGCTAAGAAATGCACGAGGTTACGCTCCTACTTGCTTCACACTCCCTCAAAAACTCCCCTTTTCAATCCTAGCAATGGGAGGGAATCAAAAAGCAAGTTTTGCCATAGGTTTTGAAAACCTAGTCATTCTCTCCCCCTATATTGGGGATTTAGACAACCTAGAGAGTATCTCTCGCTATAAGCAATCAATCCAAAAGATTCAAAAGCTCTATGGGATTGCAAAATTTGATGAGATTATTGCTGATTTGCACCCCAATTATGAAAGCACAAAAATCGCTCAAGAATTAGCCCAAGAGATGGATTCCAAACTCACTCAAGTTCAGCACCATTACGCCCACGCCCTCTGTGTATGCTTTGAGCATAAAATCAGCCAAGAGGTTTTGGCTTTTTGCTTTGATGGGACAGGGTTTGGAGAGGATAGGAATATTTGGGGGGGAGAGGTGCTAGAGGTGGGGGCAGAGGGGTTTGTGAGAGTGGCACATTTTAAGTATTTCAAGCTTCTAGGGGGAGAGGTAGCAGTGAGGGATATTGAGAGGATTTTTCTCTCCATTGCTTTTGATTATCTCTCATTAGAGCAAATTCAAAAGTTTCAAACCCACAAAACTCCCCAAGAGATTGCCACGCTCTATCAAATGCACCAAAAATCTCTCAACTCTCCTCTGACTTCAAGTGTGGGGCGATTGTTTGATATGGTGGCGTTTTTGTGTGGGCTAAAAACTCAAAGCTATGAGGGGGAGAGTGGGGTGTGGCTTCAAAATCTCTATGATGAGCGTTTTAGTGCTTTGAGTTATGATTTTTGTATAGAGGGAGGAGAGATTGAGCTAGATTTTCTCTCAATCTTTGAAGACTCTCTTTCAATCGGCAAAGAAGAAATCGCCTCAAAATTCATCAACACCCTCGCTCAAGTCATTTTCACACTCTCAAAGACAGAAAATAGAAAAATTGTGCTTTGTGGTGGCGTTTTTTGTAATAATATTTTGAGTGCAAAAGTTTTGGAAAAGTTAAGAAAAAATGGAAAAACTTGCTATATTGGCAATAAAATTCCACCCAATGACAATGGCTTGGCTTTGGGGCAGTTATATCATTCTTTAAGGAGTATTTATGCAAGATAACCCACAACTCAAAAAATCACTAGATTTGGTGGAAAAAGTATTAAGCAAAAACGACAAAGAAGCAATCAAAATCCGTGAGTTTTTTGATAGCAAGGGCATTTTGGGGCTAAACCTTATGAGCTCCCCTGGGAGTGGAAAGACCACAACCCTAGAGCAACTAGCCCTTAGAAAGCCTTTTGCTTTCAATGTGGTTGAGGGAGATTTGGAAACTGAAAATGATGCTAACAAGCTTAGAGGTAAAGGCATTGAGGCCATTCAGATTCAGACAGGAAGTGCGTGTCATTTAGACGCGTTTATGATCTCCAATGCACTCTCTCAAATGCACTTTGAGGGGATTGATGTGTGCTTTGTAGAAAATATCGGAAACCTTGTATGCCCTGCAAGTTATGATGTCGGCACACATTATAATATCGTTTTGCTCTCTGTAACTGAGGGAGATGACAAGGTGGAGAAATATCCTGTAATGTTTAAAGAAGCAGACTTGGTGATAGTGAGCAAATGCGATTTGATTGAGCATTTTGACTTTGAGCCAAGTTTGGTGCTAGAGAGAGCTAGAAAACTCAATCCAAAAGTAGAGATGATTGAGCTTTCAAGCAAGAGTGGAGAGGGGTTTGATAAACTCATCTCTTGGATCAATCAAAGGAGAAAAAAATAATGTGTCTATCTATTCCATCACAAGTTGTATCAATCAACAAAAAAGAAAAAACCTGCATTGTAGATACTATGGGGACTCAAAGAGAAGTGAGTTTGGATATTTTGCAAGATGAGATTGAAGTAGGGGATTATGTGCTTATTCATATCGGCTATGCGATGAATAAGATTTCCAAAGAGCACGCCTTAGAATCCCTAGAGTTATACAAGCAAATCGTAGATTCTATGCAAGAGGAAGAGAATGCTTAGTTTGAATGACTTATATCAAGGCTTTAGAGATCCCAAAAGCATTTTGGCTTTGAGTGAGAAAATCAAAGAAGAAGCCAAAGGATTAGATAAGAAAATTAGAGTAATGGAAGTGTGTGGGGGGCATACTCATAGCATTATGAAGTATGGAATCAATCAGCTTGTGAGTGATGTGTTTGAGTTTATCCACGGGCCGGGTTGTCCTGTGTGTGTGATGAGTAAATCGCGTATCAATCATGCCATAGCTTTAGCTAAGCAAAAAAATGTCATTTTAGCAACTCTAGGAGATATGATAAGAGTGCCAAGCTCTAATGGCTCACTTGCCCAAGAGAGAGCCAATGGGGCAGATGTGAGGTTTGTGTATAGCCCACTTGACTTGCTAAAAATTGCCAAAGAAAATCCCAATAAGACTATCATCTACTTTGCCATAGGGTTTGAAACCACCACACCGATGACTTCAGCCCTGCTAGAGCGAGTGCAGAGTGAGGGGATAAAAAACATTCTCTTTCATATCAATCACGTGCTTGTCCCACCACCAATGAGAGCAGTGCTAAATATCCCTGAAGTGCAGATTGATTCTTTTATCGCTCCCTCTCATGTCTCTGTGATTACAGGAAGCAAGATTTATGAAGAGTTTCCTAGAGATTTTGGTAAGCCCACAGTGGTTTCAGGGTTTGAGCCTGTGGATATTTTGCAAGGGTTATCCATGATACTCTCTCAAGTCAAAAATGGAGAGGCAAAGTTAGAAAATCAATACACTCGCTCTGTAACCTTTGAGGGCAATCTATTAGCTCAAGAGAAAGTCAATCACTATTTTCAGCCTAGAGAGAGCTTTGAGTGGAGGGGGATTGGGGAGATTCCCCACTCAGCTTTGAGATTAAAAGATGAGTTTAGAGAGTTTGATGCAGAAGTAGTGTATGCAGAGATTTTGCCTACCCAAAAGGTAGAAGAGCCCAAAGGGTGCATTTGCCCAAAAATCATCTGTGGAAGTGCAAAGCCCACAGAGTGCAAACTTTTTGGTAAGGCTTGCACGCCGACTTCACCTATTGGGAGCTGTATGGTTAGTGGTGAGGGGGTTTGTAATGCGTATTTTAGATATGGAAATTTACTTTAGGAGAGAGTGATGAAGTTTGAGAAAATTAGCCTTGCTTGTGGAAATGGAGCAAGTGAGAATAATGCATTGATAGAAGGGATTTTCTATAAGCATTTTCAAAACGAGATTTTAGAGCAAAGCAATGATGCCTCTATCTTTGAAGCCAAAGGCAAACTTGCTTTTAGCACCGATTCTTTTACTATCTCTCCACTCTTTTTCAATGGTGGGGATATTGGAAAGCTTAGTATCTGTGGGACTTGCAATGATTTAGTGATGATGGGAGCTAAGCCAAAGTATTTGAGTGCTTCTTTTATCATCGAAGAGGGCTTTGAGGTTAAAGACTTAGAAAAAATTGCAATCTCTATGGCAAAAGAATGCGAGAAAAATGGCGTGAAAATCATCACAGGAGATACAAAAGTCGTCGCCAAAGGACAGGCTGATGGCGTGTATATCAATACAGCAGGAATTGGGGAAGTGATTTATGAGGGGATTTCAGCTTCAAGTTTGAGTGAGGGGGATATCATCATCGTATCCAATAGCATAGGCAAACACGGAGCAAGTATTTTTGCCCAAAGAGAGGGAATCGAGCTAGTTTCGGATTTGGCTTCAGATTGTGCATCTTTATGGCAAGTGCTTAAGGGGGTGTTTGAGAGTGGAGTGAAAATCAAGGCTCTAAGAGATGCCACAAGAGGAGGGCTTTCAGCAGTTTTAAATGAATGGGTAAAAGCCTCAAAAGTATGTATCCAGCTTCAAGAAGAGAATATCCCTATCTCAAGTGAGGTGCAGGGGATTTGTGAGTTTTTGGGGCTAGAAGCGTATGCACTAGCCAATGAGGGAACTTTTGTCCTAGCTGTGCCAGAGAGTGAGGCAGAGAGAGTGCTAGAGCTACTTAGAGCCAATCCTTTGAGTGCAGAGGCTCAAATCATTGGTAAAGTGGATAAAGAGTATGAGGGCAAAGTCGTGCTTTGCTCAAGCTATGGGACTAAGAGATTTTTGGATATGCCAAGTGGCGAGATATTGCCAAGGATTTGCTAATGCACGAGTATTCAGTAGTGCAGTCATTTATTGAGCTTTGTGGGGATTATGTGAGGGAAAATGATTGCCAAAGGGTGCTAGAAGCCAAAGTCAAAGTGGGGATACTCAGTGGCATTGAGCTAGGGCTATTTGAGAGGGCATTAGAAACCTTTAAAGTCGGCAGTGTGCTAGAGAATGCAAAGATAGAGTATATCACTCAACCCCTAGTGCTAGAGTGCAGAGAGTGTGGAGAGGTGAGTGAGACAAGTAAGCATTTGGTGCAATGTCCCAAATGCCAAAGCAGTGAAGTGAAAATCTTAGATGGGGAAGAGATGACATTGCTTCATCTTGAAATGGAGTAGGGGGATTTGGGGTTTTGGGATTGGCTAGGGGGGAAGTCAGAATCTAAGGGTGGGGGTGCAAGGAAGAAAAAGGGAGACAAAACCCCTCAAAGCCTTCACTTTCCACCTCTCCCACATCTTCAAATCACGCTTGAATACAAAAAAATCAAACACATTATCCTCAAAATCAAATCTTTCAACACCTTATCTATCTCAGCCCCTTTTGGTGTGGGGATTTCAGAGATTGAGAGTGTGCTATACAAAAGGGAGCAGTGGATACGCACCAAGCTTTTGGCATTTCCTCAAAAAGTGGGGGAGAGATATTGCAATGGTGGGGAGATTTTTCATCTAGGAGAGAGCTATAAAGTGAGTTTCTCTCCTAGCCATAGGGCTTCAATCAAACTCAATGAGGGGGAGATAAGAGTAGAGGCAAGAAGTGAGGGTGAGATAGAGGCAGTCGTGCAAAAATGGCAAAGAGGGGAGGCAAAGAGGGTGTTTGAAGAGGTTTTGGGTGAATGGGAGAGGGAGCTAGAGGTGCAAATCTCTCATCTATCAATCAAGAAAATGGCTTCACGCTGGGGCTCTTGCAATCCCAAAAAAGGCTATATCAATCTCAATCTCTCACTAATTAAAATGCCAAAAAGATTGATTGAGTATGTGGCATTACACGAGATGATTCACTTCTTTCACTACTATCACGACAAAAACTTCTATGCAATGATGAGCCAAAAAATGCCTAATTGGAAAGAAAGAGAGCTAGAGCTAAGGGAGTGGAAAAGAAGGATTGGGTGAAGCTCCAAAAGTCCAAAAATATTAGTTTAAAATATAAAATAAGAGTAATTTAATTAAAATTTAAGTCTATTTAAAGTGTATGTTTCAATATGCCTATCTTGTAAATCTTCTACTGACCTTGAGTTTTATCTATTAAAATAACTATAAAATTATACTATCTTAAGAAAAAAATAAGAGAATAAAAAACAAAAATATCAATAAAAAATATTTACAAAATATTTTACTTTTATCAATATTATCCATAAATCAATTAAGAAACTCTTATGGGATAAATAAGATGAATAATCTCTTATAAATATTTTAAATTTTATATAGAGATTCATAAGGGTTTTTTGAGTTTTTGAGTAAAAGGAAGGATATTTGATGAAAAAGTTTAATGTATTGATTGCAACTTCTTTGGCTTGTTTGCTTGATGTGAGTGTGGTGTATAGTGGAGATTGTAGTGATAATGACTATGGTGGAGTAGCATGCTTTAAATATGGGGGAACTTCTATTTTATCAAAAGATTTAAAAAAATCTGAAAAAGATGGATGGACTAGCTATAAAAAGCTTGTGAAGGGATCTAGCGTTTTTGGGAGTCTAGATAATTTTGATGGACAATATGTTCCAAAATCAGTACCAGATACCACTCATTTAGGGGTTTCAATTGAAAGATCTATTCTCATATTGAGTGATGTAAGAGAGAGTCTAGGGTTGAAACTCCCATTTCAAGTTGGATTATATGTGGATACTGGAAATAAAGAAGGGGAAGAAGGCATATTAAATCTTTACTCCTCTAGTGGGGCAACTATTGGAAACATTGTGATTACTAGCTCAAAAAAGAATGAGCCAAAAGAGAATGAGAGAAAAAAATCCGTGACCTTGGAGTTCCAAAAAAATGGGAATGTAAATCGTCATGATTTGGTTGAACTTCAATTAGGAGGTGGTACGAAAATTAGAGAAAAATTTAAAAGTACTCTGCAACATAATAGAGATATGCCTTTGGCTTTAATTGGGGGGATTTGGAATAATTCTGGAGAAAAGGTGGATGCAAATTTTGAAAATGGGGCAAGAATGATGGGGGATGTTTATAGTGGAGGGGATAGTACTGAAACTCGTTTAACTTTTGGTGATTCTAGAATGAGATCCAGTATATTTGGGATTAGTTACATTGTAGGGAAGCAGGATGCCTCTATTGTTTTTGTGGGTGGAGTTCATAGTGATAAGGGAGGGATGACTCATTTGCGGATTGAGGATGGGGATGGCATACTGGAGTCGGTTGGTTTTGGAGGAGATGGGCTTGTAGCTAATAGTGGTGGAAAAAATAGCGTTTATATTGGTTCGAAAGATTCTTCCAATACCTCTCAGTCGTTATTTGTCAATAATATGGTTGCAAATGGTGGAGAAAGTGCATTGTCAGAAAATAGTGTGATTTTTGATAATGGTTTTCCTGTTGGAAATATGATGATTGTGGGAAGTGTAGTGGCAGAAACTGGCAAAAATATTATTCTCACACAAGGTGTAAAAGTATCTTCGGGTTGGAGTTTTAATGGAAATACAAAATTAGATCTTGAGGTGGAGGATAGGGTTTTGACAGATTCTTCAAAAATGGAGAAGAATCGAGATGATATAGGCAATACAATCATGATTGATGGGAAAGTCTCTATTGGAAGTGGAGTTTTGTTTTCTGAAACAATGGATGGCAATTCTTTTGGACTTGTGGCATTGGGAGGCAAAAATACAATTGTTCTTGCAGACATAAGCAAGGACAATAATGGTGGGGCTATCAAAAAAGAGGGAAAGAGTGATGAATATGATCCCACTAGAGTTTTGACAACCACACAGATTTTTGCTGGTGGTAGTGGGGTGAATGATATAGATATTGGTGGGAACTTGTGGTTGTTGTTTTGTCAAAATGATGGAAATGCAATAGGGGGAAGTATTATTGCAGAAAATGGAGGGAAAAACAAGATTGTTGTCAATGGGGTATTTATGGCGATGGGAATCCATAGGCCAAGTGATATTTCTTTGAGTAGCAGAGTGTTTGATATTGATGATAGTGAGAAAACCTCTTTAGATTTCAAAGAGTCGATGAAATCCACAAGCATTATTGTTCGTGGGAATAGTGCAGATAGTAGAAATGATATTGTGATTAAAAATATGGGGAATGAAAGGTTGTATGGTGATAATTGGGGTGGAATCTATCTGGGAGATGTTTTGGCATATGGTGGAACAAATCATATTGTTTTGCATAATAATGGTGGAAAGAGTGGGATTGAAAATGTGTTTGCTAGAAGGACCGATCCAGAAGGTAGGGAGAATATTGGAGGTGTGAATGAGATCTTTGTAGATGGAGGTGGAGAAACTACGATTGGAAATCTTACAACTGAGGCTGGGGGTAAAAACTATATACATTTTTCCAAAAAAGCAAATGGCAGTTCTTTTGGAACAAATCAATTGAGGATTACCAATTTGACTTATGGAAATGGGGGAACAACCTCTATAATTTTTGGGGATATGCTATATGGGGATATGTCAAGTCCATCAATAGAGAAGAGAGAAAACATAGGTAATGGAATAAGGCTGTCTCTTGAAAAAGGAGAAGGAACAGAAAATACTTCTTTATTGGTAGGAAATGGGATAATGTATTCTTTGGAGAAGTTGTCTTTTAATGGCAATGATGTTACACTTGGTATCCTCTCGGGTACATTTTCTGGAAGTGTTGAAACCTTTTCAAAAACCCACTACTATCTAGGAGATGGCTCTGCTTTCTTGGGAAGTGTTAGTGCATATAATGGTAATAATAATAATGGATCTCTCACCCTTAAGCCTAAATCCAAGTTTATCCTAAAAAATGAAGGAAGCACCCATTTTGACACCCTTATCTTTACTCAATCTGACTATTCTGATGGCAATCTCTTGCAAGATACAATTAAGCTTCCAACAACAACCCTAGATCTTGCTACCAATGGAGAAAGTTTTTCTCAATTCTCTAGAGGAAGTCGGGGCAAGACTTTGGATGTAGGGACAATGATTATTGATGCTAATAATGGCAATGATAATCCTCTTCTTAGACTTTTTGTAGCAGGAATGGGGGGAGGAGAGGCTGATAATGTTAGTGTGAAGAGCTTTAAGAGTGGGAATCTCTCTAGTGAAAGTCTTGAGTATCATTTGGTTGGCTCTGATGGTAAGCCAACATTGAAGAAAATAGAGAAGGGAGGAAACTCCCTTGACGCCCAAGTTTTCCTCCCCACAGGACTTATCGGAACAGACTTCACGGGCAAGGGTGTGACTATCCTCTCTGTGGCTAGTGGAGGAGGAGATTTGAATGTAACTTCTAAAAAAGCTCAAACAGGATTTACCACTTATTGGGTTGAGATTACAAAAGAAGAGATTGATAAAACATCTCAAGGCAATGAAGCAAATGGAAGCAATGGAGGACAAGCCACTTCTGTTCTCACTCTAGCCAATCAATCCACCTCTTCACAACCTCAAGCTTCCGTAGCTGAAGCTTCTTCAGCTTCTAGCACTTCTCCCACCACCACATTAACCACCACAAGCTCTTCCTCTCCCTCTGACTCCTCCAAATCTCACAGATGGGTGCTAGGTAAAACAATGGATGCTTCTATCAACAAAGATTCTCTTGGTCTTGCAGGAACTCTTCTTACCCACAATCACTCCAATTGGACAATGATGCTTAATTCTCTAAATAAAAGAATGGGGGAGTTAAGGAATAATCCTAATACTCATGGAGTATGGGGAAGAATCTTTGGAGGAGAGCAAACCAGCACACAGGGTTATGCAAAGATTGATTCAGGTTATATTACCCTTCAAGCAGGATATGACTACGCTTTCTTTACTCCTTCTTCTTGGGGAGAGGCAACACTCTATTTAGGAGGCACACTCTCTTATGGTTTTATGTCCTCTAAATCTCAAGAGTTTATGGGGAATGATTTTCTTTATGCTCCTTATGCTTACAATGCCTACTCTCATAGCTTAGAGTTAGGGGTTTATGCAGTTTATCTTTATGATTGTGGATTGTATATAGATTCTATTCTTAAGTGGGGGTTCATTACCACAGACTTTAAGGGTATTAACTCCCATTCCTCACAAGCTAATATCACCAACTATCATATGACTCTAGGAGAAGAGGTGGGATATAGATTTAGCTTTGGAGGAAACAAAGAGTGGAGTATCACCCCTCAAGCTGAAGTTATTTTTGGCTATCTCTCAGAATCCGAAGCCAAACAAGAATATGATGGGCAAACTTTGCACTCTACCCTTGAGGGAGTCCCAACACTAAGAACAAGAGTGGGGAGTGACTTTGGTTATGCCCTCAAATATAAAAATCAAACTTATGATTTTAGATTGGGGGTGAGTTACGAGATGGATTATGCAAATGCTGATGCTTCTTATGGAATACTGGGGGCAACCTATCTAGATAAGGTCAGTGAAAATGCTCTAATTAGCACAGATCACAGAATGGTGCTTGATGTAGGAGTAAATATTAATCTCTGTGAGGATGTAAGGTTTTATACAAATCTTGAAAGTTCTTTCTTTGGAAAAATCAATACCAAGTATGAGATCAATGTGGGTGTGAGATATAGCTTTGGAGAGAAAAGAAGAGAGAAAGAGAAAGAGGGGGAGAAAATGCCTATAAAGATTTGGTGGGAGGACAAAGAACATGATTATCAAGATTAAAATATTGTGTGATATGAGATTGTGGTTTAAACGGACAATAAAATACTCACTTATTCAGTAAATATTAAGAAATAAATATGTTTCTTACTTTATAGAATATATTAACTTGTTATTGCTGATTTCTTTTTAGAATGACAAAAAATTAAAAAATAATTATCTATATATCAACATAGAAAAATATTTATATATAGTTAAAAATTTAAGGAAGGATGGAAGTTGCTTGATGAAAAAAGCGTTTGTTTCGCTCCCTTTGTTTTACTTGGTTGGAGGGGAATTGGTTTTGGCTAATGATTGTTTGCAATCTAGTTCAAACGCATGTTTTCAATATCAGTACACTCCCTTATCTACTCCAAATCAGTGGCAGAGCTACAAAAAGCTAAAAGAAGGGGTTTTTGGAAGTTTGGAGAATTTTGATGGACAATTTGTGCCAAAAGAAGGCTCTAATCAACTTAGCCTATATATCCACAACGCAGCACTTATTTTATCAAATCCCAAAAAAACAAAAGATGCTAGTATTTTTGTGGATTCTACACATTCTGTAAATGATATGCTTAGTCTATCATCAATCTATTCTTCGGTTATGATTGATATATTGGCAGAAGATACAGCAAGGCATTCAAATAGATTTAGAGCTTCATCAAGGAGGGTTATCAATCTCCATTTTAATGGCAATCAGAAAACACCACAAGGCATAGAAGACTTAAGTCAAAAAAATATTAAAGATAAAATGGAAAACTCAGATTCTTTTAGGGAATATGAAAATCTTCTAGCTTTTGTTGGAAGTGTTGCAAACCATTCAGGCAAACAAGCCTCTTTGGTGTTTGGGCAAGGTGCAAGAATGCTAGGAGATCTTTTTGCATCTTTTGGAGAGAATAGTGTTGTTTTCAATGTTGATCACTCTATGTGGAGAGGAAGAGAGGTTAAATATCCCAATGCAGTGGTTTTTGAAGGAGGACTTCAAGCGATAGATGGTGGAGAAAATGTCCTAGCAGTCAAAGAAGGGGATATGGTTTTAAAATCTGTGGGTTTGGGGGATTATGGAGTGTTGGCAAAAGATGGAGGGAGAAATACTATTTATATAGGTAATGGCGGTGAGGATAAAGCATCTCAAAAGGTTTTGGCTTCTAAGATTGTCGCAATTTCTAGCAATGAGAATGTAATGACACAAAATCACATTGTTTTTAAGAATTTCAAAGATTCAAATACGCTCTGTGCTCAATCCATCAAAGCAACTTCTTCAAGCAATCTTATCCAAACAATGGAGCAAAAATACAATGGAAGCATTGCGTTGCTTGACTTGGAAGTGAAAGAAAACATTATTTCAAGTGGAAGAGGAGTAAATCAGAAGGTAGGGAACAAGATTGTTATTGATGGCAATCTTAGTGTGGGAGCTTCTACTGCTTCTAGCTCTTATGGGATTTTTTCTTATGGTGGAGAAAATGTTATCTATCTTTACAATCCATACACCCCAAATGGTAACGATAAAAACGGAAACCTAGAAACTCCAATCATCTATGCAGGAGGAGATGCATGGAGTAGTGGAGAGAATATAATCAAGCTTGAAGGCAAACTAACATTGACATATTCATCTCTTAAAGATGGTGTGAGGGGTGCTAAGATTGTGGCTGAAAATGGAGGAGAGAATTATATTGAAGTAAAAAAGGGAATTGGCACAGCAGAATATTTGGATGCCAAAAAGAAAAAAGAAATAGGAGAGGGGGAATTAAACAACGATATTTCTCATCTTAGAGTGATTGCAAAAAGTGGAGGAAAAAATACAATAAACATCAATGATACAAAACAAAATGAGACAATGCTCTATATGGGAGGTATGATTGCTGAGGGTGGGAGCAATGAAGTTGCTTTATCAAGCAAAGAGATGGGAAGTATAAAGATTGGGTTGATGTCCTCTAGTGGAGGAGGGGGCTATGGATCAAATCATTTAACCTTGCTCAATCAAAAATACACTGAAATCAAGACTATTATTACAGATAAGGGGGGAGAAAATAATGTTTTGATTTCAAGCAATAATCAAGATATGAATGAGCAGACAATAAAGCTAGGTTTTAGCTATCAGGATAAGACTTCAGTTTATATTAAAAATTTTTCAGGAAATACCCTTAAGAGTGGATTGGGGGTAGTATTGGAGGGACAATCAAGCAAGCAAGATTTAACTTTAGAGATTCAAGGAGGGGATCAAAACTATTGGCTTAAGATAGGAGATGGGAGTTTTTATGGCAAGATATGGACAACTTCACAAACTCATTATGATTTAAGAAAGAATACAATTTTTTCAGGAACAATTAGCTCAGATTCTAGCAATGCAAAAGATTTGAAAGGTGGTAACCTCTCCCTTCAATCCAACTCTAAATTTATTCTAAAAAATGAAGGAAACACAGGCTTTGACACCCTTATCCTCTTCTCTTCTAGACCCAATGATGATAATCTCCTCAAAGACACTACCAAACTTTCAAGAACAACCCTAGATCTTGCTACCAATGGAGAAAGTTTTTCTCAATTCTCTAGAGGAGATAAGGGCAAGACATTGGATATAGAAACGATGGTAATCAATATGGGCGAAGACAATTTCATTGAGCATATAGGCTCTCCACTTGTTAGACTTTATGTGGCAGGGATGGGAGAAGGAGAGGCTGATAATCTTAGGGTAGGAAGGTTTGTAGGTAAGTCAGAGGGTGAAACTTGGGGTGAAAAATTTTTTTTATATAAAACTAGAGATTCTAGCGATAAGGAACTGCAAGAAAAGGCGATTACCAATCTTGGCACTTCCCTTGATGCTCAAGTCTTCCTCCCCACAGGACTTATCGGAACTGACTTCACGGGCAAGGGTGTGACTATCCTCTCTGTGGCTAGTGGAGGAGGAGATTTGAATGTAACTTCTAAAAAAGCCCAAACGGGATTTACCACTTATTGGGTTGAGATTAAAAAAGAAGAGATTGATAAAATATCTCAAGACAATGGAGCAAGTAGTGCAAATGAAATCCAAGCCACTACCCTTGCCCTAGCTAATCAATCCACTTCTTCACAAACTCAAGCTTCTTTGACTTCTAGCACATCTCCCATTGCTACATCAACCACCACTAGCTCTTCCTCTCCCTCTAATGCTTCCAAATTTCACAGATGGGTGCTAGGTAAAACAATGGATGCTTCCATCAATCAAGATTCAATGAGGCTTGCAGGAACTCTCCTTGCCCACAATCACTCTGCTTGGACAATGGTGCTTAATTCTTTAAATAAAAGAATGGGAGAACTAAGAGGCAACCCTTATCCCCAAGGAGTATGGGCAAGAATCTTTGGGGGAGAACAAACTAGCACACAGGGGTATGCACAGATTGATTCAAACTATATTGCTCTTCAAGCAGGTTATGACTACAACTTCTCCCTCTCTTCCTCTTGGGGAGAAGCACTTGATTATGTGGGAGTGGCTCTCTCTTATGGAGCAATGTTTTCAAAATCTCAAGAGTTTATGGGGAATGATTTTCTTTATGCTCCTTATGCTTATGATGCCTTCTCTCATAGCATAGAGCTTGGAGTCTATAATGTCTATATTCACTCTTGTGGATTATACTCAGATAGCATTATAAAATTTGGTTTCATCACCACAGACTTTAAGGGCGTTAACGCCCATTCCTCACAAGCTAATATTTCAAACTATCACATTACTCTAGGAGAAGAAGTCGGATATAGAATTAGACTAGGCAAAAATTCAGAGTGGAGCATTACCCCTCAAGTGGAGTTAATTTATGGTTACCTCTCAGAATCCGAAGCCAAGCAAGAATATGATGGACAAACTTTGCACTCTATCCTTGAGGGAGTATCAACCTTTAGAACAAGACTAGGAAGTGATTTTTCCTATCGCCTCAAACACAAAAATCAAATTTATGACTTTATTCTTGGAGTAAGTTATGAGGCAGATTATGCAAATGCTGATGCTTCTTATGGAATACTGGGGGCAACCTATCTAGATAAGGTCAGTGAAAATGCTCTAATTAGCACAGATCACAGAATGGTGCTTGATGTAGGAGTAAATATTAATCTCTGTGAGGATGTAAGGTTTTATACAAATCTTGAAAGTTCTTTCTTTGGAAAAATCAATACCAAGTATGAGATCAATGTGGGTGTGAGATATAGCTTTGGAGAGAA